>NZ_JBHVSZ010000004.1:0-123712 GCF_042884885.1 Arthrobacter sp. NPDC058097
ACGCCCCCCCGCCGCCCAAACACCCCGCCCACAAAACCCCCCGGGGGGACACATCGCCCCCAATTCGGCCCTTGGATTGGGCGCTAAGTGACCCCGCGTTGCTTTTTGACGGGGTTGCTGTTAAACGCAGGAATCCCCGCCCACCGGAGTGGACGGGGATTCCTGGAAATGCAGTGTTACTTGAGGGTAACGGTGGCGCCAGCTTCTTCGAGCTGAGCCTTTGCCTTCTCGGCAGCTTCCTTGGTGGCGCCTTCGAGAACAGCCTTGGGAGCGCTGTCAACCAGGTCCTTGGCTTCCTTGAGGCCGAGGGAGGTGATGGCGCGAACTTCCTTGATCACTGCGATCTTCTTGTCGCCAGCAGCTTCGAGGATGACGTCGAAGTCAGTCTTCTCTTCAGCTTCCTCAGCAGCAGCGCCACCGGCGGGGCCGGCAACAGCAACAGCAGCTGCGGTAACTTCGAAGGTCTCTTCGAAGAGCTTGACGAACTCGGAGAGCTCGATGATGGTCAGTTCCTTGAAAGCTTCAATGAGCTCTTCGTTGCTGAGCTTCGCCATGGTTGGCGTCCTTCCTATAAAGGTGGCCGGGGGCTGAATGCCGTCCGTTCCACCGGAGTCTTTTTGGGAGAGAGTTAGTTCTCTTCGGCAGCGGCTTCGGCCGGAGCCTCTGCTGCTTCTGCGGCCGGAGCTTCTTCAGCGGCGGGAGCTGCGGCTTCAGCCGGAGCACCGTTCTCTTCTTCAAGCTTGAGGCGCAGTGCGTCGATGATGCGTGCAGCAGCGGCGGCAGGGGCCTTGAGGACGCCTGCAACCTTGGCGAGCTGCAGCTCGCGGGACTCGAGTGCTGCCAGGGCAGCAACTTCGCTGGCGTTCAGTGCCTTGCCCTCGAAGTAACCGGTCTTGATGACCAGCTGCTTGTTGGCCTTGGCAAAATCCGTCAGGCTCTTGGCAGCTGCAACTGCGTCACCCTTGATGAACGCGATTGCAGTGGGGCCGGCGAGCTGGCCGTCGAATGCTTCGACACCAGCTTCCTTGGCTGCAATGGCGGTCAGGGTGTTCTTGACGACCGCGAACTTGGTGTCCTGGCCGAGAGAAACACGCAGCTGCTTGAGCTGTGCAACGGTGAGCCCACGGTATTCGGTCAGGACAGCGGCGTTCGATTCCTTGAAATCGTTAGTGATCTCAGCTACTGCTGAAACCTTGGTAGGCGTTGCCATAACCCTCCTTCCGGGGATAGTGCCGGTTTTCCGGGTCCCCGCTCAGGTGAGCTAAAACTAAAAACGCCCCGCGCAGATGCACGGGGCTTGGCTCAACGCTGTTCAAACAGCGGAACTTTGCTTCGTTCACCTGCGCCGGCCGCCCTATGTTCAGGGTCCTTCGTCCGGAAACCCACTGGCTCTTCCGCACACAACTGCAGAGTTGAGCTGAGCTCGAAAGAGTGGGAATCCAACAACCGACGGTCTTTGGTAGTTCAAGCTTACGGGACGGCTCAGGGGATAACCAAATCGGCCCGGCTCGTCCGGGGGCTGGCCCGCCGGGGGTGCTAAATCCTGCCGGCCCCTAGCTCCGGCTCGGTCCCAGGTCCGGCAGTTCCTTCTGCCAGATCCCGGTGACTCCCGCCGTCGTGAACCCCAGCTGGTGGTTGACCGTGAGCAGGTACCGGTTTTCCGGTGCGTTCCAGGTGTAGATCACCCGAGCAGCGGGGAACTGCTCTGTGAGGCGCTCCATGTTGGCCACCTTGATGAGCAGGCCAAGCTTGTTGCCGCGGTGCGCCTGCAGCACCACGGTGTCGTCCTGGAAGACCACGTCCTGCCGCTGTGCCAGGACGCTGATGGTGGTGAGCCCCACGAGCGTCTCCGTGGCGATATGTTCGACGGCGGTCACCACCGTCCGCCGTCCCTGACTGATGGTCACTTCCTCGGCTTCCCGCAGGATCCGCGCGTCGAAAACTATGTCATCGGTCCCCTCAACCGGTCCGGCGTCACCGCCGGCCTGGTTTTCGAGGGCGGCCACCGATTCCAGCCAGCGCTCCGGGCAGCGGTCGGTCCAGTGGTGCAGCCGGTAGCGGCCGTTGTTGGCTTCCTGGGCCTCCGCCTCGAGCTCCGCCACCAGCTTGCTGTCCAGCGGCAATGCGCACGAGCTGAACTGCTCAATGTGCTGCAGCGTGTAGCCGGTGCGCTGGGCAAAATCCACCTCGCGGCTGCCCAGCGGCACGTAGCCCTGCCCCGACCCGGGCACCAGCTGCTCTGGCGCGAATTCGTGCAGGGAAGCCCCGGGATGGTTGGTATCCACCAGGATCATGGTGCGGCCCTCGTTCCGGGCGAAGTGCTCCGCGGCCTCGAGCAGCTGCCGGCCCACGCCCTGGCGCTGGTATTCGGGGAGGATGTCCAGCGTGAATTCGGCAAGGTCCAGGTTGTCGGCGAGGGGAAGCGCGATGTCCACGGTGCCCACGATTTCGTCCTCGACCTTTGCCACGAGGATCACCTGGCGCTCGTAGGGGTCGTCCAGTTCAAGGAGCTTTTCCATCGGCGTGTAGGCGAGGTCGTCACTGCCCCAGGTATCCATCCGGACCTTGCGTCCCACCTCCACCGCGGCGAGGAAATCCGCTGCGTCGGCAGCGTCCACGGAGTCCGGAATATACAGCCGCTCGATCCGCACGTTTATTGCCATCATCCCCAGCCGTTTCCGCCGCTCGCCTGCAAGGCTGCGGGATTGAGTCCCGGTGTATCCGTCGCCAGCATATGCCGGTTAGCGCTGGCGCTGCCACTCACCGTCGTACCCTGCCGGACGGAATCCCAGGGCAAGGTTGATGGCCAGCATGTGGTCATTCTCGGCGGCGTTGAAGGTCAGGACCCGCTCGACTTCGGGATGCTCCTGCTGCAGGCGGCGAAGGTTGAACACCTTCACCAGCATCCCCAGCCGGTGCCCGCGGTGCGTTTTGGCCACCAGGGTGTCGTCCTGTTCGGCCAGCCACGGTTTTTCGCCCGAGTGCTGCAGCACGGAATAGGCGGCCAACTCGCCGCTCACCTTGTGCCGGGCGACTGCCACCAGCGACTCCAGGCCTGTCCGTTTCCACTCGTCCTCGACGTGCCGGACACGCCGGGCGTCCCAGACCTCGGCGTCGTAGTGCAGCGCGCCGGCCGGGGTATCCGTGCTCATCCGCGACATGAGCACTGCCATCTGCTCCACGTACTCGTCCGGGCAGCGGTCCGTCCAGCCGAGGATCTGGTACCCGTCCCCGGCGACGCCGGCTGCCTCGCCTTCCAGCGCGTCCAGGACACCGTCCGACGGCGGCATGTCCAGTGCGCTGAAACGCGTCACCTGTTCGAGGGTGTAACCGGCCGCCAGGGCGAACCGTACGCCGCGTGCCGCGGCCGGGACCCCGCCCGTGCCCGTTCCGGGCTTCAGCACCCCCTCACCGTCCGGGTCGAACCCGGGCGCGTGCTCGGTGAAACTCTGCAGGGTGCTGCGGCCGTCCTCCGCCGCCAGTGCCTCCGCATGCCGGAGGAGGGCCTGGCCGATGCCGCGGCCGCTGAACTCATTGAGGACATCCACCCGGACAAACGCATCCTGGAGGTTTTCCTTTTGCGTAAGCCTTATCCAGGACCTCGCCACCATGCGGCCGTCCAGCCGCACGAAGATGAGCCGCAGCTTCGCGTAGTCGTCGTCCCGCCACCCCTCCAGCCGGGCCCTGCGGGGCGCTGCCCGGTCCAGGTTGCCCCAGGTCTCCAGCACAAGGTCGTCGCTGAGGCGGCTGAACTCGAGGAAGTCCATGGCGTCGGCAGCGTCAAGGGACGCAGGCAGGAACAGCGGCTCGATCCGGTAGGAGGGCGTCGTCACCGGATCAGCCTAACTGCAACCTCCTGCGTCCGACAGAGTGCCCTGGCTTGTCAGCGGACTGCCGCCAGAGCAGGCGCTAACGCAAAAGGACCGCCCGGCAAATGCCGGGCGGTCCTTTTGTGCCGGCCGGATATCCGGCCGTGGGTTCAGGAAGCTTAAGCCTCGATGAGAACCTTGGTGACGTTGGGGTCAACGGAGATGCCCGGACCGAACGTGGTGGCAACCGTTGCCTTCTGGATGTAGCGGCCCTTGGAAGCGGACGGCTTCAGGCGGAGCACCTCTTCGAGGGCGGCGGCGTAGTTCTCGGCCAGTTTGACGGCGTCGAAGGAAACCTTGCCGATGATGAAGTGCAGGTTGGAGTGCTTGTCCACGCGGAAGTCGATCTTGCCGCCCTTGATGTCGTTGACAGCCTTGGTGACATCGGGGGTGACGGTGCCGGTCTTCGGGTTCGGCATCAGGTTACGCGGGCCCAGTACCTTACCGAGGCGGCCAACCTTGCCCATGAGGTCAGGGGTGGCTACGGCTGCGTCGAAGTCGGTCCAGCCGCCGGCGATCTTTTCGATCAGGTCGTCGGAACCAACGAAGTCGGCGCCGGCAGCGATTGCTGCTTCGGCCTTCTCGCCCGTGGCGAACACCAGAACGCGGGCGGTCTTACCGGTGCCGTGGGGCAGGTTGACCGTGCCGCGGACCATCTGGTCGGCCTTGCGGGGGTCAACGCCCAGGCGGAAGGCAACCTCAACGGTGGCGTCGAACTTGGACGGGTTGGTGTCCTTGGCGAGCGTTACTGCCTCGAACGGCGCGTAGAACTTCTCCGCGTCGATCTTGGCGGCGGCTGCCTCATATGCTTTGCTGCGCTTTGCCATGCTGCTTATTTCTCCTTGTGCAGTTGTGGTCTGCGGACCGCGCTGGGCCCTGCCACAGCCGCTGGTCCGGCGGTTTTATCCGTACGGAACTTGCGGCATTTCAATTTTTCAGTGGTGCCGGTTTCCCGGCGGTGCTGCCCGGCGTCGTTCCCGGTTTCCCGGATCCGGCGCCGCATCAGCGGTGGGGAATTAACCCTCGACGGTGATGCCCATGGAGCGGGCGGTGCCGGCGATGATCTTCGCTGCGCCTTCGAGGCTGGTGGCGTTGAGGTCTTCCATCTTGGTGGAGGCGATCTCGTTGACCTGGGCCTGGGTCAGCTTGGCAACCTTGACGGTGTGCGGAGTAGCCGAACCCTTGGCGACGCCTGCAGCCTTCTTGATGAGCTCTGCAGCCGGCGGGGTCTTGGTGATGAACGTGAACGAACGGTCTTCGTACACGGTGATTTCAACAGGAATAACGTTGCCGCGCTGGGCTTCCGTCGCAGCGTTGTACGCCTTGCAGAATTCCATGATGTTGACACCGTGCTGGCCAAGCGCAGGACCGATCGGCGGGGCCGGGTTAGCGGCACCTGCCTGGATCTGCAGCTTGATGAGGCCGGTGACCTTCTTCTTGGGAGCCAATGTAGGGTCCTTCTCTCAAATGCGTCCTGGGACACAGGAGCGTGCCTCAGGTGGTTGACCGCCATGGCGAGGCGGTCGGCCGTTCCGAAACTGCTAAGCGGGCCGTTCCGGAACGAAATCTATGGTGATCAGCTAGATCTTGGTGACCTGGTTGAAGGCCAGCGTGACCGGGGTCTCGCGTTCGAAGATGGAGACCAGCACCACGAGGGTCTGGGAATCCACCTTGATCTCGGAGATCGTGGCGGGAAGGGTCTCGAACGGGCCTTCCTTGACGATGACCGACTCGCCGACCTCGAAGTCGACGTTGACCGGGGCGGCAGCCTGCTTGGCGGGCTTGCCCTTCTCCGCCTGCTCCTCTTCGAAGACCGGGGCGAGCATGGAGAAGACCTCATCGAGGCGCAGCGGCACGGGGTTGTGGGCGTTGCCCACGAAGCCGGTGACACCCGGGGTGTGGCGGACGGCGCCCCACGAGGCGTCGGTCAGGTCCATGCGGACCAGCACGTAGCCGGGGATTCGGACGCGGTTGATGACCTTGCGCTGAGCGTTCTTGATCTCAACGACTTCTTCCATGGGAACCTGGATTTCGAAGATGTAATCTTCCATGTCCAGGGTCTGGATGCGGGTCTCAAGGTTGGCCTTGACGCGGTTCTCGTAGCCGGCGTAGGAGTGGATGACGTACCAGTCACCCTCCTGGCGGCGCAGCTTGGACTTGAACTCTTCGGCCGGGTCGGTGGCCTGGGCGGCAGCAGCGGCCAGGACGTCGGCCCCTTCGGCGCCTTCCCCGGCGTCCTCTCCGGTCACGTCGTCGGCCTCATCGGCGTCGGTCTCGTCGTCTTCGGAAGCGTCAGCGTCGTCTTCAAAATCGGCGTCGCCTTCGGAATCGGGCGCAGCAGACTCAACCTCGGAGCCCTCAGCGGACTCAGCCGCGGGGTTCTGGGTTTCATCCAGCTCAGTCTCAGTTACCTCGAGCTCCTGCTCAGACACTTGGTCTCCTGCTTCCTCATTGCCTAATTGCCTATTTAAATGGCTCAATTCCGCACACCCCGTAACTCCTTGCCGAATCCGGCCGGAGTCCACGCAGTCTGCGGACCGATCGCCTTAGCGGTCCGTGGCGCCTGTACCGCTGAAGACCCAGCTCACCGCGGTGCCGAACGCCAGGTCCAGCAGAGTGACGACCACCATCATGATGACTACGAATACGAGCACCACGAGCGTGTAGTTGATCAGTTCCTTGCGGGTGGGGGCGACGACCTTCTTCAGTTCGCCAATGACCTGGCGGACGAAGAGTGCGATGCGAGCGAAGAAGCCGGCCTTGGCGGCCTTCTTGGCTGGGCGGCCCTTGGAGCTGCTTGCAGCTGTTTCGGTCACCTGTTCCTCACTCATCCTCGCAAGTCGGATTACCCGGCTCTGAACTGAACCTTTGTTTGCTGCGCTTGCTCCGGCTTTTCGCCGGAACAGCCTGCGCAGGGCAGACAGGACTCGAACCTGCAACCTGCGGTTTTGGAGACCGCTGCGCTACCAATTGCGCCACTACCCTATGGATCGAAAACCGATGGAGGCCGCACTTTTCCCCAAGGCCATCTGGGGCGCACGCCATCATCCGTGTTTTCAACACCGGAGAACCAGTCTACGCAACAACTGCGCTTACGTCGAACCAGCCTCGTTTCGGATCGTTTTCAGCTTCTGGATCCGCGCCGCACCGCAGTCACAAATCCGTGTTCCACCTCGAACGATCCGGTGAACAGCATAGAGTAGATTCCGTCGAAATCCACCATTCAGCTCACCAGCTGCAAGCGAAGAACGGACCCGCCATGTCTTCCGCCCGCGTTTCCCAACGCATTTCCGCCATTGCCGAATCCGCCACCCTGGCTGTCGACGCCAAGGCCAAGGCGCTGAAGGCGGCCGGCCGGCCGGTGATTGGCTTCGGTGCGGGTGAGCCCGACTTCCCCACTCCGGACTACATCGTCCAGGCCGCCATCGACGCCGCCAGCCAGCCGAAGTACCATCGCTACTCCCCCGCCGGCGGCCTGCCTGAACTGAAGAAGGCCATCGCCGAGAAGACGTTCCGGGACTCCGGCTACAAGGCCGACCCATCACAGGTGCTGGTCACCAACGGCGGCAAGCAGGCCGTCTACAACACGTTCGCCACGCTGGTGGATCCTGGCGACGAAGTGATTGTCCCCACGCCGTTCTGGACCACGTACCCCGAGGCCATCCGCCTCGCCGGCGGCGTCCCGGTGGAAGTCTTCGCCGGCCCGGAGCAGGACTACCTGGTGACCGTGGAGCAGCTCGAAGCAGCCGTCACCGACCGCACGAAGATCCTGCTGTTCGTCTCGCCGTCGAACCCCACCGGCTCCGTCTACTCGCCCGAGCAGGTCGCCGAAATCGGCAAGTGGGCCGCCGCCAAGGGCCTGTGGGTTGTCACCGACGAGATCTACGAGCACCTGACGTACGACGGTGTTCCGTTCACCTCCATCGCCACCGCCGCCCCGGAACTGGGCGACAAGGTAGTGATCCTCAACGGTGTCGCCAAGACCTATGCGATGACCGGCTGGCGCGTGGGCTGGATGATCGGCCCCGCCGACGTCATCAAGGCCGCCACAAACCTGCAGTCGCACGCCACCTCCAACGTGTCCAACATCCCGCAGATCGCGGCCCTGGCAGCCGTCTCCGGCCCGCTCACCGCGGTGGACGAGATGAAGGTCGCCTTCGACCGCCGCCGGAAGGCCATCGTGGACGGGCTCAACGCGATCGAGGGTGTTGAATGCCCGACGCCGAAGGGTGCCTTTTACGTGTACGCGGACGTCCGCGCGCTGCTGGGCAAGGAATTCCCGACGGCGAACGGTACCGTCCGCCCGGAAACCTCGGCGGCGCTGGCCGCGCTGATCCTGGACGAGGTGGAGGTCGCCGTGGTTCCGGGCGAGGCCTTCGGCCCGTCCGGCTACCTGCGGCTCTCCTACGCCTTGGGCGACGAGGACCTCGCCACCGGCGTCGGCCGCCTGCAGGAGTTCCTCGGCAAGGCCCAGTAACCCAAACCCTCCCGCAGATCCTGCAGGAAATCCTCAGACGCTCCCGCACCAATTATTTTTGGTGCGGGAGCGTTTGCCTTTGGGCGGCAGGACGTGAGGAAGGGTTTGGGGAAAGGCGACGGGACGTGAGGACGCGTCTCGGCTAGAGGAGACGGCGTTCGGCGGCCCACTTGGTCAGTTCGTGGCGGCTCGACAGCTGCAGCTTCCGGAGCACGGCCGAGACGTGGGTTTCGACGGTTTTGATCGAGATGAAGAGCTCCTTGGCCACCTCCTTGTAGCTGTAGCCGCGGGCGATCAGCCGCATCACCTCGAGTTCGCGGGCGGAGAGCTTGTCCAGTTCGTCGTCGGCGATGTCGGCCGGAGCGGTGCCGAAGGCGTCCAGGACGAAGCCTGCCAGCCGCGGGGAGAACACGGCATCGCCGCCGGCAACCCGGAACACGGCATCGGTGATCTCCGCACCGGAAATCGTCTTTGTAACGTAGCCGCGGGCACCGGCGCGGATCACGGCAACCACATCCTCGGCGGCGTCGGACACGCTCAGGGCAAGGAACCGTGTTGTCCCCAGCAGGGCCGCGGAACCGGTGATGACTTCCCGGCCTCCCCCGCCGCGGCCGCCGGGCAGGTGCACGTCCAGCAGCACGACGTCGGGCCGTGCAGCGGCGATCACCTCGACGGCCTGCTCCACGGTGCCGGCTTCCCCGATCACCACCACGCTCGGGTCCAGGTCAGCCTTCAGGCCGGACCGGAAGATCGCGTGGTCATCCACGATCACCACCCGAACGCTTCTTCCCGCCGGGCCTGCCCCTGCTGGTGTACTCATGACTTCCCTTCCCCGTTGTCCGCAACGTCCGCAGGCAGCCTGAGGCGCACCTCCGTGCCGTCGGGTCCGCTGTTGATGACGGCGTTGCCGCCGTGCCGCTTCATCCGGCCAACGATTGATTCACGCACGCCCAGCCTGTCGTGCGGGACCGTGTTCAGTTCGAAGCCCGGGCCGCGGTCCTTGACGAAAACTTCCGCGCCGCCGTCGGACACCTCGAGGTAGACGGAAACAGGACCGCCGCCGTGGCGGGCAGCGTTCAGCATGGCTTCACGGCTGGCCTGGACCAGCGCGTCGTGGCGTTCGGTCATCTCCGTGTCGCCCACGGTCACGACGTCGACGGCGTTTCCCAGCCCGTCCTCAACCTCGGCGGCGGCGGTCTTGATCCGGTCCGAGAGCTGGCCGGCCTCGCGGGCGGGGTCCTTGAAGAGCCAGCCCCGCAGTTCGCGCTCCTGGGCCCGGGCCAGGCGGACGACGTCGTGCTCGTTGCCGGCCCGCCGCTGGATCAGGGCAAGCGTCTGGAGGACGGAATCGTGCAGGTGGGCGGCGATCTCGGCCCGCTCGGTCTCCCGCACGCGTCCGGCCCGTTCGGTTTCGAGGTCACGCCAGAACTTCAGGCCCCAGGGCAGCAGCACCAGCGCCACGCCGCCCAGCACGGCCACGGACGCGAGCAATGCGAGCCAGGTCTGCTGCCAGGAGCCGGACCCCGACACCATGACCAGCACCCCGGCAACCACGAGCGCCAGGCCCGCAGCCAGACGCGCCCAGCCCCCGGCCTGGTCCGCTTTGGTTTTATCCACGAGCCCGGCCCGGCGGGTTTCATCCAGCTGCATCCAGGCAATCGCCGCGCCGCCCAGTATCGCTGCCGCCGGGATCAGCGTGCCGAGGGGCACCTCCACGCCGAGCAGCCTGGCGATCAGGATCGCGGCCACGAGCAGGAGCCCGGCGCCCAGCAGAATCTCCTTGCCGTAGCGCATACTCCGGATCCGGAACCAGGCCCCGGGAGCGGCGGCAGGCGCCGGGGGCTGGGAGGCGGCGCCGGCGTCGTACTCCCCCGCAGGCGGCGGGACGGCAGGTAACGGGACAGTTCCCGGGGAAAGGGCGGGGGCCGGGCCGGACTGCAAGCTCACGGGCGGCAGGCTCACGGCAGGGGCAATGGGCGACGCCGGGCGGCGGGCATTGCGCTTGGCGTTCTCGTCCGCGGTGGGAACCATAATCCACAGCCACGCGTAGAACGCCAGCCCCGCGCCGCCCGCGAAGGCGGCCACCACCATGCCGATCCGGACCATGCGCACCGGCCAGCCAAGATGGACCGCCAGGCCGGAGCAGACGCCTGCGATCACGCGGTCGCTGCTGCGAACCAGAGGCGGGCGGACGGGGGCTGTGGTCATGCATCAATCCAAACACGGATCAGGGTTGCCGGGCCCCGTTGTGAGGGTGAACCCGGGGTAAGTCAGGGACGGCTCAGGGTGTTCCCCAATAGAGGACTGACCAGCGCAAACGGCAAGATCGAAGTATGAACTCGCAGAACCCCAACCCCAATGAAGGCCAGCCGGGCACCCCGCCCGAGGGCGGCAGCGGCCAGGAACCGGAGCACCCCGCAGAGCGGGAATACGCCGAGCCAGAAAATGCTGAGTCGGAAAGCCACGCTGCCACGGATAACTCTGAGCGGGAAAGCCACACCCCGCCGGAGAACCCGACGGAGCCGCTGTTCCCGACCCCCGCCGCGGACCAGCCGCCGCACACTTCCGCTGGAGACACCCCGCCTTCCGGAACGCACGCCGGAACCCACGCCGGGCCCTCCTACGGCGCTCCCGGCTACGGCGCTCCGGGCTACGGCCGCACCGCCCAGCCGCTGACCTTCTTCGACTGGATCCGCAGCCACGGCATCCACCGGGGACGCGACCGCTGGATCGGCGGCGTCTCGAGCGGCATCGCGGAAAGGATGGGCATCGACCCGCTGATCGTGCGCGGCATCTTCATCGTGCTGACGCTGTTCGCGGGCATCGGCGTCCTCCTGTACGGCCTGGGCTGGGCCCTGCTGCCTGAGCCCGACGGCCGGATCCACACCCAGGAGGCGGGCGCCGGCCGCTGGAGCACCGGCATGACGGGGGCACTCATCACCTCGATCGTCGGCCTCACCGGCATAGGCGGCGGCTTCTGGGGATGGGGCCACGACGGCTTCGGCTTCTTCTGGGCGCTGTTCTGGATCGGCGGTCTTATCTACTTGATCTACTTCCTGACGCAGCGGAACAAGAACCGCAGCGGAGCGCCGATGGGCAGCGCCACCGGAAGCCGGGCCGCCTACGGTTACGCAACCCCCGGGAACCCGCCGGCGGCCGCCACGGCGGGATCCACAACAACGCCGTCATCCTTTGCCGCCGGCAACCACACACCTGCCCAGCCCTATACGGTTCCGCCGACCCCGGACGCCATCCCCTCCTACAGCCAGGCAAGCCAGTACGGCCAGGCAGCCCCTTATGGCTCTGGAGCTCCCACGGCCCCCTACGGCGGCGGCCTTCCGCCGCGCCGGCCAGCTCCGGTTCCGGTGCCCGCACCGGCACCCAAGTCGCGGCCCACCGGCCCCGGCGCGCCGGCCATAGCCATCACCGCCGGACTGGCCCTGCTGGCTGGCGGAACGCTCAAAGCGCTCGACGCCGGCAACCTGATTGATCTCGGCGATTCAGCCAACGCCGTGGTCTGGGCAGCCGGTGCAGCGGTCCTGGGCCTTGGCATCCTGCTGGCCGGAATGCGCGGCAGGACCTCGGGCGTCCTCGGGTTCTTCGCCGTGGTGGCGCTCATCGTCGGCGGCATCTTCAGCGCCGTTCCCAACGGAGACCGGTTCCGCTTCCAGAATGCGGACTGGAATCCGGTCACCCTGGAACAGGCCCGCCAGGGCTTCCAGATCACCGGAGGCCGGGGAACTGTGGACCTGACCGGCCTGAACCTGAACCCGCCCCTGAGCACCGACGTCGTGATCCCCCTCGATGCGACGGCAAGCAACGTGACGGTCATCATTCCGCGCACCGTGCCGGTGGATGTCCGGGCCGACATGACCCTGGGCAACCTGAACGAGGGCACGGACAGCCGGGGCGGCATCACCTCCCGGCAAAGCAGCTACAACTCGGACAAGCCCGGCGCCCGCCTGATCCTCCAGATCGACGGCACCGTTAGCAACATCGCCATCCAGGAAGGAAACTGACATGAGCAGTTTTGATCCCTCGCCGGAACCAAACCCTGCACCCAAACCATCCGTCCCGGGCATGGACGAACCCGCCGAGGCGCCGGCCCGGGTAGGAACCATCGTCTGGGGGCTGGTGGTCCTCGCCCTGGCCGTCCTGATCGTCATCTCGCAGCTGGGGATTGTGGTCCTGAACGGGACATATGTGCTGATCGGCCTGATGATCGGAGCCGGGGCAGCGTTGGTGGTCGGCGGGCTCCTCTCAGCGCGAAAACGTGACAACAGCACAACAAACGGGAAGTCTTGAACCATGGAAAAGTTCTTCAGCATTGTCAGGGGCCTTGGCCTGAAGCGCGGACCGCAGCGGTGGCTGGGCGGCGTATGCGGCGGAATCGCCGGGAAGCTGAATGTGGACGTGGCATTTGTCCGGATCGCATTCCTCCTGTTCTGCCTGCTGCCGGGCCCGGCAGTCGTGTTCTACCTCGCAGCGTGGCTGATCCTGCCGGACCAGAACAACTCGATCGCCCTTGAGTCGTTCCTCGAAAAGCGTGGCATAGGCCGGTAGAGCCCTTCGCGGCAGCCGCCGTCGTCAATTCGTACAGTGCCCCCGTTCCCGCCGGAACGGGGGCACTGTGCTGTCCCGGACCCTACCGGCCCCGGCGTCCCGAGCCGGGGACTGGACCCCTCGGGGGTGTAATCGTTTGTGTCCTACCCCACACTCCCCACTAGAATCTCTAATTGAGCTCAGCGTGGCGCTCTGCCCGTAAAACCTTCGAACCAGGATTTGAGCCAAGAAAATGAAAATCGGAATCCTCACCAGCGGCGGCGACTGCCCCGGACTGAACGCCGTCATCCGCGGCGCCGTCCTCAAAGGCATTGCCATCCATGGCCACGAATTCGTGGGGTTCCTCGACGGTTGGCGCGGCGTGGTGGAGGGTGACATCATCCCCATCCCCCGAACCCTTGTCCGCGGTATTGCCAAGCAGGGCGGCACCATCCTCGGCACATCCCGCACCAACCCGTTCGAGAACGGCGGCGGGCCGGACGTCATCAAAGCCCACATGGACCGGCTGGGCATCGACGCCATCATCGCCATCGGCGGCGAAGGAACCCTCGCAGCCGCCAAGCGCCTGACGGATGCCGGCCTGAAGATCGTCGGCGTCCCCAAGACGGTCGACAACGACCTTGACGCCACGGACTACACCTTTGGCTTCGACACCGCCGTGCAGATTGCCACCGAGGCCATCGACCGGCTGCGGACCACCGGTGAATCCCACCACCGCTGCATGATCGCCGAGGTCATGGGCCGCCACGTCGGTTGGATCGCACTGCACGCCGGGATGGCCTCCGGTGCCCATGCCATCCTGATCCCGGAGCAGAAGGTCAGCATCGAGCAGATCACCAAATGGGTGACCGAGGCCCACGCCCGTGGCCGTGCACCGCTGGTCGTGGTGGCCGAAGGGTTCGTTCCGGAGCACATGGAAAGCCCGCACTCCGAGCGCGGCCTGGACACCTTCGGCCGTCCCCGGCTGGGCGGGATTGCCGATCAGCTGGCCCCGGAAATCGAAGCCCGGACCGGCATCGAAACCCGCGCCACCATCCTGGGCCACATCCAGCGTGGCGGCGTCCCGTCCGCCTTCGACCGGGTGCTGGCCACCCGGCTTGGCATGGCCGCCATCGACTCCGTGGTGGAGGGGCGCTGGGGCACCATGGTGTCGCTGAGCGGCACCGACATTGACCACGTGGGCTTCGAAGCCGCCCTCGGCAAGCTCAAGACCGTCCCTCAGCACCGCTACGACGAGGCCGCGGTCCTCTTCGGCTAAGCCGGCACCCCGCCTGCTCATAGCGCGAACGTACAGCTGTGGCCCCTTTTCCGCACGGATTTGGGGCCACAGCTGTACGTTCGCGCTGGGACCGTGTGGAGCGGGCTCGCGGGGGCCGGGATCGGTAGGCTGGGACCATGAGTCTTGACCCCGGATCAGCCGCCATCATCCAGCTTGCCTGGGCGCGCCGCCTGGGGCTCGACGACGGCGCTTTCGCCAGCGCGCTGGAAACCGGCGAGCGGATCACCAGGGTCGATGACGCCGCGCGCTCGGTCGAGTTCGTCCGGCTGTTCGGCAGCTCGGCCCTGGTGGGGCCGCAGTGGGCACTGGACGCCGCGGCCGGCGTTTCCGACGAGGAGATGGCCCAGCACGTCACCCTGCTGACCATCACGCGCCGGCACGGAGGCCATGGCCAGGGCTCGGCCGCACTCTTCTTCGCCGACGACCTGCCGCTGCTCCAGCCCGCGGAGGAGCTGACGGTATCGCACGGCAACCCTGAAGCTATTGAGCTCGAGGGCCTGTGCCCGCCCGATGACGTGAACGAGGTGGGCCTGTCCGACCTCGAGAACCGCTACACCATCATTCACGACGACGAAGGGCAGCGGGTGCCTGTGGCCTGCGGCGCCTACTCCGAATGGGAAGGCATCCTGGCCCACATGGGCGTTCTGGTGGCACCCGAGTGGCGCCGGCGCGGACTGGGCTCGCTCGCGGCGTCGGTGGCCGCCCACGAAGCCTTGGCCTCGGGGCTGACTCTGCAGTGGCGCACCGACGTCAGCAACAAGGGTTCGCTGGCCACGGCACGCAGCCTGGGCTTTTCCACCGGCGGCATCCAGACCAGCGTGCTGCTCGGCCAGCCGCATCGGGCCTGACCGGCGGCCGGCGCCCCACGCGGGCCGCCGCACCCCCGCGGGGCCGCCACATGCGCTAGCGCGTCGTCGCTTCCGCGTCCTGGCCGGCCGCCGGCCGCTGCCCGCCCCAGCCCTGGACTGCTTTGGGCTTGGCAAAGAACAGGGCAACAGCGGCGCCGAGCACGATCACAGCCGCCGGCAGCATGATCGACTGGCCCATCGCCGTCGCGAAGCCGTCATGGAGCGCGGGAGGCAGCTGGCCGCCGAAGCCGCCGGCCTCGCCGCCGCTACCGGGCGCCCCGCCGGGTGCCGCCGGAAGTTCCGCGGCGAGCCGTGCCTGCATGAGCACGGCGATGGCGGCACTGCCGAGGACAGCCCCGATCTGCCGCGTCGTGTTGTACACGCCTGCACCGGCGCCGGCCTGCCGCATGGGCAGGTTGCGGGTGGCAGTGGAGCTCAGCGGGGCCCAGATGCCGGCATTCGCGAATCCAAGTACCGCGCTGGGCAGCAGGAACAGCCATACCGGGGTGTCCGGATGCATGAGTGCTGAATTCCAGAACAGGGCCACGGCCATCAGGAGCAGGCCCGTTGACGTGATGTATTTGGGGTTCACCCGGTCGATGATCTTGCCCACCAGGGGTGCGAGGCCGCCCGAAATCAGTGCCATGGGCGCCATCATCAGGGCAGACTGCGTGGGGGTCATGTCCCGCACGATCTGGTAGTAGAAGATGAGCGGGAGCCCGAAGGCGGTGACGGTGAAGCCCACCGTGGTGATCCCGATGTTCGCCAGCGAGAAGTTGCGGTCCCGGAAGAGGCCCAGCGGAAGCAGGGGCTCGCCCTTGTTGGCCGCCTGCCAGCCGACAAACAGCCCCAGCACCACAATCCCGCTGATGATCAGCCCCCACACCGTCACCGGACCGGTGATGGTGCCCCAGTTGTACGTCTCGCCCTCCTGGATGCCAAAGACAAGGAGGAAAAGCCCGACGGCGCTAAGCACCACGCCGGGGATGTCGAACCGGTGCGGGTGGGTGGTGAGGGACGGAACGAAGCGCAAGGCAAGGATGAAGCCCACGATCCCGATGGGCACGTTGATGAAGAAGATCCACTCCCAGCCAAGCCCGTCAACGAGCACGCCGCCCAGGATGGGCCCCACCAGCGTGGCCACACCGGCGGTGGCGCCCCACAGGCCCATCGCTGCTCCCCGCCCGTCCGGCGGGAAGATCCTGGTGATCACGGCCATGGTCTGCGGCGCCATCAGCGCTGCGCCGAGGCCCTGCAGCACGCGGGCGGCGATGAGCATCCCGACCGTTCCGGACAGCCCGCACCACAGCGACGCGAGGGTGAAGACCACAAGGCCGGCCAGGTACAGACGCTTGGGACCGAACCTGTCGCCGAGCCTGCCCGTGATCAGCAGCGGCACGGCATACGCCAGCAGGTAGGCGCTGGTGACCCAGATCACGGCGTTGATGTCCGTATCCAGCCCCTCCATGATGCGCGGGTTGGCCACCGAAACGATGGTGGTGTCGATCAGGATCATGAAGAACCCGATGACGAGGGACCAGAGGGCAGGCCAGGGCCTGGTGACGTTCTCCAAAAGTTCAGCCCAGCAATTCCAGGATGTCGTCGCGGGCGAACATCCGGGCGGCGTCACGCGCCGACGGGGAGCCGGCGTCGGGATCTGCTCCCGCGTCGATCAGTGCCCTGGCCACGTCCGCGTAGCCCTTGAACACTGCGCCGGCCAGCGGGGTCTGTCCGCGGTCGTTGGCAGCGTTGGCGTCACCGCCGTGGTGCAGGATGAGCTGCACGGTCTCGGCGTGGCCGTGGTAGGCGGCGAGCATGAGCAGCGAGTCGCCGGCGTAGTTGGTCATCGTGGCCGGGGCGCCTGCGTTGAGGTAGCTGCGCAGCAGCTCGGTGTCGCCGTTCCGGGCTGCGTCGAAGAGGCTGTGCGCCAGCGCGAGGGTTTCCTCATCGGGCCCCTGCGAAGCGGGCTGCTGCGAGGCCTCGGGCGCCTGCGAAGCGGGTTGCTGCGAGGCGTCGGGCGCGGTGGAGTCTGTCATCTGTGGGTCCCCCTCAGGAATCCTGTCTGCCTTCCGACGACCTGTCCGGCGTCGGGCGCCACGATCACTTCCTGCGCGGCTGTGTACGGTTCATCCCCGTCCATTACCGTCAGTATTTCATCCGCGGCTACCGAACGCTTGATGACTGCCAGCGCGATGGGGCCCATCTCGTAGTGCTGTGCCACGGACGTAACGGTGCCCACCTTGCGCTCCCCCACCCGGACTTCGCTGCCGGGGGCGGGCATGGTGTGCTGGGAGCCGTCGAGCTGCAGGAACACAAGGCGCCGCGGCGGGTGGCCAAGGTTGTGGACGCGGGCGATAGTCTCCTGGCCTTTGTAGCAGCCCTTGGCCAGGTGCACGGCGGTGCGGAGCAGGTCCAGTTCGTGCGGAATGGTCTTGTCGTCCGTTTCGGCCCCGAGCCGCGGACGCCAGGCGGCCACGCGCAGGGCTTCGGCGGAGAGAACGCCGGCGAGCTTGCGGTCCCCCACGGTCTCTTCGAGCTCGGCGGCGGGCACGAGGTATTCAAACCACGGGCGGTCGGCGCCGGGGTGGGTGTCTTCCGGGACCACGGCGTAGGAGTAGCCGCCCGCCCCGACATGCGGCCAGGGGTCCTGCCACACCAGCTGGCCGGACCATTCGGGCACGGCCCTGGTGGATCCCACCACAGCCCACCCGGCCGACACGTCCGCCACCTCAACGCGGAGCATGAACTTCATCTTGGTCAGCCACTCGGCGAGGGGTCCCGCTTCGGCCGCCTCGACGATCAGCCAGGTGGTCCCGCCGTCGTCCACCACGCGCGCATCGAACTCGATGCGGCCCTGGACACTCAGGAGCAGCAGTTCGCTGGATTCACCGGGCTGCAGGTTGGTGACCTGCTGGGAGGACAGCGTGTTAAGCCAGCTCAGGCGGTCCGGTCCGGTGACCGTCACCACGCCGCGGTGGGAAAGATCGACGACGGCGGTTCCGGACGCCAGGGCGCGCTGCTCCCGCAGGGGCTCGCCATAGTGGGACGCGACGCCGGCGTCGGCGCCGCCCGCTTCAACGGCGCCAGGGCGCGACAACAGAGGGCTCTTGGTAGTCATATGAAGGGGAACGTCCTTGGCTGGGAGGGTATTCCGGCCACCTAGCGGTATTCCGGGTTTTCGAAACCGAATTTGGTTCCGGCCTTCCATTCTTCCGGAAGGTTGCCGTAGGCGGGAATTCCGCCGGCGTCCTTGAGCGTGCGGGCCAGGTGCAGGAGGTTCCACGTCATGAACGTTGTGTTCCGGTTCGTGAAGTCGCTCTCCGGGCCGCCCGATCCCTCATCGAGGTAGCTGGGGCCCGGCCCGACCGGGCCGATCCAGCCGGCGTCGGCCTGCGGCGGGATGGTGAAGCCGATGTGCTGCAGGCTGTACAGGACGTTCATGGAACAGTGCTTGATGCCGTCCTCGTTGCCGGTGATCAGGCAGCCGCCCACCTTCGGGTAGAAGGCCCACTGGCCCTTCTCGTTAAGCTGGCCGGAATGGGCGTAGAGCCGCTCGATGAGCTTCTTGGTCTGCGAGGAGTTGTCACCCAGCCAGATGGGTCCCGCCACCACCACGATGTCCGCTTCTTTCACAGCCGGATACAGCTCGGGCCATTCATCGGTCGCCCAGCCATGCTCACGCATGTCCGGGTACACGCCGCTGGCGATGTCGTGGTCGACGGTGCGGATGACCCGGGTGGCCACGCCCTGCTTCTCCATAATCAGCCGGCTCACCGTGATCAGGCCCTCGGTGTTGCTCTTTTCCGGCGACCGCTTCAGCGTGCCGTTAAAGTAGACGGCTTTGAGGTCGCTGTAGTCAGCCGGGGGCTGGGACTCATCCATCGGACACTCCATCGGGTTGCTGCGGACTCAGGTTGTGGGACCTGAGGCCAAAGTAGCCCAAGGGAGCGCCGGCGAACAGAGCAGGCGAACAGTGCCCGCGGACGCAAGGGTGCGGAAGCAGGGGTGCTGCGGTCAGGAGACCTTGCTAAGGAACGCCGAGGCATGCGCCTCGAGGCCGTTGCCCGCCTCGACAGCTTCGGCGGCCGGCTGGGCGGCCGCGGCGGTTGCCGACGGCCTGCCGAAGGCCACGTCCCAGCGCCAGAGCAGGTTGCCGTCAACCAGCCCGAAGATCCGGGTGGCCGCACTGTATTCCTTGGAGTGGCTGCCGCGCATCACCATGTCGGTACTGAGCTGGATCTGCGGGCCCTTGATCTGCCCGTAGTACAGCTCAGAGATGCCGCCGGGGTGGCTGATGGAGACCGAGATGTCGAAGCCGCCATCCTTGTTGCGGAGGGCCTCCACCTCGTCGGCGCTTTTCAGCACGGGCACGATGTCCCCGGGAATCAGGCCGGGTCCGCTGTCGGCCTCCAGCTGCTTGCGCTCCAGGGCCCAAAAACCGGTCTCAACAGTGAGCGGCCGGAGCTTGGTGCCGTCCTCGTCGATCAGCCAGCTTTCCGCACGGTACTGCAAATACGGCAGACCATTGTGGGTGAAGGAGACATGCTGCAGGAAGTGCTCTGAACCTTCATCACCGGCACCGAGCCGGCCGCGGCCCTCCCACTCACCAATGAGCCAGGAGAGGGGAACCAGTTCGGGGGTCAGGTCCGTAGGAATTTCAATAGGCACAGCCGCTACCTCTCGAAACCGCTAAGCAGGGGTTTACCGCTGTCCTTTGAACAGACGGTAGACGACAAAACCGGCAAACCAGGCCATGGAAACACTGGCAACGCCGAGCAGGACAAGGAAGAAGATTTCAAATGCAAGTACGGACATGATGCCATCCTAACCCGTCAGGAGATGAGTAGTTTGTCTATGAAGTAGGCGAGCGAACCGACCGCCGCAATCGGCGCCAGACCCATGCCGAGGGCAGCCGGAAAGTTCAGCGGCGCGCCCCGGAGGGTGACCAGCCGGCGGAAGCTGACCAGGACTGCCCCCACCACCACGCCGAACACGGCGGCGGGCAGCACAGCGATGTCGGAGAACACCAGCCCGGCCAGCGGCCCGGCCAGTCCGGCCAGGGTGATGCCCAGGGGCGCAATGATCCGGTCGGGCCAGCGGATGAGGCCGGTCAGAAGTGCGACGGCGGCGCTGATGCCCGCCACCAGCACCATCTCCTTGACACCGTTGAACCTGGCGCCGCCGATCCAGCCGGAGCCCAGGCAGGACAGCAGGACCCCCACGCTGCAGCCGAGCGTCGACTCCAGGCGCTGCGCCTGGCCGGTGCCGCGCACCAGCTGGACAAGGAAGACGGCGGTGACACCCAGGGCGATGAAGCCGGGCGTCCAGTTGAGGTAGCCGGGGGCGGCGGCGAATGTGGCCGCAACGGCCGAGCCGGCGCCTGAGAGCCCGATCACGGCGGCGAGGGTTTTCTTGGCCGGGATATCCAGGTAGTGCGGCCAGCCGACACCGATCCCCAAAGCAAAAAGCACGGCCACCGCGAGGAGGACATCGGGGGTCCGGAAGACGCTGGCCACCAGCGTGGCAAGGCCCGCCAGGCCAATGATTCCGATGCTCCATGACTTGAGCGTCCGGCCGGCAGCGGCAGGAGCGCTCACCTCGGGGGCAGGCCGTGGCGTACTCATCTCGGACTCTGCACTCAAATCTGCTGCGACCTCATCCTGGCTGTGCCGTTGACGGGCAGGGCTCGGCCCCCTGACGGTTTCAATCCTGCCCTATGTGAACGCCATATGTCGTAAACAAGGCACGCGGGTGCGGCCCATCAGTGTCCGTCCGGGGGCCGTTGGGTATACTCAGACATCAGCTCAGTCGCCCGACGATGCGCGGACAGCCCCTTGGAGGAATAATGTCGCACATCCTGTTACTGACCAACAGCACCGGGTCATCGGTGGACATTTTGCCTGCCTTGGAACTCCTGAACCACCGGGTGCACATCCTGCCCGCGGAGCCCACCGCGCTGCTCGAGACGGACCCCTGCGACATCGTGCTTTTGGATGCGCGCAAAGACCTCGTGGGCGCCCGCTCCCTGACCCAGCTCCTGAAGGCCACCGGCCTCAGCGCACCGCTGGTGCTGATCCTCACCGAAGGCGGCATGGCGGCCGTCTCCTCCGCGTGGGCTGTCGATGACATCGTGCTCGACTCGGCAGGCCCTGCCGAAGTGGAGGCGCGGATCCGTCTCTGTGTAGCCCGGGCTGTACCGGAGCAGGAGGAGGCTCCCTCCGAAATCCGGGCCGCCGGCGTCGTAATTGACGAGGCAAGCTACACGGCGCGCGTCAACGGCGCGGCACTGAACCTGACCTTCAAGGAATTCGAACTCCTGAAGTACCTTGCACAGCACCCGGGCCGGGTCTTCACCCGGCAGCAGCTCCTCACGGAGGTCTGGGGCTACGACTACTATGGCGGCACCCGGACCGTGGACGTCCACGTCCGGCGGCTGCGCGCCAAGCTGGGCGCCGACCACGAGAACCTCATCAGCACGGTGCGCAACGTGGGCTACCGGCTCACCCTGATGCGCCAGCAGGAGGACGAACTCACCGAGGCGTAGGCCCGACGCCCGGGCACCCAGGCCCCCAACACGGGGCCCGGCGCGGCCACAAGAACCCACGGCAAAATGCAGAACGGCCCGGCTCACCAGAGCCGGGCCGTTCTGCATTTCTTACTGCTGAGTGGAGGACATACGGGTCGAACGTATCGAGGCCACCCCAGTGGTGGATCCCCCTCACAACCTGCGTGTTTGCCGGTTGAGGTAACGACTATACGGGGCGCACCGGCCTGTTCCAAATCGGGCGCCCCGGGCGGCGTCCGTATAGCCTTACAGCATGAGTCCAGCGCACCCGGAGAAATGGCCCGTCCTTGTCATCAAGGGCAGTGTGGATGACGAGCTGCTGCGGGACGTCCGTGCCCTGCTGGCCGCCGCCGAGGAATCGGACGGCAATCCCCCCATTTCCGAACAGACCCTCGTGAGCATGCGTGCCGCGGACACCGGCCCGCACACGCTGCTGACCCTGGCCCTCTACGCCCCCGACGAGCAGTCGGATCCCGCCACGGCACAGGACCTGGCCGGTTTCGCCGTCGTTGTCGAGGAGCCCGACGGGACAGGCGTGGTGGAAATCGCGGTGCACCCCAGCTACCGGAACCAGGGCGTGGGGGACCGGCTCGTGGGCACGCTCAAGTCCTCCCGCGGCCTGGACGGGCTCAAGGCCTGGTCGCACGGCAACCATGAGGCAGCGGCTGACCTGGCAGCCCGGTACGGCTACGGACCGGTCCGGGAACTGTGGAAGATGCGTCTCACCACTGCCGCCTCTGACCTGCCCGACGCCGGTCTTCCGGACGGGGTCTCGATCCGCGCCTTTGTGCCGGGCAAGGATGAGGAGGCCTGGCTCGTGGCCAACCGTCAGGCTTTCGCGCACCACCCGGAGCAGGGCTCCCTCACCAGGGCCGACCTGCAGGCCCGGATGGACGAGGCCTGGTTCGACCCCGCGGGCTTCCTGCTGGCCGAGGACCGGGACGGGCGGCTCCTCGGTTACCACTGGACCAAGGTGCATCCGCAGCACGGGACGCACCCGGCCATCGGCGAGGTCTACGTTGTCGGCGTTACGCCGGCCGCGCAGGGCATGGGCCTGGGCAAGGCGCTGACCATCGCCGGGATCCGGCACCTCCAGCAGCAGGGGCTGCACGCCGTCATGCTGTATACCGACGCGGACAACACCCCGGCCGTCTCGCTGTACCGGCGCCTGGGCTTCACGCGATGGGATATGGACGTCATGTACGGGCCGCTCGAGGGACGCTGATCACACCTCCTGCACGCGGGCCGCCGGCCTCGAAATCTTCGGGTCCCGGACTGGTTAATGCTTGTAAGGTTGAAACTAAACCCGCCAGTACCCAAGGAGAGCGCATGCAACCGGAATCCGCCGGAACAGCCACCACCGAAATCAAGGCGGCCCCTGTGCGCGCCCGGTTCGGCTCCTCCGAAGTGCCGGCGTCCCGCGCCACGCAGGACCGGATCGACATCCCCGAGTTCGCCGCCATCCTGGAACCTGAGGGTGAGATCAGCCCGGACCGGTTCCTGGACCGCGAACTGAGCTGGCTCGCGTTCAACGCCCGCGTCCTCGAACTTGCCGAAGACCCGGACCTGTACCTGCTGGAGCGCGTCAACTTCCTGTCGATCTTCGCCTCCAACCTCGACGAATTCTTCATGGTCCGCGTGGCCGGCCTGAAACGCCGCATCGCCACCGGGCTCGCCGTCCCCTCCCCCGCCGGGCTGAGCCCCGTCCAGGTCCTGGAACAGATCGGCGAGGCCGCCCACCGCCTGCAGCAGCGGCACGCCCAGGTCTACGCGGAGCAGATCCGGCCCGCGCTGGCCTACGAGCACATCCACCTCATGCACTGGGACGAGCTCGACGACGAGGCCCGGCACCGGCTCAGCGCCATGTTCGCGGAGAAGGTCTTCCCCATCCTCACCCCGCTGGCCGTGGACCCCGCCCACCCCTTCCCCTACATTTCTGGGCTTTCGCTGAACCTCGCCGTGGTGGTGCGGAATCCGGTCAGCGACAAGGAGCTCTTCGCCCGCGTCAAGGTGCCGGACCAGCTGCCCCGCCTGATTTCCATCGACGGCCCGCGCGCCGGCTCGGTGCCCGGCCGCGTGGCACGGTTCATCGCCCTCGAGGAAGTCATCGCCGTCCACCTGGACCAGCTCTTCGCCGGCATGGAGGTCCTGGAACACCACACCTTCCGCGTCACCCGCAACGAGGACGTCGAGGTGGAAGAGGACGACGCCGAGAACCTCCTGCAGGCGCTCGAGAAGGAACTGCTCCGCCGCCGGTTCGGCCCGCCCGTCCGGTTGGAGGTCACCAACGACATCAACCCGAACATCCGTGCACTGCTGATCCGCGAGCTCGGAGTGGACGAGTCAGAGGTCTACTCCGTCCCGGCCCCTCTCGACCTGCGCGGTTTGTCCGTGATCGCAGGCATCGACCGCGCGGACCTGCACTACCCCAAGCACGTGCCCCACACGTCCCGGTACCTGAACGAGTCCGAGACGTCCAAGGCCGCGAACGTGTTCGCCGCCATGCGCCGACGCGACATCCTGCTGCACCACCCGTACGATTCGTTCTCCACATCCGTCCAGGCATTCCTGGAACAGGCGGCGGCGGACCCCAAGGTGCAGGCCATCAAGCAGACCCTGTACCGCACCTCAGGTGACTCCCCCATCGTGGACGCCCTCATCGACGCCGCCGAGGCGGGCAAGCAGGTGCTGGCCCTCGTGGAGATCAAGGCCCGCTTCGACGAACAGGCCAACATCTCCTGGGCCCGCAAGCTGGAGCAGGCCGGCGTCCACGTGGTCTACGGCATCGTGGGCCTGAAGACCCACTGCAAGCTCTCCCTCGTGGTCCGCCAGGAGGTGGACGGCCTCCGCCGCTACTGCCACATCGGAACCGGCAACTACCACCCGCGGACGGCACGCTACTACGAGGACCTGGGTCTCCTGACCGCCAACGAGCAGGTGGGCGAGGATCTCACCAAGCTGTTCAACCAACTGTCCGGATACGCCCCAAAGTCGACCTTCAAGCGGCTCCTGGTGGCGCCGCGCTCCGTGCGCTCGGGCCTGATCGACAGGATCGAAACCGAGATCCGCAACGCCCGGGCAGGCATTCCCGCGCGGGTGCAGATCAAGGTCAACTCCATGGTGGATGAGGCCATCATCGATTCCCTGTACCGCGCTTCGCAGGCCGGCGTGAAGGTGGACGTCATTGTCCGCGGCATCTGCTCGCTGCGCCCCGGCATCCCCGGGCTCAGCGAGAACATCACGGTCCGCTCCATCCTGGGGCGGTTCCTGGAGCATTCGCGCGTGTTCGCCTTCAGCAACGGCGGCGACCCCGTGGTGTACATCGGTTCGGCGGACATGATGCACCGCAACCTGGACCGCAGGGTGGAGGCGCTGGTGCAGTTGTCCGGCGGCGAGGACACCGCCTACGTCCTGGACCTGCTGCGCCGGTACATGGACCCCGAGACGTCCAGCTGGCACTTGGACAGCGACGGCGTGTGGACCCGCCACCACATCGGCGAGGACGGCCGCAAGCTTGACGACGTCCAGTCCTGGCTCCTGGCATCACGCTCCCGCCAGCGCGCCGTCGCCCGGCGGTAGGAACCCGGCCTTTGAAGAGCAGCGACTCACCCATAGCGGATCAGACCGATCACCCGGGCGAGCCGGTAGCCGTCACGGCCGCCGGCGCCCTGCCTTGGCGCGTCAAGAAGGACCAGCTGGAAGTCCTCCTGATCCACCGGCCGCGGTACGACGACTGGTCCTGGCCCAAGGGCAAGCTTGACCCCGGCGAAACGGTGCCCGAGTGCGCCGTCCGTGAGGTCGAGGAGGAGATCGGACTTGTGGCGCCCCTCGGCATTCCGCTCCCGCCCATCCACTACCACGTCTCTGCCGGACTGAAGGTTGTGCACTACTGGGCCGTCGAGGTCACGGGCAACTCCCTTCGCCCCGACGGTAAAGAGGTGGACAGCGTCATGTGGTGCACCCCGGAACGCGCCGCCGAACTGCTGTCCAACCCCTCGGACCGGGCGCCGCTGGAGCACCTGGCAGCGGCGCATGCCCGCAGGGAACTGCAGACCTGGCCGCTCGTCGTCGTGCGCCATGCCAAGGCCAAGCCGCGATCCTCGTGGACCAAAGCGGAAGGCGAACGTCCCCTGGCCGCCACCGGCATCCGCCAGGCACAGGCCGTGCACCGGCTGCTGAAGGCGTGGAAACCGCTGCGCGTGGTCACCAGCCCGTGGCTGCGCTGTGTGGCCAC
This sequence comes from Arthrobacter sp. NPDC058097, assembly GCF_042884885.1. NCBI lineage: Bacteria > Bacillati > Actinomycetota > Actinomycetes > Micrococcales > Micrococcaceae > Arthrobacter > Arthrobacter sp. NPDC058097. The sequence continues at coordinate 25,836 of NZ_JBHVSZ010000004.1, forward strand.
CATCGCCCCCTACGCCAAGTCCTCGGACGCCAAGGTGAAACTGGTGGACGCCCTGACGGAGCACCGGCACGCCCGCAACCCGAAAAAGACAGCGGCCGCCGTCGACGCCCTGTTCGACAAGCAGCGCGCGGTGGTGCTGTGCACCCACCGGCCGGCCCTCCCCACGGTGCTGGGTCAGCTGGCCCGTTACATGACCCCGCGGCTCAAAGGACTGCTGCCGGCGGCGGACCCGTACCTCGCCCCGGGGGAAATGATCATCTGCCACGTGGCGCATGGCAGCAAGAGCAGGATCGTTTCCGTGGAGCAGTTCAAGCCCTTCGACGACTGAGCCCCCGCGGCCCCATCTTGACCATGCCATCTTTGTATCAAATACTTGGCACAAAGATGGCGCTGCGGATCAGGCGCTTTGGGGATCACTGGGGGATCTGTTGCCAATACAGTTTGAGCTGCCGCCCATGGCGCTGCTGGGACCGCTGCTGGCCGCAGTGGGCATATACGGACTATTGCGCTGGGTTGTCTGGGCGCCCAGCGGAGGCACCTCGCCCAAGTCAGTCTCGGACCATGCGCTCTGGGTCGGCGTCATCGGCTGGCTGGCCAGCACACTGCAGGGAGCAGCGAACGCCGGCATCATTCCCCTCAATCCACAGACGCCGTCGCTGCAGCAGCCTGCCGACATCCTGGAGGCGCTGGCCTGGCCGGTAGCCGGCTGCCTCGGCGTCCACGCGCTGGGCCAACTCAGCTACCCGGGACCCCGCCGTTCGCGGCGGCTGGCAACCCTGGCCGTCCGGCGGGTCAGGGACTTTCTCCCGCGGAAGCTCGCGTGGGCCACGCTCGGCATCTTCGCCGCCTCCGCCGCAAGCATCGCTTGGGCGGCCACGCAGCCGGCGTACCGTCCGCTGCCCTACACCTCCCCGCCCTACGGGGAAGCCGGCCCCCTCGTGGGCGGCGACGGACGGATTCCCGGCACCGAACTGACGGCCTGCCTTGCCGCCGCCCTCCTGCTGCTGGCGGCCGGAACCATCCTGGTGCTGTGGCTGATTTCCCGCCGCCGGCAGCTCGAAGCACTGGATGCAGGTGACAACGAAATTCTCCGCACGATCGCGATGAACCGTCTGCTGCGGACGGTCTCGACCGTCGCCGCCGGGCTTGCTTCCATTGCTGCCAACTATGCGGCCCGGCCCGATCCCGCGGTTACCACCGATTGGGCCGATCCCGGCGGGCTGCTGGCCGTGGTGGTGTTGTTCGTGATGTGGCTGTGGCAGCCGCCGCAGTTGGCCGGTGTCCGGCGCCGCGAGGCCCGAAGCGGGCGGACTCCGGCTTCGGGCCGGACAAACGCCCGGAACCTCCGCCGCGAGAAGCATCCAGCAGCGGTGCTCACTGTGTCCCTCGGCCCCCTCTTGGCGCTGGCAGCGGTGGCACCGGGGGTTGCCGCCCTCTTCTTTCTGGGCACGACCAATCCGGTCCGCGCCAGCGTGATCTCAGCCGTGATGGCTGTCTGCGTCCTGCTGGCCATCCTGGTTGGAGAACTGCTACTCGGACGGAACTACGGCGCTTCCTCGGCAGCCCGCGGCTGGCCGGTCCAGCCGGTGGCTCCCGCGCTCCTCACCGCTGCCATCGTTGCCACGGTGGTCCTGGCCGTAGTAACGGTGCTGACCGCCGTTGGAGAAGCAGCCCTTCCGCCCGGAACGGCTGAATCGCCGGCCTGGATTACGACGGCGGTGGCCACTGCCGCCGTCGCCGTCACGGCTGTTCCCGCTACCCTTGCCGTGCGCCGGCGCCGCGGCATCATCGCCCGGGATGGCGGACTGGATGCGGCGCTCCGCGCCGTCACGCTGAACAGGATCGTGCGGATTCTGGCCGCCTTCCTGCTGGCCCAGGGCGGCGGACTGCTGATATCGGGAAGCCGCTCATGGGGTGCGCTGCTCGGAACGCAGACCAGTCCGGCAGAGATGTGGGAAGGTGCCGCGGCCGCCACCGGGTACGTGCTGCTGGCAGCCGCCGTGGTGCTGTCCCTGATCCGCGTGACCGCTTTCGGCCCGAGGAGCGCACCGGCAGCCCGCCGCGCGCCGGTGGAACCTGCGCGATGACCGCGGGCATTTCGGTGGACCTCGGCTCCCCCATTCCCCCATACGAGCAGATCCGGCTGCAGATCAGCGCGCTGATCGCCGCTGGAGCCCTCACTGCCGGGACGCGGCTGCCGGCGGTCCGCAGCCTGGCGGCTGACCTGGGGCTTGCCGCCGGGACCGTTGCCCGCGCGTACAGGGAACTCGAACAGGCCGGGCTGATCGAAACCCGGCGCCGCAACGGCACCGTCGTCCTCGGGCCTCCGGCGCACGGTTCGCCGGACACCGGTGTGCGCGGCTCCGGAGGGGCCGGCGCCGGGACCGCCGGCTCCGGTGCGGCCGCAGCGGAACTCGGTGCCGCCGTCGAACGTCTTATCGACGCCGCGGCCAAGGCGGGACTGCCGGACGAGGAGCTTCTTGCGCTGCTCCGGGTCAGTCTCCAGCGCCGCCGCGGCCTGCCTTCAAACCCTTCGACGGCCTCCGACTAGACTGGACGGGTGAGCATCCCAACGCCCTATGAAGACCTTCTGCGCGACGTCATGGCCAACGGCACGCACAAATCAGACCGCACCGGCACCGGAACCAGCAGCGTTTTCGGTCGCCAGATACGCTTCGATCTGGGCGAAAGCTTCCCACTGATCACCACCAAGCGGGTGCACTTCAAGTCCGTGGCCGTCGAGCTGCTGTGGTTCCTCCGCGGCGACTCCAACGTGAAGTGGATGCAGGACCAGGGTGTGACCATCTGGAACGAGTGGGCAGATGCCGAGGGTGAACTCGGGCCGGTTTACGGCGTCCAGTGGCGGAGCTGGCCCACCCCGGACGGCGGCCACATCGACCAGATCGCCGAGCTCGTGGAGAGCCTGAAGTCGAACCCGGACTCGCGCCGGCACATTGTGTCGGCCTGGAACGTGAGTGAACTCAAGGACATGGCACTGCCGCCCTGCCACGCGTTCTTCCAGTTCTACGTCGCGGACGGCAAGCTCTCCTGCCAGCTGTACCAGCGCTCGGCGGACATGTTCCTCGGCGTGCCGTTCAACATCGCCTCCTACTCGCTGCTGACCTGCATGCTGGCGCAGCAGGTGGGACTCGAGCCCGGTGAATTCGTCTGGACTGGCGGGGACGTGCACATCTACGACAACCACATGGACCAGGTCCTGAAGCAGCTGGACCGGGAACCGTACGAGTACCCGCAGCTGAAGATCACGCGCAAGCCGGAGTCGATCTTCGACTACACCCTGGACGACTTCGAAGTGGTGGGCTACCGGCACCACCCCACGATCAAGGCGCCGATCGCCGTATGAGCACGGAGGGCACTATGGACGGGCAGGCTTTCAGCGAGGACATCGCGGCAGGGATGTCCGGGATCGGGCTCGTGTGGGCACAGACCCCCGCCGGCGTCATCGGCAAGGACGGCGACATGCCGTGGAACCTGCCCGAGGACCTGAAGCACTTCACCACGGTCACCACGGGCCATCCCGTCATCATGGGCCGCAAGACCTGGCTGTCCTTCCCGGCCAAGTACCGTCCGCTGCCCAACCGGACCAACATCGTCATCACCCGGCAGGAAAACTGGGGCAGCACGCCCGAGGCGGAGGGCGCCGTCGTCGTGAAATCCCTCGATGACGCCCTGCTCGAATCTCAGTTCGCCCCGGGCTGTGAGGCAGTCTGGATCCTCGGCGGCGGCGAGATTTTCAAGGAGTCCACGGGCCTGGCAAACGTCGCGGTGGTCACCACCATCGACGTCGACGCCGACGGCGACACGTACGCCCCGGAGCTCGGCGACGGCTGGGTGCCCGGCCCGTCCGTGCCCTCCGACGGCTGGCTCACGGGGGCAAACGGCACCCGCTACCGGTTCACCAAGTGGAACCGCTCGGAAGGTTAGAAGATGCTGCGTAAACCCGAAACCCTCTTTGTGCTCGGCTACATGCTGCTGCCGCTGCTGGCACTGCTGTCCGCGATTGTTGGCCTGACCATGATCCTGGGCGGCAACAAGATCGCCGGCATCATCGTGCTGGTGGTGGTGACGCAGGTGTTTGCCTTCGGCGCCTTCTTCGCCCTGCGCGCCCGCAGGAATGCCCTACTGGAGGAGCCCGACCGCCAGTAGCGTCCGGATGGGGAGGGCTGCCCATCGCGGCGCACCTGGGCCCGAACTAGAGTGATGGCTGGACTTAGCAGCAACCGTCTCCGTCCGGGGCGGTCCGGATTTGGGGGATGATGCAGCAGTGACAGGAAATTTGTGGGGCGCCGACGTCGCGCAGCTTCGCACACTCGCGCAGCAGTTCGGAAAGGTCTCCGACACCCTGCTGCAGACGTCATCGCAGCTGACCAACCAGATCAACAACAACCCTTCGTGGAAGGGCAACGACGCCACGCAGTTCCGCTCGGACTGGAACGGCAACCACCGGGCGCTCATCCAGCGGACAGCCCGCGCCCTCAAGGACGAGTCCCGGAAGCTGCTGGACAACGCCAACGAGCAGGAGAAGGCCAGCGACGCCGCCCCCGGCTCCGGCGGCGGACCCGTCACTCTGGGCGATCCGGGCTCTTCATTGCCGGGCGTACTGGGCGGTGTACTGCTCGGGGGCGTCGGTGCGCTCAAGGCGGGCATGACCCTGCACAAGTTCATCAAGGCCCCCTTCACCCTTGCCAAGCACCTCAGTCAGTACGGCTGGGTGCTGAAGAACCAGCGGGCGGACTTCATCAAGTCGTTCCTGCAGGGTAGCCACCGCATTGGCGGGCCCGGCTTCGCAGCGCACCGGCTGCTCGGGAACCCGGCCCTGGACGACCTGCTGAAAGGCTCGGCGTCCGCCCACCGAGGGCTCGGGTTTATCGACAAGGCCACCGACATTGCGTCGCTGAAGAACCTCAACAAGCACATTGGTGTGCTGTCCAAACTGGGACCCGTCCTGGAGGAGAAGCCCTGGCTCGGCGCCGGCACCAAGCTCGAGTGGCTGGGCAAGTCGGGCCTCGCGCGGGGTCTTGGCTGGGCCGGCGTCGGGTTCAGTGCCTACGACTCGGTGAAGAGCTTCTCCGACGGCGACATCAAGGGCGGGTTGGCCAGCGCGGGTAAAGGCCTCTTGGGTGTCGGGTGCTTCCTGCCGCCTCCTGCCGGGACTGTCTGCCAGGTCGCCAGCGTTGGCATTGCGGTGTACGAGAACTGGGACACCATCAGCAGCGTCGGCAAGGACATCGGCGAAGGAGTCGTCAACGCCGTCAAGGACCCCGGAAAGTTCGTGAGCGACACGAAGGATACGTTGGTTGATGCAGGCAAGTCCGTGGGCAAGTTCTTCGGATTCGGCGATTAGGAGACAAGCATGACTGATCAGGACCCGACCCAGCAGGAACCGCGCCTCGGCATCGACGTCATCGGCTTCGGCGTCGGCGAGTTCGCCTACCTGCTGAACGTTTTCGAGGGCCCTGCCCGTGACCGTTCAGTCAGCGTGTTCCGTGCTGAAGAGATGATCGACGACGTCACCCTGTCCACTGCCGGCGCCTCGTCGCTGCTGGCACGCGACCTGGCTGCAGTTGATGACGACGGCGATCTCGGCGTGAAGGGTGTGGCTGCCGCCGTGGCCACAGCGCTCGGCCAGGCGACCCGGTGGACCGAGATCTCGCTCCTGACCGGCGAATCAATGGACAACGTGGCACTGCTGGAAGCACCCGGTGTTTCCCTGATGCTCCAGCCCCGGCTCCTGGGCACCTGGTTCGTCTTCGCCCAGGATCCCGCCATTTCCTCGGCGGAGGCGACGCTCCGGGTGGTACGCCAGCACGTCGAACAGAACCAGGGCGGATCCGCGTACCTCGTTTTCAAGACCCTGGCGTCCGAACAGCATCTGCTGATCCGCCGCGAGGCGGCCTCCTGGACCACCGGCGTTCCCGACTTCGACAAGGACGAGGTGGCAGAAACGGCAGGCCTGGATGATGCCGGGCTGCTGGCAGCGATTGAGGATGCCCGTGGCGAGGCGTAGCGAGGGTGTCCCGCAGGAGCCGGGCTACGTTCCGCCACAGACCCCCGACAACAGGCTGATCTACCGGCGCGCCGAGAACGGGGAGACGGTGGGCTACACGCCGGACGAATATGGCGTGCGCAAAGACGACGGCCACGGCCTCGTGAAACCCGTCAACAGCTCCGCCGGGTTGCTCTTCCTGGCGGTTCTTGCCTCGCTGTTCACGGGCGGAATCGTCTACGGCATTGTCCGAATCGCACTCGACGGCACCTGGGGCATCCTGGGCGAGGTCTGGTGGGTGGTGCCTGTCGGGATCTTCGTTCCCCTGGCGGCGTGGTCCGCGTATGCCAAGGAGCGCCGGGCCGAGAAGCTGCGCAAAGCCCGCAACCTTCCGCGGCCCGTCGACTGAGGTCATTGCGTCGAGCGCGCCAAGGCCCGTGACGTAACCGACTGCGGCCTGCCAAATCCAAAGATAAACTGGCTAAATGACTACAGCAGCTACTCCGTCCGTTGGACTGGTCGGTTGGCGCGGCATGGTCGGCTCCGTCCTGATGCAGCGCATGCAGGACGAGGGCGACTTCGCCAGCATCAACCCGGTATTTTTCTCCACCTCAAACGCGGGAGGCGCCGCCCCGTCCTTCGCTGATGGGGCCGGTAAGCTCGAGGACGCGTTCGACGTCGAGACCCTGGCGAAGCTGCCGATTATTGTCACCGCCCAGGGCGGGGACTACACCAAGCAGGTCCACGGCGAGCTCCGCAGCCGTGGCTGGGACGGCCTCTGGATCGATGCCGCGTCCACCCTGCGCATGAACGACGACTCGATCATCGTGCTTGACCCGATTAACCGCGACGTCATCGACAAGGGCCTCGCCAACGGCGTCAAGGACTTCATCGGCGGCAACTGCACCGTCTCCTGCATGCTCATGGGCCTTGGCGGCCTCTTCAAGAACGGCCTCGTCGAGTGGGGCACGTCCATGACCTACCAGGCCGCCTCCGGCGGCGGAGCGCGGCACATGCGCGAGCTGCTCAGCCAGTTCGGCACGCTCAACGCCGAGGTCAGCACGGAACTGAACGATCCGGCGTCGGCCATTCTGGACATCGACCGCAAGGTGCTGGCCCACCAGCGCAACGGCGTCGACGCCACCCAGTTCGGTGTGCCGCTGGCCGGCTCCCTCATCCCCTGGATCGATGCCGACCTCGGCAACGGCCAGTCCAAGGAAGAGTGGAAGGCCGGCGTCGAGACCAACAAGATCCTGGGCACCTCGGATGAGAACCACGTGATCATGGATGGCCTCTGTGTGCGGATCGGGGCCATGCGCTCCCACTCGCAGGCGCTCACCCTGAAGCTGCGCGAGGACCTCTCCGTTGCCGAGATCGAGAAGCTGCTCGACGAGGACAACGAGTGGGCCAAGGTGGTGCCCAACTCCAAGGAAGCCTCAATGGCCGGCCTGACCCCCGTGGCCGCCTCTGGCACGCTGACCATTCCGGTGGGACGTATCCGCAAGCTCGAGATGGGTCCGCAGTACATCAGCGCCTTCACCGTCGGCGACCAGCTCCTCTGGGGTGCTGCGGAGCCGCTGCGCCGCATGCTCAACATCGCCACCGGCACGCTGTAGCCAGGCTCCGCTTACTCAACCGGCCCTGCCCCGCACGACCGGCCCTGCCCCGCACGACCGGCCCCGCCCGCTGTTCCAAGGGCCGGGGCCGATCACGCGGAGCGGGGCCGGTTCTGTATCCGCGCCCCCGCGGTCGCATTCAGGACGCGCCGCTTGAGATGCGGGTGCTTGCTCCGGTCCGGAGCGTCCTAGGATGGGCTCATGGCAGCGGCGATGAAGACCCGGGTTTCGTCCAGGGTGATGGGCCGGCTTCGTCTGGTGTCGCAGGGGCTTCTGGGGTCCGGGTTCGACGGCGTGCCGGCGGCCGTCCGTGGGATGACCGCTATGCAGGCGCAGGACCTCCAGTCGGCGCTGTGGGCTGTGGGTGTCCGGGTGCCCGGCGCGGGACTGAGCGATGTCCGCAGGGCTCTGGATGACGGTGCGGTCGTCCGGTCGTGGCCCATGCGGGGGACACTGCACCTGCTGGCGCCCGGGGACCTGCACTGGATCCTGAACATCACCACGGCCCGCATGATCCAGGGCACGGCCGGGCGGCACCGGCAGCTGGAAATCACCAGCGAGGACGTGGAGAAATGCCGCGAAATAGCCCTTGGCGTGGTTGACGGCGGACGTGCAGCCAGCCGGGAGGAGCTGTTCGCGGCCCTCGAAACTGCCGGGCAGGCCACCAAGGCCCAGCGCGGGACCCACCTGCTGTGGATGCTGTGCCAGAGTGCCTCGCTGGTGCCCGGGCCGCTGGACGGCAACCAGCAGAAGTTCGTTGCGTTCGACCGTTGGATCACGTCGTCACGCGATCTGGGCCGGGAGGAGGGGATCGCGGAGCTGCTGCTGCGGTACCTGCGCGGGCACGGACCCGCCACGCTGCGCGACTTCGCCTGGTGGTCCAGCATTCCCCTGACCGAAGTCCGGCGGGCGCTGCCGGAGGTGAGCGGCCAGTTGGTCGAGTTGGAGCACGACGGGACCCAGTACTGGCTGTCGCCGGAGGCCGCCGCATTGCTGGACGACGGGGTGCCCGGGCAGCGCACGGTCCTTGCGCTGCCGGGGTTCGACGAGTTCGTCCTCGGCTACACGGACCGGAGCATCACGCTGCCGCCCGAACACGCGCAGAAGATCGTGCCCGGCGGCAACGGTGTGTTCAAGAAGGCCATCGTGGCCGGCGGCGAGGTGACCGGCACCTGGGCGAGGCAGGGGAACGGGCGGGCGGCCGCCGTCGTACCCGTTCCCTTCGACGACACGAAGCCCCTGGGCCCGGCGGCCCTCGCCGGTTTCCGGCGCGCCGCCGAGCGGTACGAGCGGTTCCTGGCGTCCTGACGGGTGCGGGCCGGCGCTACCACGCCCAAGACCGGCCAGACACTCGCTAGAGCGTAATGCCGATCAGGAGCGGTTCGGGGTGCAGTTCAATGCCAAAACGCCCGACGACGCCGGCACGCACCTCCCGCGCGATCGCCACCATGTCGGCGGCGCGGGCCGAGCCGCGGTTGGTGATGGCCAGGGTGTGCTTGGTGGACAGCGAGGCCCGGCCGCCGGAGACGCTCCCCTCCTCCAGCCCGAAGCCCTTGCCGAAGCCGGCGTGGTCGATCAGCCAGGCCGCGGACAGCTTGATCAGCCCGTTGGAGCCGCCCGGGTACCGGGGCGCGGACTCCGGAAGCCCGGCCGCCACCCCAGAGGGGACGATGGGGTTGGTGAAGAACGAACCCGTGGAGTAGGTGTCGCGGTCGGCCGGATCCAGCACCATGCCCTTGGAGGCACGCAGCCGCAGGACCTCGCGGCGAACGTCGTTGGAGTAGGCTCGCTGGCCCTGTTCAACGCCCAGGACCCGCGCCAGCTCGGCATAGCGGATGGGTGCGCTCATGCGGCCCAGCGGCAGCTGGAACTCGACGGTCAGCACAACATAGCGCGGGGACCCGTTGACTGTGGTCTGCTTGAGGATCGAATCCCGGTACCCGAACTTCAGCTCCGAGTTGGTGAAGGTCTGCACGGCGTTGCGCTCCCGGTCCCAGGTGCGGACGGCGGCGATGGTCTGCGAGACATCTGCACCGTAGGCGCCGACGTTCTGCACGGGCGTGGCTCCGGTGGCGCCGGGGATCCCTGACAGCGCCTCGATGCCGGACCATGCGTGCAGCACGGCGTGCTCCACCAGCGCGTCCCAGTTGTGGCCCGCCTGCACCACCACGGATACGCCGCCGCAGGAGTCTTCCGCGTTGACGGTGAACCCCGCGGAGGCGATCTTCAGGACGGTTCCGGGGAACCCGTCGTCGGAAATCAGCAGGTTGGAGCCGCCGCCGATGATCAGCAGCTGCTCATCCGCGGCGTCCGCGGCACGCACCGCCTCGATGATCTCGGCCTCGGTGCGGGCCTCGACGTATTTGCCGGCGGGACCGCCGACGGCGGCCGTGGTCAGTTCGGAAAGCATTGGGGAGGTCACCAGTCCAGCCTATCGGGAACAGAAGGAGGGGAAATCAGGGAAGCTTGCGGGCCACCGGGGACAGCAGGAAGCTCACCGTCAGCACGGCCACGACGGCCAGCAGCGAGTGCAGGATCCCTACGTGCTCAGCCAGCAGCCCCAGCAGCGGCGGGCCGCACAGGAACGCCCCGTACCCGATCGTGGACACCACTGACAGCCGGGCGGCGGCCTTGGCGGGGTCGTCGGCCGCGGCGGACATGCCCACCGGGAAGCCCAGCGAGGCGCCGAGCCCCCACACGGCCAGGGCGGCGTAGGCCAGCCACGGCACCGGGGCGAACACGAACAGCGCCAGACCGGCGACAGCCATGGCCGAGCACCACCGCATCACCGGGACCCGGCCGAACCGGTCCAGCACCACGGTCCCAACGAACCGGCCGATGGTCATGAAGGTGACGAACAGCCCGTACCCTGCGGCGCCCGCCGCATCCGACTGGTGGTGTCCGTCCGCCAGAGCCAATGCCACCCAGTCCCCCGCCGCGCCCTCGGCCAGCGCCAGGCCCAGCACCATGATGCCGAGGAGCAGCGTCCGCCGGTCCCGCCAGGCCTGGGCGATCTTGCGCTTGTTGTCCAGCGGGGCCCGAGTACCGTCAGTTGACGCCCGGATGACGGGGATCGGCCCGGTGGAGGGGTCCTCGAAGTTGTCGGGCCGGTACGGTGCCGCGCGTTCCGCGGGCGTGACGTCGGCACGGAACCAGCGTGCCGCCGTCGTCACCGAGACGGCGACGACCAGCCCGGCAGCGGCGAGGTGCCAGAGGACGGGCACGCCCGCGCCCGCTGCCCAGGCACCAAGCCCGGCCCCCGCAACCGTGCCCAGGCTGAACGAGCCGTGCAGCCGGGGCATGATGTGACGGCCGATGGCCCGTTCGACGGCGGCGCCCTCCACGTTGGACGCCGTGTTCCAGCTCGCCGTGCCCAGTCCGACGACTGCCAGGCCCGCCGCAACCGCAACCGGGCTGGACAGGACGGATGTGCCGAAGCCGGCTAGGACCAGGCCGCACCCGACCATGATGCTGCCGGTCCGGATGGTCCGCCGGGAACCGAGCCGGAGCACAATCAGCCCCGACGCGGACACCGAGAGAAAGGACCCGGCCGTCATGCACAGCAGGAGCAGTCCCACCGTGCCAGGTGTGAGGCCGAGACCGTCGCGGATCGCCGGCAGGCGCGAGACCCAGGATGCAAAGGCGAGCCCGCTGGCGGCGTAGGCCACGACCACCGCGTTGCGCCACAGGGCGACTTCCCGCGCCTGGACGGCGGCGGAACTCAAGACAGCATCACGTCACGCCAACCGGACGAGGGCCTGGGCCTTGACGAGGACCTTCTGGCCGTCGAACACCACGGTGAGGTCCACGCGCGCGGTGCGTGCTTCGGCATCCAGCGCGCCGACCGCACCGCTGACGTCGATCACGGCACCGGCGTCGCCGGTTCCCGTGGTGTCGGTGACCAGCACCGGCTTGGTGAAACGCGTCTGGTAATCGACGACGGCGGCCGGGTCACCGGCCCAGTCGCTGACCAGCTGCACGGCGGCACCCATGGTGAACATGCCGTGCGCGATGACGCCGGGCAGCTCGACGCCCGTGGCAAAGGCCTCGTTCCAGTGGATCGGGTTGAAGTCGCCCGATGCGCCGGCGTACCTGACCAGGTCCTGCCGGGTCACCGCGATGCTGCGGCTGCCGATGTCCTGGCCGACGCTGAGTTCTTCGAATGTGGGGCTCATGGCTACTGTCCCTCTCCGCGGACCAGGATGGATGACTTGGTGGTGGATACCGGCTCGCGCCCGTCCCCGTCCGTCAGCACGAAAATCTCGCTGCGCGTGGTGATCATGGCACCGCCGCCCATGGCTCGCACGCCGTCGACGTGCAGCTCGGCGACGAGCCTGTCGCCGGCAAAGATGGGGCGGTGGTGGGTGAAGCGCTGGTCGGCGTGGACGACGCGGGAAAAGTCGATGCCGGCCGCCGGATCCTCGATCAGCTGGGCGTCGGCGCGCTGCGCGATGATGATCGCGAACGTCGGCGGTGCGACGAGGTCGGGGTGGCCCAGGCCCTGTGCGGCGTCAACATCGAAGTGGGCGGGGTGGGTGGCTTTGACGGCACGGGCGAACTCGCGGATTTTCTCGCGGCCGACGTCATACACCTCTGCGGCAGGGTAGCTTCGGCCCTGCAGGTCCGGATTGATAGTCATGGGTTCAAGCCTATCGGGGCCCGCGTGCCGGTTTCCTACTTGGGGATGTTCTTCCGCACACGCTGGCCGCGGACCACCAGGCCCACCATGTGCAGCACCAGGCCCAGGCCGATCACCGGCAAGGACCCGATCATGAGCCCCTGGTTGGCGGTGACGTTGCCTGCGACGTTGAGGATCAGACCGACGGCGATGAGGCCCATCGCGGTGAAGACCAGGATTTTGTAGGACTTGGGCGCGGTGACCCAGAATTCGTGCAGCACCGTGCCAGTCTACCGAGTCAGGCTGGCCGCCCCCATTCAGGGCCTTCCTTAGAAGAGGGCTTCCTGCACGGCCGGCACCTGCGAGGTGTGCTCCCCCGGTTCCACCAGCCGCCCCTTCAGCAGCCCGAGGTTCACCACGAAGTCCAGCTCCGAGCCGTCCAGGCTGACCAGCCCGTGGCTGCCGCACAGGGATCTGAGCGTGAAGCCGTGACTTCCGCCGTCCATCCCGTGCGGGTACGCGTGCCGGGAAGCCGCGGCGCACAGCGCCGCGGCCTGGGCGGGGCGGATCCACTGCTCGTCCGCAATGGCAAAACCCCCGACGGCGGTGCCCGCCAACACGGCCCGGACGTCTTCCGCCCGGCGCCGGTTCAGCAGGTCAAGCTCGACGCCGGGCATCGGCTCCGTGAGGGCCGCGGCCTTCGCGGCGCCGCGCACCTGCTGGGCAAGGCCCGCTTCGCTCGTCGCCAGGTCCTCCAGGACGCGCACCACCCGCCCGTCCTCGGCCAGGGCGACGTAGCGGGCAACCACGGCGCCCTGCTCGGCCAGCCGGTTCCATTTGCGCGGCTGCGAGGCCGTGCCGATCTTGCTGGCACCGTTGGCGAATGTGGCGACGTAGAGCCAGTGCGGCTGCATGAGATAGCCCCGCAGTCCGGCCGGGACCCGCCCGCCCCGGTGGAAGTCGTGGATCAGCCGGGTGTCGTCCGCCAGCTGACAGGTCCCGCACTGGGTGCCCCGGACCGCCTGGGCACTGTCCGGGCATGTGACGTGCCGGCGCTCGGTGGCGGAGAAGACCCGAGTGTGGCCGAGGCAGTGCCTGGCGCCGTCCGCCACCCGGAACCCGAGCCGGGTGCCGGCGTCGAGCGCCATCTCGCTGAACCCGCCGGAACGGTGCTGGAGGCGCAGAACCGGCCTGCCGCCGTCGGACGCTGCGGAAACGGCCGGCGGCCCATCCCAAAAGACCCCGTGCACCAGATAACGGGTATCGGTCACGGGGTCTCCTGGCGTTGCTGATGGCGCTTACAGCGCGGGCTGCACGCCGAACGCTACCGCGAGCTTCATGATCTTCTCTGCGCGGCCGAGGCGGGGCAGGTCGGAGCCGTCGCGGATGACGCGGCCGTTGGCTTCGAAGTCGTTCATGAAGTCGGTGGCCCAGGCGACGTCCGACGGCGTGGGGCTGATGACCTCGTTGATGACGCTGGTCTGGTCGATGGCCAGGCAGAGCTTTCCGGTCATGCCCATCATCACGGTGACGCCGGTCTGCTCGCGCAGGATCGGGTGGTTGGTGCCCACGGTGGGTCCATCGATGGGGCCCGGCAGGTTGCCGACGCGGCTGGCGACGACGAGCTTGGCGCGCGGGTAGGCCATGGCCTCCTGGGTGTTGGCCATGCCGGTGTCGCGGCGGAAGTCGCCGGAGCCGAAGGCCAGGCGGAAGGCGCCCTGGGCCTTGGCGATGTGGTTGGCTTCCTCGATGCCGAGCGCGGATTCCACGAGCGGGATGACCGGCGTCTTGCCGTCCATGCGGTGGAAGGACTCGGTGACCTGGTCCGCGGACTCGGTCTTGGCCAGCATGACGCCAAGCAGCCCCGGGGTGCCGCGCAGGCCTGCGAGGTCGTCGGCCCAGAACTTGCTGGTGGCGTCGTTGATCCGCACCCAGGCCTGGCCGCCGCCGGAGAGCCAGTTCACCACGTTCTCGCGGGCGATGTCCTTCTGCGAGGGGTCAACGGCGTCTTCGATGTCCAGGATGATCGAATCCGCGCGGGACACAGCGGACTGGTCGAAAAGCTCGGTTTTCATTGCGTTGACAAGCAGCCACGAGCGGGCGATCTCGGCGGGGATATTGCGTTCTTGCCGGGTGATCTCGGCTGTGGAAGAAGACGTCATGCTTCTACCGTATCGGGCGCGCGCCCGTATGCGCGACGCAGATCCGCCCGGCAGTGCAGACCATTACGAACAAAAGGGCAGTCTACCCCCGCGGGCACGCCTCTCCGGCACCGCCCGTCACGCCGGTTCACCGTCCGCAACGGGACGCCTCATGACCCGCTGTTGCGCCATGTTTCCGCGGATTTCCAACGGTTGCCCGCCATGACCCGGGCACTTTTCTGCGTCCTGTCGAGTGCGCTTACATCGATCCATCGGCCGTTGCAGCGGCCGGAGCGAACGTGGCGAACCCGCCAACCAACCCCCTGAAGGAAACCCCCAATGAAACGACACCTGACCATTCTGAGTGCTGCGGCCGCCGTCGTCATCGCCCTGACGGTGTCCGGCTGCGGCGGAAGCGCCGCCGGCGATGCCACAGGCGGCGCCGGGACGTCCGGCGCCAATGAAGTCAAGGAGCTGCGCTATCAGGGCTGGGCCAACAGCGTCACCCTTCCCGAGCTGGCGCAGGACCTCGGCTACCTGGGCGACGTCAAGCTGAACTGGGTGGGCAACACCATCAGCGGCCCGCAGGACATCCAGTCCGCAGCCACTGGGCAGACCGACTTCGGCGGCGCATTCGCCGGGGCCGTGGTGAAGCTCGTGGAGGCCGGCGCGCCGGTGAAGGCCGTCATCAACTACTACGGCGAGGACAGCAAGACGTTCAACGGCTTCTACGTGAAGGAAGACAGCCCGATCAGGACGGCCCGGGACTTCATCGGCAAGAAAATCGCCGTGAACACCCTCGGTGCCCACTCGGAGGCGGTCATCAACACCTACCTCCGCAAGAACGGTCTGAGCGCGGACGAGATCAAGCAGGTCCAGCTCGTGGTGGTTCCGCCGAACGACACGGAGGAAGCCATCCGCCGCGGCCAGGTGGACGCCGGGTCGCTGGGCAGCATCCTGCAGGACAAGGCCGTTGCCAACGGCGGGCTGCGGTCCGTCTTCAGCGACTTCGAGCTCTTCGGCACGTTCGCCGGCGGACCCTACGTCTTCCGGGAAGACTTCCTCGCCCAGAACCCCAACACGGTCCGGACCTTCACCACGGGCGTGGCGAAGGCCATCGAGTGGGAGCGGGCCACGCCCCGCAAGGAGGTCATTGCCCGGCTCACCAAGATCCTGAAGGAACGTGGCCGCAATGAGAACCCCGCCGCCCTGCAGTACTGGAAGAGCGTGGGCGTCCCCGCCAAGGGCGAGATCAAGGACGAGGACTTCACCCGCTGGGAGGAGTACCTGAAGTCCGCGGGCATCATCAAGTCCGGCCTTGACACCAAAAAGCTGTACACCAACGAGTTCAACGGACTCCTGACCGGGTCCAAGTAACCGCCCGAGCTATATCAACGCCACCAGCCAAAACAACGCACCGATTCAAGCAACGCACAAAGTGAGGAAAGAACGATGACCGTCATTACCGAAACCAAGCTCGAATTCTCCAAGCTGGGCTCCCGCATCGGCGCCGAGATCAGGGGCCTGGACCTCAGCGGCGACCTGTCCGCGGAGACCGTTGCGGAGATCCGCGCGGCCCTCAACGAGCACAAGGCCCTTGTCTTCCGCGAGGCCAACATCCTCTCCGACGAGGCGCAGGTGAAGTTCGCCAGCCACTTCGGCCCGCTCACCAAGGCACACCCCACTGTGGCATCCGTGGAGGGCGAGGAGAACGTCCTGCCGGTGGACAGCGAGAACGGTTCCGCCAACAACTGGCACACCGATGTCACGTTCGTGGTCAACCCGCCGCAGGCGTCCACCCTGCGCAGCATCGACCTGCCGGCTTACGGCGGCGAGACGCTGATCGCGTCCTCCGCCGGCGCCTACGCCGATCTTCCGGACGAGCTGCGCAACTTCGCCGACACCCTGTGGGCCATCCACACCAACGACTATGACTACTCCGTGCCCAAGAACCTTGAGCACGCCAACTCCGAAGAGCGCCGCAAGGAGTTCACCCGGCTGAAGTTCGAGACGGCCCACCCCGTGGTGCGCGTCCACCCGCTGACCGGCGAGCGCGGACTGTTCATTGGCGGCTTCGCACAGCGCCTGCGGATCGTGGGCCTGTCCAACACTGAATCCAAGGACATCATCCGCCTGCTCCAGGCCTACGTCACCCGGCCCGAGAACGTGGTCCGGGTGAACTGGGAACCGAACCAGCTGGTGCTCTTCGACAACCGGATCACCCAGCACTACGCCCCGGACAACTACGACGGCCAGCCGCGCAAGCTCAACCGCGTCACCATCGCCGGGGACATTCCGGTGGGCGTGGACGGCAAGCAGAGCCAGGCCCTGAAGGGCGATGCCTCCACGTACTCGGAGATCGCCCCGCTGTAGGGTTGTCCACACCAATCTGGGTCGCAGTTGTTGTCGTTTTGAAGGCTCATAACGACAACAACTGCGACCCAGTTGGGTTTTAAGGGATGTTGCTCCCCCTGGCCGTGACCCACAGCCGGTACCACTCGGCCCGGGTCATGGTCTCGGCCGCGCGGGCGGCTCCGGCGCAGGCACGGATCCGGTCCGGGTTGGCCGAACCGATGACCGGCGCGATCCCGGCCGGGTGCTTCATCAGCCACCCCAGCAGCACCGCCTCCACGGTGGTGTCTTTTTCCCGGGCCATCTCCGCCAGCAGCGCGGCCGTGGCGCCCTCGGCCGGTGTGGGTCGCTCGGGCGGGTTGCCGGTGTAATGGCCGCGGGCCAGGGCGCCGTAAGCCTGCAGCGTGATTCCCTGCCGGGCACAGTACTCCAGTGTCCCGTGCGGAAAGCTGTAGCTGCGGGCATCGGGATGGTTCACCAGCACCGTGCTCTCCAGCCAGTCCCGCTTGAGCAGGCTGAGTTCCAGCTGGTTGGCCACCACCGGGGTCTCGAGGCTGTCCTGCAGGAACTCGATCTGCGCGGCGGACATGTTGGACACGCCCAACGCCCGCACCTTGCCTTCCGCCATCAGCTTCCCGACGGCGGCCGCCACCTCCGCGGGGTCCATCAGGGGATCCGGACGGTGCAGCAGGAGGATGTCCACGTAGTCGGTGCGCAGCCGCTCGAGGCTGCCGTTCACCCGCTCCATGA
Organism: Arthrobacter sp. NPDC058097; assembly: GCF_042884885.1. Taxonomy (NCBI): domain Bacteria; kingdom Bacillati; phylum Actinomycetota; class Actinomycetes; order Micrococcales; family Micrococcaceae; genus Arthrobacter; species Arthrobacter sp. NPDC058097. The sequence continues at coordinate 43,320 of NZ_JBHVSZ010000004.1, forward strand.
TGGCGTCCGCGCTCAGGTCGTAGTGTGTCTCCAGCCCCCGCTCGTTCAGCCGGATCCCGCACTTGGTCTGCAGCTGGATGCGTTCGCGCAGGCCGCTGGTGCCGGCCAGGACCTCGCCGAAGACGGCCTCGGCCTTTCCGTGCCGGTAGATGTCGGCGTGGTCGAAGAGCGTGACGCCGATGTCCAGCGCCGCATCGATCGCCTCGGCCGCGGCCTCGACGTCGGTGATTTCGTGGGGATCGGTCGACCAGTCCCCGCCCAGGCCCATGCAGCCGTAGAGCAGCCGGCCGTAGGGTGCTGCAGTCTGTTCAGTCATGGCTTCACTCTTCCATTTGTTCCGGGTCCAGCACAGAGGCCGGCCCGGGTGTCCAACGAGCCGCTGGCGGCCCCCGGTCCACTCAGACCAGGAGCCGCCAGCGTCAGTATCCCGGTGGGATCAGCGCAGCCAGGCCGTGGTGTTGGCCGGCAGCTTCCCGTCTTCCAGCGGGGCGCTGCTCACCAGCACGGTGCCCGCGGGAAGGTCGACGGCGGTGTCCCCGAAGTTGGTCACGGACTGCCACCCTCCCGGACGGCTGAAGTGCAGGACATCCGGGTTTCCCGTTTCGATCCATGCCAGCTCTTCGGCCGCCTGCAGCTCGCGGCGGAGCTTCAGTGCCGTGCGGTACAGCTCGAGCGTGGAGCCCTGGGTGCCGTCCTGCGCCTCGACGGCGTAGCCGGCGAACCACTCGGGCTGCGGCAGGTGGGCGCCGCCGTCGCCGAACCCGAAGGATGTGCCCTCCACGGACCACGGCAGCGGCACGCGGCAGCCGTCGCGGCCCACTTCCACTCCCCTGTTGCGGAAGAACGACGGGTCCTGCCGTTCGGATTCCGGAATGTCGGCCACTTCCTGCAGACCCAGTTCCTCACCCTGGTACAGGTAGGCGGAACCCGGCAGCGCGAGCATCAGGAGCGTGGCGGCGCGGGCACGGCGCTGGCCGAGATCCACATCGAGTTGCTCCGCCGGACCGCCGGCCAGCAGCCAGTCCTTGCCGTCCTGGCCCTTGGCGTGCTTGCCCTTGGAGCCCTTGGGCAGGCCGTAGCGGGTGGCGTGCCGGACGACGTCGTGGTTGGAGAAGACCCAGGTGGAGGAGGCGCCGGTGGCCGCGGCCTCCGCCAGGTTGCGGGTGATGATCTCGTGGAACTCCTCGGCGTCGAAGTCTGCCTGCAGGAGGTCGAAGTTGAACGCCTGGCCCAGGCCCTCGGGGCTGGCGTAGCGTGCCCGGCGGGTGGCGTGCACCCAGGCTTCGGCGACGGCGGTGCGCGGCGGGTTGTACTCGTTGAAGACTTCGCGCCACTCGGCGTAGACCTCGTGCACCTCGTCCCGGTCCCAGAACGGGTGCGACCCGTCGTCGAATCCGTCCGTGCCGGTGTTGGCCGCGCTCAGCTCCAGCTTGGAGAGCAGCGGCTCGGTGAGGTCCTTGGTGAGCGCGTGCGCCACGTCAACGCGGAAGCCGTCCACGCCGCGGTCCGACCAGAAGCGCAAGGTCTTGAGGAAGTCGTCGCGGATTTCGCGGTTGGCCCAGTTCAGGTCGGGCTGCTCCTTGGCGAAGATGTGCATGTACCACTGGCCGGGGGTGCCGTCCGGTTCGGTGATGCGCTCCCAGGCGGGGCCGCCGAAGACGGAGTCCCAGTCAGACGGCGGGAACTCGCCGTTGGGGCCCTTGCCGTCGCGGAAGATGTAGCGGTCCCGGGCCGGTGAACCCTTCGGGGAGGCGAGGGCTTCCTTGAACCATTCGTGCCGGTCCGAGGAGTGGTTCGGGACGATGTCGGCGATCAGCTTGATGCCGGCGGCGTGCAGGGCGGCGGCCATCTCGTCGAAGTCCTCGAGCGTGCCGAGCTTCGGGTCCACGTTGCGGTAGTCGTCCACGTCGTAGCCGCCGTCGGCGAGCGCCGAGGGGTAGAACGGGCTGAGCCAGACGGCGTCGATTCCGAGCGTCTTCAGGTACGGGACCTTGGCGGTGATGCCCTTGATGTCGCCCAGGCCGTCGCCGTTCGAGTCGGAAAAGCTGCGGGGGTAGATCTGGTACACGGACGCCTGGCGCCACCAGTTCGGATCGGCCAGACGGTCGGAATCGGAAAGGGTTGCCAGCGTGGCGGTGGTGGACAAGGGATGGTCCTTTTCTTGTGGTTGGGGTTTTTGTTGGACTGGTGTGATGGGTCTACTTGACGGCCCCGCGCATGACTCCGGACAGTACCCAACGCTGGGCCAGGATGTAAACCACCAAGGTGGGTGCCATGGCCATCAGGTAGGAGGCGAACGCGAGGCTGTAGTTGGTGTTGAACTCCCCCTGGAAGAGCATCTGCACCACGGGAAGGGTCTGCAGGGCGGGGTCGGCGATCATCATCTGCGGGAGCAGGAAGTCGTTCCATGAGCCCAGGAAGGCGAAGATGCCCACGGTGGCGTTCATGGGGGCCAGCAGCGGGAAGATGATCTTGCGGAAGACCTGCCAGGTGGTGGCGCCGTCGAGCCGGGCCGATTCCTCCAGCTCCACCGGGATGGAGCGGACGAAGGCGATGTACAACAGCGTGTTGAACGAGATGCCGCCCAGCACGTGCAGGAACACCACGCCGCCCGGGTTGTCCAGGCCGAGGAGGGCCGTCTGCTTGATCAGGGGCAGGATGATCACCGGGAACGGAATGAACATGGCCGAGAGCAGGTACATGAAGGAGCCGCGGAAGAATTTCCGGTTCCAGTTCCTGGCGATGGCATAGGCCACGAGCGAGCTGCAGGCCAGCGAACCGAGCACGCTGAGCACGGTGACGAACGCCGTCGACATGAACGCCCGCGGGAAGTTCGTTGCCACATAGGCGGCGCCGAAGTTTTCCCAGTTCACCGGGCTGGGCCATTCCAGTCCCGTGCCCGTACCGATCTGGTCCGGGGACTTCAGTGCCATAGCCACGGTGAAGTACAGCGGGAGGAGCACCGTCAGGGAGGCCACCAGCATCAGCGCGGTGAGCCACCAGTTGACCTTGTAACCCTCCCGGCCGGAGCGGTTTTTCCTGCGGAGCGGGTTGGCTGCGCTGTTGGAAGTGCCGGGGCTGTTTGAAGGGCCGGCGCTGTTTGTACGGCGGCCGGTCAGTGGAAGAGCTGTCATTAGAGTGAAACCCCCCGGCGCTGGATAAGGCGCAGCTGGATGACGGAGATCAGCAGGGTGATCAGGAAGTAGATGACCGCGTTCGCCATCTGGTAGGAGTAGTCCCCGCCGGTGAAGCCGGAGAAGATGCGCATGGCCACGGACTGGGTGGCCATGCCGGGCCCGCCGCCGGTGAGGCCCACGATGATCTCGTAGGTTCCGAGGAAGCCCTTGAAGCCGAGGATCACGTTGATGACGAGGTATCCGAGGATGAGTGGCAGGGTCAGGCTGGCGAACTGCCGGAAGCTGCCTGCGCCGTCGAGGTCCGCGGCCTCATACACCTCGGCCGGGACGCTCTGCAGCCCGGCCAGGTAGATGATGGTGGCGCCGGGGGCCGCCTGCCACACCGTGACCAGCACGATGGCCAGCCAGGCGTAGTTCTCGTTGGCCAGGATGCTCGTGGCCAACGGCGTCACACCGAGGCTGTCCGCGATTACCGGCAGGGTGTTGGAGAACAGGTAGTTGAACACGAAGGAGACCACCAGGGCCGAGAGCACCATGGGGATGAAGAACACGGTGCGGATTCCGGTGCGCCACTTGATCCTGGCGTTCAGGCCGAGTGCGATCGCGAGTGCCACGACATTGACCACCACGGTGGTGGTCAGGGCGAACACGAAAGTGAAGATGTAGGACTGCAGGATGGCCGGGTCTTTGAAGATGTTGACGTAGTTGGACAGGCCGATGAACTTCCAGTCGCCGTAGCCGGCGTAGTTTGTCAGGCTGAAGAACACGCCCACGAGTGCCGGCAGCGTGATGAAGAAGGCGAACAGCGCCAGGACCGGCACCACCATCCAGTAGTAGGCAGGATCGATCCTGTTCTTGGACCTGCCGGTGCGCTGCGGGGATTTCGGGGGAACGGCGGGCGCGGCGTGCGGGGCTGCCTGCACCGTCTCTGAGGTTGTAGTCATGGGGCTCCTGGATTCGGGCGGGTCAGACCGCGGTGCGCTCGGCCACCCGGCGCCATTCGTCGTCGAGGGCGGCAAGGAACTGCTCGGTGTTCTTGCCGTACACGAAGGACTGGATGTAGTTGTACAGCGGTACCGACGGCGGGAAGTAGGTGGTTGCCCCCTGGTAGTACCGGCCCTCCCGCACCGAGGCCGCGAGGCCGGTGATCTGGGGATTTTCGACGGCGGGGGCTTCCTTGAGCGGCGAGAACGCCGCGTTCTTTTCGTTGTAGGCGTTCACCACGGAGGGGTTCAGCAGATAGCTGACGAACCGGCGTGCGGCGGCCATGTTGGGCGTGTTGCGGGTGATGGACAGGGCCATGTCCACGTTGACCCGGGCTTTCGTGTCCGCGGGGTTGTTCGTGACGGGCAGCGGAAAGCTGCCGAGCCTGACGTCCTTGTTGGCGGCCACCAGTTGGGACAGCGCCCACGGGCCCTGCAGGTACATGGCCGCCTGGCCCTTGGCGAACGCGGCGTTGCCGTCCGCGTAGTTCTTGCTGATGGCGCCCTTCTGCGAGAAGGCGGCCAGTTCGAGCATCTTGGGCAGGACCGGGCCGAAGTTGCTGGTGAACGATTCCTTTGCGTCTTCGCTGATGGCGGCACCCTTGGCGGCGAGCTTCGCGAAGAAGTCGGCGACGTCCAGCGTGCCGCCCGCCAGGTAGTCGAACATCCCCTGGCCGAGGGTCCAGCTGTCCTTGAACGTGCCGTAGATGGGCGTGATGCCGGCGGCCTTGAACTTCCCGCAGGCCGCGACGAACTCGTCCCACGTAACGGGGACGGACACGCCCTGCGCTTCGAAGATGTCGCGGTTGTAGATGACCCCGGCTGCTGCCAGGGAGAACGGGAGGGCACTGGTCTCGTGCCCGTTGTACTGCCCCCACGAGCTGACCAGGTCCTGGACCTTGGGGTCGATCGTGGCTGCGGCCGGATGGTCTGAAAGGTCGGCGAACACGCCCTTGCGGACGAAGTCGGCGGTCGCCTGCGCGAAGCCGCGGGTCACGACGTCGGGAGGATCGTTGCGGACCAGGCCGGGAACGAAGTTGCCCTCGTTGAAATCCTGGATGACGCGGATGTCCGGGTTGAGTGCCTCGAAGTCCTTGATCACCTGGTTGAAGTAGGCCACCACCTCGGGCTTGTTCTGCATGAAGCGCAGGGTGGTGACGCCGTTCTGGCTGCTGGGGACGGAACCGCAGCCTGCCAGCGGGAGGACGGCTGCCGCGCCGGCGAGCCCGGCAGCCTTGAACAGGGCTCGCCGGCTGAGCGGGATGGTGCTCACAGCGCGGAGGCCGGGGCGGAGTTCTGGCTGGCCGCGGGGCTTTTCGGATTCCGGAGTTGGCGGTGCTTCGAAGGGCTGTTCACAGTTGCTCCTTTGCAAAAGGGCTGAGGAAAAAGCTGGAAGGAGAATCCCGTGGCCGGCGGCCGTCCGGCCCACAAGGTTAGTTTATTTTAGATCTAAATTTAGTTCCTCAAGTATTATGTGGGGCAGAGCACAAGGAGGTCAACACCATGTCCGAGATGACGGCGGCAACACCCCAGCTGCTGCGCCGGGTGAGCGCCGGAGCTGTCCTGGATTTCATGCGCGCCTCGGGTGCGGTGACGGTCACCGAGGTCATCCAGGCCACCGGCCTGACCCGCGCCACGGCCATCTCCGTGTGCGAGGACCTCATGCAGCGCGGATGGCTCACCGAGCTGGAGAACCAGCGCGCCTTTGGCGGTTACCAGAAGGGACGGCCTGCCCGGCGGTTCGAACTCAACGAGCGCGCAGGCTACGTCCTGGGAATGGACGTGGGCTTCTCGAAGGCGACGGTGGTGGTGTCCGACCTTCGCGGCAAGGTGCTGGGACGGGCCAGCCAGCCGTTTGAGATTGAGGACATGTCCGCCGAGGAACGTGTGGGGGTCATCGACCGGGCCGCCACCATGGCGCTGCACAGCGTGGGGGCCTCCCCGGACTCGGTGCTGGCAGTGTGCGCAGGCATCGCCGCACCGGTGGACCGGAACGGCAACATCCTGGCGGCCCAGCGCTTCTGGGGGCTGTTCGACGTCGGCCTCAAGTCCGCGCTGAAAGAACTGCGCGGATGGACCGTCCTGCTGGAGAATGACGCCAACCTCGCCGCCCTCGGCGACAGGTGGCGGGGCGCGGCCGCGGGGGTGGACGACGTCGTCGTGATCCTGGCCAGTGAACGACTGGGTTCCGGCGTCATCGAGGACGGCCGCCTGCTGCACGGCAGCGGCGGCGGCGCGGGCGAACTCGCGTACCTGGACCTGGTGGAGGGTGTGGGCGACACCTACGGCATCGCGTCGCTGGCGCGGGTCTGGGCGGCGGAGGCGATGGCGGGAGCCGCCGATACATCGCTTCGTGAACATGCCGCAAGGGGGGCCGAGGCGGAGCACGTCTTCGCCGCAGCCGCCGCCGGTGATGCGGAGGCGCTGAAGATCCTCGACCGGCTGGCCGACAGGATGGCCCGCGTGATCGGCTCGGTGGCCACCATGATCAACCCCGAGCTCGTGGTGATCGGCGGGGCGGTGGCCAACTCTGCCGGGGTCCTGCTCGGGCCCATTGCTGCCCGGCTGCCGGAGTTCACGGTCACCCCGCCGCGGGTGGCGGTCTCGCCGCTGGGCGATTCGATCGTGACTGTGGGCGCGGTCCGGCGGGCCCTGGACTACGTGGAGACGAACACCCTGGACCTGGAGCTCAACGTCCCGGCCTGACCCCGTTCAAGCGCGAACGTACACTTGGGGCCCCAGAAGCGGGTGGTTCTGGGGCCCCAAGTGTACGTTCGCGCGACGTCTGCGTGCCGGAGCTGGCGTCCTCGGGGTTCACGTCGATAAGCCCGTTCCCCGGAACGGATGGCCGCGTCCCGGTCCACGGGGCACGTGCTGGCCGGGTTCCCTCCCCCGGCAACGGCTGACCAGACCACGGCGTCGTGGTTCCGGAGCCCGGCGGCCACCTCCGCCGTCGTCGAGTTTTCAACGTCAAGGACCGACGGCGATGCACCGGTGGCGGCGACCTCCGCCGCATGGTCCGGGTTGCGGATGAAGGACGTGACGCTGTGCCCCTGTTCTGTGAGGAGGGTGGGCAGTTGCAGGGCCACCTTGCCGTGGCCGCCGATGATTGCGATACGGGCCCTGTCCCCATTGTGTCGCAGGCGCGGCGCCCGCCGCAGGCCGGCGCCGCCGTCCGTTCATCACGGCCGGTTGGCGTAGCGGAGGAAGACCGTGCCGTTGCCGAACCGGCGCTCCTCGAGCAGCTCCAGCCGCAGCCGGACGTCAGCCGGGAGGAAGGTCTTGCCGCCGCCTACTGCCACGGGCGAGAGGAACATCTGGAACTCGTCCACCAGGCCCGCCCGGATGGCCTCCCCGGCGATTTCCGCGCCTCCGATCGCCAGGTCCCGGCTGGCGCCGGCCTTGAGCCGTCCGACGGCGTCGGCGCTGAACTCCCGTTCGATCCGGGTCCGGGCGGTGGTCACGTCCTGCAGGGTGCGGGAGAAGACCACCTTGTCGGCTGCCTTCCAGAGATCGGCGAAGTCCCGGATATGGCCGGGTATCTCGCCGAAGTCCTCCGGATGGTCCCAGGCTGCCATCACCTCGTACATCCGGCGTCCGAGCAGGTGCGTTCCCGCCGGCCGCATCAACTCGTTGACGAAGGAATGCACCTCGGCGTCCGGCTCGGCCCAGTCGAACTTGCCGTCCCGGTCCGCGATGTAACCGTCAACGGACATGAGTCCCGAATAGATCAGTCTGGCCATGCCGGCTCCTGTTGTCCGCCTGCCTGTTTGCCTTGTTTGTGCAGTCCGACCTTAGGTTCAAGCCGCCCGGATGACAACGGTTGCGCCGGTTTCGGGGGCATCCGCAGCGTTCCCACAGGATTGCATCAAGACCTCATCAAGGTTCCGGTTCTCCCTTATTCCGGCTGACATGCTGGTTGACGCATCAAGCAATTCGTACGGTTTCAGGAACGATGGGGGAAACATGCCGTTAGGCACGTCCAATCACACAGGCCTTTCCAAGGCCGCACGCCAGTTCGGACAGACACGCCAGCTCAGAGAGGCACGACGCCGGGTGGCTGCCTTCACCTCGGCCGTCACGTCCGGCCCCTGGGTCCGGTCGCTGTCCGCTGCCGCCGTGGCCGCCGGCCTGCTGCTCACCGGGCTGGCAGTGCCCGCCGAGGCCGCCAGCTACTATTCCGCGCCGCTGCGCACCGCCGCCCGCGCCCTCACGGTGGCCGCGGAGAACAACGCCGGCTACGACCGGACCCGCTACTTCGGCACCTGGCTGGACACCAACCGTGACTGCCAGAACACGCGGGCCGAGGTCCTGCTGCAGGAGGCCAAGGTGGCCGCGACGTTCACCACCGCGCGCCGGTGCACCGTGGGCACGGGCCGCTGGGTCACCAGATGGGACAACCGCACGCACACCCTGGCGTCGGCCGTGGAAATCGACCACACGGTCCCCGTCCACGAGGCGTGGGGCTCCGGGGCCCGCTACTGGTCACAGGCACGCCGGGTGGCGTTCTACAACGACCTCGGCGACGACCGGTCCCTGAACGCGCAGACGGCGGCGCTGAACTCCGCCAAGCAGGCCAAGGGTCCCGAGGCCTGGATGCCGCCGGCGAACCGCTGCGAGTACATCGGCAACTGGATCGCCGTGAAGATCCGCTGGGGCCTGCGGGTGGACAGCGCCGAAAAGGCAGCCCTGATCCGCTACGCGGACTCCTGCCCGAACGTGCGCATCAGCGTCACCAGGGCCTAGGCCTGGTTGCGGGAAGTCACGCAGCCAAGCTAGCCCCCGCACGAAACAGCCCCGCACCGCCGCAACGGCGGTGCGGGGCTTTTTTGTCAGACCTCGAACATCCCGTAAACCCAGATGTTGGCAGAGGGCATCGCGAGTTCGGACATGGGCACCCTCCGGGCACCGGTTCGGGTCAGCCAGAATCTGTTGTCCTTGGTGGGCGTCTTGACCGGGATGCCGGCGTTGTCCACCAGAAAAAGGCTTGTGGACGTGGCGGACATGCCCTCCATGGACGCCCGCTTGGTCAGGCTCCTCGACGTGACGGAGCCGCCAAAGGGCGATGACATTGCGGCGTGAGTGCAGGTGATGAGGCCGGTGCTCTTGTTCATCGCCGTGGACGTGACCAGCCCGTTGAGAGACACCCAGGCGGAACCGTTCCATGAGACGTAGTCCCCCAACCCCGCGGGCTGCGAGGCCTGGATGGTGATGCTGTTCAGGCCGACGGACGCGCCAAGCTGGTAACCGGCGGCGGCCAGCGTCTCGTCGGCAACCACCACCACGGAGCTCACCTTCAGGCCGTCGAACCCCATTCGGACGGTGACTGACATGTCGTCCAGGGCATTCTCCGTCGACACCACCCCCACTGGCGTGTGCCGGTCGTCCTCGATCAGGGAGAATCCCAGGCCGCTGTTGCGGACCGCACAGGCCACCATCCGGTACCGCCGGCCGTCTGTGCCGCGGACGATGCCCGTCTCGTCTGCCTTGAGGTCCAGGGCGGCCTGCTGCGCGGCGGAAACCGGCTTGTCGGCGTCCGCCGTGTTGTCCACCGCCGAGAGCCCCACGTCCGCCTTGCTCAGGGCAGGGGCGGTCCCCGGACCAGGCTGGTCAGTGCCAACTGGTTGATCAGTGGGAGGCGCGGATGGTGCCGGGGTTGGGGCCACCTCGGCCGGCACTGTGGGAACGGTTGTTGCGGACGCCGGTCCGGCGGTGACGGTGGCCAGGGCAAGGAGACCTCCGCCGGCCGCCGCGATCCGCCCCAGATTCAAAAGAGCACGGCGGTCTACGCCGACTTCACCAAACCACTCCACTGTGTTCCCCCCACGGGCACCATTTCTGCGGCCGGGGTTTGCACCCCGGCCGGTAATGCTGCCGAGCCTAGGAACGCAAACTTGGAATTAGGCTGGGGCCGCCAGCCCTGATTGGGGGGTGGCACTCAAGCTCTGGGTTACGGAAGCAGTCCACGATGGGGCACATTGACACGGGACACGCCGGCCGCCGTCGTAATTTACGACGCCGACTCCCCCAAAGCGCCCCACGACGGCTTGGCCATCAGCCGAATGGGTGCCGCTGGCCAAAAACAAAAGCAGGCCAGGGGCTGAATGCCTCTGGCCTGCAGATTCTGTAGCGGTGGGGAGGCTCGATCTCCCGACCTCACGATTATGAGTCGTGCGCTCTAACCAACTGAGCTACACCGCCACGAATGAGAAAAACCTGTGTCAAGCCGGTCAAGACCGCCTTGACACAGGCCCTCATTCCGAGCCCCCCACCGGAATCGATCCGGTGACCTCGTTCTTACCAAGAACGCGCTCTACCACTGAGCTAGGGGGGCAACGAGTAAATACTCTACCGGAAGATTTCGCACTCAACAAATCGGCCGCGGAACGTGGTTTCCAAGACGGGAAAAGCCCGGAAATCCGGGCTTGGAGCGGCCTTCCGGCCCCGTTTGGAAGACCTTTCCGGGCCCTTCGGGACGCAGATGTGACGAAGCGTACATGCGGGCCATGGGGAACTGCCTTAAATAGCAACAGGCCGGCTGATCAGCCGGCCTGTTTCTATTCGGATGCGGAATCCACCGCAGCCTCATTCATCACGGGAAGATCGCGAAGGTGTGGTTACCACTTGCCCTTGCGGTTGAAGTCACGGTGGCCGCCATCGCTGCCGTGGCGGGGCTTGCGCGAGCCGTCGCCGTGGCCGCCGAACCGGGAGTCGCTCGACTGGCCGCGGTCACTGAAGGAACGTTCGGAACGCTCGCTGTACGAACGGCCGCCGCGGTCAGCGGAGGAACGCTCGCCGTCGTTCTTGCGATACTCCTTTTTGAAGCCGCCGCTGCCCTTGAAGTTGCCGCCGCGGCCGCCCTGGTAGCCTCCACGGTCTCCCCGGTCGCCTGACGGGCGACGTCCGGAGTCCAGCTCGAGGTGGATGAGCTCGCCGCCGATCCGAGTGCGCCACAGGGCCTTCAGCTGATCGGGGCTCAGATCGGCCGGCAGCTCCACGAGGGAGTGGTCCGACCGGATGTCGATGCCGCCGATCTGCGACGAGGAGATGCCGCCTTCGTTGGCAATGGCGCCCACGATGGAACCCGGCATGACGCGCTGGCGCCGCCCGACGGCGATCCGGTAGGTGGCGTTGCCTTCGGTGAGCGCACGGGTCGGGCCCCGGGAACCGAAGCCGTCCTTGGACCGTTCGCGCTTCTGGAACTCCGGAGCAGCAGGCAGTTCCTTGACCAGCAGCGGCTGGCCGCCCTGGGCCATGACCGCCAGTGCCGCGGCGATTTCTGCCGCCGGCACGTTGTGCTCTTCCTCGTAGGAGGAGATGAGGTCGCGGAATGCAGCCACATCCTCGGACTCAAGGGTCTCGGTGATCTTGTCAGCGAACTTGCCCAGGCGCAGGGTGTTGACGGTCTCGGCGGTAGGCAGGTGCATCTGCTCCACCGGCTGCCGCGTGGCCTTCTCAATGGAACGCAGCAGGTACTTCTCGCGCGGCGTCATGAACAGGATCGCGTCGCCGGAGCGGCCGGCCCGGCCGGTGCGGCCGATGCGGTGCACGTAAGACTCGGTGTCGTGCGGGATGTCGTAGTTGACCACGTGGCTGATGCGCTCGACGTCGAGGCCGCGGGCAGCGACGTCGGTGGCAACCAGGATGTCGATGCGGCCTTCCTTGAGCGCGTCAACGGTGCGTTCGCGCTGCTGCTGCGGGATATCGCCGTTGATGGCGGCAGCCTGGAAGCCGCGCGCCCGGAGCTTGTCGGCGAGGTCCTCGGTGGCCATCTTGGTGCGGACGAACGCGATGACGCCGTCGAACTCTTCGACCTCGAGGATGCGGGTCATGGCATCGAGCTTGTGCGGGCCCATAACCTGCAGGTATCGCTGGCGGGTGTTGGCGCCGGTGGTGGTCTTGGACTTGACCTGGACCTCTGCCGGGTTGTTCAGGTACTGCTTGGACATCCGGCGGATCTGGCTCGGCATGGTGGCCGAGAAGAGCGCCACCTGGCGGGATTCCGGGGTCTGCTGGAAGATCTGCTCCACGTCTTCCGCGAAGCCCATGCGCAACATTTCGTCGGCCTCGTCCAGCACCAGGTACTGCAGTTCGGAGAGATCCAGGGAGCCCTTGGCGATGTGGTCGATCACACGGCCGGGGGTGCCCACAACAACCTGGGCGCCACGGCGCAGGCCGGCCAGCTGGGGGCCATAGGCGGAGCCGCCGTAGACGGGGAGGACGGTGAAGTCTTCCATGTGCTTGGCGTAGGAAGTGAAGGCCTCGGCAACCTGGAGCGCCAGCTCGCGGGTCGGGGCGAGAACCAGGGCCTGCGTCTTGCGGGACGGGCCATTGAGGTCGTGGAGCTCGGCCAGCCGTGACAGTGCCGGTACTGCGAATGCTGCAGTCTTACCGGTACCGGTCTGGGCCAGGCCTACTACGTCGCGGCCTTCGAGCAGCAGCGGAATGGTGGCTGCCTGGATGGGCGAGGGCTTTTCGTAGCCGACGTCCTGCAGGGCGGCGAGGACCCGGCCGTCGAGGCCAAGGTCGGTGAAGCGGACGCCTTCTTCTTCCGGCTCGGCTGCAGCGGGGGCTGCGGCCTCGGCGGGCTCGGCTGCGGGGACAGCAGCCTCGGTGAATTCGATGTTGGCCGCTTCGGCGGTCGCCGTTTCCGTGGCGTCGATGTTCCGGGCGTCGTCGTGATTTTCGGGCATAGGGAGATGTTCCTCATCCATAGGGGGCCAGGCGGCACAACCCGAGGTGAGCGGAGCCGCAGTACATGTGCCGTGGGCGCCGGGCATACATTGACCGGCCGGTCACGTAGAAGTCCGGCGCTTTCGCAATCCCGTGGCAGGACTTCGCACTGCATCTCTTGGCTGCTATCCCAGCAGTCTGTACAGCGTTTTCTTCAGCCGGCTCTCCCTATGAAACTGCCCGCATCACATTTGCGGGCCCCAACACTTGCCAGTCCTGCCTCAAAAATTGGGCAGGAATAAGGGATTTCCGGAGTGGGGGATGTTTCAAGTGTAAGGCATGACCCCGCATGCCGACGAACCGAGGACCCGGCAGGGGCGGTGAGCTTGCGCACAGGCGGCGTTTCTGCCCCGGTTTTCGCGCCGATGCAGCCCTCCGCCCGCGCCGTCCCGGGGGGTGCCCGCGCCGGGCTGCCGAAAGCGGTGCCGAAACGCGGCAGGGCGGCTCGCGCTAGCCGCTGAGTCCTAGCCGCCGACCCGGCGGAGCATCTGCTCGAACCGGTCGTGGTACTCGGGCTGCAGCCGGATTTCGCCGTCGGCTTCGGCGTCGCGCAGGGCCTCGACGGCGTCGACGTCGGGCTCGCTGAACCAGCGGCCGATGGTCACTCCATGCTTGGGCACGAAGAGGCGGTGGATGTGGTCGCCTGCCTGCACGGAGCCGGTCTTGACGACGCGCAGGTACGCGCCCACCCTTCCGGCCTCTGCGAAGCGCTTGACCCACTGGGTCTCGTCCATGCGCCGCTGGAACGTCGCACACGGAACACGCGGCGAGGTGACCTCGACTTCCACTTCCAGCCCGATTCGCCAGCGTTCGCCGATCACGGCCCCCGTGGTTTCGATTCCTGCGACGCGCAGGTTCTCCCCGAAGATCCCGGGCGGGAGTTCGCGCTGCAGCTCCCCGATCCAGTAGTCGGCGTCGGCCTGGGAATAGGCGTAGAGCGCCTGGTCCTCTCCCCCGTGGTGGATGCGGCTGGCCTGGACGTCACCGTGCAAACCGAGCTTGTGTACCTTCACCGGCCCGTCCACCGGGCGTTTGTCGATGGCGGTGACGCCCACGCTTCCCTCGTCCGGAAGGAGCTGGTGGACCCGGCAAACGGCGAGAACAGTGGCTGTGTGCATGGCTCCAGTTTAGGTTCTCGGGCTGACCAGCGCTTTTGATCTTTCCGGCGGGATGGTGGGCGTGGAAATTTATTCACCGAGGCACCCTCCAGCCACTAGGCTTGCTGCAGTATTTACCGGCTGGACGGACAGCCGGTAACCGCCGGCCGCAGCCAAGCGTTCCGGCCGCCAACAGCACGCAGCCAAGAGCGCCGCAGCCAACCGCGCCGCAGCCAAGAGCATGGAACAGCAGGGGGGAACCATGGACCCGGAGAAGGACCCGAGCAAGGACGCTGGCGGGGCCCGGAACGACGACGTGACCGGCGGAAACGACGGCAGGTCCGGTGACGACGCCTCCCGCGGGCCGGCCAAGCCGCCGCCCTGGCAGGTGCCCAAGCCCGAGCTGCACCCCGAGCTGCTGATCCCCGGCACGCCGGGACGGGAAGACAAGGGACGGGAAGACGAGGGACAGGGCGGCCCCGGACAGCCGGGCACCGGCAAACGAGGCAAGGGAAAGCCAAGCAAGGGAAGGCCAGCCCAAGCAACCCCGGCGGAAGGCACCCAGAACCACACCGGCTTCCCCCAGCCCAGCCCCGTCTTCGACCCCTTCGCCCGTGACCGCGAGCGCGATGCGGCAGCCCGGAAGAAGCGGTCGCAGCGCCGCACGGTAGTGGTGGGCCTCGGCGTCACGGCCCTTCTGGCGGGCACCATCACCGCGATCGTGGCCAGCAACGAACAGGACCCCGATTACGCCCAGGTCTGCTTCAACGAGGAGACAGGTGAGCGCGTCGAGGACACCCAGTGCAACAGCTCGGCCGGCCGCGGCGGTGCCCTGTACGCCTGGTACTTCTATGCCCGCGGGGCCAGCGTTCCGGGCATCGGCCAGAACAGGACGTCCTATCCGAACTTCACCCGGACGGTGCCGCAGGGGGCCAAGACCTCCACCGGCTACAGCTCCAAGGGCGGCACGGTCAGCAGGGGCGGCTTCGGCAGCAGCTCCAAGGGCGGAAGCACGGGAGGCTAGGGATGAAGCGGTTACTCTCGGAGCCCCGGCCCGACTGGAAGCGGAAAATCGAGGAGCAGGGCCTGGTGTTCTCAACCACCACACTGCCCGGCGGCAAGAAGATCGAGTACTGGAACGAGTCCGCCTACTACGAATTCACCATCGACGAGGTGGAGGCGCTGGAGGTCACGGCCGAGGACATGCACCGGATGTGCCTGGAAGCCGCGAAGTTCCTGGCCACCGGCGCCATGGGTCCCATCGGCATTGGCCCGCAGGCGCTGGAACTGGCCGCCGAGTCGCTGCAGGCCGGGGACCAGGATATCTACGGCCGCTTCGATTTCATCTATGACGGCCAGGGCGGCGCGGCCAAGATGCTCGAGTACAACGCGGACACCCCCACCGGCCTGATCGAGGCGGCCGTGGCCCAGTGGTTCTGGCTGCAGGACGTCTTCCCGGAGAAGGACCAGTGGAACGGGATCCACGAGGCGCTGATCCGGCAGTGGAAGAAGCTGCAGTACCGCACGGGAATGAGCACGCTGCATGTGGCCCACTCCGAGGCCGAGGAGTCGGGTGAGGACTGGATGACGGCCGCCTACATGCGGGACGTCGCGAGCCAGGCCGGATGGACCACCATCGGCATCAACATGTCGGACATCGGCTGGGACCCGAACCTGAACCGCTTCGTGGACATGGACAACTTCATGATCAGCACCATCTTCAAGCTCTACCCTTGGGAGCTGATGATGAAGGAACCGTTCGGCCACCGCCTGATGCAGCGCTCGCACAATCCGCGCTGGGTGGAGCCGGCCTGGAAAATGCTGCTCTCCAACAAGGCGCTCCTGGCCGCCCTGTGGCACCTCTACCCGGACCATCCGAACCTGCTGCCCGCCTACCTCAATGATCCGGGTCCGCTCCGGGAGTGGGTGGCCAAGCCGCTGCACGGCCGCGAGGGCGACAACATCCGGATCCACGCGGAGGGCATCAGCCTGGCGAAGCCGGGCGGATACGGCCGCGAGGGCTGGTGCTACCAGCAGTACCATTCGCTCCCCGACTTCGACGGCAACCATCCGGTCCTCGGCCTGTGGGTGGTGGACGGCGAAGCGGTGGGCTGCGGCATCCGCGAGTCCGACGGGCCCGTCACCGACTACTTCTGCCGCTTCGTCCCGAACACCATTGACGCGCCGGCGCCGCTGAGCGTCCAGGCAGCACAGGCCAACGCGAACAAGGCAGGTATAGCGCTATGAGAACAGGAACGACGACGGCGGGCGGCGGCGCCGGGGGCCAGCCCGGCAGTGCCGTCCCCGGCAAGGGACTCCGCGCCGGGATCCTTGACCTCGGCGACTCCGTGATGCTGGGCCTCGCCTCCACCGCGCCGGTGTACTCGCTGGCCGCGACACTCGGCCTGATCGTGGCCGTCAACGGGGACCACACCCCGCTGATCCTGGTCCTGGGCTTCATTCCCGTCCTGTTCATCGCCTACGCCTTCCGCGAGCTCAACAGCGCCATGCCGGACTGCGGAACCACCTTCATCTGGGCCCGAAGTGCTTTCGGACCCTGGGCGGGGTGGCTGGGCGGCTGGGCCGTGGCCCTGGCCGGCGTCGTGGTCCTGGCCAACCTGGCCCAGGTGGCCGGCCAGTACCTCTGGCTCCTCGTCGGCGACGGGTCCCTGGCGGGGAACAAGGCGGTGGTGACGGCCACCGGCGTCGTTTTCATCGCCTTCATGGCCCTCGTGAACTACCGCGGAATCCGGCTGGGTGAGCACGTCCAGCGGACCCTGACGTACATCCAGTACATCTCTCTGGGCATCTTCGCCGTGGCGATAATTGCCAGGATCGCGGGCCTGACAGGAGAGGCGCCGACAGGCCAGCCGTTCGACGTCGAGTGGTTCAACCCCGCCGGAGCGTTCGCCGATCCCGGCGCGGTGGTGCACGGCATCCTGCTCGCCCTGTTCATCTACTGGGGCTGGGACACCTGCCTGGCCGTGAACGAGGAAACCGAAAACCCGGCCACCACCCCTGGCCGCGGAGCGGTCATCTCGGCGTTTGTGCTGGTGGCCATCTACGTCTCGGTGGCGCTGCTGGTGATGATGTACGCGTCCGTGGGGACCGACGGAATCGGCCTGGCCAACGCGGACAACCAGGACGACGTGTTCCTGGCGATGAAGGACGTGGTGCTGGGTCCGTGGGGCTGGCTGATCGTGGTGGCCGTGCTGGCGTCCGTGCTGTCCTCCACCCAGACCACCATCCTGCCCACCGCCCGCGGCACCCTGTCCATGGGCGTGCACCGGGCCCTGCCGCCGAAGTTCGGGGAGGTCCACGAGCGCAACCAGACCCCGGGGTTCTCCACCCAGGTGATGGGCGCGGCGGCCATCGTGTACTACGTGGCCATGAGCTTCCTCAGCGAGAACCTGCTGTCCGATTCCATCAGCTCCATCAGCCTGTTCATCGCCTTCTACTACGCCCTCACGGGCTTTGCCTGCGCCTGGTACTTCCGGGATACCCTGCGTGAATCAGCCCGCAACCTGTGGTTCCGCGGAATCCTCCCGCTGCTCGGGGCGCTGCTGCTGACCGCGGCGTTCTTCGTGTCCGCCGCGCAGATGTGGGACCCGGCCTACGGGAACACGCAGATCTTCGGCGTCGGCGGGGCGTTTGTCAGCGGCGTCGTGCTGCTGGCGCTGGGCGTGGTGCTGGCGACGGTCTGCCGGTTTCTGCCGTCAACCCGGGAGTACTTCCTGGGCCGGACGCGGGTTTCCCCGGGCGGGTAACCCGATGTACGGCGGCCTGGGACACATAGGATGCTGCAATGAGCAATGACGCCTTTGATCCCGCGGAAGCTTCGGCCGAGTACGGTCTCCCGGACCCTTCGGATGTCCTGGCCCTGGATTCCCTGCTGACCCCCGATGAGCTGGCCCTGCGGCAGCGGATCCGTGACTTCACCGACCAGCAGATCCGCCCCGACATCGCCGAATGGTACGAAGAGGGCGTCTTCCCCCTGCACCTGCCCGCACAGCTGGGCGAGCTGGGCGTCCTGGGCATGCATCTGGAGGGCTACGGCTGCCCCGGCCGGTCCGCCGTCGAATACGGCCTGGCCGCCATGGAGCTGGAGGCCGGCGATTCCGGAATCCGCACGTTCGTCTCTGTCCAGGGGTCACTGGCGATGAGCGCCGTCCATAAGTGGGGCTCGGAGGACCAGAAGGAGGAGTGGCTCCCCCGGATGGCGGCCGGCGAGGTGATCGGCTGCTTCGCGCTGACCGAGCCTACGGCGGGCTCGGACCCGTCGTCGATGACCACCACAGCGCGTCCGGACGGAACCGGCGAGGACGCCGGCTGGATCCTGGCCGGCGCCAAGCGCTGGATCGGGCTCGCCTCCGTGGCCGACGTGATGGTGGTCTGGGCAAGGACCGACGACGGCGTCCGCGGCTTCCTCGTGCCCGCCGGCACGGCGGGAGTCACCGCCACGCCGATCGGGGGGAAGCTGTCCATGCGCGCCTCCATCCAGTGCGATGTGACGTTCGACGGCGTCCGGCTGGGCCCGGAGGCACTGCTGCCGGGTGCCCGGGGACTCAGCGGCCCCTTCAGCTGCCTGAATGAGGCGCGGTACGGCATCGCGTGGGGCGCCATGGGCGCGGCCCGTGATTCCTACGAGGCGGCGCTGCGGTATTCGATGGAGCGCCTGCAGTTCGGCAAGCCGCTGGCCGGCTACCAGCTGACGCAGGAGAAGCTCGTCAACATGCTGCTCGAGGTCCAGAAGGGCACCATGCTCGCCCTGCACCTGGGCCGGCTCAAGGACTCCGGCCGGCTCCGCCCTGAGCAGATCTCGCTGGCCAAGCTCAACAACGTCCGCGAGGCCATCAAGGTGGCGCGGGAAGCCCGGACCATCCTGGGCGGCAACGGCATCACGCTGGACTACTCTCCCCTGCGGCACGCAGCCAACCTCGAGTCCGTGCGCACCTACGAGGGAACAGACGAGGTGCACACACTGATCCTCGGCCAGCACGTCACGGGCCTGCCGGCGTTCCGGTAGGCGGATGGTTTGGCTCTCGCCGCGGCCGCATGGCCTGGAGCATACTGGGCACATGGCTGACGCTGACGATCTCCCGGCCCCAGGAGGGAGCGGGGACCATCGGGTGGACAGTAGTGCCGGTGCCTGGTTCCTGAGTGGAGCTGAGCGGGGGAATACAGCCACCGGCGTGCACGCCGGCGGTGCCGAATCGCCGTCCTGGTCGGAGGGCAACCTCGTGCGGCCTCTCATTCATGGGGCCACCTACTTCGCCCGGCTGCTTGAGGAGCTGTCGGCCCTGAGTCCGGGGGACCGCGTGTGGTTCACCGACTGGCGTGGCGATGCCGACGAGCGGCTGACGGCGGATGGACCGACAATCGGTGAGTTGCTGGCGCGGTTGGCCCGGGCGGGAGTGGAAGTACGCGGCCTGATTTGGCGATCCCACGGCGAGCGCGTGTCGGCCCCGATGAGCTGGCGGTCCAACGAGCTCCTCAGCCGCCAGGTCAACGACGCCGGCGGGGAGGTGCTGCTGGACCAGCGGGTGCGCCTCTTCGGCTGCCATCACCAGAAACTGGTCGTCATCCGCCGGCGGAACGACCCCTCGCTGGACGTCGCGTTCGTGGGCGGGATCGATCTTTCCCACAGCCGCCGGGACGATGCCGATCACGAGGGGGACCCGCAGGCGGTGGCCATGGATTCCCGGTATGGAAAAAGGCCGCCGTGGCACGATGCGGCCCTCGAACTCCGGGGCCCGGTTGTGGCAGATGTGCTGGAGTTGTTCGCCGAACGGTGGAATGATCCCCATCCCCTGGACCGTCGCACACCGTACCGGATGCTCCTGCAGCGTCTTGCCGATATGCCCCGGCACCCCGAACCGCTCCCCGCCACTGCGCCGCCCCCGCCACCTGCGGGACCTCATGCCGTGCAGCTGCTCCGCACTTACGGCATGAAGCATCCGCCGTTCCCTTTCGCACCTGGCGGTGAGCGGAGCATCGCCCGGGCCTACACGAAAGCCTTCGCCCAGGCCCGCTCGCTGATCTACATCGAGGACCAGTACCTGTGGTCCGAAGAGGTGGCGGCCGGGATCGCGGCGGCCCTCGAACAGAACCCCGAGTTGCAGGTGATCGCCGTCGTGCCGCGCTACCCGGACTCTGACGGTATTCTCGGCGGGCCGCCCAAGCGGGTGGGGCAGATGCGTGCCATCAGCAGGATGCGCCGGGCTGCGCCCGACAGGGTTGGCGTGTTCGACCTGGAAAACCGCGCCGGGACTCCGATCTATGTCCATGCCAAGATCTGCATCATCGACGACACCTGGTTCACCTGCGGATCGGACAACTTCAACCGCCGGTCCTGGACCACGGACAGCGAGCTCACCTGCGCCGTGTTCGACACCAGTGCCAGTCATCGGGAAGCCCCCGGTCCAGACAGGAGTACAGACACCGGGAGTACAGACACCGGGCAGCAGGCAAACACGGTCCCCGGCGCATCCCGGCCGTTGGCCTACGGGCTGCGGCTGCAGCTCTGGGCCGAACACCTGGGCCTGGACGAGGATGACCCTCAGCTCCACGCCCCGGCAGCCGGGCTGAAACTCTGGAACGCCACCGCCGATGCCCTGGAACATTGGCACGCAACCGGCCGCGGCGGGCCACGCCCCAAGGGACATGTGCGCCACCACACTCCAGCGCCCGTGCCGCCCCTTCAGCGTCTCTGGGCAGGCGCTGCCAACCGCCTGGTGGTGGATCCGGACGGCCGCCCCCGCCGGATGCGCGGCACTACCCCGTTCTAAACGGGCGAATCGCAGCTGCCGTGGCGCGCAAATCCCACGGCGGTGAGGTGCCCATGGCGGCCCGGGAACGTGCCCGCCCTAAAGTGCGCCGGAAGCGTCAGGCCGAGAACCCGCCGTCGGCCTTTATGAGCTGACCGGACACCCAGCGGCCTGCCGGGGACAGCAGGAACGCCGCGGTTCCCGCCACGTCGGCAGGCGTGCCCAGCCGCCCGCCGGGCTGCCGCCGGGCCAGCTCTTCACGAAGCGGTCCATCCATCCAGCCGGTGTCCACGGGCCCGGGGTTGAGCACATTGGCGCTGATGCCCAGAGGCCCGAGCTCACGCGCTGCGGCGATCACAATACGGTCCAACGCACCCTTGGACGCACCGTACGGCAGGTTGAACGCTGTGTGGTCGCTGGTCAGCGCGACGATGGCGCCGCCATCGTCCGCTGCCTGCTGCGCAAAGGCGCGGATCAGCTGCCAGCTGGCCCGGGTGTTCACGGCGAAGTGCCGCTCGAAGCTTTCGAGGGTGGTGTCCAGAATGCCCGAATCGACGGACTCGGCGTGGCTGAGCACCATCCCGTGGAGGGTTCCCGCCTGCGCGGCCACCTCCGCCATCAGCCGGTCCACGGCGCCCGGGTCCTGAAAGTCGGCGGGCAGCGCCACCACCTTGGAGCCGGTCGCCGCCAGTTCCGCGGTGAGCCGCCCGACGTCGTCCGGCTGGATTCCCCAGGGCATGCGGGCGTCGTAGTCCTGCCAGTAGGTCAGCACCAGGTCCCAGCCGCCGGCGGCCAACTGCCGGGCGATCCCCGCGCCAATGCCGGCGAGGCGCCCGACGCCGGTGACCAGTGCCGTGCTCATTCAGCCAGCTCCGCCACGGCGTCGCGGCGGAGGACCACGAGCCAGCACAGCATGATGGCGAGCGCGCAGAACACCCCGGCGCTGGACGCCATGATCCAGGGCGCCGGCGTCTGCAGATCAAGGTTTTCGGAGCCCAGGGCGGTGCCGATGGTCTTCGGCGAGAACAGGAACACCGCCGTGGACACGCCCAGGACGGCGCCCATCACCCAGCGTGAGAGGCGGTGCCGCTGAGGGCTTTCGCGCAGCGTCCAGGCGAACGCCGGAAGCACTGCCGCCATCCAGACCCAGTGGTGCGACCACGAGACCGGGCTGACCAGGAGCATGGTGAGTGCCGTGGCGGAAATGGCCACCACTCTGGCACCCTGGCGGCTGGCGGTCCGGATGACGGCCGCGCCCAGAGCCACCACGAGCAGGCTCAGGAGTATCCACGGCACGTTCACGACGTCCGCCGGAACCCCGAAGTGGAGCAGGGCGCCCTTGATGGACAGGTTGTCCACGTAGCCGGCGCCGCCGATCCGGGACGTATCGGGAAGAATCTCCAGCCAGAAGCTGAGGGATTCGGCTGGCCGGAGCACCCAGCCAAGCAGCACGGTGAAGGCAAACCCGGCGCCCATGTTCAGCAGTCCGCGCCAGTCCTTGCGCATCAGGAAATACAGTCCGAAGACCAGGGGCGTCAGCTTGATGCCGGCCGCCACGCCCACCAGGAAGCCGCTGCCGGGCACGCCGTTCCGCCAGAGCGGGCTGCGGGACAGCAGGTCCGCCGTCATCAGCCCCAGGAGGAGGATGTTGATCTGTCCGAAAACCAGGGTTTCGCGCCACGGCCCCAGATTCAGGACGGCCAGGAAAAGTACGACGGCGCCGAGCCGGTTGAGCGCGGACCGGAAGGTCGGGGAGGCAAAGGTGCTGCGCCAGCCCGGCTTGCTGTGCCAGTAACGGACACCGAGCGCCGCTACCCAGGCGGCCACGGCCACGCCTGCGGCGTTGAACAGCAGCAGCGCGGTGGCCTGCGGCAGGTTGGCAAGCAGGCTGAAGACCAGCGCCGCGAACGGCGGGTAAGTGAACGGCAGTTCCGGTCCGCCTGCCCAGTCCACAGTGGGCTGATACAGGCCCGACGGCGACAGGCCGGCGTCGTTGAGGATCTTGCCGCCGTACCAGTAGACGCTGAAGTCCAGGCCCTTCTCGCCCCAGGCGTCCAGCCGCGACGAGACGAAGACGGCGGCTGCGAGCACGGCCAGCAGGACCGCCAGTTCGACGGCGGCCAGCGCGGTCCGGCGGCCGCGAGGCCGCGGTGCGGATAGGTTGTCCTGTTCCCCGGCGGGTCTGTCGCTTTTCGTTCGGGCAGTAAGCAGTGCCATTCGGTGTCCCCCAGCTGTCGTCCGGCAATGTGGCTGCGGGACGCGTAGCGCGTTCAGCCGCAAGAGCCGCGCCCGAGGGCGCTCCCGCTCAGTCTACTGAAGCGGCTGCCACTGCTGCGGGCTTTCGTCGTCCGGCGTCCTTGCGGATGGTGGCGCTGATGACCGCGGCGATGGTGCACATCGCGGCGGCGCCCAGCCAGGCATACGTGTAGTGGCCGGTGGCGTCCCGGATGGCCCCGGCGGCCAGGGCGGCCGCGGCGGCACCCAGCTGGTGCGCCGCGAACACCCAGCCGAACACCACACTGCCGTCGGCGCCGAACACCTGGCGGCAGATCGCCGCGGTGGGCGGAACCGTGGCCACCCAGTCCAGTCCGTAGATCACCACGAACACGATCATGCTGGGCTGGACCGAGGAGCCCAGCAGCAGCGGAAGCACCAGAAGCCCGATCCCGCGGAACTGGTAGTACACGGCCAGCAGGATCCGGGGGTTGAACCGGTCGGTCAGCCAGCCGGAGGCGATGGTGCCCAGGATGTCGAAGATCCCGACAACGGCGAGCAGGCCGGCCGCCGTCGTTTCCGGCATGCCGTGATCGTGGGCGGACGGGATGAAGTGGGTGCCGATCAGCCCGTTCGTCGTGGCGCCGCAGATGGCGAACCCGGCGGCGAGCGCCCAGAACGTGCGGTTCCTGCTGGCTCTCCTCAGTACCTGCAGTGCCCGGACGGCGGCGTTGCGGCGGGGTTCGGCAGCCTCCGGCGTGGCGGCGGCAACGGAAGGGGTGCCGGACTGTTCCTCTGCCCCGTAAGGCAACGCCCCGACGTCGGCAGGTGAGTTTTTCAGGAACTTCAGCACCAGCGGTACCACGGCGAGCGCGCCGGCGGCGATGAGCAGCGAGGCCTGGCGCCAGCCCGGGTCCTGGGCGAGCATCGCGATGAACGGCAGGAAGACCAGCTGCCCGGCGGCGCTGCCTGCGGTCAGGATGCCGATCACCAGGCCCCGGCTCTTGGTGAACCAGGTGTTGGCGATGGTCGCCGCGAAGACGAGGGCCATGGAACCGGTGCCCAGGCCGATGAGCAGGCCCCACGTGAGGAGGATCTGCCAGGACTGGTTGACCAGCACGGTCAGGGCACTGCCCGCGCCGATCAGTCCGAGGGCGACGGCGGTGACGGCCCGGATGCCGAACCGTTCCATCAGGGCCGCGGCGAACGGGGCCGTGAGGCCGAACAGCACCAGGTTGATGCTCACCGCGGACGACAGCACCGTGGTGGACCAGCCGAACTCCTGCTGCAGCGGCACCATGAGCACACCCGGCGCGGCACGGAACCCGGCGGCCCCGACGAGTGCCAGGAACGCCACCGCCGCCACCGCCCACGCCGGATGCAGCCGTCGCCGCTTCTTCGGCCCCTCCCCCGGAGTCTTCTTGCCTTCCTCCGGGGTTTTAGCCGCCCCTTCCGCTGGAGTTTTTGTCCAGATATCGTCCTCCAGGGGCCCTTCAGGGCGCGATATCTGGACAAAAACTCGGGGGTCTTCGGGGGTGGTCATGCGGCTGTTCCTTCTTTTCCGCCGCCTTGAACGCGGTTGGTCAGCTTGTAGGTTGGCTCGGGCGCCGTGGCCAGCGGGAGCGGATCCTCGCTGCGCGTCAGGCTGTGCCAGCTGGTGTTCTCCGCGGTGAGCCGTTCCCCGCACCCGGTGCAGGTGTCCGCGGACGATGTGCGTTGCCCGCACGTTGCGTGGACCACATACATGTGGGCGTGCTCGGATGGCGCCGGCAGATGCTTTTCGGACCAGATCACGACGGCGTTGAGCACCGGCAGTGCGTCCTCACCTTTGGCGGTGAGGACATACTCATGGCGGGTGCGGCCGCCGTCGTCATAGGGCTGTTTCGTCAGGAGGCCGGACTCCACGAGGGAGGCAAGCCGGCGGGTGAGGACGGAGTCGGCCACCTGAAGGCGCGTTTTCATCGCGTCGAAGCGGCCGTTGCCGAAGAAGACCTCGCGGAGGACCAGCATGCCCCAGGGGTCGCCGAAAATGTCGAGGCCGCGGGCCATGCTGCAGCTGCGCTGGGACCAGTCGGAGCGGAGAGGCATGCTGCGAGACTAGCTGACTTTCTTGAAGAAAGCTAGCCCCTAGCAGCGCGGGCTGATCCCTGTCCGCGAGGGCCGGTAGGCCGCGGTCCAGTACACCAGCAGCGCCACGCCGCACAGGACGCCGAGGCTGGAGACCATCAGCGGCCACTGGGTCTGCGGGTTTACGCCCCACACCTCGGCGCCGGCCGCCATCGCGAGGTCCTTGGGCGCGAGGTAGAAGGCCACGGCGGATGCCGCCACCACCAGCCAGCCGGCCAGCCGCATGAGGCCGGTCCGGGAGGGAACGCGGTGCATCGCGAAGGCCATGGACGGCAGGGCCACCGCGATCCACACCCAGTGATGGGACCACGAAACCGGGCTGACCAGGAGCATGAGCACCGCGGTCGCGGACACCGCCACGAAGTTTTCCTCCACGGCCACAGCCCACCGGATCACCAGCGCGGTGAGTCCGGCGAGGGCCAGCGCGAGTACCAGCCACAGCAGGCTGGTGAACCCCGAGTCCGGCAGGCCCAGGTGGAGCAGCAGCCCCTTCAGGGACAGGTTGTCCACGTATCCGGGATCACCGATGCGCCCGGTGTTGGGCAGGATCCTGGTCCAGAAAGTCACCGACGCCAGCGGCAAGGCGGCCCAGGCCACGGCAATGGAACCGACGAAGCCAACAGCCATCCAGGCCAGGGCCTTGAAATCGCGGCGGACCAGGAAGTAAAGGCCGAACGCGAGCGGCGTCAGCTTGATCCCGGCGGCAACACCGATCAGCAGGCCGGCGGGCCAGCGGACTTCACCCGCCCTGGATTTTCCGTGCAGCGCGAAGTCGGCCAGGATCAGGCCCATCAGGATGATGTTGATCTGGCCGAACACGAAGGTGTCCCGCCACGGTCCCAGCAGCACGATGGCTCCGGTTCCGGCCAGCGCCACAGTCCGGAACCGCCAGTCGGCAAACGCCTCCCGCCAGCGCGTTATCCCGAAGTAGTGCCGGGCGAGCCAGGCGGAAACCACTGCGGCCCCGCCCAGCGCGGCCCAGACGAAGAGCTGCCCGGCTTGGCCGAGAGCCATGGTGGCCAGGCCGGCGAACAGCAGCGCGGCGAACGGCGGATAGGTGAACGGCAGGCCGTCCCGCGGCGCGTACAGCTCGCTGATGCCGGCCTCGCCGGTCTGCAGCACCTTGGTGCCGCCGTAGTAATAGACCTCGAAGTCGTTCATGGCCGGGGCGTATCCGGCATACAGACACACCAAAGCGAGGACGAGGGCGGCAGCCCCGCCCGCCGTCGCGATCCAGCCGAGGACACGCCGGCGCGCCGCCGTTCCCCGGGGCGCCCCACCCCGGCCGGTTTCCTGCCGGGTGCCGGCGCCTTCCTGCGTCTGCGGGGAGGCCGTCACTGGATATGCGTGAAGGCTTGCTCAAGGTCGGCGATGAGGTCCTCGACGTCCTCGATGCCGCAGGAGAGCCGGATCAGGTTCACGGGGACGGCCAGTTCGGTGCCCTTGACCGAGGCGTGCGTCATCTCGGACGGATAGTTCATCAGCGACTCGATGCCGCCGAGCGATTCCGCCAGGGTGAAGACCGACGTCGATTCGGCCACCTTCCGGGCAGCCGCCTCGCCGCCCTTGAACTGCACCGAGATCATGCCGCCGAACTTCTTCATCTGCTTCTTCGCCAGCTCGTGGCCGGGGTGCGAGGGCAGGCCCGGGTACAGGACGGCCTCCACCTCGGGGCGCTCCAGGAGCCATTCGGCAACGGCCTGGGCGTTGTCGCTGTGCCGGTCCATGCGCACGCCCAGGGTCTTGAGCCCGCGCGTGGTGAGGAAGGCGTCCATCGGGCCGGAGACGGCGCCAACGGCGAACTGCACGAAGCCGATCTTCTCGGCAAGCCCGGCGTCCTTGACCACGACCGCGCCGCCCACCACGTCGGAGTGGCCGCCGATGTACTTGGTCGTGGAGTGGACCACGACGTCGGCACCCAGGTCGAGCGGGGTCTGCAGGTAGGGCGACGCGAAGGTGTTGTCGACGATCAGGAGGGCCCCGGCGTCGTGAGCTATCTTGGCGAGCGCCTCAATGTCGGTGATCTTCATCATCGGGTTGGACGGGGTCTCCACCCAGACGAAGCGGGTCTTGTTGGCGGCAACCGCGGCCTGGACGGCGTCGAGATCGGACATGTCGACGGGGGTGTTGCCGATCCCCCACTCGCCGAGCACGCGGCTGATCAGCCGGTAGGTACCGCCGTAGGCGTCGTTGCCGAGCACGATGTGGTCACCGGGGCGCATCAGGGCGCGGATCAGGGAATCCTCGGCCGCAAGTCCCGAGCTGAAGGAGTACGCGTGCGTGCCGCGCTCGAGCGCCGCGAGCTGTTCCTGCAGGGCGTCGCGGGTGGGGTTGCCGCCGCGGCCGTATTCGTAGCCGTCCCGCAGCCCGCCGATGCCGTCCTGGGCATAGGTCGAGCTGAAGTGCAGTGGCGGAACGACGGCGCCGGTGCGCGGCTCGAAGCCCTGGCCGGCGTGCACGGCGCGGGTGTTGAATCCTTGGTTCTCAGTGACAGACATGGGGCTCCTTTAGCAGTTGCTGAGGTAGGGATCAGTTGCTGAGGTAGGCGAGGAGGTCGTGGCGGGTCAGGATGCCAATGGGTGCGCCGACGAACGTCACCATCACGGTGTCGACGTCGGAGAGCAGTTCGCGGGCGGCGGAGATGGTTTCGAGCGAGCCGATCACCGGCAGCCTCTCCCCCATGTGCTCGGCGATCTTGTCCGTTAGCCTGGCCTCGCCGCGGAACAGCTTGGCGGTCAGGGTCCGCTCGTCCACGGCGCCGAGCACCTCGCCCATCACGACGGGCGGTTCCGCGGACAGGACCGGGATGTGGCTGACGCCGAACTCGTTCATGATGTTGATGACGTCGCGGACGGTTTCGTTCGGGTGGATGTGCACCAGGTCCGGCAGTTCGCCCGTCTTGAACTTGATGACCTCGCCCACGGAGGCCTCCTCGCCGCCGGAGAGGAAGCCGTAGGACCGCATCCATTGGTCGTTGAAGATTTTGGCGAGGTAGCCGCGGCCGGAGTCGGGCAGGATCACCACCACCACCGCCTCCTCGGGGAGGTCCCGGGCGGTGCGCAGGGCGGCCACCACGGCCATGCCGGAGGAGCCGCCCACCAGCAGGCCCTCCTCGCGGGCAAGCCGCCGGGTCATCTCGAAGGAGTCTGCGTCGCTGACCGCGAGGACCTCGTCCGGGACCGACTTGTCGTAGTTGGCGGGCCACATGTCCTCGCCCACGCCCTCGACGAAGTACGGGCGGCCGGTGCCGCCTGAGTAGACAGAGCCTTCGGGATCGGCCCCGATGATCCTGACCCGGCCGCCGTCGGACTCCGGACGGTCCGCCGAGACCTCCTTGAGGTAGCGGCCGGTGCCGGTGATGGTGCCGCCCGTGCCGGCGCCGATCACGCAGTGCGTCACCTTGCCGTCGGTGTCCCGCCAGATCTCGGGGCCGGTGGTCTCGTAGTGGCTCAGCGGCGCCGCGGGGTTGGAGAACTGGTCCGGCTTGTACGCACCGGGGATCTCGGTGACCAGGCGGTCGGACACGCCGTAGTAGCTCTGCGGGCTGTCAGGTTCGACGGCGGTGGGCGTCACCACCACTTCGGCACCGTAGGCTTCCAGGACCGCTCGCTTGTCCTCGCCCACCTTGTCCGGAACCACGAAAATGCACTTGTAGCCCTTTTGCTGCGCCACCAGGGCCAGGCCGACGCCGGTGTTCCCCGAGGTGGGCTCGATGATGGTGCCGCCGGGCTTGAGCTTGCCGTCGCGCTCGGCCTCCTCGACCATCTTCGCCGCGATGCGGTCCTTGATGGAGCCGCCGGGGTTCACGTATTCGAGCTTCACGAGGACGGTGGCTTTGATGCCCTCCGTGACGTGGTTCAGCTTGATGAGCGGGGTGTTGCCGATGAGGTCCAGGACAGACTGGGCGTACTTCATGGGTACCAACTTACCGTCTTGGGCCGCCCGGCAAGCCCAGACAGCGTTCGGTGCGAAGATTGGGCGGTGGCACCCCTGCGAATACCGAAGAATATGCGGAGCTACCTGCTGCCGGGCGGCATGCTGCTTGCCGGTGCAGGCTGCCTTGCCGCCGGCCTGCTGCCGTGGCCCGCGTTCGCCTCGTTGGCTGGACGCACGGCCCCCATCCTGGCCTTCGTGGTGGCGATGACCGTGGTCACGGAACTGGTCGATGATGCGGGGCTGTTCCGCGTGCTGACGGACCGCATTGCGGCGCTGGGCCGGGGCAGCGTCTTCCTGCTGTGGCTCTTTGTGCTTGCCCTGTCCGCGATCGCCACGGCCTTTCTGTCGCTCGATACCACCGCGGTGCTTGTGACGCCCGTGGTGGTGCTGCTCGCCGTCCACGCGAAGATCCCGCCCCTGCCGTTCGCCCTGAGCACCGTGTGGCTGGCCAACACCGCGTCCCTGTTCCTGCCGGTGTCCAACCTCACCAACCTTTTGGCCCAGTCGAACATGTCCCTCAGCCCGCTGGGATTTGCCAGGCTCATGTGGGCGCCTGCCGCAATCGGTGTTGTGGTGCCGTCGCTGCTGCTGTGGCTGGCCTTCCGCCGGGACCTGCGTGGCCGTTACGGTCCGCAGCCTGTCCACCCGGCAAGCGACCGGACGCTGCTCCGGGCATCGGCCGGCACGCTGGTCGTGCTGCTCCCGGCTCTGGTTTCCGGCGTCCCCGTGGCGGTTCCCGCCGCCCTGGCGGCAGGGTTCCTGCTGGCCATGTTCCTGGGGCGGCGGCCGTCAGCCCTGCGCTGGTCGATGCTGCCGTGGCGCCCGCTGATGCTGACCGCCGGGCTGTTCATGGTGGTTGAGACCCTGCACGCGCACGGCCTCACCCACGCCCTCGCACCCGCCGCGGGGGCCGGCGAGACGTTTCCGGACCTGCTGCGCCTCGCGGCGCTGGGCGCCGGTTCCGCCAACATCGCCAACAACCTCCCCGGCTACCTGGCCCTGGAGCCCGCGGCCGGATCGCCGCTGAGGCTGGCCGCGCTCCTGATCGGCGTGAACCTGGGTCCGCTCATTTCGCCATGGGCATCACTCGCCACGCTCCTGTGGCACGAGCGGCTGCAGAGCCTGAACCTGCGCGTGCGCTGGGGCGGGTTTGCGGTTGCCGGCGCCGCCGTGGTTATCCTGGCGCTTCCGCTGGCGGTTTTGGCGCTCTGGCTGGGAAACGGGATGCCGTGACGGCAAGGCAAGCAACACCTGGGCGGTGCAGGAGCTCAGGATCCGCGCCCGGAAACCGCTGGTCCCGGTGGAGGCCCGCGGCCGCTTCGGCGAGGAGCAGGTCAGCCCGTAGCGCCGCCGGCACCGGCCGGGAGGTTTTCCCAGAGCCCGAGGATGTTGCCCTCGGTGTCCTTGAAGTAGGCGTAGTGGCCCATGCCCGGGATGGTTTCCTTTCCCTTCACCACGGAACCGCCCAGCTGCTCGACCGCCTTCAGCGTCGCGTCGATGTCCTCAACGTCCACGGTAATGACCGGCGTGGTCAGTTCCCCGTCCCTGGCCATCATGCCGCCGTTGATGGCGCCTGGCTCGGTGGGCCTGCCTGTCTTTTCGTCCATCGGGGTGGTGATCACCACGTTGTAGTCCATCTCGGGCATGGGGTCGATCCGCCAGCCGAGGGCCTGATTGTAGAAGTTTCTCGCCCGGTCCTGGTCGTCCGCGGGGATTTCAAAATGCACCACTCCACCCATTGCGATCACCTACAAATCGAAGGAAGGGACACGGCCGACCCGTGCCACACACGGATTGTAGTCCTGCCGCCGTCCCCGGATAAGGGCCCGTCGAAACCCACCCGGCGGGTACGGCGGCATGTTTGTCGGTGCGGCGTGGGACGATGTTCGTATGACCATTGCTGACGCACCCGCCCGGCTGGCAGCCGCGGCGGACGCGTCCCTCAGGTGGCATCCGGGCGGCCCGTATGACCTGCACCGCACCCTCGGTATCCTGATGCGCGGCAACGGCGACCCCTCCTTCTCTTCGCGGCCGGACGGGCTGTGGATGGCGTTCACGACGCCGGATGGCCCGGTGACGCTGCGGCTCACCGTGGATGGCCGGGCGGGATTCGGGCTGGATGGCGGCGGCCCCTGCGTCGATGCCCTGGCCTGGGGCCCCGGCTCAGATGCCGCCATCGCCGGCGTTCCCCGGCTCCTCGGCGCGGATGACGACTGGTCCGCGTTTGACGAGCCCTCCTTCGCCTCGACGCTCCCCCGCATGGTCCGTGAAGCCCGGCGCCGCAACCCCGACGTGCGCCTCCCGTCCACCGGGCGGATGGTTGACTCCCTCGTGCCCACCATCCTGGAGCAGAAGGTCACCGTCATCGAGGCGCGGCGGGGTTTCCGCTACCTGATGTACCGGCACGGCACGCCCGCCCCAGGCGCCGGTACCGTCGCGCCAACCGGGCTGCTGGTCCGGCCGACCGCCGACGCCTGGCTCCGCATCCCGTCCTGGGAGTGGCACAAGGCGGGCGTCGGACCTCAGCGTTCGGCGACTGTCATGCGCGCCCTGCGATCCGCCGTCGCGCTTGAACGTCTGGCTTCCCTGCCGGCGGCGGAGGCAGCCACCAAGATGCAGACCATCCCGGGGATCGGGGTGTGGACCGCAGCCGAGGTGGTGCAGCGGACGCATGGGTGTCCCGACTCCATCGCGGTGGGCGATTACCACCTGGCCGCATACGTTGGCGCGGCGCTGACCGGACGGCGGACGGACGACGCCGGCATGCTGGCCCTCTTGGAACCGTGGACGGGACACCGGCAGCGAGTGGTCCGGATGCTCGGCCTGAGCGGCTTCCGCAAGCCCACCTTCGGCCCGCGGATGACCATCCAGGACCACCGCAGCCACTGACCCGCCTTTGACTGCAACGCGGGGTCACTTCGCGCCCAGTGGAGGCCCGGCATTGGGCGATACCTGACCCCGCGTTGCCTTAGGCCGCACGGCGTTTCGCACCTTTTATCCGGCTGATCACGCCCCGGAATCCCTCCTCCATATCGTCGGCATTCACCTTGAAATACGACCAGCCGGCGCTGGTGAACGCCTCGTCGCGCCGGTTATCCCGGGACTGCTGTTCACGCGAAAGGTGGTGCTCGCCGTCGTACTGCAGTGCGATCCGGAAACGCCGGTACCCGAGGTCGGCAGTCGGAGACCAGGGATCGTGAGGGACCAGGCGCACCTGCAGTTCAGGCTCCGGCAAATGCGCATCCAACATCGCTATCCGGAGGAAAGTTTCAGGGTAGGAGTCGGCGCCCACCCGCATTTCGTCCAGGGCGAGCCTTGCCTTCTCAACGCCCTTCATGTTGGGGTGCTGCCGGATGAGCAGGCGAAGCCCTTCCTTGTACGCATAAGGCTCCGTGCGGCCCTCGAACTGAGGCCGCGGAAGCCGGATCAGCTGATCCCCCATTGCAACGACGTACTTCAGAGGGAGCACGGCGGCGAGGTCCAGCCAGGTCCGGGGCGGCAACGAGATGGGAATGCCGGCACACTCCCCGATTTCGCCCGGAATCATTCGGACGCGGTGGCCCACCACTCCGGCGCGGCGAACCCTCGGCAGCTCGTGCGGCTTGCTCAGGTGAACGGTCTCCCCGTCCATCCACGGCGGCAGCCCCAGCAGCGTAAGCTCGGCTGCTGTCTGATGCGACACCCAGGCTCCGGGGGTTGCCGCTGCCAGCACCCGGGCCCGTGCCTGCAGGTCGAGGAAGCGTCCCTTCGGCAGATAGATGAGACGTCCGCCGTCGGCGAGGTCCTGGGCGCGGAGCCGTTTCTCCGTCACTCCGAGCGCCCGTGATTCGTACACGGTAAAGGGGAGGTGATGCAGGGGTTCCGGGAGCGGTGACGGACGGGCCATGGGAACTATTCTGGCGGCCTGCCGAAGCCTTTTGGAGTTATCCACAACCCCAATGCGGCAACCTGCAACGCGGGGTCAGATATCGCCCAATGGAGGCCATTCATTGGGCGATATCTGACCCCGCGTTGCTTTTTAGAGGTCCGTTCGCGCTTAGAGGCCCAGCCTGGCGACGGCCTCCTCGCGCATCTCCACCTTGCGGATCTTCCCGGACACCGTCATGGGGAAGCTGTCGCGGACCTCGACGTAGCGGGGCACCTTGTAGTGCGCCAGCTTTCCGCGGCAGAACTCCGCCACCGCGGCGGCGTCCAGCGGGTCGGCCCCGGGCTTGAGGATGATGCAGGCCATGAGCTCCTCGCCGTACTTTGCATCGGGCACGCCGATCACCTGGACGTCCTGGATGGACGGATGGGTGTAGAGGAACTCCTCGATCTCGCGGGGGTAGATGTTCTCGCCGCCGCGGATCACCATGTCCTTCATCCGGCCCTCAATCACCACGTACCCGTCGTCGTCCATGCGCGCCAGGTCGCCGGTGTGCATCCAGCCGTCGGCGTCGATCGCCTCGGCAGTCTTCTCCGGCTGGTTCCAGTACCCCTGCATCACGGCGTAGCCGCGCGTACACAGTTCGCCGATCTCGCCGCGTTCCACCACCTCTCCCATGGGGTCCACGATCTTGCTTTCCAACCGCGGCATTGTGCGCCCCACCGTTTCCGTGCGCTGCTGCAGCGTGTCCCCGCCGCGGGTCATGGTGGACACCGGCGACGTCTCGGTCATGCCGTAGCAGATGGCCACGTCCCGCATGTTCATCTCCGAAATCACCC
This sequence comes from Arthrobacter sp. NPDC058097, assembly GCF_042884885.1. Taxonomy (NCBI): domain Bacteria; kingdom Bacillati; phylum Actinomycetota; class Actinomycetes; order Micrococcales; family Micrococcaceae; genus Arthrobacter; species Arthrobacter sp. NPDC058097. The sequence continues at coordinate 77,018 of NZ_JBHVSZ010000004.1, forward strand.
GGTTCATCACCTCGATGGGGCACAGCGAGCCGGCCATGACCCCGGTGCGGAGCGTCGAGAGGTCGTACGAGGCGAAGTCAGGCAGAGCGAGTTCGGCGATGAACATGGTGGGCACCCCGTACAGGGAGGTGCCACCGAAATCCTGCACGGACTCCAGCGCCGCGGCCGGCGTGAACCCGCGCCCCGGAATGATCGTCGCGGCACCGTGGCTCAGCGCATTCAGGTTGCCGATCACCATTCCGAAACAGTGGTAGAACGGCACCGGGATCACCACCCGGTCGTGCTCGGTGTACTTGAGCAGCTCGCCGATGGAGTACCCGTTGTTGAGGATGTTGTAGTGCGTCAGCGTGGCGCCCTTGGGGAAGCCCGTGGTTCCGGACGTGTACTGCAGGTTGATCGGATCGTGCGGATCCAGGTCCGCCATGCGGTCTTTCAGTACCGAATGCCCGACGGCGTCCGCCCGCTTAAGCAGCTCAGCGTAAGTGAGCTCCTGGTCACCCAGGGGGACGCCGGCGTCGAGTCCTTCCAGTTCGAAGTCCGGCAGGAACACGAGCTCCCGGAGGTCCGGGCATACTGCGAGCGCCTGGCGTGCCATCCCCACATAGTCGCTGTTCCGGTCCGACGGCGCCGTGACCAGCATCCGCATGCCGTTCTGTTTCACCACGAACTCCAGCTCATGGCTGCGGTACGAAGGATTCACGTTGACCAGGACCGCCCCGACCTTCGCCGTGGCGTACTGCAGGATGGTCCATTCAGCGCAGTTCGGGCTCCAGATGCCGATCCGCTCGCCCTTCGCGACGCCAAGGGCGAGGAGCGCGCGGGCCAGCCGGTCGACGTCGTCGTTCAGTTTGGTGTAGCTCCAGCGGCGGGCATCCGCGCCGGGCACGGGGGCGGCCTCGATCAGCGCGTCGTGCAGCGGGAACTGCGCCGCCACGCGCTCAAAGTTCTGGCCGATGGTTTCCTCAAGCAAGGGGACGTCCGCGTCCCCGGCGGTGTAAGCGCGCATAAGGCACGCTATCAAGCCGGTATTGTGAAATCCATGAGTGCACCCATCGACCTGCAGGCCACGTTCATCCCCAACGACGGCGAATTCTTCCGTGTGAAGCTCGCCCTGGAAATCGCCATCGACGAGGTAGTCAACGAGCCGGGTTGCCTCCGGTACGAGCTCACCGAGGCGACGGAGGACAAGCTGGTCCTGACCGAGCGGTGGGAGTCGGAAGAGGCCCTCGACTCGCACTCCAAAGGCATCGCACTGCAGGACCTGAACGAATCCCTCAGCGCCCTCCTGGCCGAACCGGTCCAGGTGGACCGCCTCTAGTCCTTCCACAACAAAGCAACGCGGGGTCACTTTCCGCCCAATACCGAGGGTTATTGGGCGGAAAGTGACCCCGCGTTGCTGTTTAAGAGGCCTTTAGAAGTCGGGGATCTGCGAGCCGTCCTGGGGGCCGGAGCTCTTGCTGCCATTGCCCGCGGCTGCTGCGGCCTCGGCCTGGGAGCGGGCCACGTGGGCGTGGACTTCCTCCATATCGAGGGCCTTGACGGCGTCTATGACCTGCTCGAGCTGCGGGGCGGGCAGCGCGCCGGGCTGTGAGAACACCAGCACCTTCTCGCGGAACGCCATCAGCGTGGGGATCGAGGAGATACCCGCTTCCGCTGCCAGCTGCTGCTCGGCTTCGGTGTCCACCTTCGCGAAAACGACGTCCGGGTGCTTTTCCGACGCCGCGGAGTACGTGGGCGCGAACTGGCGGCAGGGACCACACCATTCAGCCCAGAAGTCCACCAGGACAATGTCGTTGCCCTCGATGGTCGATGCGAACTGTTCACCTGTGATGTCGACGGTAGCCATGGTTCAACGGTACGCGAGCCGTGACCGTAAGTCCCGCGCCGCGGAGCCTTGTTCGCTCCCCGCGTCACCGGGAATATTTTTCGCCCTCCGCGTCCGGTCAAGCCTGCGTCGGATGGCCGGCCCCCCTGCTGGGCGGTGGCCACCTGCGAAAAACAAGTGCCCGCTCCCGGAAAAACAGGTATCCCCTACTCGTGCAGTCCCTGCGCGGTGCTTCCTACACTCGAATCAGGCTGGGGCCGGCACGCTAGCGAGCAGCGTGCGCCACTCATGAATAGCGGTCATGCGCCCCATATGCCGTGCTTCCGCCCCCTGGGCCCCGAGCACCTCCTGTGTCTGCGCGTCACCGTCCGACGCGCATCCGGACACCGCCTGCGCACGAAGCAAGGGTCCGCCATGAACCAACAGGAGACGCCAGATCCCCCGCATACCTCTGGCCACAACAGCTTCGCGGGCCGGGCGCCCGCCCGGCCTGGACCGCTGGCGGGAAGGCCGGGCGCACGGGTACTGATCATTTCCGCAGCGGTGTCCGCCGCCCTGTTGGGGGCGTCAGTGGGCGTCAGCGCGCTGGTCGCGTCCGACGGCGGGAGCCGGGCTGCCGCCGTCGGCCAACCGGCCGCCGTCGAACCGGCCGCCGTCGAACCGGCCGCCGTCGAACCGGCCGTGGAACAGCCGGCACCGGCGACGCCGTCCGCAGCAGCCGCCGCGCCCGCCACCAGGGCACAGGCAAAAGCACCCGTGAAGACGGCAACGAAGACAGCCGCCAGGACACCCACCAAGGCGGCGGTGAAGGCACCGGCGAAAACAGTCAGCGTCCGCAAGGTTGCTCCGGACCCTCCACCCAAGCCCGCCACATACCGGGTGGTTGCCGGCGACACGGTGAGTTCAATTGCCGCACGCTTCAACGTCAGCGCCGGCAGCGTGCTGGCAGCCAACGGCCTTGGACCCGGCTCGGTCATATTTCCGGGCCAGACCCTCAAGCTCAGCGGACCGGCCGTGTCCGTGCCGGCACCCGCTCCGGCTCCCGCCCCAGCGCCCGCTCCCGTCCCAGCGCCCGCTCCGGCGCCCGCCCCAGCGCCCGCTCCCGTTCCTGCGCCGGCACCGGTTCCCGCGGTACGCACCATCTATGTGGCGGGCGCCGGCGGCCAGGCGATGGTGGACAGCTGCATCGGCCCCATCCACTTCACGCCAACCGACGGGTACTCGCTCTTCATCACCGAGCACGACTTCTGCGGCGGCTGGGCCCGGTTCTCCGGAATCAGCGTCGGTGAACGCGTCGACATACCGGGCTACGGCTCCTACCGGGTCTCGGCCCGGAGCCAGGTGCCGAACCCCGGCACCACCAACGACGTCGCCGCGGTGTTCGGCGGGTTCCCCCGGGCCGTCCTGCAAACCTGCATCCCGGGCACCACCCAGATGCTGGTCATCGCGCTGAACTGACCGGCCCGAACCGAACACCAGAACCGGGGCGCCGGTACAAAGTACGCGCCCGGCCGGGAGCATCACGGAAGTCCCGGCCGGGTAGAGACCCGCCGCCAGGGACGCCCGCCGTCAAGGCCGCCCGTATGATCGTGGCCATGACGCAGCAACGCTATCGGGACCTTGCCGAATGGCCGCTGATGGGGACGGCCATTGTGTTCCTGGCGGCGTACGCGTGGCAGGTGATTGGCAGAATGGAAGGCCGGGGAGCCGAATGGCTCGAGGCCACCCTGTGGATCACCTGGGGCATTTTCGCGCTGGACTATGTGGCCAACCTATGGCTGGCCGAAGACCGCGGGCGCTGGTTTGTCCGCAACCTGCACGAACTGCTGATCGTCGCCCTGCCGTTCTTCCGACCCCTGCGGCTGCTCCGCCTGGTGACCCTGCTGTCAGTGCTTCACCGGACGGTGGGCGAAACGCTGCGCGGCAGGGTTGTCACCTACGTGGCCGCTTCCGCTGCTCTGCTGGTGTTCGTGGGTGCCCTGGCCGTGCTCGACGTCGAACAGTCGGCTTCCGATGCCAAGATCCTCACCTTCGGCGACGCCGTATGGTGGGCCGTGGCCACCATCACCACCGTGGGCTACGGCGACATGTACCCGGTCACTCCCCTGGGCCGGATGGTCGCGGCGGCCCTGATGATGAGCGGCATCGCGGTGCTGGGCGTGGTGACGGCCTCCATTGCCTCGTGGCTGGTCCAGCGCGTCGAGGAGACAACGGTGGCAGCGGCCGAATCGGCAGAGCAGCCCGTGCTGACGGAGGTGGTCGAACTGGCAGCAGAGGTTGCCGCCCTCCGGCGCGAGATCGCCGAGCTGAGGCGCAACCCCGCACCGTGAATTAGCTCGGAATATTAGTCAGCCGACCCCCAACCGGAGTTAGTCCCGCCCGCGGCACCAACCGGAAAAGCAAAAGACCTCCGGAACCAATAGGTTCCGGAGGTCTTTCAAAATGTGGCAGATGAGGGATTCGAACCCCCGTAGGCGTTGCCAGCTGATTTACAGTCAGCCCCCTTTGGCCGCTCGGGTAATCTGCCGAACTTCAAAAGAAGATCACCCCGGCCGGTGTTTCCATCAACCGCGGGCAAGACAACCTTACAGAACTTCTGCCGAAGAATAAAATCGGGGATCTGAGGGCCGAAAATCCGCGGAAAATCAGGCTTCGCCGAGGATCCGGCCGGCGAGCTTGGCCTCGAACCGCAACGCCTGCTCCTCGGTGATCTGGTTAAGCTGCACGGCCCGCTGGAGATCCGCCTGCACTCCCTCCATCCGGGTCGACGCGTCGGCTACGGGGCTGAGGATGATGGATGCAGCCACGGCAGCGGCCGCCACGGACGAGGCGGCGGTGGCGATGGTTCCGGCGGCTGCCGCGGTGGATTTGGTGACGTAGCGGACGGCCTTGTGGGTCATTGCTTTCCTTCCGAGCGGCTTCCAACTGCTTCAACTCTGGTGGCCGAAACTTCGTTCCCGCCATGACTTGGCTATGAGTGAACTGTGAATGCCGCCCAGCTTCACATCACCGCCATCCGTACTACGCTGGAATCCAGATATCAACACCCTGCCCGGAGCCTCGCGGCCCGGGCGACGCAGGCACCAGCAAAGGAGAGTCATGGCAGGCGAGTCCACATTCGACGTCGTAAGCAAAGTAGACAAGCAGGAGGTGGCCAACGCGCTGAACCAGGCGCAGAAGGAACTCGCCCAGCGCTATGACTTCAAGGGCGTCGGCGCCGAAGTCGACTTCAGCGGCGAGAAGATCCTAATGAAGGCGAACTCCGAGGAGCGCGTCCTGGCCGTGCTGGACGTGCTGCAGTCCAAGCTCATCCGCCGCGGCATCTCGCTGAAGTCCCTGGACACCGGCGAGCCCTACGCATCCGGCAAGGAATTCCGGCTGGAGGCCTCCATCAAGGAAGGCATCGCGCAGGACCTCGCCAAGAAGATCAACAAGCTCATCCGCGACGAGGCGCCGAAGTCCGTCAAGTCCCAGATCCAGGGCGACGAACTCCGCGTCACGTCCAAGTCCCGCGACGACCTGCAGGCAACCATGGCCCTGCTGAAGGATTTCGACGAGGCCGATCTTCAGTTCGTCAACTTCCGCAGCTAGCTGTATTGACCTGAGAGGTTGGTGACGCGGCTGGCCGGTGTCTGACCTTTGAGGGCGGTGTGGGCTCGGTGGTGATTGTAGGCATGTAGCCAGTCGGGGAAAGCGGCGACACGCTCGGCCTCTGAGCGGTACGGGCGGATGTAGGCCCATTCCTCGAGCATGGTCCGGTTGAAGCGTTCGACCTTGCCGTTGGTTTGTGGCCGGTAGGGGCGGGTGCGTTTGTGCTTGATGTCCGGGCCCAGGGCTTCAGCGAAAGCGCGGGACCGGTAGCAGTTCCCGTTATCGGTCAAGACGCGCTGGACGGTGATTCCGTGGGCGTTGAACCAGGCGTTGGCCCGGGACCAGAAGGCTGCTGCTGTTTCCTTTTTCTCGTCGGTGAGGATCTCGCTGTAGGCAAGGCGTGAGTGGTCATCGACGGCGTTGTGGAGGTAGTGATAGCCGGGCCGGCGGTTGGCCGTGGTGCCGGTCTTGTTCTTCCACCCGGCGGTCCTGCCCAGGACCCGGTGTCCGCCGCCATTGGGGATACGGCCGAGCTTTTTGATGTCGACGTGGACCAGGTCCCCGGGCTTGTCGTGTTCGTAGCGGCGGATCACCCTTCCGGTGCCGCGATCGAGCCAGGCCAGTTTCGCGAGCCGGTAGCGGGACAGCACACGATGGACAGTGGAGGGGTGGATGCCCAGCAGATAACCGATCCTGGCAGGGCCCCACCGGCGGTTCACACGCAGGGCGATGATCCGCCGCTCGGTACGCGTGGCAGTCCGCCGGGGCGAAGAGTGCGGGCGGCTGGAGCGGTCCTCCATTGCTTCCGGTCCATGCTCGCGGTAGCGCTCAGCCCAGCGCGCAGCGGTCGGGACCGAGACCTGGAACCGTTCCGCGGCCCGGCGCAGACTCCAACACTGGTCAACGACACACTGCGCGAGCTGCAGCCGGCCACGGGGCGTCAGAAGAGCGTTAGGGTGGGACATGAAGACCTCCGTGCGTGGAATTGGACTCTAGACAAGCCCCACTCCACCCGGAGGTCTTCTTCATGTCACCGAACCACGCCGAGCGTCACTAACGTCCGTGGTCAATACAGCTAGCGATGCTTTATAACGGGCCGGGGACACTGCAATTCGGGTGTCCCCGGCCTGTTTGTGCGTCCCGGGACAACCGATCCGGGGTAGGCGACGAGAGGACAGGACATGAATTTCGCGGTCACCCCTGAACCGTGGGACGCCGAGGACGGGGCGAGGCTCCGCAGCATGCAGCGGGCCGAGCTGGATGCCCGCTACGGCAGCGACGACCACGAACCGGGTTCGCCGCCCAGCGCCGAGGACATCACGGTGTTCCTCGTGGCACGGAACCACGAGGGGACCGCCGTTGCCTGCGGCGCCCTGCGCCGGCTCGATGCCGGGTCCGCGGAGATCAAGAGGATGTTCGTGCTGCCCGGCCACCGCGGAAGCGGGGCTGCCACGGCGGTCCTGCGAAGCCTTGAGGCCGAAGCCTCCCGCCTGGGCTTGAGCGAACTCAGGCTGGAAACAGGCACGGCCCAGCCCGACGCCATCCGCTTCTACGAACGCGAGGGCTACCGCCTGATCGACAACTTCGGGCCCTACGCGGGCGAGCCGCTGTCCGTCTGTTACGCCCGTTCGCTCACGTGACGACGCTCAGCTGATCAGGCGACGCGCAGATTTCCGCCCGCTACCGGAATTCCGGCCGCGCCAGGCATTGTGCGCGTCGTAGGTTTCGGGGCGCGTCGCCGGGTACGGGGCGCGTCGTGAGACGGAAAGACGGAAAGTACGACGGCGGCGGTCAGCCGAGCGGCCGGCCCGCCATCCGTTCCAGGCGGCTGATGCGGTCCTGCATCGGCGGGTGCGTCGCGAACAGCTTGCTGAGCCCGCCGCCTCGGAACGGGTTGGCAATCATCAGGTGCGAGGCGTTGACCAGCCGCTGGTCCTGCGGCAGCGGCTGGGCCTGGACGCCCTGGTGGATCTTGCGGAGGGCGGAGGCGAGCGCCAGCGGATCGCCGGTGAGCTGCGAACCGTCCTCGTCGGCGTCGTACTCACGGGTGCGGGAGATGGCCACCTGGATCAGCGACGCTGCCAAGGGGGCCAGCAGCGCCATGGCGATGAGGGCGAGCGGGTTCGAATTGCGCCTGTCCCCGCCGCCGAAGAACAGCAGCATCTGCCCCACCGAGGTGATGACGCCGGCCACCGCAGCCGCCACGGACGAGGTCAGGATGTCGCGGTTGTAGACGTGCATGAGCTCGTGGCCAAGGACGCCCCGCAGCTCCCGCGGGGTGAGAAGCTGCAGGATGCCCTCCGTGCAGCAGACGGCCGCATTCTGCGGGTTCCGCCCCGTGGCGAAGGCATTGGGCGTCATGGTTGGCGACACATAAATCCGCGGCATGGGCTGCCTGGCGCGGGCGGAGAGCTCCCGGACCATCTGGTACAGCTGAGGCGCCTGGGCTTCGGAGACGGGGTAGGCCTGCATGGAGCGGAGCGCGATCTTGTCGCTGTTCCAGTAGCCGTAGGCCGTGGTCCCTACGCCGATCAGCGCCATGATCACGATCGGGGCAGAGCTGCGGGTGTTGGCGGCGATGAGGGCGCCCAGGCCGAGCAGGATCGCCCACAGGACGCCGAACAGCGCCGCCGTTTTCAGTCCGTTGTGGTGATTGTGCACTTTTGCCTCCACAGCTCAGAAGTCGGAACCGGCACCGCCGCTACGGAACGGGATTCCGCGCGTCGTACTTCAGGAAGCCGGATTGCCACCGCGCCACCAGCCAGGCCACCAGGATGCACAGGAGGCCGCCCAGCAGCAGGACCCAGCCCTCACTAAGAATCTTAGTGCCGCCGCCTGCCACCATGTCGCCCAGCCGCGGGCCGCCCGCGACCACCACAATGAAGACCCCTTGGAGCCGCCCGCGAAGGTGGTCCGGGGTGGCGGCCTGCAGGATGGTGGTGCGGAAGACGGCACTCACCGAGTCGGCAATGCCCGCCAAGGCGCAGCAGAGGGCTGCCGGGATCAGCCAGAACGTCACGCCGGCGGAGCCGGACCGCCCGGCCAGCACCACCACGAGGCCGAACGCCGCAAACGAGGCGCCCCACCCCATGACCGACCACACCACGGCGGTCCCCTGCCGCCGCACAGCGCCGAGCGGCCCGGAAAAGAGGCCGGCGAGGAAGGCCCCCACCGCCACGGCCGCCAGCAGAATGCCCACAGTGGTTTCCCCGCCGCCGATCATGAGGGCGCCAATGGCCGGCAGCAGTGCCCGCGGCTGGGCAAGGATCATCGCGATGAGGTCGAGGATGAACGTCATCCGCAGGTTGGGCCGCGTGCCCAGGAAGCGGAAGCCCTCCACCACGGACCGCATCCCGGCCCGGCCCGCGTGTTCGCCGGGCGGCATGGGCGGAAGCTTCAGCAGGGCCCAGAAGGCAAAGACGAAGCTGACAACATCGAGCGTGTACGTCCATCCGAAGCCCACGCTGGCCACGAGGACACCCGCGAACAGCGGCCCCGCCGTCATGCCCAGCCCGAAGGTCACCATGTTCAGTGCGTTGGCGGCCGGCAGGAGCTCCTTGCGCAGCAGCGCGGGAATGATGGCACTGCGGGCAGGCTGGTTGATCGCCTGGGCACCGCTTTGCACAGCCACCAGGGCGTACAGCAGCCAAACATTGCCCACCTCCAGCCATGCTTGGAGGGCGAGCCCGCCGGTGGTCAGCCACAGCACTGCGGACGACAGAAGGGCCACCGTGCGGCGGTCATGGGAATCGGCGATGGAGCCGCCCAGCAGCCCGCCCAGCACTAGCGGCACCAGGGCAAAGATGCTAAGGAGCCCGACATACAGGCTGTCTTGGGTCAGCCGGTACACCTCGAGGCCGACCGCGACGAGGGTGAGCTGGCTGCCCACATTGGAGACCGCCGATCCCAGCCAAAGCCGCCGGAAATCGGGGCTTTCGCGCAGCGGAGTGATGTCAGCCAGAAGTTTTCCCACCCCGCAACTCTAGCCTCAGCAGTAACTTAGCCCAGCCTTATTGTGATCTAGTCAAAATAAGTGCTTCAATGGAGTCATGACCGATCACCCGGAAAGCCACGAAGCATGGGCCGCGGCCCTGCGTGCCCACGGCCGCCGGGTGACCAGGCAGCGGCTGGCGGTCCTGGCCGCCGTCGAGCATCACCCGCACTCCCCGGCGGAAAACATCCTTGCGGCCGCCCGCGAGGAGTTGCCGGAACTGACGGCTCAGTCCGTGTACGTGGTGCTGGGTGACCTGACGGACCTGCACATGCTGCGCCGCTTCGAACCTCCGCATTCCCCGGCACTGTACGAGACGCGGGTGGGTGACAACCACCACCACGCGATCTGCATCAGCTGCGGCCGGGTGGAGGATGTCGACTGCGCTGTCGGCCATGCCCCGTGCCTCACCCCGCATTGGAGCGAGGATTCCCACCCCATGACCATCCAGATCGCGGATGTCATGTACCAGGGGATCTGCGGAGAGTGCCAACGGGCCCAAAAACTTCCTGCAAACGTAAATGACAAGTAATTAAGTAATAAGGAGAACAATGACTGCCATTTCAACGACCCAGTCAGGCGCGCCGGTTACGTCCGACGCGCATTCCAAGGCTGTCGGCGCTGACGGCGCGATCATCCTCACGGACCACTACCTGGTGGAAAAGCTCGCCCAGTTCAACCGCGAGCGCGTTCCGGAGCGCGTGGTGCACGCCAAGGGCGGCGGCGCTTTCGGTACGTTCAAAACCACCGAAGACATCTCCAAGTACACCAAGGCCGCGTTCCTGCAGCCCGGCGTCGAGACCGAGATGCTGATCCGTTTCTCCTCCGTCGCAGGCGAGAACGGCTCCCCCGACACCTGGCGTGACCCCCGCGGTTTCGCCGTGAAGTTCTACACCTCCGAGGGCAACTACGACCTCGTGGGCAACAACACCCCGGTGTTCTTCATCCGCGACGGCATCAAGTTCCCGGACTTCATCCACTCCCAGAAGCGCCTGCCGGGCACGCACCTGCGTGACGCCGACATGCAGTGGGACTTCTGGACGCTGTCCCCCGAGTCCGCACACCAGGTCACCTGGCTGATGGGTGACCGCGGCCTGCCGGCCTCCTGGCGCGAAATGCAGGGCTACGGCTCGCACACCTACCAGTGGATCAACGCCGAGGGCGAGCGTTTCTGGGTCAAGTACCACTTCCGCTCCAACCAGGGCGTGAAGAACATCACCGGCGAAGAGGCCGAGGCCCTCGCCGGCTCGGACGCGGACTTCTACATCCGTGACCTGCACGAGAACATCGAAGCCGGCAACCTGCCGTCCTGGGACCTGCACGTCCAGGTCATGCCGTACGAGGACGCCAAGACCTACCGGTTCAACCCGTTCGACCTGACCAAGGTCTGGCCGCACGCGGACTACCCGCTGATCAAGGTCGGCACCATGGAGCTGAACCGGAACCCGGAGAACTACTTCGCGCAGATCGAGCAGGCCACCTTCGCGCCGTCGAACTTCGTGCCGGGCATCGCCGCGTCGCCGGACAAGATGCTCCAGGCCCGCATCTTCTCCTACGCTGACGCGCACCGCTACCGCGTGGGCACCAACCACGCCCAGATCCCGGTGAACCAGCCGAAGAACCAGGTCAACAACTACAGCCAGGACGGCGCTGGACGCTTCCTGTTCAACGCTCCTTCCGTGCCGGTCTACGCACCGAACACGTTCGGTGGCCCGGCTGCCCTTGACACTGATGTTGTCGGCGGCGGCTGGGAGAACGACGGCGCGCTGACGCACGCCGCGCACTCCCTGCACGCCGAGGACGGCGACTTCGTCCAGGCCGGTGCGCTGTACCGCGAGGTTTACAACGACGGCGAGAAGGCCCGTTTCCTGGACACCATCACCGGTGCCGTGGGCGGCGTGAAGCGCGCCGACATCAAGGAACGCGCCATCCAGTACTGGACCAACGTTGACGCCGAACTCGGCGCCAAGCTGCGCGCCAACCTCGGCGCAGCACCGCTCTCCGACGCTGAGGCCGCCAACAAGATCGGCTAACAGCACCAGGCAGCAACAGGAACCCCGCCCCGGCACCGTGACCCGTTCACAGCCGGGGCGGGGTTCCCTGCGTCCGGGGTCAAGCCGGTTGGGCCGGCCGCCACCATACGTCGCCGAGGCGGGCTACACGTTCGCAGGAAGATATAGTCATCAGCATGCAGTCGGGTCCTATTTATCTGATCGGCCCTTCGGGCAACCCCAATTTCGGCGACGAGTTCATCGCCGCCGCCTGGCTGAAGTATCTTGCCGAGGCGCGGCCCGACGCCGATGTCTGGCTGGACTGCCCCCAGCCCGGCCTGGCGCAGGTCCTTTTCGATGGGCTGCATCCGCGCCTGCGTGTCACCAACACCCTGTGGCGGTTGGTCCACGAAACCGCTGAAGTGCCGCTGGCGGACGCAGCGGAGACCATCAGGGCACGGGTCACCGGGCTGGGCTCCCCCTCCTACGATCTTGGTCTCCTCAAACTGCGCGAAGCCGAGTCCCTGCACCTCATCGGCGGCGGCTTCATCAATGAGAACTGGTCCCACCACGCCGGACTCGTGGTGGCCATGCGTGCGGTGCACTCACTCACCGGTGCCCGCCTGATCGCCACCGGCCAGGGTCTCATGCCCGAACTGACGTCGGCCCCTGCCGAGATGCCCCTGTTCCAGGACTTCGCCCATGCGTCCGCCCGGGACGAAGCCGGCGCCCAGGCGTACAGCATCAGCCAGGAACTGGACGATGCCTTCCTCGGCGTCACCGCCGAAATGGCTCGCTCCACCGCCGAACCAGGCCTCTACGTCTGCATCCAAAGCGATACCGCCGACCCCGAGCGTTTCGGGACGGCCGTGGAACTGGCGAGGGCCGCCGTCGAAAAGGCCGCCGGCGAGGGAACCAAGGCCTACTACGTGGAAGCCATCCCCGGCGCCGACCGCGTCGCCTACGAACAGCTGGCGGACCTCATCCCGGAAGAACGGTTCCTGCCGTTCCTGCACATCTGGGCCCATGGCCTTCCGTTGTCGGAGCAGCAGACCTGGGTGACCAGCCGCTTCCATTTCCACCTGCTGGCGGCGTCGGCGGGGGCCCGGGGCCTCGCCGTGGGCATGAAGAAGGGGTACTACGACGTCAAGCACGAGTCGCTGGCCTCGCTCGGCAGCGGCTGGTCGCTCGCGCTCGACGGCGACGATCCCGGAATCCCTGCGGACCGGGGTGCCCTGCGTGACGAACTGCCGGCCCTCGTGGAACGAAAGCGCGCGGAGGCGGCCAAGATCTATCCGCCGCTGCCGGTCCAGTCCGCCTCCGCGCCGCCGGGACCCCCGACGGCCGGGTCGCTGACGGCGAAGCTCCTTAACAAGGCACTCACCGCCCCGCGGAGGAACAAGATCCGGCCCGGAGCGTTCTGAACCAACAATGCTTGATTTGCTTTTCGGACTGGCCCACTCGGCCCCAACCGTCCTGTTCCTCATCGTCGCATTCTTCCTGCCCGGCCTCCTGGCCATGCTGCCGTTCAAGCCCGGCTTCCTGGCGGCCATCGCGCTCAGTCCGGCCGTCACCCTTCTGATGTACTTGGCCGGCAGCTTCGTGGCTGCCGCCGTCGGCCTGCCGTGGAACGCCGCCACCGCCGCGCTGGCCGCCCTGCCGCTGGTCCTTGGCGCCTGGCTCGCCGGCAGGCGGTTCGCCTTTGGAAAGCCGCTGTGGCCTGAAAGCCTGGGCCGGCCGGCGGCCCTGGCGGTGGCCGCCGGGGTTGCCATTGGTTCCGCGGTGACCTGCGTGGCCATCCTCCGCGGAATCGGGGACCCCGCCACCGCCTCGCAAGGCTGGGACCCGATCTTCCACCTGAACGCACTCCGTTGGATCCAGGAATCCGGCAAGGCCACGCCGTGGAGCATCGCCCCCATTTTCGGGGCGGGCCCCGCCACCTACTACCCCGCGGGATGGCACAGCGCTGTGGCCCTCATTCCGGGCAGTGTGTCGGAAGCGGCGAACCTGTCCTCGATCGTCATCGGCGGCCTGATCTGGCCGGCCGGCCTGGCCTTTCTGGCGACGGCCGTGCTGCCGCGGCACCCCGCGGCGTGGGCGCTCACGCCCCTGATTGGGGCCTCCTTCGTCAGCTTCCCCTTCTCCCAGCTCCTCCGCAGCGGCCAGTGGCCCAACGGCCTGGCCACCGCACTGGTGCCGGCCACCCTGGCCGTGGCTGTCCTGTTACTGCGCCGCCTGACGTCCGCCGCAGGCACAGAACCATCCGCAGAAGCGTCCGCCGGGCGGGCGGGTACGCCAGCAGGTACGCCGGCCCGCGACCGGATCCTTCTGGCGGCCATTCTTCTGGCTCTCCTTGGCGGCTGCACCGCGGCCCACCCCAGTGCCCTGTTTGCCACCGCCGTGGCGCTACTGCCATTTATCGCTGCCCGGTTCCTGCCCGTGCTGGTACGCGGGGTGCGGCGCCGCCCCCTGCCCACGCTCGGGGCTGTGCTGGCTGCGGCCGTTCTCGCCGCAGCGGCATGGTCTGTGCTGGCCAACTCGCGTCTCCTGGCAGGTGTCATGGCCTACCGGCGGGCTGTCCGGGCCGTGGTCCCGGATTCCCTGAAGCTTGCCTTCTTCGATCTGCCCCGCTTCCCGGCGCTGTCCCCGCCGGCACCGGACGATTTCAACGTGGCGGTGGGCGTGCTGGTGATTGCGGGGGCGGTGCTGGCCATTTTTGTCCGGGAGGCGAGGCCGCTCGCCCTCGCCTGGCTGGCGTTCGTGGGGCTGTATGTGCTCGCCGCGGGCCCCGAAAACGGGCTGCGGTGGCTGACGGGCGTTTGGTACAAGGACACGCAGCGGATTGCACCGTTCATCGCCATGACGGGGAGCCTCCTGGCGGCCCTGGCCGTTGCCGTCGTGACGCGTGCCGTGGTCCGGGCAGCGCTCCGCCTGTCCGCCCGGCTGCCGCGCGCCAGCATGGTGGACCGGTGGCCGGTTCCCGCCATCCTCTTCACCGTGGCTGTTGCCGCCGTCACGGGCGCGCTTTACGCCGGTTCCGGGAGCTACCGGTCGGTGGAACGTGTGGCGGTGGCGGCACAGAACTACGTTGTGTCCAACAAGCCGGGGGCCGGCGTGCTTTCCAGCGGGGAACAGGCCTTTATTGAGCGGGCCGGCGCAATGCTGCCGGCAGATGCAGTGGTGATCGGGGACCCGTTCAACGGCGAGACCTACTTCTATGCTTTGACCGGGCGGCACGTCGTCTACACCCAGTTGGGTGCACCCACGGCCGGCAGCGCGGCCAAGGAACTGCTCCGCACCGGCTTCAACCGGATCGCAAGCGACCCGAGGATCTGTGAGGCGGTGCGCAAGGTCGGTGCCACCCACTTCTACGAGGATGCCCCCGGAGCGTCGCACGGCAGTACCAGCCTGGGCCGGTGGCCTGGCTTCTACAATGTCCCCACGGATCAGGGTTTCGAGAAAGTGGCTTCTGAAGGGGCCAGGACGCTGTACCGCATCACCGCCTGCCGGTAGCCGGTAGCCGGTAGCTTCCACGGAAGCGGACGTGCCAACGTTGGCGCGCCTTTCCACATAGGCGGATGCGGCCATGGCCGGAGGACCCGGCAAACCCTAGGCTTCAACCATGAGCACATTCGAGGGCATCCCCGCCGCGGCAACGAAGTTCTACGCTGAGCTGGAGGAGAACAACAACCGCGACTGGTGGCAGGCCCATTCCGCGGTCTACCAGGATTCCGTCAAGGCCCCGCTCCAGGCGCTCCTGGCGGACCTTGAGCCGCGCTTTGGTCCGGGTAAGATCTTCCGGCCCCACCGTGACGTCCGCTTCTCCCCGGACAAGTCACCGTACAAGACCGCCCAGGGCGCGTTCGCCTCGTACCAGGAGGGCGTGGGGTATTACCTCCAGATCAGCGCCGATGGCCTGCTGGTCGGCGGCGGCTACCACTCGCATTCACCCGCGCAGCTGGTGCGCTACCGGAATTCGGTGGACGCGGGGAGCACCGGCGAACAGCTGCAGCACATCGTGGATGCGGTCGCGGCGGC
Source organism: Arthrobacter sp. NPDC058097 (assembly GCF_042884885.1). Taxonomy (NCBI): domain Bacteria; kingdom Bacillati; phylum Actinomycetota; class Actinomycetes; order Micrococcales; family Micrococcaceae; genus Arthrobacter; species Arthrobacter sp. NPDC058097. The sequence goes on from NZ_JBHVSZ010000004.1 coordinate 92,454, forward strand.
AGGGTTCGCCATTGAGGGCGAGAAACTGAAAACCGTGCCGCGGGGCTTTCCGAAGGACCATCCGCGCGCCGATCTGCTCAAGCACAAGTCGCTCTCCGCCGGCGTCACCCTCGGGGAGCCCGCATGGCTCGGCTCAGCGGAGGCGGAACGCGAGATTGCCGCCCTGTGGGAACAGCTCCGCCCGCTGGTGGACTGGGTGGGGCGTCATGCCGCCCCGTGACAGAAGCACCAGCGGGCGGTCGCCAGCACGGATCGGGCGCGCCCGGGCCGGGCCGCGCAGAGCGGCCAGGCCGGACGGTCCGCGCCATGCCGGACGTTGGCCATGCCGGACGTTGGCCGTGCCGGGCGCTGGTTACTGGACCTTGGTCAGCGCGTCGTCGTCCCGGTCGTCGAGGCCGCCTGCAGGACCGTCCACGGCAGCCTTGGCCCCGGCGAACTTCTCGTTGAGGCGGGAGTGCCGCTGACCGTAGGCGAAGTAGATGGCAATGCCGACGACCAGCCAGATGCCGAAGAAGATCCAGGTCTCCACCGCGAGGTTGGTCATCAGGTACAGGCACAGCACCGCGGATACGACAGGAAGGACCTTGCCGAACGGAACCCGGAAGGCCGGCTTCAGGTCGGGGCGCTTCTTGCGCAGCACCAGGATTCCCAGGCTGACCATCACGAACGCGGACAGGGTGCCGATGTTGATCATTTCCTCGAGCAGGTCCACGTTGGTGAGCCCGGCAACGAGGGCAACGGCGGCGCCGCAGATGACCTGCAGGCGGGCCGGCGTCGAACGCTTTTCACTGGTCTTGGACAGGGAGCGCGGCAGCAGGCCGTCGCGGCTCATGGCCAGCACCACGCGGGCCAGGCCCATGAGCAGCACCATGATCACGGTGGTCAGACCCACCAGGGAGCCGAAGGCGATCACCTTGGCGGCGTCGGTGTTGCCCACTGCCTCGAAGGCCGTGGTGAGGGTGGGGCTCTCCGCCTCGGCGAGTTGCGTGTAGGAGACCATGCCGGTCAGGGCGAGGGACACCAGGATGTACAGCAGGGTCACCAGGGCAAGGCCGCCGAAGATGCCGCGGGGCAGGGTCTTCTGCGGGTTCTTGACCTCTTCCGCGGAGGTGGCCACAACGTCGAACCCGATGAAGGCGAAGAACACCAGCGCGGCGCCGGCAAAGATGCCCATGGTGCCGTACTGCGCGGGGGCGGCGCCGGTGAGGAAGCCGAAGAACGACTGCTTTAGAACGTCGGCCGCGCCGGCGTTGGCCGTCGGCTCAGAGGACGGGACGAAGGGGGTGTAGTTGGAGAACTTCACGTAGCTGAAGCCCACGATGATCACGAACACCACCACGGCGATCTTGATCAGCGTGAAGATGTTGCCGACGCGCGCGGACAGCTTGGTCCCGAGCACGAGCAGCACGGTGAAGACCGCCACGATGAGGAAGGCGCCCCAGTACAGGTCGACGCCGCCGATCGAGACGGCGGCCGGCATTTCCACGCCCATGAGGGCGAAGACCTTGCTGAGGTAGATGCCCCAGTACTTGGCAATCACCGCAGCGGCGGTGAAGAGTTCCAGGATGAGGTTCCAGCCGATGATCCAGGCCAGAATCTCGCCCATGGTGGCGTAGGTGAAAACGTAGGCGGAGCCGGCCACCGGGATGGCGGTGGCGAACTCCGCGTAGCACATGATCGCCAGGGCACAGGTGATGGCGGCGACCAGGAAGGAGATGGTGACGGCCGGGCCGGCGAAGTTCGCAGCGGCCTTGGCACCCACGGAGAAGATGCCGGCGCCAACGGCAACCGCGACACCCATGATCATGAGGTCCCAGGTGCTCAGGGAGCGCTTCAGCTTGCGTCCGGGCTCATCAGCGTCGGCAATTGACTGCTCGATGGATTTGGTCCGGAAAAGGTTCATTGGAAGTCCACAGTCCTGATAGGGGATGGAAACAGACCTATCAAGTGTAGTGTCCATCCAGTGGACGGCCGCATTTGTCCCGAATACTGAGACAGCCGGCACGCAAAACCACGCCCGGCCCTCCTCCGCGCTGCGGCTGCGCGGTGTGGAGGGCCGGGCGTGGGTCCCCGCGGGCTGGCGGCCCCTGCCGGCCGCCAGCCTTCCCAATCTGTTACACGGCACCCGTCCGGATCGTCCAGGACCGGAACGCCAGCGGGTTGCCCGCCAGGTCGCGGACGGAGGACGTTGCCACGGTGTAGGTGGTGTTGGCCGCCAGCGTTGCCGACGGGTTGAGCGTTGCGGTCCGAGTCGCGGCGTTGTAGGTCACCGTCGCTGTCACGACCGGGCCGGTCAGTCCGCCGCGCCGCAGCACCACGGTTCCGGTGTTGACGTTCGTCACGGGCTCGCTGTAGCGGACCGTAACGTTCGCCGTGCGGCTCACGTTGGTGGCGCCGATCGCCGGCGTCACTGAGACGACCGTCGGGGCAGGGCCGGTGGTGAACTGCCATGACGTGAACGCGATGGTGTTGCCGGCAGTGTCGCGGACTGAGGAGACAGCCAGCGTGTAGGTACGGTCAGCGAGGAGGGTTGCGGTCGGGTTCACAGTCGCCGTCCGGGTCGCGTTGTTGTACGTAACCGAGGTGGGAATGACGGTGGTGCCGAGCCGCAGCACCACGGTGCCCGTGGTGACATTCGCCACCGGCTCACTGAACGTCACGCTCAGGTTGTTCGTCTGGCTGACGGACGTGGCGCCCGAGGCGGGTGTCCTGGCCGTGACCGTCGGTGCCACGAACTCCGTCCGCGGCGTGGTCAGCGCGCTGCGAGCCGAGGCCGCACCCGTGCCTGCCGAGTTGATCGCCGAGACATCGAACGTGTAGCCGGTGCCGTTGATCAGTCCGGTGACCACCGTGTTCGTCACGTTGCCCACCGTGATTTCGCGGGCCGGAGTGGCTCCCGTTCCCACGAAGACCCGGACCCGGAACTGCGCGACCGGCGCGCTGGGTACTGCCGGGGGGGCGGTCCACCGCACCGTGGCCTGGGCATTGCCCGCGGTCGCCGTGCCGATCGCCGGAGCGCTGGCAAGGACGGGAGCGGACGGAGTGACTGCGTTGGACAGTGCCGAGAAGGCACTGGCCCCGATTGCGTTCACTGCCCGTACCTGGAAGCGGACGGGCGTTCCGTTGGCCAGGCCCGTAACCACCAGGCTGGTGGCACCGGCGTCTGCCGTCTGAAGTGCACCCACCTGGGTTCCGGCTGCGTTTACCACCCGCACCTCGAAGCTGGTGGCGACGCCGCCTGCTGCCGGAGTGAAGTTGACCGTAGCCTGGCCGCTGCCGGTAGTGGTTGCCGCACCGATGACGGGAGCCGACGGTGCAACGGTGTCGGCGAACACCAGCCGCTCGACGTTCCGCAGGGTGTCGGTACCGTCAGTGCCCACATTGTCGGTCACCGTGGTGGTGGATCCCGGCGAGCCGAGGGTGCCGTCGCCGCCGGTCGTGGTGACCGTGTAGTCGGCCTCCGGTCCGGTGAATACTGCGGAGTCGGTGCCGCCGGAGCCCGTGAGGATCTCGCGGACTGCCACGATGTTGCCCGGGTTCACCGTTCCCGCGAAGACAGCTTCCTGGAGCGTTGGTCCCATGAGGTTGCCGTTGGCGTCCTTCAGGTACCGGCTGGTCATGGCGCTCTGCCCCGGCGCTTCAATGCTGGCGCTGCCGATCTCGGTTGCCGGATCGGCTGCGTTGGTGCGGACACTGAGGCGGACGCTGAGGTAGCGGTCGCCGTCGATGATGTCGTTGGCGCCGCGGCCCTCGAGAAGGTCGCTGCCGCCGCCGCCGAGGAGAATGTTGCCTTCACCCCAAACGTTCGTACCGGTCAGGAGCGGGCAGTCCTTGCCCGCCGAGGCGGCCACAACATCGGATGCCAGTGTCGGGAAGGTAGTCACCAGCTCGCCGAGTCCGGCGATCCGGTCCACGCCCGCTTGATCCAGGACGTTGCACCCGATGAATCCGCCGCCGCCAACGGCACTGGGAACGACGTCGTCGCCGCGGATCTTGTCATTGAATTTCCAGCCAGACGCGGCCTCGAGTTCGTTGAACTTGTCGCGGACATCAACGGTCAGGATGTCAAGGGGAACAAGCGGCAGGGCAAGGTCCAGGTCCTGGGCCTGTGGATCGCCCTGACCGGTCTCCCAGTCGTAACCGGAGGCTCCGGCGACCTTCTCGATGCCAGGACCGCCGACGCCGATATCGTCGCCACCCTCCATGTCGTAGTCGTCGTCGCCGCCCTGGCCGACGAGGATATCGTGCCCCGGCTTTTGGGAATCATCCAGGAAGAACAGGTTGCCGCTGTCACCCTGCATCAGGTCGGGCTGGTCGCCACCCTCTTCCCAGTCGTCGCCGCTGTCGCCGAACGCGGCGTCAAGGCTCTGGCCGAGCATGATGAAGTCGTCGCCGGTTCCACCGAAGGTCTCGTTGGCGTTGGCTCCGCCGTTCGTGAAGTCCTTGCCGTCGCCTGCCATGATGATGTCCAGGCCCGGACCGGCGTCGATCGCGTCATTGCCCGGTCCGCCCTTCGGCACGTCGTCACCGGCGAGGTCGGTGATGATGTCATCGCCATCGCCACCGAGCGCGACGTCGGCTCCGTCACCGCCTTCGATGATGTCGTTGCCTTCACCGCCCCAGAAGGTGTCGCTGTCGTTTCCACCAAAGATCCGGTCGACGCCGGCGGTGCCGTTGTAGACGCTCTGCCCGTTGATGCCGGACGGGTCAACCGTGTTCCGCGCACGGTACTTGATCGTGCCGTCGGCCATGCGGATCAGAACGGCCGCCTCGTTGCACTCTGAGTCCGGGTCGTCCAAAACGGTGTTGCCGTTGGCCGTAAAGCCGGCCGCCGTGCCTGCCAGCTTCTTCAGTTCAAACTTGCAGTCCGACGTGGCGAACGCATCGGCCTTCAGGCTCTTCACGTTCGTGTTGCGCATCATCAGTTCGGCAAACGAGTTGCCCTCGAGCTGTGCCCTCAGGTTCATGCCCGGCGTGCGCGCCAGGTAGTAAAGGCGGTCACCGTTCTGCAGATCCGTCAGTTGGTTCTCGAAGACGTAGTTGAACGTGCTGCCCAGCAGACCGCCGAAGACAACCGTCTGCTCCGCGAGACCGCCGACCCAGAGGTCGACGTTGTCGAGGCCGGTGATGGAGTTCGTGCCATCGTTGGCCCAGGCGTCCGTGCTGTTCATGAACGCCGCGGCATCAGCCGGCGGGACGTCCCCGGCAGCGGGGCTGACGATCAGCCGTGCCGCTTCCCGCTTGCCCGCCAGGGTCGTTGCGCCGGTGATGGACGGGTGCCGGCCGTAGGCGGCGATGAAGTTGGCGAGCGACTCGGGGTGCTTGAGGTTCTCGCCGAAGTCGACCCAGCTGGTGTAAGGCGTCAGCTGGCCGTCATTCGTCTTGTTGAAGATCTCCCGGCGCAGGACGTTCAGCCGCGGGATACCTTCAGAACGGGCGCGCGTCATGTTGATCGTCGGGAGGTCCAGGGGCAGGCCCAGGAGGTTGTTGCGGAGCGTGTCGGTCACGAACTCATCGAGTTCGTTGCCGGCCTGGTCCGACATTCCCATGATGACACTTCCGGCAGCCTCTTCCGAGGTCAGCGGCCCGGCAGGGCCACCGTTGGTGTACTCAGGCGGGTTGAGGAAGCCATCGAGCAGAGAGATGTCATTCTGGCTGCCCCGGGTGTCGTCGGAGGTGCCGAACACCGTGTCGGCGCCGGCCCCATCCTCGTTCCGGCGCGAAATCGTTTCGGTCAGCATGGAGTGGCCGAAGCGGTACACGGCGTGGGCGAATTCCGCCTTAACCGCGGGGTTGAGTTCCGTCTGGGTGAAGGCAAACGGCTCGAAGGGGTTGATCGCCGGCTGAACCTTGCGGGCGAACTCCTCGAAGACCAGGTGCTGGTATTCCATCTCGGTGACGAAGCGTGCGGCCTGGAAGAGCCGCTCACCGTTCCAGCCGTTGGCGCCGGAGGCCAGCTTCCATTCGGCGAGTGCGGCGACGCCGCTTGCCGAGGTGTCGTTCAGCAGGACGTTCTTGATGCTGCCCACGGCCGGATCAACGTCAGTGCCGACGAGCCGGTCGTGCTCCGAGTGGAAGATCTGGTGGATTGCGGTCAGGCCAATGTTCTCGTTGACGCGTCCGTCACCGGCGATGAAGTGCGCGTTCAGCATCTCGTCGTCGTAGGTGCCGGCCGGCTGGTTCGCGAAGTCGGCAGATGCCGTGTTGTCAGCATCCTTCGCGGGCGTCACCTTCGGCGTCGCCGGGTTGTGGTCGGTGTCCTGCGGACTCGGGTCCGCGTTGTGGGCGATGTCCGTCAGGAACGGCGTATCAAAGTACTTGACGTTCGCCGGCACCAGTGTGCCCAGGCCGCCGTTGTCAGCGCGGTTGGCTTCCACGAGTCCCGTGGCGGTGACGAACTGCGGCAGACCGCGCAGCGGGCCGGGGATGAACTTGCCGTACGGGTCGGCGGCGACCATCGGGACATTCAGGACGTCCTTGTCCAGCAGCTGTATGCCCAGCAGAGCCGAGGCCTGGGCCTTGGTGGTGGCCCAGGTAGCCATGCCGCCGGCGGTGGGCCCGGCAGGTCCGCCGAGCAGTTTGCCCGTGGCGACGGGCTTGCCGTCGGTGTTGTTAACGTACTCCCGGAGGAACACCTGGTGCGAGGCGTGCGAGGTGTAAGTCTGGCTCTGGTCGACCCAGGGCGAGTCCGTGTTGTTCGCATCCTGGATGTCGTCGGCGCTTTCGTCGGCAGGCGTTGCGGGGTTGTCACCCAGGACGCCGTCCGGGCCGGGCTGGTTCTGGCCGCGGGTCAGGACCATGAAGCGAAGGTTCGGATCGAGGTCGTCCGCGTTGCCGAAGACGTGGTCCGGACCCGCGATCAGGGGGTCGTCATCCTTCAGCGGAACGAAAACGGTTCCGCCGCTCTTGACGGTCTGGTCCACGCCATGGTCGAAGAACTGTCCGAACAGCGTGAACATCGAGTTGTATGGCGGGGAGAGTCCGACGTCGGTGGTCACGTTCTCGATGAACAGCGTGCTGTGGGACGGCACGCAGCCGGCGGGAACGCCGTCCACCGGCGGGGTTGCCAGCGGATCCGGGTCAGTCGTGCAGGGAACGACACCCTCGTTGCCCTGCGTCCGGACCGGGTTGCCTGCCGCGGCGACTGCAGCCGGGTTGGTCGAGGTCTGGTCCACGATCAGGTTGCTGATCACGCGGGGCTCGGAGTCGAAGACGTTGCCCTTCTTCTGCGCATACGACGTCGGACGGGAAGGCCCGAACGCGGGAGGCGAGTTCTCGGCATTCTTGAAAGATGGTGTAGTCAGGCGCGGGAACTTCTGGTCGGCTGCACCGAACGTTTCCTGGCCCGCCTGGAGGTTGTTGCATGACCCGTCCACCGTCCGGAGACCCTGGGAAACCAGAGGGCTCGGAATTTGGTTGGGGCCGGTGCCGATCAGCGCCCCACAGGGGCCCGTGGCCGACGTCGTGTTGGCCACGTGGGCCTCGGCGATCTTGATCTGCTTCAGGATGAAGGAGAGATCGGAGGGGGTGATGGTGAATCCCTCCCCCACAGGTGCCTGAACCGCGTTGGCTGCCACGACAGGCAACCCCATGGCGATCGGCATCATCAGTGTGGTTACTGCTGCCACCGTCCGGAAGGAGATGGACTGCTTGCGGTGCTTCTTGCGTCGCTGACGCCGGTTTGTTGGTGGTTCGGTGGGTGCAGCGGATCGACTTTGATCCGTGCCCCCGTCTGACTTCCATGCTGAGACATTCATGGCACACCTGCCGCTAGGAGGGGTTATGACCGTGCCATCGTCCGTGGCCATGCCCGTGAAAACCTTGTGGATGCGGCCGGATCGGAGTTCTTTTATCTGTTGAGCCACCCAAATTGGGGGTTTTCATCAGGTGTTTTAACAGGCAATACACAGGCGGGGCCACTAGCCTGTAGCCCCGCCTGCGCATTGTGAAGCTGGAATTCAGGAGTCCTCTCTTGCCCGCTACACCGGCCAGTCCATGAGCGTGGAACGGATCAGGAAGCGCTTGCCTTCCGGCGCCTCGACGGAAAATCCGCTCCCCCGGCCCTGCACCACATCCACCGTCAGGTGGGTGTGGCTCCAGTAGCCGAATTGTTCCCTGGACATCCAGAACTCCAGCGGCTGGCCGCCGTCGTGAGCGCCGCGGGGGCCGCTGTCGGAAGCCGAACCGGACTCCCCGCCGTCGTCCGCAGAGAGATCAAACCGGCCCAGCAGCACATCCGACTCCCCGGTGAGGAAGTCCCCGGCCGGATAGCACATGGGCGCGGAACCGTCGCAGCAGCCCCCGGACTGGTGGAACATGAGCGGGCCGTGCTGCGCCCAGAGCTTCCGCAGCAGCCCCACCGCCTCGGCGGTGAGCGCCACCCGGGAGAAGTCCTCCCCGGGCAGCGTCACCTCGGCGTCAAGCCTGGTAGCGGGCATCAGAGCCTCAGCACCACGCGGCCGTCGATCTTGGCGTGCTTCATTTCCTCAAAGACCGCGTTGACTTCCGAGAGTTCCCGGGTGGAGACGGTGGGGTGGATCTTGCCCTGCGCGTAGAAGTCCAGTGCTTCCTCGAGGTCTTGCCGTGTCCCCACGATGGAGCCGCGGACGGTCAGGCCCTTGAGCACGATTTCGAAGATTGGTGCCGGGAAGTCGCCCGGCGGCAGGCCGTTGAACACGATGGTGCCGCCGCGGCGGGCCATGCCGATGGCCTGGCCGAAGGCCGACGGGTGCACCGCCGTGACCAGGACTCCGTGGCAGCCGCCGGTTTCCCGCTGGATGACTTCTGCCGGATCCTCGTGCAGCGCGTTCACGGTGAGTTCGGCGCCGTGCTTTTTGGCCAGCGCGAGTTTGTCGTCCGCGATGTCCACGGCGGCGACGCGCAGTCCCATGGCAACGGCGTACTGGACGGCGATGTGCCCCAGCCCGCCGATGCCGGAGATGGTGACCCACTCCCCCGGCTTGGCCTCCGTCATTTTCAGTCCCTTGTAGACAGTGACGCCGGCGCAGAGCACCGGAGCCACCTCCACGGGATCCGATCCCTTCGGAATCCTGGCGGCGAACCGGCTGTCCACCAGCATGTACTCGCCGAAGGAGCCGTCCACGCTGTAACCGGCGTTCTGCTGGGCCTCACACAGCGTCTCCCAGCCGGTTCGGCAGTACTGGCAGTCACCGCAAGCGGACCAGAGCCAGGCATTGCCCACCAGGTCACCGACGGCAAGGTCCGTGACGCCCTCACCGAGGGCCACCACCTCGCCCACCCCTTCGTGGCCGGGCACGAAAGGCGGCGACGGCTTGACCGGCCAGTCCCCTTCTGCGGCGTGGAGATCGGTGTGGCAGACACCGCTGGTGATCACTTTGACGAGCGCTTGGCCTCGGCCGGGCGCGGGGACGGGGATGTCCAGGATCTGGAGGTCTTTGGCAAATTCGGATACTACGGCTGCTTGCATTGTCGTCGTCATTGGCGAAATCCTTGCGTCGTTGAATCGGTTGTTTGGGTACTGCGGTAAGGGTGGTGCTGGGGGCCCTATCCCTAGAAGAAGCCGAGCTTGTTTTCGCTGTAGCTGACCAGGAGGTTTTTGGTCTGCTGGTAGTGGTCCAGCATCATGGCGTGGTTCTCACGCCCGATGCCGGAGGACTTGTAGCCGCCGAACGCGGCGCCGGCCGGGTAGGCGTGGTAGTTGTTGACCCAGACGCGGCCGGCCTGGATCTCGCGGCCTGCCCGGTACGCGACGTTGCCGTTACGGGACCAGACGCCGGCGCCGAGGCCGTAGAGTGTGTCGTTGGCGATGCCCATGGCGTCGTTGTAGTCGCTGAAACGGGTCACGGACACCACGGGGCCGAAGATCTCCTCCTGGAAGATGCGCATCCGGTTGTGGCCCTCGAAGATCGTGGGCTGGACGTAGTAGCCGCCGGCCAGGTCCCCGGACAGTTCGGCGCGGGCGCCGCCGGTGAGCGCCTTGGCGCCTTCCTGCTTTCCGATGTCGATGTAGGAGAGGATCTTTTCCAGCTGGTCGTTGGAGGCCTGCGCTCCGATCTGGGTTTCGGTGTCCAGGGGGTTGCCCTGGATGATCTTCTCGGTCCGCGCCAGCGCGTCGGCCATGAAGGAGTCGTAGATGTCCTCCTGGACCAAGGCCCGGGACGGGCAGGTGCAGACTTCGCCCTGGTTGAACGCGAACAGCGCAAACCCTTCCAGTGCCTTGTCGTAGAACGCGTCGTTGGATTCGGCGACGTCGTTGAAGAAGATGTTCGGGCTCTTGCCGCCGAGTTCCAGCGTCACGGGGATCAGGTTCTGGCTGGCGTACTGGCTGATCAGCCGGCCGGTGGTGGTCTCGCCGGTGAAGGCGATCTTGCGGATCCGCGGGCTGGAGGCCAGCGGCTTGCCGGCCTCGACGCCGAAGCCGTTGACCACGTTGACCACGCCGGCCGGCAGCAGGTCGCTGATCAGTTCCATCAGGACCAGGATGGACGTCGGTGTCTGTTCCGCGGGCTTGAGGACGACGGCGTTGCCCGCCGCGAGCGCCGGTGCCAGCTTCCAGACGGCCATCAGGATGGGGAAGTTCCACGGGATGATCTGGCCGACGACGCCGAGCGGTTCGTGGAAGTGGTAGGCGGTGGTGTCGTCGTCGAGCTGCGACAGCCGGCCCTCCTGGGCCCGGACGGCGGAAGCGAAGTAGCGGAAGTGGTCGGCAGCCAAGGGGATGTCCGCGTTGAGCGTCTCGCGGACCGGCTTGCCGTTGTCCCAGGTCTCGGCGACGGCGAGGAGCTCGACGTTGGCGTCGATCCGGTCGGCGATCTTGTTCAGCACCGCGGCCCGCTCGGCCACCGACGTCCGGCCCCAGGAGGGAGCGACCTTGTGCGCGGCGTCGAGGGCGAGTTCGATGTCCTCGGCGGTGCCGCGGGCCACCTCGCAGAACGGTTTGCCGGTGACCGGGGTGATGTTCTCGAAGTACTGGCCCTTCACGGGAGCAACCCACTCGCCGCCGATCCAGTTCTCGTAGCGGTCCTTGAACGTGACCTTCGAACCTTCGGTGCCGGGCTGTGCGTAAACGGTCATTGCTAGCTCCTTTGCTCTGCAACATGGTGGCGATAAGTGTTGGTGATCGCCGATGCATCGAGCGTAGGAGAGGGCAGGTTGCAGCCAGGTTGCAACTGTATGACTCAGGTCACTGCAGGCAGGTGGGTGGGGCCACGCCTGCCGGGTTCCCTGGCCGAGCTTGCGAGGTTAGGGGGCAGGTGGGTGGGGCCACGCCTGCCGGGTTCCCTGGCCGAGCTTGCGAGGTTAGGGGGCAGGTGGGGACTAAGCGCCCAGTTCGGCTTCCAGCCGCTCCAGGTCGGCGACGACGGCGGCCCGCTTGGGTGAGCGCGGCGGCAGGAGCTTCAGGGCGGCACGGCGGACGCCGGCGTCGTCCGCCGCCTCCGGCAGCTCCGCGTACTTGAGCAGCGACTCCGCGCTGCCGTCCGTCAGGACGGCCTCGCGCAGCAGCGCGGACACGCGGTTCCGAAGCTCGACGACGCCGGGCGCCTCCGAGCGGGGCAGCACGGCGCCGCGGTAGATGTCCAGGGCGATTCGGTGGGCGCCGCGCTGCAGGCAGGTGAGCACCTGGCTGCTGTCCGGCAGGAGGTCCATGGCCAGCCGGTAGGGCCGCGACTCCGGCACCGAGGCGGGGTTCAGCTGCTGCAGGACCTTCCGGAGTCGCACCATCTCGGCGCGCAGGGTGATCGTGGAGCCGTCGCCCGGGTACAGGAGGACGCTCAGTTCCTCGGCACTGAGGCCGTCCGGGCGGGTGCTGAGCAGGGCCAGGATCTCGCTGTGCCGGGCGGACAGCACCACACTGCGGCCCTCGATGCTGAGCAGCGCCTGATCGCGGCCCAGCAACTGCAGGCTGTTGCGGTACAGGCTGCCTTCCCGCGCGGAACCGCCGGCCGCCCCGGAACCCGGGTGCCGCCGTCGTGCTTTGGTCCGTTCCTGGGCTGCCGCGAGCTGCAGGCGTTCCACGCGCAGCTGGGCTTGGGCCGCCGCCACGGTGGCCTCGACCAGGGAGAGGGTGTGGGGCGCCACGGCCGCCTCGGTGCCCGTGATGTCCACGACCCCCAGCAGCGCGCCGGAGTCGGGATCCTGGAACGGCACCGCCGTGCAGCTCCATGGGTGGACGGACCGTTTGTAGTGCTCGGCGCCGGAAATCTGGATGCCGCGGCCCAGCGCGAGGGCGGTCCCGGGGGCGCTGGTCCCCACGGTCGCCTCCGACCAGTCGGCGCCGGGAACGAACATCATGCCCTCGGCACGGCTGCGGGCGCCGGTATCGCCTTCCACCCAGAGCAGCCTGCCCACCTCGTCGCCGACGGCAACCAGCAGGCCGCTGTCGTGGCTGGGCCGGATGAGGAGCTTCTGGATGACGGGCATGATGGCTGCGAGCGGGTGCTGGCGGCGGTATTCCTCCAGCTCGTCCGGGGCGATGGCCAGCGGCGCCTCGGGGTTGTCCGGGTTGGCCCGCAGCTTGGCGGACCGCTGCCAGGATTCGCGGATCAGGCGGCGCAGCCCGGGGATTTCCTCGGCATCGGGAAACGCTTCGGTCTGCGCGTGGCTGCCCAGGAATTCGTGGCCGGCCAGGGCGCGGCGCTGCACCAGCACCGAGTCTTTGGTTTCAGGTGCCGCCGGCTGGATCAGGTTCTTCATCGAACTCCCACTCGCCCAAACGCTTGCCCGCAAAAGTCTAGTCGAGCGGCCGCGCCGGCAGTAGGCCCCTCCTGGTTGGAGTTTTTGTCCAGATAATGGGGTTTGAAACGTGGCAAACGACCATTATCTGGACAAAAACTCGTCAGCCGGGGTGACGGTTGCCTCTAGCCGCGGGAGATCTGGATCATCTCCTCGCGCGGCACCACCTTGATGCGTTCGCGCACCACACCGCCGTCGGCCTCTGCGGCCTCCGTCCAGGATGCTCCGAGCGCTGCCTCGTGGGCGTTCAGCTTGTTCCAGCCTTCCCACGTGGTGTACTCGATGCCGCGCTCCTCGAGCAGGTCGATAATCGCCTGCGGGTCGGGGTTCTGGGCCGGCGGCAGGGTGAGCCGGTCCTCGAGGAGGAAGCCGATGGTTTCCAGGGCGTCGCCCTTCGTGTGCCCGATCAGGCCGACCGGACCGCGCTTGATCCAGCCCGTGGTGTAGATGCCGGGGACAGGATTCCCGTCGGCGTCCAGGACCCGGCCGCCCTCGTTGGGGATGACCCCGCGCTTCGCGTCGTATTCCAGTTCGTCGAGCGCGGAGCCGTGGTAGCCGATGGCGCGGTAGACGGCCTGCACCGGGTAGTCGATGAACTCCCCCGTGCCCTTGACGTTGCCGGTGCCGTCCAGCTGCATGCGCTCGAACTTGATGCCGGCAACCTTGCCGGACCCGCCGTCGTCGTAAATCTCCACCGGGCTGTGCAGGAAATGCAGGTGCAGGCGGCGCGACGACGGCTGCTCAGCCTCGGCGTGCTCCTCGACCAGCCAGTTGGTCATGGTGTTCACCATGGTCTTGGTCTGGTTGTTGCTCCGGATCGCGTCGTCGGAGGCCTCGTCGAACTCGAAGTCCTCCGGGTACAGGACGATGTCGACGTCGCGGGCGTGGCTGAGTTCGCGGAGCTCCAGCGGGGTGAACTTCACCTGGGCGGGGCCGCGGCGGCCGAAGACGTGGACGTCGGTGACCGGCGAGTTCTTCAGGCCCCGGTAAACGTTGTCCGGGATCTCGGTGACAAGGAGCTCGTCGGCGTGCTTGACCAGCATCCGCGCCACGTCAAGAGCCACGTTGCCGTTGCCGATGACCGCGATTTCCTTGGCGTCCAGCGGCCATTCGCGGGAAACGTCCGGGTGCCCGTCGTACCAGGACACGAAGTCGGCGGCGCCGAAGGAGCCCTCGAGGCCGATGCCGGGGATCTCCATGTCGGCATCCTTGATGGCGCCGGTGGAGAAGATGACGGCGTCATAGAAGGCGCGGAAGTCGTGCATTGTCAGGTCCCGGCCATAGGTGACATTGCCCAGGAACCGGATGTCGCCGCGGTCCAGGACCTTGTGCAGGGCGTTGACGATGCCCTTGATGCGCGGGTGGTCCGGAGCCACGCCGTAGCGGATCAGGCCGTACGGTGCCGGGTAGGCCTCGAAGAGGTCGATGCTGACCTCAAAGTCGCCGTCCTTGACCTCGTTGGACTTGGTCAGGATGTCCGCGGCGTAGACGCCTGCGGGTCCTGCGCCGACGATCGCGACGCGGAGCGGGCGCTTGGCCGTGGATTCAGCTGTGTTGGACACCGTAAGCCCTTCCGGAACGGGAGACCGCGCCCCACCGGCGCGCAGTTTTCAATTCTAATTGTCCGCCCGGCCGGGCGTCCCACCCGCGACGGCACACGGCGGTCCGTGACGGCCTGCGGCCACAGCGCCGGCACCCGTCAGCTGCTCTTGCGCAGGGCAACCACGTCGCCCTCCCGGTACAGCAGTGCCCGCAGTTCCGACTCCGCCGAGTCCAGCCGCTTGGGATCGATGGTCTCGCCGGCGGCGAAGTGGTCCAGCAGCCGGGGGTCCACGTAGCTCTTGCGCGCGATCGACGGCGTGTTCCCCAGTACCGCCGCCGCCTCCATCATGGCGACGCTGATGGCCCGTTTCCTCTTCGCCTCTGTTTTCTGCGGCCCGCTCCGGGCCAGGCTGACGGCGGCCGCGGCCGTGCCCCGGAGGGTCCGGAAATCCTTCGCCGTGAAGTCGTCGCCCGTGCGCTCCTTGACGTAACTGTTGATGTCGGCGCTGGTGACGGGGTGCCACGCCCGGCCGTTCTTGTAGGCCAACAGCCGCGCGTTGCCGCCGCGCCGTTTGAGGGCCTGGGCCAGCGGTGCGAGGTCCGGGTCGTCGATGCGTGACTCCCAGGTTTTTCCGCTCTTGGCCGGGAAACTGAGGTACAGGCACTCCTTGCGGACGCGGACGTGGGCGCAGAGCAGTGTGGCGAGCCCGTGGCTGCCGTTTTCGTTCGTGTACCGCTCCGAACCCACCCGCAGGGAGCCGCTGTCCAGCATCCTGAAAGCCGCGGCCAAAACGCGCTGGCGGGTGACGCCGTCGGACCTCAGATCCATGGTGACCAGCCGGCGGGCGGTGGGCAGCGACTCGGCGAGCTGGAGCGCGCGGTCGAATTTCACCCGGTCTTTCCGTTGGCGCCATTCCGGATGGTAGATGTACTGCCGGCGGCCCACGGCATCCAGCCCCGTCGCCTGGATGTGCCCGTTCTCAAACGGCGCTATCCACACGTCCGTCCAGGCAGGCGGAATGCCGATGCTCTCCAGCCGGTCCCGGACCGGACCGGGCGGCAGCGTGGAACCGTCCAGGTCCCGGTAGCTGAACCCGGTGCCGGCCCGCACCCGCCGGTACCCGCGGCCGGAAGCGTTGCTGTGGCGGAGCCTCATCGGACCGTCGCCCTGCGGTGAGTCGTACTCATAATGGCAAGCCTACTGACTAATTTGCTTCGGCAGTCAAACAATGTCCCGTGGCAGGCGGAATACCGCTCCTCAACATGGTGTTATGGGTCTTGTGCCTAACCCCGACGGATACGTCTCCTCAGCTGTTCCGACTGCCCCAACGTCCGGCGCCGCAGCGTCTGGTGTGACCAGCCCCGGCGTGTCCGGCGCACCCAAGGCGGTGGACAAAGAGACGACGGCGGGAATGCTGTTCGGCATCGGCGCTTACGGCCTCTGGGGGCTGCTTCCGCTGTACTTCTTCGTTCTGCAACCGGCCAGCGCTGTGGAAATCGTGGCAAACCGGGTGGTCTGGTCCCTGATCTTCTGCGCCCTTCTGATCACGGTGACGAGGGCATGGCGCGTTCTGGGTGCTGCGCTGCGGAACCGCTCCGTGTTCTGGACCCTGGCGGCCGCGGCGGGCCTCATTGCGGTGAACTGGCTGACGTACACCTACGGCGTCACCACGGGACAGGCGGTTGAGACCTCGCTTGGCTATTTCATTAACCCGCTGGTGTCCGTCCTCCTCGGCGTGTTCGTCCTCAAGGAGACGCTCCGGCCGCTGCAGTGGGCCGCCGTCGCAATCGGTTTCATCGCCGTCGGCGTGCTTACTGTGTCCTACGGGAAACTGCCGTGGATCGCGTTGACTCTGGCCGTCAGTTTCGGCCTGTACGGCTTCGTGAAGAAGCGGGTGGGCCCGCGCGCCGACGCCGTCACCAGCCTCACCGTGGAGACCATCGTCCTCACTCCCCTGGCCGCGGCAACGATGATTGTCCTCGCGGTGACCGGCACTGCCTCTCTGACCACACACGGCGCCGGGCATTTCTGGCTGCTCCTGGCGTCGGGCGTCATCACGGCCGTGCCTCTGGTGTTCTTCGGCGCCTCTGCCCGCCGGCTGCCCATGACCACCATCGGGCTGCTGCAGTACTTTGCACCGGTGCTGCAGTTCATCGTTGCCCTGGTGGTGTTCGGCGAGGCCATGACGCTGGCCCGGTGGATCGGCTTCGGCGTCGTGTGGCTTGCCCTGCTGGTGCTCACCGCGGACATGCTGGCCGCGACGCGCAAGAGCTCGGCGGCAAAGCGGCTCGCCCGCAGGGAAGCGCGAGCGGACACTTAAGCCCCCGCGGAAGGGCCACAACTGTCCATTCGCGCTCAAGGAAGGGCCACAACTGTCCGTTCGCGCTCAGGAAAGGGCCACGACTGTCCGTTCGCGCTCAGGTGGCAGGCCGCGCTTAGGGGGCCGAGTCAGCACGGTCATAGTCGCGCGGCACCACCACCATCGGCACCGGCAGGGCCCGCAGCACCTTGTTGGCGGTGCTGCCCAGGAACATGCGGTTCTTCTCGGCCAGGCGCGAGGAGCCCACGATGAGGATCTCGCCGTCGTCCCATTCGAGCCCGTCGATGGCTTCCTCGATGGTGCGGCCGTGGGCCACGGCCACACCGACCTCGTGGCCGGCCGGGACCTTCCCCGATGCAGCCGTCAGGACCGTGTTCGCATGGATGTGCGCGGCGTTGATGGCCTCCCCGGCATCACCGGCGGCGTCGAGTTCCACCAGCGACACCAGCCGCAGCGGCACTCCCCTCCGCTTCGCCGCCCGGATGGCGGTCTCGAGGGCGGCCTCGGCGCCGGCCCGCTGCCCCACGGCCAGCGTCAGCCGGGTGACGGGCGCCGTCCGCTGGTAGCCGCGGGGCGCAAGTGCCACCGGGACCGGCGAGGCGTGCAGCAGCGCATTGGCCACTGACCCCACCGTATAGCGTTTGAAGAGGCCTGTGCTGGCTGCGCCCACAACGATGAGCCCGGCGTCATATTCCACCGCCGCGTCGATGAGCCCGCCGGCGAAGGAATCGGCCTCCCGCACATGGAATTTCGCGGGCAAGCCCTCCGGAACCAGGGCCAGGCCCTCCCGTTCGGCCGTCAGCACCTCCTGCTCCGCGGCACTGACCCGGCTGCCCTCCGGGTTCAGGGCCAAGTACGGCATGCTCGGCTTCACCACATAGACCAGATCCAGTTCGGCGCCCTGGGCCAGGGCCAGCGACGTGGCCAGGGCGACGGCGTCCGCGCCGCGCTCGGTGGGTGTGTAACCGACTACGTATCGCATGCGAAACCCCTCTTTGGGTAGTGCAGACCGATCCCCGGTTTCCGGCAGCGCTCACCGGCCTGCGGCGTGAAGTGCAGTGGTGAGGATGACTCTACCGCGGCACTGCCGCTTGTGGATGGGAAGCCGGCGGTCCGGAACACCAAGGGAGCACGACGGCGGCAACAACGACGGCGAGCCGGGCACCTTTTGGTACCCGGCCCGCCGTCGTCGTACGTCCGTGCGTTCAGCGCGAACGTACAGTTGTGGCCCTATTTTGAGTCCGTTGCGGGGCCACAACTGTACGTTCGCGCTAGGTGGGAGGCTAAGCGTTGGCCTTGATGGCCGCGGCGAGCACCTCCAGGCCGTCCAGCAGCAGCTCGTCGCTGATGACCAGCGGGGGCAGCAGGCGGATGACGTTGCCGTAGGTTCCGCAGGTGAGGATGATGACGCCTTCTTTGAGGCAGGCGGCGGCAACGGCCTTGGTCAGCTCCGGATTCGGCTCCTTGGAACCAGCCTGGACCAGCTCGATGGCCAGCATGGCACCGCGGCCACGGATGTCGCCGATGACGGAAACTTCAGAGGCCACCTCGCGCAGCTTGCCGAAGGAAAGTTCCTCCATATGCTTGGCGCGGGCGTTGAGGTCGTATTCCTGCATGGAACCGATGGAGGCCAGAGCTGCGGCGCAGGCCACCGGGTTGCCGCCGTAGGTGCCGCCGAGGCCGCCCGGGTGGACGGCGTCGAGCAGGTCGGCGCGGCCGGTGATGGCGGACAGCGGCATGCCGCCGGCGATGCCCTTGGCCATGGTGATGATGTCCGGAACGATGCCTTCGTGGTCCACGGCGAACCATTCGCCGGTGCGGCAGAAGCCGGACTGGACCTCATCGGCGATGAAGACGATGCCCTTTTCCTTGGCCCAGGCGGACAGCGCCGGCAGGAAGCCTTCGGCCGGAACAATGAAGCCGCCCTCGCCCTGGATCGGCTCGATGATGATCGCGGCCACCTGGTCGCCGCCGATCTGCTTCTCGATCGCGGTGATGGCGCGCTTGGCGGCCTCGGCACCGGTGATCTCCGGGTTTTCCTCACGGAACGGGTAGCTCATCGGCATGCGGTAGACCTCCGGCGCGAACGGGCCGAAGTTGGTCTTGTACGGCATGGCCTTGGCGGTCAGCGCCATGGTCAGGTTGGTGCGGCCGTGGTAGGCGTGGTCAAAGGCGACGACGGCGTCCCGGCCGGTGGCCAGGCGGGCCACCTTGATGGCGTTTTCCACGGCCTCGGCGCCCGAGTTGAAGAGGACGGTGCGCTTCTCGTGGGTGCCCGGGGTGAGCTTGTTCAGCTGCTCGGCGACCGCGACGTAGCCCTCGTAGGGGGTAACCATGAAGCAGGTGTGGGTGAAGTGCTCCACGGCCTCCTTCACGGCACCGACGACGGCGGGATCGGACGCCCCGACGCTGGTCACCGCAATGCCCGAGCCGAGGTCGATGAACGAGTTGCCGTCCACGTCGTGGATGATGCCGCCGTCGGCATCTGCGACGTAGACCGGAACGCTGGAGGCGACGCCGGCCGCGACCACTGCCTTGCGGCGTTCGGTCAGGGCCACGGACTTGGGGCCCGGGAAGTCGGCCTGGACGCGGCGCTTCTGCTCAAGGCGGTAGGTGATTTCGTTGGCAGTGGTGGTCATGGTGTTTCTTTCTTTACTGCGGAGGGGGCGCGGGTGCGGAGAGGTTCAGGCGTCAAGTGCGGACATGACGTGCTTGATGCGCGTGTAGTCCTCGACGCCGTACATGGAGAGGTCCTTGCCGTAGCCGGACTGTTTGAAGCCGCCGTGGGGCATTTCTGCGGTGAGGAGGATGTGCGTGTTGATCCAGACCGCGCCGAAGTCAAGGTCGCGGCTGAGGCGCATGGCCGTGCCGTGGTCGCTGGTCCAGACGCTGGACGCCAGGGCGTATTCGACGTCGTTGGCCAGCTCCACTGCCTCGGCCTCCGTGCTGAACTTCTGCACGGTAATGACGGGGCCGAAGGTTTCCTTCTGCACGATGTCGTCCGACTGCTTGGCGCCGGTGATGATGGTGGGCTCGAAGAAGTAGCCCTTCTCGCCGGCCCGGTGGCCGCCGGTTTCGATCGTGCAGTGCGCCGGCAGCGAATCGACGACGGCGCTGACCGCCTTGAAGTGGTTGACGTTGTTCAGAGGGCCGAAGTAGTTGTCCTCGTCGTTCTGGGAACCGGTGTGCAGGGTCTTGGTGTGTTCCACCATGGCTGCGACGAGGTCATCATGCACCGAGTCCTCAGCCAGCACGCGGGTGATGGCCGTGCAGTCCTGGCCGGCGTTAAAGAATGCGAACTCGGCGATGGCCGCGGCGCTCTTCTTGATGTCGGCGTCCTTGAAGACGATGGCCGGGGCCTTGCCGCCCAGTTCCAGGTGCGCGCGCTTGAGGCCCTTCGCGGCGCCCGAGGCGACGGCGATGCCGGCGCGGACGGAACCGGTGATGGACACGAGGCCCGGGACCTTGTGCTCCACCATCAGCGCACCGGTTTCACCGGTGCCGAGGATGACGTTCAGGACGCCGGCCGGCAGGATATCCGCGGCCAGGCGCGCCAGGACCAGGGTGGATTCGGGCGTCGTGTCGGACGGCTTCAGGACCACGGTGTTGCCGGCCGCGAGCGCGGGGCCGATCTTCCAGATGGCCATCAGGAACGGGTAGTTCCACGGGGCCACCTGGGCCACGACGCCGATCGGCTCGCGGCGGACGAAGGAGGTGTGCCCCTCGAAGTACTCGCCGGCGGACTTGCCTTCTAGGATGCGGGCGGCACCGGCGAAGAAGCGCAGCTGGTCGGCGCCGGCGGCCACTTCCTCGGACGCGATCAGGGAGCGGACCTGGCCGGTGTTGCGGTGCTGGGCATCGACGAGTTCGTCGCTGTTGGCCTCGATGGCGTCGGCGAGCTTGAGCAGCATGAGCTGCCGCTGGCCGGGGGTCACGTGCTTCCAGGACTTGAAGGCGTCCTTGGCGGCGGCCATGGCGGCGTCGACGTCGGCCTCGACGGAGACGGGAGACTTGGCCACGACGTCGCCGGTCACGGGGTTCACGATGTCGATCAGGCCCGTGCCCGCAGGCGTGACGAACTCTCCGTTGATGAAGTTCTGCAAGGTTTGAACCACGGTGTACAACCTCTTTCGTCCTGAATGGTGTGATGCGGCTGACTCGAGCCTATTCCAGCCACCCACAGCGGGGAATAGCCACCTGCACACCCTTGAACCGGTGCTTTAGTGCGATCGGCCAGCCTCCGGCTACCCTTGACCCATGGCAATTTCCCTCGCGGCGCTGCTGGCCGTGCAGTCTCTGGGACTCAAGAAATCCAGCCTCGCGGAGACCACTTCGCACCAGGACATCCGCTGGGTTGCGGTCACCGAACTGGAGGACCCGCAGCGCTTCCTCAACGGCGGCGAACTAGTGCTGACCACCGGGCTGCGGATGAAGAGTGCGCCCGAACAGCGCCGCTTTGTGCGCCAGGTCCAGCGCGCCGGCGCCGTGGGCATCGGCTTCGGCGTGGGGCTCTCACACGACGCCGTTCCGCCGGCTTTGATCGCGGAGGCGAACCGCTGGGGTCTGCCGGTGGTAGAAGTGCCGTACGGCACCCCGTTCATCGCCATCAGCAAGCTCGTGGCCGACGCACAGTCCGCAGACCACTATTCCAAGCTTGAGCGGCTGATCGCCGGGCACCAGATCCTGGCCCGCGCGCTGCTGACCGGCGGCGGCCTGGCCGAGCTCCTGCGGCACCTGGGCGGCATGCTGCGCACCGAGATCGCGCTCACCCAGTTCACCGCCCAGCTCTACAACAGCGGCAGCGAACCGCCGTCCGCGGACTCCTGGACCACCTACCCCATCCCCACCGGCCGCCGCGATGCCTGCACCCTCTGGGTGAAGCAGCCGTTCGAGGATTCCGGCATCATCGGCTACGCGCAGAACCTCATCAGCGTGGAGCTCAACAACATGGTCAAGCAGCGCCAGGCCGAGCGCGCGCTTTGCGGGCAGGTCCTGGAGGACGTCATTCATGGAACCCTGGAGCCCAGCGAGGCCCAGCGCCGCCTGGCCGGGACGGGCATCAACAGCACGCGCAAGAACGTGGTGATTCTGGCCGGCTCCGAGGCGCACCACAAGCAGCTGGTCAGCTCCTCACTGCCGCAGGCGCTGGAGAACGCGGTAACCGCCGTCGTCGGAAAGGACCTGGTGACGGTGGTGCCCGACGATGGACGCGGCGCCACGGCCATGGCCCGGAGCCTCAGCGACCACCTCGCCGAGGCCGGCATCCACGCCACGATCGGCATCGGCGGTGCGTACACCAAGCCGAACGGCCTGCGCTGGAGCTACTTCGAGGCGCGCGACGCCGCCAGCCACGGGCTGCCGGTGAACGAGCCCGAACGGCTCAGCCTGACCTCCCTGCTCCTGGCCAGTGAGGACGTGCCGCTGGCGGACATGGCCAACGAATCACTCGACCCGCTCCGCAGCTTCGACGCCGCCCACGGCGCCGAGCTGATGGCCACGCTGGAGAGCTACCTGAACAACAACGGCTCAGTTGCCGCCGTTGCCGAGGCCCTGACGCTGCACCGGAACACGGTCCGCTACCGGCTGGCGCAGATCACCGAGCTCACCGGCTACGACCCCTCGGTCACCGCCGACCGGGTGCAGCTGTGGCTGGCCCTGGCGGTTGCCAGGCTGGGCGCGCGGCACGCCGGCTGAGCCTGGGTTTCCGCCCGAGCGGGCCAGCCCGGTCAAGCGGAGCCGCGGGCATAGCCGTCCAGCCCGGTCAGGCGGGCCAGCCCGGTCAAGCAGGCAAGCCCGGTCAAGCGGAGCCGCGGGCATAGCCGTCCAGCCGGCTGGCGAGTTCAACCGGGTTGCTCAAGGCCACCAGGTGTCCGCCCGGGATTTCGTCAATTTCCAGGCCCAGCCGGGTCCGGACCACACGCCGTTGAAAGTCCAGGGGGAAGAACCGGTCATCGCGGCCGATCAGGACCCTGGTGGGGACGTCGGGCCAGCGGTCGATCCCGCAGGGCTGCCCGAACGGCGTACCGGACGGGGCGCGCTGCTCGCCGGCGCCTGCGGCAACTACCTCCGGGGGAACGTCGTGCAGGAAGTGCACACGCTCATCAAAATCACCGCTGCGCCCGTTCAGCCTGTCATTGAGTTCCAAGGCCTGTGGCTGCCCGGTGGCCTCCCACCACTCGCCGGGCGTCTCACCGGGAAGCGGGACCATCGGGTTCAGCAGGACAATGAGCTCCACCGGCACCCTCGCCGCGACAACCGGGACCGTGAAGGCGCCCAGGGACTGGCCCACGAGGACCACATGCCGGTGATCACCGACAGCCGCGACGACGATATCGGCGTAGTCCTGCAGTCCGAGGCCGGGATCGTCCTCTCGGATATCCACCGCAATGGCCTCGTGCCCCAGCCGTTCCAGTTCCGGAACCAGCCGGTGCCAGTACCAACCCATTCCCCCGGCGCCCGGGACAAGAACGAAAGTGCCCACCTGCCCTCCTATGCCGCGTGTCAGTGAGGCCCTTGAGGACCCATGCGCCTACTCGAACCGCACAGCGTTCCAGTCGAGGATCCGCGGCTCCGCCAGCCCCTCGGTGGTGAACGGGTCGCCGGCGATGAAGCGTTCGGCGTCCTCGCGCGACGTGAAGATGCCCATCGATGAGCCGGCCGGGTCAGGGGCCTGGAACGGGCCGAGTGCGATGAGCCCGCCGCCGCTTTCGCGGAACACCTCGTAGTAGGCCTTGTGGCGGGGGTATGTCTCCATCACGCGCGAGCGGTCGACGCCCGCGCGCAGGCTGTACAACACGACGAATTCCATGGACGCGATCCTACCGGCCGCCGTCGGACTTACGGGAGGTGTCCAGCACAACCGTCCCCGCGGCACCATCCACGGTGACGGTGTCCCCTGTTCGTATCCGTACGGTTGCGTCTGGAACACCGACGACGGCGGGAATCCCGTATTCGCGCGCCACCACCGCACCGTGGGAAATGGGTCCGCCCATTTCCATGACCAGCGCCCCGGCGGTCATGAACAGCGGCGTCCATCCAGGGTCCGTTGACGGGGCGACGAGGATTTCGCCCGGCTCCAGGTGCGCGCCCGCCGGGTCCAGGATGACCCTGGCTTTGCCGGTGACGGTGCCGGCCGAGGCCGGCGCCCCCGTGAGGGTTCCCGGCGGCAGCCGGCCGTCCGCAGACGACGCCGCATGGGCCTGTCCGGCCATGGCAGCCTCGACATCGGTGCCGTCGGAAAGCAGCAGGCGGGGAATGCGCCGGCGCAGCATTTCACGCTGGTAGCTCCGGCGCCGAGCGGCGACGGGTCCACGCAGGTCCGCGCCGCGCAATGCCACGCGCGCTTCAGTGAGGTCCAGGAAGAACACGTCGTCCGGCGCCGCAATCCCACCCGCGTCTGCGAGTTCCCCGCCCACCTGCTGGAGCTGGCCCCGGAGGACGGCGAAGGCCGTTATCAGGCGGAACTTGGGGTATTCACGCATGCCGGCGGTTTCGCGTGCACGCCGCAGGCTGTGGGCAACGATCAGGCCGTACCGCCTGCCCCTGGACCGGGCTGCGCGCGCCGCCAGCTCGGCAACCTTGGCCTCGGCCTTGTCTGCCGCCCGCCGGAAGAGCCGGTCCGGTGCGAGCTCCGGGTCGGCCAGCTTCAGGTAGTTGGCCAGGACGTTGATGATGTGGGCAGGATCCTCGCCCCACCGGGGAACACCGAGATCAATTTCGGCCACTGCGCGGTGCCCGTACTTGGCGAGGAAGCCGCACAGCGCACCTTGGCAGGCGGCGGGCAACGTTCCTTCGGCGTAGCGGCCGGCGAGCACCTGCGGGTCTTCTCCGGTCAGTGCGCGGACTGTCTCCGGGTCCTCCCGGATTGAAGTGGCGGTCCGCCAGAGCTCCAGGTCCATCTCAGTGGTCACATTGTGCGGCAGGCCGCGCAGTACGGCCTGCAGTTCGCCGCGCTGCACCAGCCGGCCCAGCAGCAGCCGCGCCAGGCCCAGCCAGATATACCCGGCGGCTGCCGGCGGCAGGACCCTCATCACGGCGGGCGTGATCTCTTTGGTGAGGACGCGTTCCACGAAGTCCAGCCGCCGGGCGCCGGAGGCCGGCTCCTGCAGCACCAGCATCCGGTCCATCTCATGGTCCGCCTCGCTGACCCGCTCCAGCGCGGCAGTGGGATTGACCATCGCCCGCAGGACCTGCCCAAGCAGGCCAAACGGCGGCGATGCCCGCAGCCCCGCTTTCAGCGACGCCAGCCTGGGCGGTGCCGCGGTCAGTGCGAACCGGGGGTCGGCGGCCAGATACGCCAGCACATCCACGGACCTGGCATCAGCCACCTTCATGGCTCGCTGAAGGCTGCGCCTCCCGCCCTTGCTCCGCAGCAGGGACGTGACATCCACAAACATGCGCATCCCGATCTGGGCGGAACGGTAGGCGGCCGGTCCGCCGCCGGCTGACCGGTAGCTGTCGCTCATCAGCGTGAAGGACGACAGCCCCATCGGTGTCAGCGGCCGGGTCAGCCCCTGCAGCAGGCTGGCGCACAGGTAAGCCCGGGTGCCGCCGTCGTTGTTGTCAGCCTCGGGCAGCGGAAACAGCGTGGTGATCGGACGGGACTGCACCACCCGGATCCCGCCGTCCGGCTCGATGGCCCACTCCAGGTCCTGCGGCTCCCCGTAGAGCTCCTCCACCCGGGTCCCGATCCTGGCCAGGGAGCGGACCTGTTCATCCGTCAGGCAGGCCTGCCGCAAACCGTCCTGCCCAACGCCATCCTGCCCAGCGGCGTCCCGCCGGTGCACCAGCCGGGTCCCGCCGCCCGGCGCGGGCCGGCTTTCGATGAGTTTGTCGCCCAGGCTGCGCTCGAGGATCTCCCCGGTGGCGGCGTCGACCCGGAAATGATCCGGGTTAACAGCCCCGCTGACCAGCGCCTCGCCAAGACCGGGCGCGGCGTCGATCACGGTTTCCTTCCGCCGCCCGGTCAGCGGGTTCGCAGTGAACAGCACTCCGGCCACGTCCGCGTCCACCATCTCCTGGACCACGACGGCGATCCCTACCGAGCGCTGGTCAATCCCGTGATCGGCGCGGTAGGCCACGGCCCGGTCCGTCCACAGGGAAGCCCAGCAGCTGCGGACCGCGTCCAGCAGCGCGTCGGGACCGGCGACATTGAGGTACGTGTCCAACTGGCCGGCGAAGCTGGCTTCGGGGAGGTCCTCTGCGGTGGCGGAGGAACGCACGGCCACGGGCGTGTCCTCGCCCAGATCAGCGTAGGCGGCGAGGATGGCGTCGACGTCGCCCTCGGGCAATGAAGCCGACGCCAGCCTGCTGCGGGACTGCTTCGCCGGCGCGGAAGGCTCCACTCCTGCTGCTGCGGCGGCCCGCCGGTAGGCCGCGGTGGTGACGCAGAAGCCGCGCGGGACCGGCAATCCGGCCGCCAGGAGGACACCGAGGTTAGCAGCCTTGCCGCCCACTTCAGGCACCATGTTCGCGTCCACCCCGGCCAGGCCGATGACTGTGTCGTCCGGGCGTGATGGATCCCGGGGCGATGGACGCCGGTCCTTATGCTCATCCACCGGCCGGTCCGCTATCCCACTCCGCGCCGGATGGCCTTCCGGGATTTCCGGTGCGCCTTGCGGTACTTGGCTTCGGCCTTGGCAGCTACCTTCTGCTCCCGCTCCAGGAGCGAGCCGTAGGCCGCGTCAACCGGTTCCGGCAGGTCGGGGCCGCCGGCGAGCTTCCCAAGGAAAATTCGCGCCATCACACTGTCGTGGTGGTCGCCGAGGATCGTCTGCTGTTTGTGCGCCGCTTTGGCCAGTTTGGCGGCGCGCCGGCCGAAGACGGGGTCCACCGTCTCAGCGGCATGCCGCAGCCGCTTGGCGTCCTTCCTCACCTGGTGCAGAGCGGTTTCGTGCGCCGTGGCATCCTTGAGCTCCAGGCCGGGCTTTTCACCAACGCCGTCCTTGACCTGCAAAGCCGACTTGTGGGAGCGGCGCAGCCGTTTGGCGGACTTGCCCACCAGCTTGCGCCCGGCCTTGCGTGCGGGTGCCGAGGCGGCCTGGCGGACGGGCGGGTGGTCGCGGAAATCTTCGAGGTCGTCGAGGAGGCGGAAGTAGCGGTCGGTCAGGAGCACCTCCTGCGCCTTGCGGTAACCGGCGTCCAGCCGGGTGCCCAGCTCCCGCTCGATCCGCTGTCTCACGACGTCGGTCCCCTCCCCCGGCGGAAGCTTGTCCGCATGGGTCCGCAACCGGTCCTGCATTACTTCGGCGTCGCGGGGGGTGCCGAGGATCCCGCCCAGCCATCTGAGCTCGTCGCGCAGCCGGCCCACGGCGCCCTTGCCATAGAGTTTCCGGTAGACCGCGAGGGCCGACCGCACGCGGCGGGTGGCCGAGCGCATCGCATGGACCGCGTCCGGCTCCTCCAGCCGCACCCGGGCGTCGTTGACCAGGATTTCGCTGATCTGCCCGGCCAGGTATGCGCTTACGACGGCGGACACTGGCCATTTCTTGCCCGGTTTTCTGCCGCCGGGCTGCTTTGCCGCGACATCAGTTGCTGCCGTGCCTTCAGGTTCAGCAGTGCCGGGGGCTTTTGGCGCCGCCGCCCCCAGCGCGCGCCGCAGCTTGGACTCGTGTGCTGAAGGCTGCGCACCGGCCGCTGCCAGTACCACTTCTGCTGCCTTGAAGACCTCCGGCTGGCCGTGAACCAGCTCGAGTTCCCACTCGCGCCACTGCTGCTTCTGGCCTGCAGGTTCATCGCCCCCGTCCAGGAGAAGCTCGGCTTCCACGGTGTCATCGGCAAAGTCGGCGAGGTGCACGCCGTCGTCCCCGTAGAGCCCGTGGATGGTGCGCCGGGTGTTCAGGCGGGCCACAGGCTTGGGATCCGATCCGCGCAGGTAGGCGTGCAGGTGGGCCAGCAGCTTCTGGGGAACGACGTCGGCCTGCCCCAGCGGGGCGTGAATCTCCCGGCGGGATCCCGGCGCCTCCTCCGGCGAGGATGCGGGATCCGGCGGCAGCTTTACATGCCAGCCAGCGTCGGCTCCACCGCTCCTGCGCCGCAGGGTGATGCGGCGGGAGGCGAGAACCAGGTCCTCCGTGTCGAAATAGACGGCTTCAAGTTCGGCTTCGTGTGGTTCACCTACACTGCCCACACCGGCGATAGCGGCAAGGTCGGGCAGTACCGTGCCGGGGTCGACGTCGTACTTCTTCTCCGTTTCAAGGCCTTCGGCAGTCATGGCTGGGCGGCGTCCTTTCCCATTGCCGGGTTGCTGCGCGCGATGCGCCTGCTGGCCTGAGTCTATGCCCGGGCCGGTGGGCCCGCGAGAGTTTCCCCACAAAGTTCTAGACATCAAACGTCAAACGTCTAACGTTAAGGCATGGCGACTACCTCTTCAGCACCCCCGACCGCTGCCACCTACCCGGCCAAGCCGCGCACCGCCGTCGTCGCCGGCGTCATTGCCCTGGTCCTCATCGGCCTGAACCTGAGGGCGGGCATCACCGGAGCCTCGGCGCTGCTGCACGATTTGCAGCAGGTTCTGGGCTACGGGCCGCTGGTCGCCTCGCTCATCCCGTCCATTCCCACGCTGTGCTTCGCGGTCGCCGGAGCCGCGACGTCGTGGCTGACCGGGAAGCTCGGCGTCGAGAAGGCCATCCTGCTCTCACTCGGGATGCTGGCGGCCGGGCTGCTGGTCCGCGGCATTCCCACCACCGGCATGCTGGTGGCGGGCACGGTGGTGGGGATGTCCGGCCTGGCCGTCTGTAACGTCTCCATGCCGTCCTTCATCCGGGAGCACTTCGCCGCCCGCACCTCGCTCATGACGGCCGTCTACACAGTGACCATGACCAGCGGCGCCACCGTCATGGCGGTTGTGGTGGTTCCGCTGTCGCAGCAGCTGGGGTCGCCGTCGGCCGGGCTGGGCACCATCGGGATCCTCGCACTCTCCGCATTCCTGGGCTTCCTGCCCGTGACGCTGCACGCCCACCGCAACACCGTCCGGAAGGCTGCCGGACATGTCTCCCCGTGGCCGCTGCTGCGCACCAAGACCGGGCTGCTGCTCACCGGCATCTTCACCCTGCAGGCACTGCTCGCCTATGCGCTGCTCAGCTGGTTCCCGTACATGCTCACCACCATGGGCCTCAGCCCGGCGGACAGCGCCCTCATGTTCGGCGTCATGCAGCTGGTCTCGGTCCCTGCGGGCATGACGCTGATCGCCATCGGTTCCCGGCCGCGGATGCTGCGTCCCGCCGTCTACCTGGCTACCCTGACCATGACGGCCGGCATTGCCGCACTTCTTGCCCTTCCCGTCTCGCTGGCCGTCATCCCGGCGGTGCTGCTGGGCTTCGGCCTGGGCATCTTCCCCCTGGTGATGGTGATCATCAGCCGCAGCGGCCGGAACACCGCCGAGACCACGGCCCTGTCCACGCTGGCGCAGTCCACCGGTTACCTCCTGGCCACCGTCGGGCCGTTCGGCATGGGCCTGCTGCACAGCGCGACGGGAAGCTGGACGCTGCCGATTGCCCTGCTCCTGGTCATCGCCCTGGTGCAGATTGTCGTGGCACACCTGCTCAGCAGCGGCCGGGCTGCCGGAGTGCGCGCCAACGGCACGGGCACTGCCGGAACCGGCGCCGACGGAATGAAAGAATAGGACGCCATGACCCTGAGCACGTCGCACCGCCCGCCGCTGGCGGACGAAGTCACCGCGAAACTCCGCGGGATGATCCAGACCGGCGAGTGGCCGCTGCAGCAGCGCATCCCCTCCGAAACCGAGCTCATGTCCGGGCTGGGCGTGTCCCGCGGGACGCTCCGGGAGGCGGTCAAGGCATTGGCCCACAGCGGGATGCTCGAGGTCCGCCGCGGCGACGGAACCTATGTCCGCGCCACCAGCGAAATCTCCGGTGCCGCCCGCCGGCTCTACAAGGAACACACGGACGTGCACGTCCTCGAGGTCCGCGTGGGGCTGGACACGCAAGCGGCCCGCCTCGCCGCGCGGCATGCAACGGCCGACGACGTCGCCGCCATGCGCGCGCTGCTGACCGAACGCGGGGACGCCTGGCACGCCAAGGACTTCGCGCGCTGGGCCCTCGCCGACTGGGGCTTTCACGAGCGGGTGGCGCATGCCTCGGGCAATCCCCTCCTGCACGAGCTCTACGTCAGCTTCGGCGACGTTTTCCACGCAGATCTTCTGAAGCAGCACCGTCGCGCCGGTTTCAACGGCCTGCCGGATGCGGGCCACGGCGAGCTCGTGGACGCCATCGAAGCGCACGACGGCGACGCCGCCGTGGCAAGTGTGCTCCGGAACCTCAACTCCTGCGCGGAGTGGCTCGGCGAATAACGGGCTTTCGCCTCAACAGGAAACGTCAGTAGGCTTACCAATCAAGCCAGTCGACTGATTGACCTGATGAGTAGGAGTTCCGATGGCCCGAACAGCCCGCCTGTCCGAGCAGGATCCACCCCAAGAGTCCGCGTCCGGCCCGCCTGCACCCCGCCAGGCGCCCC
The DNA here is from genome assembly GCF_042884885.1 of Arthrobacter sp. NPDC058097. Lineage (NCBI taxonomy): Bacteria > Bacillati > Actinomycetota > Actinomycetes > Micrococcales > Micrococcaceae > Arthrobacter > Arthrobacter sp. NPDC058097. The sequence continues at coordinate 122,504 of NZ_JBHVSZ010000004.1, forward strand.
CGCAGCCAGGGCACAAGCCGCCCCGTGAACTGTGGTCCGACAACCTGGGACGGGTCGGGATCCGGTGCGCCCAGGTGCTGCTGGTCCTTGCCGTGGCGGCGGTGTCCATCTACTGCCTTTTGCAGGTCCGGCTGCTGGTCATTCCGGTGCTGATCGCACTGATCCTGGCCGCCGCCATCGGGCCGTTCGTCAACCTGCTGCGGCGCCGCGGACTGCCCGGCGGGGCAGCCACGGCCGTGGCATTCGTGGCCCTGCTGCTCCTGCTGGCAGGCGTGGGCACCGTCATCTATTTCTCCGTCCGCAGCCAGTGGGGCGAGCTGGTCCAGCAGGCCTCCGAGGGGCTCGACGAACTCGAGAGCTTCCTCCTTTCCGGCCCGGTTCCCATCGACCGAGAGCAGCTGAACCAGGCCAGGGAGGGCGCCGTCCAGTTCGCCACGAGCAGCCAGGTCCGGTCGGGCGCCATCACCGGCCTGTCCGTGGTGACGGAGTTCCTGGCCGGCGCGAGCCTCATGGTGGTGATCCTGTTCTTCTTCCTCAAGGACGGCGCCAGGATCTGGAACTTTCTCCTGCGGCCCTTCTCCGGGGAGCGGGAGGCCAGGCTGCGGCGGGTGGGCAAGCGGACGCTCGAGGTTCTGGGCGGCTATGTCCGCGGCACGGCCATCGTGGCGCTGGTGGATACTGTGGCCATCGGTGCCGCGCTGCTCATTCTGCAAGTGCCACTGGCCATCCCGCTGGCCATCATCGTCTTCCTCGGCGCCTTCATTCCCCTGGTCGGAGCCACCGTTGCCGGAATCCTCGCCGCCCTGGTGGCCCTCGTCGCCAACGGTCCGGTGGTGGCCCTGATCGTGGTGGCCGTGGTCATCGCGGTGAACCAGCTCGAAGGCGACCTGCTGCAGCCGATCGTCATGGGCAAGTCGTTGCAGCTCCACGCCCTGGTCATCCTCATGGCCCTGACGGCCGGCACCATCCTGGCGGGGATCATCGGCGCCGTCCTGTCCGTTCCGCTGGCAGCCGTCACGTGGGCCATCATCCAGGTGTGGACCGCCGAGGACCCGCACCTCCAGGACATGAACCCGGACCTGCCGCCGGTGGACAGCCAGCCCACATAGGCACACCGATTCAGCGGAGGTAAACCGGGCACGACGGCGGCCGGGCACTTTGGTGCCCCCCCGCCCGGCAGGGGTATTAACAAAACCCCACACGAGAACC
>NZ_JBHVSZ010000004.1:123722-374265 GCF_042884885.1 Arthrobacter sp. NPDC058097
ACTTTACCCCGGACGTGCCGCGGGTGCACTGCCCGCCAAATTCCCCACACCTATTCTGCGGTGTAAACCGGCCCACGTGGGGGGCGGGCAACTTTGGTGCCCGGCCGCCGTCGTGCGTTATTCACTTACGCGAAGCCGTCAGCGCAGTCCCTTGAAAACATTCTTGGGCCGCTGCATCTCGCCGTGCTTGGCGCCAAGGACGATCACGGAGGCAGCGAAAGCCGGGATGGCCCACTGCAGCGCTTTCAGCTGCTTCTGCGCCGACTGCAGTTTTGCGGAAGAGCCGGGCCGCGGCTCAGTGGCGCCTTCGGCACCTTCATCGGCCAGCTTGTCCACTTTCTTCCCCAGCACGCCTGCGTACAGGGTCACGGCAGCGCCCGCCAGCGTGACGGCCGTCTTGTAAATGGTGTCCCGAGCCACACCCTCCTGGCTCGCGATCCTGTCCCTGTTTTCCAGCGCGATGAACAGGTCCGCCAGCAGGTGCGTTGCGAAGGCGGCCGTCTGGACCGGCGCCCATTTCATCCAGCCGCGACTCGAGAGGCGCGTACGCTCGGCCGGGTCCTTCGCCTCCGCAGTGGCCCCGTTCAGGCCGATGGCGCCCATCAGCGAGCCGCCAAACCAAGCCGCTGCCGTGAGGTCGTGAACAGACCGCGCAAAAAGATTTCCAGCCATGATGTCCTTCCTAATACAAGAGGTTCAACCCGGAACAGTGGCTTCCGCGGGCCCGAGGTTCAAGTGCCCGCCAGCCGCACCAAAGACATGGTCCCCACATGGTAAGCACACTTACTAACGTTACGGTAGCCCGTAATATCAGTGGTTCTGTGCGTAAAATCAACGCCATGGGATCAACAGGAACACTGTTCGGCTGGGCATTCGGCGACTCCGAACGCGAGAACGACCAGGCTTATGTAGACGGGCTGAAGGGCGAGGCGCTGGCGAACGCCACCCAGGCCGCCAAGAGCAAGGGCTTCGGCATCGAGGCCGGCTCGGAAGTATTCACCGTCCTCAGCGCCGGCGATGCGCTCGTCGACATTGACACGGCACCCGACGACCTCGTGGTGCGCTGCACGGTAAAACTCGTGGGTGAAGGCTCGGAGCGCATCCACGCAGAAGGGCCGATGAACGGCTAAGCGGGAACGGCTAACCGGAGGACATGACGGACAACGACTCGACGATCAGCGAGGCGGCCGACGCCGCGGAGGCTGCATCGAACACCAAGGCGCTCGACGTCGTCGCGCGTTCCGGTTTTGCTGTCATGGCACTGCTGCACATCATCGTGGGCGCCATCGGGATTGCCCTGGCCTTCGGGCATCCCGGCGAGGCCGAGCCCACCGGCGCCATCGAACAGCTGGCCGCAAACCCCTGGGGCCCGGCACTCATGTGGGCCGGCATGATCGGCTGTGCGGGACTCTCCCTCTGGCAGCTCAGCGAGGCCACCCTCCGGGCCCGCCACCTGCGCCGCCAGGAACGGATCGGGAAGCTGATCTCCTCCGGGTTCCTGGCAATCGCCTACGGCAGCGTCGGACTTAGTTTCGCCGGCTTTGCGGTGGGGCTTCGCGGTGACTCCGGAGAGTCCACGAGGGACGTGAGCGCGGCCCTGCTCACCCATCCCTTCGGCGGCGTGATCCTCAGTGCCCTTGGCCTGACCGTCATTGGCGTGGGCATCTACTTTGTGGCGAAGGGCCTCCGGCGTGGCTTCAAGGAGGAACTCTTCCACTTTGACGGCACCCGCCGGGGCAAACTCATCGATTCACTCGGCGTGGCCGGCCACGTGGCGAAGGGCATCGCGTTGATCCTCGCCGGCCTGCTCTTCGCCGTCGCGGCCGCCAAACATACCCCCGAAGAATCCACCGGCCTCGACGGCAGCCTGAAGGCCCTCCGCGACCACGAGTACGGGCCCTACCTGCTGTTCGCCATCGGTGCAGGCTTCATTTGCTACGGGATCTTCGCGCTGGTCCGGTCAAAGTTCGGCAGGATGTAGCCGTGGGAAGGGTCTGGTCAGGGGAAGGCGAAGCATGAAAAGACGATTCAGCGGCGATCCGGCCGGGGCGCCACACCGGACGTCCAACCGCACGGCAGACCTCGCCGGGCGCGGTTTCGCTGCGATGTTCCGGGCCATCAAAGCAGTGCGCCCCGTCCGTCCCATCCATCCGCGGGGCATCAGCCTGGTGGGGGAACTCGTCCTCACAGGTGCCGCCGGACGCACTGCCGCCGGTCTCCCTGCGGCCAGCGGGATCGCCTGGCTCGACGACGCCGGGACACACCAGGTGCGCGGGCGTTTTTCACGATCGGTAGGCGTTCCCGAGTCGCTGCCGGACATACTGGGCCTGGCCCTGCGGATTTCTCTCGCTTCCGATGTTTCCGGAGACGCCGGCGCTTCAGATGCTTCCGGCGCCGGTGACGCTAGCGCCGCCGCCGATAGGGCCGACGTCGGGGATGTCCTGTTCGCTTCGACGGGCTGGGGTGTCCCGGGTCGTTTCATCCTGCTGCCCAAACTGGATGTTGGCACAGCCAGGCTCAACACACTGATGCCCTACAGGGGTGCGAACGGGCCCGTCCTTTTGGGGCTGCGCACGCTGTCCCTGCCCGGGCGCGCGACCGGCCGGGCGGACACCGGCGGAAACTTCAAGGAGTCGCTGGCCACCGGGGACTGGACCCTTGCCCTGTCGTACGCCACCCCGGCCGGAGGGTGGGTGCAGGCCGGCATGCTGCATCTGAGGGCCGCTGTTCCCCACACCGGGGACGCTGACGGCGCGGACACGGCCGGCGGGGACACCGCCATCCGCTTCGATCCGCTGAAACATCCCCTGCCCGGCGCCGGGACGTATCCCTGGGCCCGCCGGCTCCGGGAGCGCTCGTACCGGGCTGCCCGCCGGCCCGGTGCCCCCGTTAGTGGCGCCCCGGATCCCGCCGGTTTCACAGCCGCAGACCGGAACCCCGCCACCCGGCGCGAAGGTTCGGCCGACGAAAGGAACACCATGTCAACCGTCACCCAGGTCTTCAATTCACCGGCATCGGCAGTCTGGACCGTGATCGCGGACGGCTGGCTCTACTCCGGATGGGTAGTCGGTGCCTCGAGAATCCGGTCCGTGGACGCGCGCTGGCCGCAGGTCGGCGCCCTGCTCCATCACTCGGTGGGCGCCTGGCCGCTGCTCATCAACGATTCAACCAAGGTGACGGCTGTTGAACCGGGACAGCGGCTGGAACTGATCGCGCGGGGCTGGCCGATCGGCGAGGCCAAGGTCATCCTCACCATTGAAGACCTCGGTGAGCAGTGCAGAGTCACGATGATCGAAGACGCGGTCCGCGGCCCAGGCCTGGCTGTTCCCAAAGCGCTGCGCGACCCGATCATCACGGTGCGTAACCGCGAAACCCTGCAGCGCCTCGAGCTGATGGCCGCCGGCGGCGCGGGAGCCTAAAGCAACGCCAGCTTAAAGCAACGCGGGGTCACTTAGCGCCCAATTTTCCGGTCGGAATGGGCGCTAAGTGACCCCGCGTTGCTGTTAGAAGCTAGACGCTGGCGGCGACACCGTCGCGGGAGATGGAGACCATGTCCTCGCGCGGCACCACCTTGATGCGCTCACGCACAACCTCGACGCCGTGCGAGCCGCCGGCAGCAGTGGCCTCGGCACCCAGGGCGAGTTCGTGGGCGTCCAGGGCGAGCCAGCCTTCCCACGTGGTGTATTCCACGCCGCGGCTTTCGAGCAGGTCGACGACGGCGCTGGCAGCGGGTGCCTCGGCTACCGGCAGGTTCTCGCGGTCTTCCAGCAGGAAGGTCACGGTCTCCAGGGCGTCGCCCTTGGTGTGGCCGATGAGGCCGACGGGTCCGCGCTTGATCCAGCCCGTGGCGTAGATGCCCGGGACGTGCTCACCGGAGGCGTCCAGGACGCGGCCGCCGGCGTTCGGAACGACGCCCTTCTTGTGGTCGAACTCGATCTCCGGCAGGGCGGAGCCGAAGTAGCCGATGGCGCGGTAGACGGCCTGGACCGGGTAGTCGACGTACTCGCCGGTGCCGCGGGCGTTGCCCGTGCCGTCCAGTTCGGTGCGTTCAAACTTCATGCCGCTGACGCGCCCAGGGTTCTCGGCGTCGTCGTAAATTTCCACCGGGCTGTGCAGGAAGTGCAGGTGCAGGCGGCGGGAGGCCTTGAGCTCGGAGACGTCCTCGGGCTGCTCGGCGATCCAGTTGGTGAGCGTCCCGACCATGGTCTTGGTCTGGTTGTTGGTCTGGATCTGGCGGTCGGATTCCTCGTCGAACTCGAAGTCCTCCGGGTACAGGATGATGTCCACGTCCTTGGAGTGGGACAGTTCGCGCAGCTCCAGCGGGGTGAACTTGACCTGGGCGGGCCCGCGGCGGCCGAAGACGTGGACGTCGGTGACGGGCGAGTTCTTCAGGCCGGCGTAGACGTTGTCCGGGATTTCGGAGACCAGGAGATCGTCGGCGTGCTTGGAGAGGACGCGGGCCACGTCGAGGGCCACGTTGCCGTTGCCGATCACGGCGATTTCCTTGGCGTCCAGAGGCCATTCACGGGGAACGTCCGGGTGTCCGTCGTACCAGGAGACGAAATCGGCGCCGCCGAAGGAACCTTCGAGTTCGATGCCCGGGATGTTCAGGTCGGCATCTTTGATGGCGCCGGTGGCGAAGATGACCGCGTCGTAGTGTGTCCGCAGGTCCTCGATGGAGAGGTCCGTGCCGTAGTCAACGTTGCCGAAGAAGCGGATATCGCCGCGGTCCAGGACCTTGTGCAGGGCGTTGACGATGCCCTTGATGCGGGGGTGGTCCGGGGCCACACCGTAGCGGATCAGGCCGTAGGGTGCCGGGTAGCGGTCGAAGAGGTCGATGCTCACGGTCAGTTCGCCGCTCTTGACGGCCTCGCTCTTGGTGAGGATGTCGGCTGCGTAGACCCCGGCCGGGCCGGATCCGATGACGGCCACGCGCAAGGGGCGGGCGGCGGTTCCTACGGTGGTGCTGGTTGACACGGCTGTGTTCCTTTTCTTCGGTCCCACCCAACTGACTCGCATTTGTTGTCGTTTTGAGGGCTCATGACGACAACAACTGCCAGCTAGTTGGGACTCGGGGGCTAGGGGGTGAGAACGCGGGTGGTGCTGGTGCGGGGCTTGTTGGGGCTGGTGGTGCTGTAGTCAGCGGTTTTGAAGTGCGACGGCGCGAAGGGGCTGACGCGGACAACGTCACCGATGACGATCACTGCAGGATTGGCGACGCCGGCGGCCTCGGCCTGGTCGGCGATGGTGCCGAGGGTGCCGATGGTGACGCGCTGGTCCGGCAGGTAGCCGTTTTCAACAATACCAACTGGTGTGTCGCCGGGCAGGCCGGCTTTGCCGAGGGCGGACGCAGACTCGCGCAGCTGGCCGACGCCCATGAGGAGCACCACGGTGTGGTCGGCGCGGGCCGGGACCTCGGACAGTTCCTCGTGGCCGGTGACCACGCTGAAGCCCTTCGCCAGGCCGCGGTGCGTGACCGGGATGCCGGCGGCCGCCGGGACGGAGATCGCGGAGGTCACTCCGGAAACCACTTCCACCTCGACGCCGTGCCGGCGGCAGAATTCTGCTTCCTCGCCGCCGCGGCCCAGGACGTAGGGGTCGCCACCCTTGAGGCGCACCACGCGGTGTCCCTGCAGGGCTTCCTCGACGAGGATGCGGTTGATCTCGGCCTGCGGCACGGGGTGGTGGCCCGGGGTCTTGCCGACCTCGATGACGCGGACGTCCGGGGCAAGTTCGTTGAGCAGTTCGCGGGGGCCGAGGCGGTCGGCGACCACGACGTCGGCCTGGCCGAGCAGCCGGCGGCCGCGGACGGTGATGAGGCCGGTGTCGCCGGGGCCGCCGCCGACCAGGGCGACCGATCCCCGGTGGGCCCGGCGTCGGCGCAGCGGCAGGTCGCCGGATTCCAGGGCGGTGGCGACGGCGTCGCGCAGGGCCATGGCACGGCGCGGGTCTCCCCCGGCGTTGATGGCGATCTTGACGTCGTCCACGACGGCGACGGCGGGCGTCCAGGCGGCGGAGGATTCGTGGTCGGAGGCGTTGACGCACCAGACGCGCTGCGCCTCGGCGTCGGAAGCTACAAGGGTGTCCACAGCGGGATCGCCGGTGGCGGTCTGAACGAACCAGACGCCGTCGACGTCGTCGGAGCGGTAGGTGCGGGGCTCCCAGGTGAGCAGGCCGGCGTCGGCGAGTTCGCGGACCGCGGCGGTGGCCTCGGGGGCAACAACTGTGACGCGGGCACCGGCGTCAAGCAGGCCCTTCGCGCGGCGCGCAGCAACGCGTCCGCCGCCCACTACCAGCACGGGGCGGCCGAGGAGGCGCAGCGCCGTGGGGTAAATGTCCTGAATTGCCATGGATCAACGGTAGGTCTGTGTTACGGACCCGGCCAATAGAGCGGAAACACCAGTTCACGCAACGTAACGCTGCGTCACATAGGTGCGGAGGCGGCGTACGGCCGCCTCCGCCCACGCGGCCGTTACTTTACGGCGATGAGTTCGATCGGCCGGATGTCCGGATCCTTGGCGAGCAGGGACGGACCATATTGGCCAAGGGCTGCAGGAATGGCCCCTTGGAGGTGCGCCTGTCGGTCCTCCTCGGTGTCAAAAGTGTCGAAAATGCCGAAGGTGTTCGCGCTGACTCGGAAGGCGTACCAGGTCCTCGTGCCGGGCTCGGTGAGCACTATCTCGCGGCCGCCGCCGAGGAAGTCCCAAACTTCCTGTTCCTTCCCGGGCTTGGCCTCGACCAGTGCCAGCAGTCCAAATTTTGGTGCCACGGCTGCCTCCTGAACAGTTGTGGAATCGGGCCGGATGCCGGCCTCATCGCGAGTCTAGGCATGCATTGTTCGCGGAGCAAGGGTCCGTCGGTGGACAGCAGAAAGCCCGACGGCGATGGTCGCCGTCGGGCTTTCAGCGTTTAGTGAGGTGCTTAGCGGGTGCTGCCTGCCAGGAGGCCGCGGCGCTGGAGCAGACGCTTCTCGATGGGCGCGAACACCAGCAGCTCGATCAGGATGCCCACGGCCAGGATCAGGAGGATCGCGGACATCACGATGGTCATGTCGGCGAGGTCACGGCCCTGGTTCAGCATGGAGCCGAGGCCGAAGCCGATGGTGCCGCCCACTGCGATGATTTCCGCTGCCATGAGCGAACGCCAGGAGAAGGCCCAGCCCTGCTTGAGGCCGCTGAGGTATCCCGGAAGTGCTGCCGGCAGGATGACCTGCACCGCCATCTGCAGCCGAGAAGCGCCGAGGACAGTGCCCACGCTGCGGTACTGCGGCGGGATCTGGTCCACACCCGAGATCAGGCCGTTGATGATCGACGGGATGGCGCCCATGAACACCACGAAGTACACCGTGGCGTCAGTGAGGCCGAACCAGATGATCGCTGCCGGCACCCAGGCGACGGAGGGCAAAACCTGCAGACCCGAGATCAGCGGCCCGAATGCCCGGCGCAGCGGCGCCACCTGGGCCAGCAGCAGCCCGACCGGCGTGGCGATCGCGACGCTGATCAGGAACCCCAAGAGGCCGCGCTGCAGCGACGTCCACACGGCTTCCTGCAGCGAGCCCTCAGCCCACAGCGCGCCGAACTGCTCCAGCACATCCATGGGGCCGGGCACCTGGTCGCGGCGCTTGAGACCCAGCGAAACGTAGAACTGCCAGATGATGATGAGCACCACGACGGCGGCGACCGGAAGCAGGATCCGGCTCCAGTCGACCCGGGCCTTGCGGACCGCGTCCGACTGCAGCGAGTCCAGCCCGGACTCCAGTTCACGCAGGTCGGCCGAGCCGGTCGAGGACCGGGTCAGCGCGGCGTGCACCTTTTCCCCATTGGAGGACGCAGCGCCGGATGCCGCCCGGGTTTGGCCAGGCTCCACCAGCGGGGTGTCGGTCGCCTCGGGCGACTCGGCCACGGGAGATGGGTTACTTGGCATGGCGGCGGATCTCCTCTCGCAGCCGGGCGGTGATGACCCCGGCCAGCTGTCCGGCAAGACCGGCGTCGGTACGGTGTTCTTCGGTGACTTCCCATTCCTGCACCACGCGGCCGGGCCGGGAGGACAGCAGGAGGACGCGCTGGCCCAGGCGGACCGCCTCGCGGACGTTGTGGGTCACAAAGACGATGGTGCGTCCGGTTTCCTTCCAGATGCGCTCAAGTTCATCGTGCAGCAGGTCGCGGGTGATGGCGTCCAGAGCCGCGAACGGCTCGTCCATCAGGAGCAGCTGGCGGTCCTGCGCGAGCGAGCGGGCCAGGGCCACGCGCTGGCGCATGCCGCCGGACAGCTCGTGCGGGCGCCGGTCCGCGGCCTCGGCCAGGTGGACCAGCTCCAGCAGTTCCGCGGCTTTGACGCGCCGCTCGGCCTTGCCGACGCCGCGCAGCTTCAGCGCCAGCTCCACGTTTTCGCGGGCGGTGAGCCACGGAAACAGGGCGGAGTCCTGGAACATGAAGGCGGCGCCGTCGCTGGGCACTTCGAGGGCGCCCGACGTCGGGGGTTCCAGTCCCGCCATGATGTTCAGCAGGGTGGACTTGCCGCAGCCGGACGCACCGAGGAGGGCGACAAATTCGCCCTTGCCGATGGTGGCGTTGACGTCGTCCAGCACCGGGGCGCCTTCGCCGAAGCGCTTGCCCAGGTTTTCCAGTACGACTGGCATGGTCCCGTCCTTTGTTCGTGGTGCGTTGAATGCGGCGGTGCAGATGCGGGCCGGGCTAGTCCTGGCCCAGCCCTGCAGCTGTGGTTTTTTCGGTGGCCACTGAATTCAGCGCCCGCAGATCGAAGAGTCCGTTGAGGTCGGCCTGCTTGGTGGTACCGGCATCGACGCCGTCCTGCAGCAGCTTCTTGTACGATCCGGCCAGCGGGTCCACCGTGAAAGTAATGTTCTTCAGCGAGCGGTCAATGACATTCTGTGCCAGCGCCTTGCCGGCGTCCTGCTTGAGGGCCGCGTTGACGACGGCGGCCTTCTCGGCGGCCGGGGTGTCGTTGAGCCACTTCACTGCTTCGACGTGGCCCTTGAGCAGGGCCTCCACCGTCTGCGGGTGCTCCGCGGCGAACTTCTTGTTCACGATCAGGATGGTGGTGGGGAACTCGCCCGGCTTGCCGGTCAGCGAACCGTCCCACAGGTCCTTCTCATCCACCAGGACCTTCGCGCCGGCCTGGAGCACCAGACGGGAGGCCCACGGCTCAGGCAGCCACGCGCCGTCGAGCTTGCCGTCCTGGAACAGCTTCAGCGTCTGGGCGTTCTCGGTGGGGTTGATGGCAACGTCCCCCCCGCCGTCGGGAGTGGTCTTGTAGCCCTGCTTGCCCAGCCAGGCGCGCAGCGCAACGTCCTGCGTGCCGCCCAGCTGGGGAGAGGCCAAAGTCTTGCCCTGGAGATCAGCCGCGGACTTGATCTCCGGCTTCACCACCAACTGCGCACCGCCCGAGGCTGCCCCGGCGATGACGCTGACGGACTCGCCCTTGCTCTTGACGAACGAGTTGATGGCGGGGTTCGGGCCGATGTAGGTGGCGTCGATGGCGCCGGCATTCAGTGCCTCGATGGCGGCCGGACCGGCGTTGAACACCTGGGTGCTCAGCTTCGTGTCCCCGAGCTCCCTGGCGATGAAGCCCTTCTGGACGCCGACCAGCGCCGGCGCGTGCGTGATGTTTCCAAAGTAGCCCAGCTTCAGCTCGGCCGCGGGGGTGCCCGCCGCGTCAGGGGCCGCCGAGGCATTGGAATCCCGGGCCACCGCCGACGCGACAACCGCGCCCAAACTGATCAGCAGGACGAGCCCGACAGTCAGCGCCACTTCCAGGGCGCGGCGGCGCTTGGGCGTCTGGCTTTCGCCGGCCACAATGCGGGTCATGCCCGGCCTGGAGGTACTCATGGATTCACCATAGGGACTGGCGTAAACGGGGTTCAACGGAGCGGAAACCGGGGGTCACGCAGGTTCATGCAACGTCACATTCAGCCACAAAAATCCGCCTGCGCGCGGGCCCGTGGAATTTCGGGGCTAATCCCCCTTGACATTGACCAGCTGGCGCAGCCGGTGGCGCACCTTCACCAGATCGGCGGCGTCGCGCATGACTTGGTCGATGGGTTTGTAGGCTGCCGGGATCTCGTCGATGAACGCCTCGGTGGCCCGGAACTCGATGCCGTGCATGGCCTCCTTGAGCTGGGCCAGCGAGAACGTCTTGCGCGCAGCATTACGCGAATACTCCCGGCCCGCTCCGTGCGGCGACGAGTTCAGGGAAGCAGTGTTGCCAAGTCCCTCCACGACATATGACGCCGTCCCCATGGAACCCGGAATCAGGCCGGGGTCGCCGGCCTCCGCCTTGATGGCACCCTTGCGCGACACCCAGACCGACTTTCCGTAATGCGTCTCCTGCTGGGTGAAGTTGTGGTGGCAGTTGATCCGCTCCGTCTCCGTGACGGGCCCGCCCACCCAGTCGCTGAATTGCCGGATCACGCGGTCCATCATCTCCTCACGGTTCAGCAGGGCGAAGTGCTGGGCCCAGCGCAGCTCCTTGATGTAGCGCGTGAACTGCGGCGTGCCCTCCTCCAGGTAGGCCAGGTCCCGGTCCTCCAAGGCAATGCGCTTGTCGCGCGCCACGCCCTGCGCCACCTCAATGTGATGCTGGGCGATCTTGTTGCCGACGCCGCGTGAACCGGAGTGCAGGAACAGCCAGACGGCGTCGGTCTCGTCGGTGCAGACCTCAATGAAGTGGTTGCCGGACCCGAGCGAGCCAAGCTGCAGGTCCCATTTCGCCACGTACTGGGCAGGGTTGAAGCCGGCTTTCTCGGCCCGCCTGCGCAGCTCGGCGATGCGCGGCTGGGCGGTGGCAGTCACCTTGCGGTTGTTGTGGCCGGCGGACAGCGGGACGGCCCGCTCGATGCCCTCCCGCAGCGGCTTCCGGTCCCGCGGCAGCTCTTTGAGGGTGTACTGGGTCCGCACCGCGATCATGCCGCAGCCGATGTCCACCCCGACGGCGGCCGGAATGATCGCGCCGAGCGTGGGGATGACGGATCCCACCGTGGCGCCCTTGCCGAGGTGCGCGTCCGGCATCAGAGCCAGGTGCGGGTAGATGAAGGGCAGGCGGGAGGTGGTCAGCGCCTGTTCACGGGTCTTCTCGTCCAGGATCGAGGCCCAGTTGATGAGCCGGCTGGTGACGGATTCCATGCTGCCTCCCACTGGATGAACGGGGACTACCGTAGGTCCTAGGCTAAACCCCGGCCCCGGATAAATGACCAGCCCCCAGAGGAGACGCAAGCATGGTGAATGTTCAGACAGAGATCCTGATCCGGCGGCGGCGGGATGAGGTGGCCGAGTATGCCGCGAACCCGGACAACGCCCCGCAGTGGTACGACAACATCCATTCTTCACAGCGGCTGACGACCGGCCCGATCGACGTCGGATCCAAGGTTGCCTTCACCGCCAGGTTCCTGGGCCGGGACCTGAACTACACCTACGAGTTCGTCGAGTACGTCCCGGGCGAGAAGCTGGTGATGCGGACCGCCCAGGGTCCCTTTCCCATGCAGACCACCTACACGTGGGCGGAAGTCAACGGCGGGACCCGCATGACGCTCGGCAACACAGGCAAACCGTCGGGCTTCTCAAAAGTCGCCGGACTGTTCATGCCGCCAATGATCCGCCGGGCAACACGCAAGGACCTGCAGAAGCTCAAGTCGATCCTCGAAGCCGGCGCGTAACGCCCACCGCGCAACGCGCGATCGCCGGAACGCAACGAAGCCGCCGTACGGATACGGCGGCCTCGCAGGTTTCCGGCGAATTGGGCGGACTCAGATGCTGTAGCGCTCGTCCTCGTGGTCGCCCGGGTGGTCCTTGACCAGGCCTGCGGCGAGGGTGTTGCCGTCGAGGGGGTCGATCACCAGGAACGCGCCCGTGCGGCGGTGGTGCAGGTAGTTCTCGAGCGGCAGCGGGGCGGCGAGCCGGAGCTGCGCGTGCCCGATGTCGTTGAGCTCCAGGCTGGAGGCACCCTCGAGGTTGAAGGTGGCCAGGTCCAGCTTGCCGTTGACGCTGCGGACCAGGGCCTGCACGGTGCGGGTGCCGTGCTTGACCAGGACCTTGGCGCCCTCGCGGAGCGGCTTCGGGGACAGCCAGCACAGCTGCGCGTACAGGTCGGCCGAGCTTTCGCGGACGGTGCCGGCGGCGGCGATGGTGTCCCCGCGGGCGACGTCGAACTCGTCGGCCAGGCGGATCGCCACCGACTGCGGGGCGGAAGCTTCCTCCAGCGTCGCGCCGGCGAAGTCGATGCCGGTGACCGTGGTGGTGCGGGGGTCCTGGCCGGGGGTCAGCACGCTGACCTGGTCGCCCAGCTTTACGGAGCCCTCGGTGATCTGCCCGGCGTAGGCGCGGTAGTCGCGGTACGCCTCGACGTCGAGCCCGCCGGCCACTGCGTCCGGAGCCAGCGCGCCCTGCGGCCGGATGACCAGCTGCACGGGGAAGCGGAAGCTCTCCAGGTGGCTTTCGAGCTCATCGGCGGCGGGCAGCGTCTCGAGCACCTCGAGCAGCGCCGGTCCGGTGTACCAGGGGGTGCGCTCCGAGCGCTCCACCACGTTGTCGCCGTCGAGCGCGGAAACCGGAACCACCAGCAGGTCGGCAATGCCATCGGAACCGAGGCCCAGCTCGCGGCCCACCTGCTGCACGTCGGCCTCGATCTCGCGGAACACGGTCTCGCTGAAGTCCACGAGGTCGATCTTGTTCACGGCCACGATCACGTGCGCCACGCGCAGCAGCTGCAGCACGGACAGGTGCCGGCGGGTCTGCTCCAGGACACCCTTGCGGGCGTCAATGAGTACGACGACGGCATCCGCGGTGGACGCGCCGGTCACCGTGTTCTTGGTGTACTGCACGTGCCCGGGGCAGTCCGCGAGGATGAAGCTGCGGCGGTCCGTGGCGAAGTAGCGGTACGCGACGTCGATGGTGATGCCCTGCTCGCGCTCGGCCCGCAGGCCGTCGGTCAGGAGGGCGAGGTCGATGCCGCCCTTGTCGCCGCCGAAGCCGCGGTCCGAAGACGTGCGGGCAACAGCCTCGAGCTGGTCGGCGAGGATGGCTTTGGAGTCGTGCAGGAGGCGGCCCACCAGAGTGGACTTCCCGTCGTCGACCGATCCTGCGGTGGCGAAGCGGAACAGCGAGGCGGACGCGAGCGGGGCCTCGTCCAGGAGGGCCGCGGCGCGGGCGGTGTCAATGTCGGTAGTCATTAGAAGTAGCCGTCCTTCTTGCGGTCTTCCATGGCGGCCTCGGAGATGCGGTCATCCGCACGGGTGGCGCCACGTTCGGTGATGGTGGAGGCGGCAACTTCGATCACGACGTCGCGCACGGTGGCGGCGGCCGACTCAACGGCGCCGGTGCAGGACATGTCACCGACGGTCCGGTAGCGGACGGTCTTGGTGATGACTTCCTCGTGCGGCAACGGCTGGGAGACCTCGCCCACGGCGCGCCACATGCCGTCGCGGGCGAAGACCTCGCGCTCGTGGGCGTAGTACAGGCCCGGAAGTTCGATGTTTTCACGCTCGATGTAGCGCCACACGTCCAGCTCGGTCCAGTTGCTGATGGGGAATGCACGGACGTGCTGGCCCACGGTGTGGCGGCCGTTGTAAAGGTTCCACAGCTCCGGGCGCTGGTTGCGCGGGTCCCACTGGCCGAACTCGTCGCGCAGGCTCAGGATGCGCTCCTTGGCGCGGGCCTTGTCCTCGTCGCGGCGGCCGCCGCCGAAGACGGCATCGAACTTGTTGGACTGGATGGCGTCCAGCAGCGGAACGGTCTGCAGCGGGTTGCGGGTGCCGTCGGCACGCTCGGCCAGTTCGCCGCGGTCGATGAACTCCTGGACGGAGCCGACGACGAGCTTCAGTCCCAGCCGCTCAACGGTCCGGTCGCGGAAGTCGATGACCTCGGGGAAGTTGTGGCCGGTGTCCACGTGCAGCACGGGGAACGGGACCTTGCCCGGCCAGAACGCCTTGGTGGCCAGGTGCAGCATGACCACGGAGTCCTTGCCGCCGGAGAACAGCAGGGCCGGCTTCTCGAACTCGGCCACGACCTCGCGGATGATGTGGATCGCTTCGGACTCGAGGGTGTCCAGGCTGGACAGGCGCGTTGAGGCAGCTGCGTCGGTCACCAGGGTGGTCTCCTCAGTTAGGAAAGTGCTCATACGTGTAGTCCGCATTCTGTCTTGTTGGTTCCTGCCCAGCGGCCGGCGCGGGGGTCCTCGCCGGGAGCCACCTTGCGGGTGCAGGGCTGGCAACCGATGGACGGGTAGCCCTGTGACAGGAGCGGGTTGACGGGCAGGAGGTTGTCATCCGAGTACTGGACCAGCTGGTCGAACGTCCAGGCGGCCATCGGGTTGACCTTGACCAGGCCGTTGGCCTCGTCCCACGTCACCAGCGGAGTGTTGGTGCGGGTGGGGGCCTCATCGCGGCGGACGCCGGTGAACCACAGCTCGTAGCCGGACAGCGTGCGGCGGAGCGGGGCCACCTTGCGGAGGGCGCAGCACTGGGCGGCGTCGCGGGCAAACAGGTCCTTGCCCAGGAGGCGGTCCTGCTGCTCCACCGTGTTCTCGGGGAGCACGTCCACCACGTTGACGCGGAGGTTCGCGGCCACCTCATCGCGCGTGGCGTAGGTCTCCGGGAAGTGGTAGCCGGTCTCGAGGAACAGGACGTCGACGCCGGGAAGCTGGTCGGCGACCAGGGCCGGCAGGACGGCGTCGGCCATGGAGCAGGCGACGGCGACGGCGGGCATGTCGAAGTTGCGCTCGACCCAGGCGATGACGTCGCGGGCCGGGGCGTCCCAGCCGAGCTCGGCGGCGCCGGCCTCAGCCAGGGCCTTCAGCTCCTCGACGGAACGCTTTGTGCCACTGACCGGGGTTTCCACAGGCTCAACGACCGGGTCGATTCCCAATGCGTGCTTGCTCACTGGAGTGCCTCCTCGTCCGCTGCGTGTGCCCACTCGGCGAAGGTCTGGCCCTCGGCGCGGTCGGCGACGAACTTGCGGACAACCCGTTCGACGTAGTCGGGCAGGTCAGCGACGTAGACCTTCAGGCCACGGACGGTGCGGCCGAGCCCGGCCTCTTCGCGGTCGGCGGAAGCCAGCCCGCCGCCCAGGTGGACCTGGAAACCCGGCGTGGGATCGCCGTCGGGCGTGGGGAGCATCATGCCCTTGAGTCCGATGTCCGCGGTCTGGATGCGGGCGCAGGAGTTGGGGCAGCCGTTGATGTGCAGCGACAGGGCCTGCGGGAGCTGGCCGCTCTCCGTCAGGTCCGCCAGGCGGCGTTCCAGCTCGGCGACAGCCGTGGCCGCGGTGACCTTGGTTTCCACGATGGCCAGCTTGCAGAACTCGATGCCGGTGCAGGCGATGGTGCCGCGGCGGAACACGGACGGGCGGGCTGACAGGCCCAAGGCGTCCAGCTCGGCCACGAGCGGCTCCACCTCGTTCTTCTCCACGTCCAGCACCACGATCTTCTGGTGCGGGGTGGTGCGCAGGCGGTAGGAGCCGCGGGCCTCGAGGGTGTCCGCAAGCTTCACCAGCTGCGACCCGGACAGGCGGCCGGCAATCGGGGTGGCGCCGATGAAGAACTTGCCGTCCTTCTGCTCGTGCACGCCCACGTGGTCGCCCGGGGTGGACGGCTTGGGCGCGGCGGGGCCGTCGGCCAGCTTGTAGCCGAGGTATTCGTCCTCGAGGACCTGGCGGAACTTCTCCGGGCCCCAGTCGGCCATCAGGAACTTCAGGCGTGCCTTGGTGCGCATGCGGCGGTAGCCGTAGTCACGGAAGATGCTGGTGACGCCGAGCCACACGTCCGCCGCCTGCTCCGGCGTGACGAAGGCGCCGAGGCGCTTGCCGAGCATCGGGTTGGTGGACAGCGCGCCGCCGGCCCAGAGGTCGTAACCGATGCCGAGCTCGGGGTGCTTGACACCCACCAGCGCGAAGTCGTTGATCTCGTGCACCACGTCCTGGCTCGGGTGGCCGGTGATGGCGGTCTTGTACTTGCGCGGCAGGTTGGACAGCAGCGGGTTGCCGATGAACCGCTCGCCCAGCTCTTCGATGAGCGGGGTGGGGTCGATGATCTCATCCTTGGCGATGCCGGCCACCGGGGAGCCGAGGATGACACGCGGAACATCGCCGCAGGCCTCGGTGGTGGACAGGCCATTGCTTTCCAGGCGGCGCCAGATCTCGGGGATGTCCTCCACGCGGATCCAGTGCAGCTGGATGTTCTGGCGGTCCGTGAGGTCGGCGGAGTCGCGGGCGAAGTCCACGGAGATCTGGCCGATGACGCGCAGCTGCTCGGTGGTCAGCGCACCGCCGTCGATCCGGACGCGGAGCATGAAGTACTTGTCCTCGAGCTCGTGCGGCTCCAGCGTTGCGGTCTTGCCGCCGTCGATCCCGGGCTTGCGCTGCGTGTAGAGGCCCCACCAGCGGAAGCGGCCGTGCAGGTCCTGGCCGGGAATGGAGTCGAAGCCTTCCTTGGCGTAGATGGACTCGATACGCTCACGGACGTTGAGGCCGTCGTCTTCCTGCTTCCAGGTTTCGTTGGCGTTAAGCGGAGTGGTTCCGTCCACCTTCCACTGGCCGTGAGGCTTGGCGGCGGGGCGGGAGGCACGGGCGGGACGCGCGGGCTTGTCCGTGGACGCTCCGGCTAGAGCTGTATCAGTCATGCATCGACTGTAGGGCCGCCCCGAAAAACGTCACAAAGGCCCGGAAATGCTAAGTCACCTAAGGAAACATTTCGTCATGACTCGCCGGGAGGCCTTGAACGGCGCCGCCGGCTGTGCTTCCGGCTACAGTGCTCCGCGACGCTTTTCGGGAGCCTTTTCAGGAGTTGACAGCGTGGGCGGCCAGTGCGGCGTCGTAACGTTCCAGCGCGATCTCCGCGACCACCGGCGAGGGCAGCAGCGGCTCGGTCACCAGGTCCGCCCCGGCCTTGGCGAGCTGGTCGTGGAAGAAGCCCGGAGCCAGGAGGTACGAGGCCACCACCACGCGGCCGCCGACGCTCACTCCCCCGGCAGACTCCCCCGCCCCGGCGCCGCCCGCGGCTTCCTCACGGAGCATGGCCACGGCTTCCGGCACCGACGGCTTGGCGGACGCACCGTAAGCCGGGACGATCCGGTTGGTGCGCAGCGCCATCAGCTGGCCGGCCAACTCCTCGACGCTGACCGCGGCGTTCGGGTTGGAGGAGCCCGCGGCGGCGAGGACGATCGAATCGTTGTCCGTAACACCGGCCTCCCGCAGCCGCTGGTCCAGCAGGGCGGCGAGGCGAGGGTCGGGCCCAAGCGGCGCCGCGGCCGCCGTGCCCGGCCGGCTCTTAACAGCCTTGGCGATGTCCACCTTCACGTGGTAGCCCACGCTGAGCAGCAAGGGAACGACGACGGCGGAGGCCCCGGCGGCTTGTGCGTCGCCCGCGGTCTGGGGTGCTCCGGCGCCAGCGGTGACGTCGGACGCCGAGCCGGCGGCAGCACCGCCGTCGGACTTCACTGCAGAGGGGTCCGCGGGGAGCCCGGCCACCACGTCCACCAAATCGGGCTGCTGGACGTCCACGTACGCTTCGCGGACGTCGAGCCCCGGACGCAGCGCGGCGATGGCGTCACGGAGGGCGTTGACCTCGGCGGCTCCCTGCGCGTTGGAGGTCCCATGGGCGCAGGCGATCAGGATCGGGCTATTCATAGGGGCTAGCGTAACGTTGGAGCTGCACTGTCCGCCCCTTGAAATATGCCGGGACGCTCCATGACATTCTCTTTTGACACCGCCCTGGCATGGCTGGAGCTGGCCGGCATCTTCTTTTTCGCGGTGTCCGGGTCGCTGCTCGCCGCACGGAAGCAGTTCGACCTCATGGGGTCCCTCCTGCTCGCCTCCCTGGTCTCGCTGGGCGGCGGCGTGATCCGCGACATCATCCTCAATGCCGGCCCGCCCGCCGCGTTCAGCAACCCGGCCTACCTGGTGCCGCCGCTGCTGGCCACCGGGCTGGTGTACTTCCTGTTCTCCAGCGTGCAGCGCTACACGTCGCTCCTCACCCTGTTCGACGCCGCCGGGCTGGCCCTGTTCTGCATTACGGGCACGCTGAAGGCGCTTTCATATGGAATGAACCCCGTCTCCGCGGCGCTGCTCGGGGTCACGACTGCGGTGGGCGGCGGTCTGCTCCGCGATATCACGGCCAACGAGGTGCCCCGCCTGTTCGACGCCCGGGACCTCTACGCCCTGCCTGCCTTGCTCGGCGCCGTCCTCACCGCGATTTTGTGGGAACTTCGCGCGTTCGATCCCTTCTCGGCGTGCGCCGTGGCGGCCCTGGTCTTCGCGTTCCGCGTGGTGGCCTGGCGCCGGTCGTGGCGCATTCCGCTGGCCGTCCGGGGGTGGCACCGGCTGGGTCTGGAACCCGGGAATTCGAGGGGCCGGGATTAGCTAGGATAAGAGCCATGACTGACATGTTCCTCGAGAAGTTCCGTGCGCTTGTTCCGAAGTATCTCGAAGACGAATGGCAGGAAGAGGACGGGCTGTCCGCCGAGGAGCTGGACGCGGAGCTCTCCGATCACCAGTTCACCATCCCCCTGGTGCTGCGCGAGTTCTACCTGGCGCTGGGCGGGTGCGAGGACCTCATGGAGGCCTACCACTACTTCTGGGACCCCGAGGAACTCGAAGTGGACGACGAGGGCTTCCTCATGTTCCTCGAAGACGAGGAAGAAAACTTCACCTGGGGCTTCCGCATCGGCGACCTGAGCATCCCGGACCCCATCGTGTACCGCCGGAACAACGCCCGCGGCCAGTGGAAGAGCGAGGAAGGCACCTTCTCGGAGTTCGTCTTCGACATGTTCGACTGGGCCTTCAACGACGAGGACTAGGTTCCCCGCTGCCCTACCAGTAGCCGGGCGCGAATCTGCCCGTTGCCCATAAGTGCAGCACAGCGCGAATCTCCTCCACCATCGCCTTTGGCTGGTGCACTACGTCGTCGTAGAAATAGCGCAGAGTCAGGTGGCCACCGAGCATGCCCGCTTTATTTCTCCGCTGATCCTTCTTGATCTGCCTGGGTTCGAAGTGGCTGGATCCATCCAGCTCGACCACAAGGCATTCCTCGACCAGGCAATCCACTTCGCCCACGCCCGGAAGGTCGACGTGCATCCTCACATTGAGGCCCGCGCGAACAAAATGGGTGTGTGCCAGAATCTCCAGAATGGAATCTGCGCGGGGAATCAGAAGGTCCAGCACCGCGCGGGCACGGCCGTTCCTGTTCCCGATGAGCTTCTTCCTCAGGAAACTGACCGAGATCTGTCCTGTACCAGTGGCGGACTGCACCATGACCAACGCTTCGAGCTCCGGTAGGCATCGAAGCGCGTGCAGGAGTACGTCGGCCAACCCGGCCACGGGGTACGCCAGCGTGGCTTCGTGAGTGCACGCCGCATGGTCAATCACTCCCCGTTTGGGCACACCGTTACCGCAACTTAGGTGCACGGCCCGCGGCGGATGAAGGACCCAAAGGCGGTAGAACCGCGCGGCCGAGACGCACGTTAGCCGCCCATTGGCCCTGAATGCGGCAAGAAAGTCGCCGTCTGCCTTGAACGCTGCGTAAACGCCCCGCTGCGGGCGGTACAGGCGCCCAGCAGCCACTAAAGCATCTAACTGGATTCGCTGGTAGCCGGCGCGCAGGATGTCGCTTCTCCTGGCCACCCCGCCGCGGTGCGCAAGGAAGAGTTCAAGGTCCATGAGTTAAAAGTGGCCGTGCAGCGGGGCCTCGGGCAGTCTTGAGATCCGCCATGTGGACAGCTGGGCCTCGGCCCCCGTCCTGACCTCTTCTCAGCCGCGGAACGTACAGAGTGCCCCCTGTTGCGGCGTGTCGCCTGCGCTCCGAGTCCAAAGAAGGTCACGACGGCTGGCGGAGGCCGCATGGGGACGTGTGACACGCCAGTTAACAAGAGATTTTGCGGATATGACAAAGCTGTCATAGAGTGTTTCTTGGATCCGCTGAATGCCTCCGGTGGATTTGATGCGAACGGAGAGGCGGCCCTGGTTCCGCGCAGCGTATGACTCGTAACGCTGCTCAGAACCGGGGCCGTTCCGTTTAAGCAGGACCCGGCTCATGCAGCACCGGTTAAACGAGGAAGGCCCGGCACCTTGGGGGGCGGGCCTTCCTTCGTTGCAGAAATCTAGCTGGCGCGGTCCACCACGGCGTGCGCGAAGCTGGACAGCGAGGCCTTCACCACGCCCTCGGGAAGCGGGCTTAGCGCGGCGATGGCGTCGGCCGCCCAGGCGCGGGCCACCACCCAGGACTCTGCCGTGACAGGATGCTCGCGCAGCCCGGCAACGGCTTCGGCGAGGGCCTCGTCCGAGGAGAGGTCGCCGTCGATCAGCTTGAGAAGTTCGACGGCGGACTGGTCACCATCCGCGGCGGCCCTGCGGAGCAGCAGCACGGGAAGGGTGGGGACGCCTTCGCGCAGGTCGGTACCCGGGGACTTGCCGGACTTGACCTTCACGCCCGTGACGTCGATGACGTCGTCGGCAAGCTGGAACGCGACGCCAACCTTCTCGCCGTACTCCACCAGAACGTTCTCGTAGGCCTCGTCGGCGCCGGAGAAGATGGCGCCGAACTGGCCGGAGGCCGCCACCAGCGAACCGGTCTTGTCCGCGATCACCGACAGGTAGTGCTCCACCGGGTCCTCGTCCGGGCGCGGGCCGACGGTTTCGTGCAGCTGGCCGAGGCACAGCCGCTCGAAGGTGCGGGCCTGGATGCCGAGCGCGCGGGAGCCGAGCTCAGAGACGAGGATGGAGGCGCGGGCGAAGATGAGGTCGCCGGTGAGGACCGCCACGGAGTTGCCCCAGACCTCGTGGGCCGTGGGGGCGCCGCGCCGGAAGGGCGCGGAGTCCATGACGTCGTCGTGGTACAGGGTAGCCAGGTGCGTCAGCTCAACCACGACGGCGGCCTGCACCACGGCGGGCAGCGACGCGTCACCGAGGTGGGCGCAGAGCAGGGTCAGCAGGGGACGAATGCGCTTGCCGCCGGCCTCCACGAGGTGACGCGACGTTGCGTCAGCCAGGGGGTCGGAGTTGGCGATCGCTTCGCGGAGTTTCTTCTCCACCCGGGCCAGGTTGGTGGTGATGGCAGGGCCCAGGTCGGGGTCTTCCGCGATGGCCGCGAAGCCTGCCGGCAACTGCAGTCCGGTGGCGATGGCGGTGGTGTTGAGGCTGGGTTCAGAGTCCGGCAGGCCGTGCCCGGCGTGCGTCCAGCTGTGGTTCGCGGAGTTGGTCACGGGTTAACCCTAACTTTTTGTTGCGGAAACCGCTGATTTGGAGCCGGAGGGGGCAAGGGCGGAGGTGTTGGAGGTGGCCGGGACCAGCAGTTCGAGCACGCGGATCACGCGGTCCTCGAAGCCCTTGGCCGACGAGTCGGTAAGGTTGGCCAGCAGCCGGACCACGAAGCGCATCAACACCGGGATCGGCATCCCCGTCCGCAGCGCAAGCTTCATGACGGCGGGCTTGCCGATCAGCGCAGCGAAGGCACGCCCCAGCGTGAAGTGGGATCCCCACTGTTCACGAACATAGTCCGCGTACCCGGCAAGCCGGGTGTCGGCGTCGGACGCGTTCCGGCCGCCTGACGCGGCACGGGAGCTGGCATCGATGATGAACTCGGCGGCGAAGCGGGCGGACTCCATGGCGTAGGAGATGCCCTCGCCGTTGAACGGGGAGACCATGCCGCCGGCGTCGCCGAGGAGCAGCAGGCCGGGTGAGTAGTGCGGGGTGCGGTTGAAGCCCATGGGCAGTGCGGCGCCGCGGATCTCCCCCACCTGGTTCTCCGGCGTGAAACCCCAGTCGGCGGGCATGCCGGCGGTCCACTCGCGGAGGACCTGCTTGTAGTCGAGCTTGCCGAACTCCTTCGACGAGTTGAGGATGCCAAGGCCAACGTTGGACGTGCCGTCGCCGACGCCGAACACCCAGCCGTAGCCGGGCAGGAGCTTGCCGTCGCGGCCGGGAAGTTCCAGCCAGCCTTCCATCCAGTCGTCGTCGTGCCGCGGGCTCTGGAAGTAGGTGCGGACGGCGACGCCCAGGGGCCGGTCGTCGCGCTTCTGGATGCCGAGTGAGACGGCGGTGCGGGTGGAGTTGCCGTCGGCGGCCAGGACGACGTCGGCACTGAAGTCGAGCGTCTCCCCCGTCTTCCGTCCGGACTCGTCCAGGATCGCCGCACGCACGCCGGTTACCCGGCCGTCGTCGCTGCGCAGCGCCTCGGTCACGCTGTGGCGTTCCAGCACTGTAGCGCCGGCGGCCTGGGCATGGCGGGCGAGTTCCTCGTCGAACCCGAGGCGCGTGCGGATCAGGCCGTACTGCGGGAAGTCGGACACCTCTGGCCAGGGCAGTTCGAGGCTGCGGCCGCCGGCAAGGAGGCGGAGGCCTTTGTTCCGGCGCCAGCCGTCCTGTTCGGGATGCGGCAGACCGAGCTTCTGGATCTCCCGGACAGCACGCGGGGTGAGTCCGTCACCGCACACTTTTTCGCGCGGGAAGCTGGTCTTTTCCAGGACCGTGACGTCGATGCCGGCTTTGGCAAGGTAATACGCGGCGGTGGATCCGGCGGGACCCGCGCCAACAATCAGTACTTTCACAGTGTCAGCGGGCAGTCCGCGGGAGGTTGCGGCGCAGCTTGGCCACCGGGCCGGTGTGGGCTGCGATGGCGTCCGCCGAGCCGTTGCCGGTAAGCGGCTTGTGGGCGCGGTGGACGGCCACGATGCCGCCGCTCAGGTTGCGGTAGGTGACGTCCTGCCAGCCGGACTCCTGCAGCCACGCGGCGAGGTGGTCCTGGTCCGGCCAGGCGCGGATGGACTCGGCAAGGTAGATGTAAGCGTCCGGGTTGGAGGAGACCTTGGTGGCGATGGCCGGCAGGGCGCGCATGAGGTACTCGGTGTACATGGTGCGCCACAGCGGTACGACGGGCTGGGAGAACTCGGCGATGACCAGCTTGCCGCCCGGCTTGGTTACACGGAGCATCTCGGCCAGGGCCTTCTTCGGCTCGTTGACGTTGCGCAGGCCGAAGGAGATGGTGCTGGCGTCGAAGGTGTTGTCGGCGAAGGGCAGGTTGGTGGCGTCCCCCGCGATGAAGTCGATGTCGGGGCGGCGGCGCTTGCCCACCTTGAGCATGCCGAGGGAGAAGTCGCAGGCCACCACGTTTATGCCGGCATCGGCATATGGCTCGCTGGAGGTTCCCGTTCCGGCGGCCAGATCCAGCACCCGCTGGCCGGCCCGGACATCCATGGCATCAACCACAACCTTGCGCCACCGGCGGGTCTGCCCCATCGAGAGGACATCGTTGACGACGTCGTATTTGGGTGCGACGTCGTCAAACATCGTGGCTACTTCGTCCGGACGCTTATCCAAGGATGCTCGGTTCACCATGACATTGTCTCAAAACTTCCGCAGGCTCCGTGACACCGCGGCTGCTGGGCGTGGTGGGCTGAGCCGGAGCTACTTAAAGGTACCGAGGGGGCTAAGTAGAACAGAGTACTGTTGACCCATCATGACCAGCACGCTCCGCACCCTGACAGTCCCTTTGGATGGAGAATCGGCTCCCGAGGGGCTGCCGTCGTATCTGGTCCGCGATGATGTTCTGTGCTGGACCCGCCGCGAGGCCGGCCTGGTGGGCTTCGGCGAGGCGGCGCGGTTCACCGCTACTGGCCCCGAGCGCTTCCTCGAGGCGGACATCTGGTGGCGGCATCTGGTCATCGAGGCGGACATCACCGACCACGTGGAGTGCCCCGGCACCGGCCCCGTGGCGTTCGGGTCCTTCGCCTTCTCCAAAGCTTCGGAGCATGAGTCCCGCCTGATCGTGCCGGAGATCGTGGTGGGCGTCCGGGACGGCCGCGCCTGGCTCACCCAGATAACGGCCGACGACGGCGAACTCACCGAAGCGGGCGCGTTCGCCGCCCTGAAGGGGTGGCTGGAGTCAGACCCGGCTGCCGCCGTCGTAAACCCGGACGACCTCACGCACGCGGACGCCGCCACGCTGAAAACCGGTTCCCTCAGTGAGGAGGACTGGATGGACGCCGTCACCGCCGGCGTCGCCGAGATCCGCACCGGGAAGCTGGAGAAGCTGGTCCTTGCCCGGGACATCGTGGCCACGGTTCCGGACGGCGTGAACGCGGCCGAGGTGCTGCGCCAACTGGCCAGCCGGTACCGGGAATGCTGGACCTACGGCGTGGACGGCCTCGTGGGGGCGACGCCGGAAATGCTCATCCAGGTGGAGGGCCGCACCGCCCAGGCCCGGGTTCTGGCCGGGACGCTGGACCGCCGGGACGCCGTGGGCGAGGCGGGGCTGCCGCTGGACTACGCCGAGCGGGTCCTGGCCGGATCGGAGAAGCAGCGGCACGAACACGAGATCGCCATCCAGTCGCTGACCACCCAGCTTGCGCCTTTCTCGGAGGCGATGAATGCCCACGACGAGCCGTTCATCCTGGAGCTGCCCAACGTGTGGCACCTCGCTTCCGACGTCAAGGCCGAGCTCACGGAGGTGGAGGGCCACGTCCCCACCTGCCTGGCGCTGATCAACGCGCTGCATCCCACCGCCGCCGTGTGTGGGACGCCCACACAGGTGGCGGGGGCACTGATCCGGAAGCTTGAGCACCTCGACCGGGGGCCGTACGCCGGCCCAGTGGGGTGGCTGGACGCCGCCGGCAATGGCGAGTGGGGCATCGCGTTGCGCGGCGCGGTCATTGAGTCGCCCACGACCGTCCGGTTATATGCCGGCTGCGGAATTGTCGAGGGCTCGCAGCCGGAGGCGGAGCTCGCGGAGACGTGGGCCAAGTTCCGCCCGATGCTGGAGTCGCTGGGCATTAGCAGCTGACCTGAGGCGGGTAGGCTTGTCTCACATACCGGACACCCCTCCATCAAGGACCCTTGCTTTCCGACCCCAAACAGTTATCCAATAGTGAAACTTAGTTACCTGTGACGCACATCTCTCAATGAGAGCTACACTATAACCCGCTAGTTCCGCATCCCTCCCCGCAACAAAAGGTAAGAATATGCAGATCTCCCGTTCGCTCGTGGGCAATTCCAAGCTCAAGGCAGCTACGGTTCTCGCCATTGGCGCGCTGGCGCTTTCAGCCTGCACCAACGCCTCGGAGTCCGCCGCCCCCGGTGGTGCGGCGTCGCCGTCGGGCAGTGCCGCGGCCAGCTTCGATCCCTCGACGATCCAGAAGGATGAGGCACTGGCCGCCTCGGTCCCCGCCGCGATTAAGTCCAAGGGCACTCTTACAGTCGGATCGGACACCAGCTACGCGCCGGCCGAATTCATCGGGACGGACGGCCAGACTCCTGTGGGCTACGACGTCGACATCGCCAAGGCCATCGGCGCAACCCTGGGCCTGAAGGTAAAGGTGCAGACGTCCGAGTTCACCGGCATCCTGCCCGCGCTCGGCCCGAAGTACGACCTGGGCATCTCCTCCTTCACCATCAATAAGGAACGCCTCGGCGCGGTCAACATGGTCAGCTACTTCAACGCCGGGACCGCCTGGGCCGTGAAGAAGGGCAACCCAAAGGGCTTCTCCCTTGACGATGTCTGCGGCAAGTCCATCGGCGTCCAGACCGGCACCGTCCAGGAGGATCCGGATCTGTCCGGCCGCAACAAGAAGTGCACGGCTGACGGCAAGCAGCCCATCAACATCGTCACGCTGAAGAACCAGACGGATGTCACCACCCGCCTGGTCAACGGCAGCATCGATGCCATGGCAGCGGACTCCCCCATCATCGGCTACGCCCTGACGCAGACCAATGGCCAGCTGGAGAAGATCGGCGACGTCTACGACTCGGCCCCGCAGGGTATCGCGGTTGCCAAGTCGGACATGGCCCTGGCCGAGGTGATCCAGAAGACCCTCACCAAGCTCATGGCTGACGGCTCGTACAAGAAGATCCTTGATGGCTGGGGGAATGGCGACGGCGCCATCACCAAGTCCGAAGTCAACCCGGCGGCCAGCTCTTGAGCCGTACCGTCACCGACCACAAATCAGGTGCACAGATGGACGACCATCACAAAACCGCACCGGTCCTGAACGATTCAGTACCGGTGCGGCACCCGGGCCGCTGGATCAGCGCCGTCGTCATCCTCGGCGTGCTGGCGGTATTCGCCCAGAGCCTGGTGACCAACCCGAACTTCCGGTGGGATATCGTGGCCACCTACATCCTGGACGTCAAAGTGGTCCAGGGCGTGGGCTGGACGCTGCTGCTGACGGTGGCCTCGATGGTCCTCGCCATCGTCCTGGCCATCCTGCTGGCCTTCATGCGCCAGTCAGATAATCCGGTGTTCCGCTGGTCCAGCTGGGCCTGGGTGTGGTTCTTCCGCGGCACCCCTGTGTACACGCAGTTGATCTTCTGGGGCCTGGTATCGGTCCTTTACCCGAAGATTGCTGCCGGAGTTCCGTTTGGGCCAGAGCTGTTCAGCGTGGACACCAGCACCGTCATCAACCCCCTGATTGCTGCAATCCTAGGGCTCGGCCTGAATGAATCGGCATACCTTGCGGAGATCTTCCGTGCCGGCCTGAAGTCTGTGGACCGCGGCCAGATGGAAGCCGCCGAAGCGCTGGGCATGGCCAAGACCAAAATCATGTGGCGGATCATCCTCCCCCAGGCGATGCGCGTCATTGTCCCCCCAACAGGCAATGAAACCATCGGCATGCTGAAGACCACCTCGCTGGTTCTGGCGGTTCCATTCACTCTGGACCTGACGTTCGCGACGAACAACCTGGCCAACCGGACGTATCTTCCGGTGCCGCTGCTGATCGTCGCGGCCATCTGGTACCTCGTCATCACCAGCCTGCTGATGGTGGGCCAGCACTACATCGAGGCCTACTACGGCAAGGGCGTGGACAACCGGGTACCCGCCGTCGTGAATCCTGCGGCAGCGAGGGCCGCCGCGGCCGGTGCGCCGAGCGCCGAGGCGGAACCGGCCCTGAAGATGGACTTCCCCGAGGAGAGCGCAAAATGACGATCACCGCTCAAAAGCCGCTGGTCCGGATCGAGGGCCTGCACAAGTACTACGGGCACCACCATGTGCTGCGTGGCATCGACCTCACCGTCAACCAGGGCGAGGTGGCCGTTGTCATCGGGCCGTCCGGTTCGGGCAAGTCCACCATGCTGCGCTGCGTGAACCTGCTGGAAAGCATCAGCGCCGGACGGATTTCCGTGGGCGGCCAGCTGATTGGCTACCGCGAGGTGAACGGCCGGCTGCATGACCTCAAGACCAAGGAGATCGCCGCGCAGCGCCGTGAGATCGGCATGGTGTTCCAGCGGTTCAACCTGTTCCCGCATAAGACCGCGCTCATGAATGTCATGGAGGCTCCGGTCCAGGTGAAGCGCCAGCCGAGGGAAGCCGCCAGGAAGAAGGCGCTGGAACTGCTGGACCGCGTGGGTCTTGCCGACCGCGCGGGCCACTACCCGTCGCAGCTTTCCGGCGGACAGCAGCAGCGCGTTGCCATCGCCCGGGCCCTCGCCATGGAGCCCGAGCTGATGCTCTTCGACGAGCCCACGTCAGCCCTGGACCCGGAGCTCGTGGGCGATGTCCTGAACGTCATGAAGGACCTCGCGAAGTCCGGCATGACCATGATTGTGGTGACCCACGAAATCGGTTTCGCCAGGGAAGTGGGCGACAGCCTGACGTTCATGGACGGCGGCGTGGTGGTGGAGACCGGTGATCCGCGCGAGATCATCGCCAACCCGCAGCATGCCCGCACCAAGGAGTTCCTGAGCCGGGTTCTCTAGCCTGCATTCGCTCCTGCGACGCGGATTCGATCCTGCGATGCGCAAATGCCCCGACGCTACTGGAATTTCGGTAGCGCCGGGGCATTTCCGCATCACGGGGAGCATTGCGCGTCGCCATTGCAGCGACGTCACCGTGCGGACCGTGTACGACGGCGCGGCACCCCCGCCGCCGACAGTTTCCGTTCCAGCCGTCCCGGCACCATCAGGTCGGCCCACACCCACCGGACCACGGTGCGGCCAGTAGCCCGGATCCTGTCCTCCCGGTATTTCTCGTCCACCACTGCCTGCGACGTCGTCCGGCCCTTCAGGTATTCCGGCTTCAGATACTTTTCGATGCCGTCGAATTCACCGACGATACGGGCGGACTCCCAGTAGTAGTCCGAGTAGCCAATGAGGCCGCCCACGTCTCGGATCTCGTGCTGGAGGGCCGGCGTCTCGAAGCCCGCCACATGCACGAGCGCCCGGCTGTACGACTCCCCCGCCGACGCGGACTGCGCGTCGGCGAATTCGATGGCCGCGGTGATGCGCCGGGCGGCCGCGGCCGTGTAGTTGCCCTCGGTTTCAGCGAGGAGCTGCTCCTTGGACAGCGGCGGCAGGTTCCGGGCGGCGTCAGGTCTAAGCACGTGATCCAGCGGAACGATGGCTTCGGCGAAGGGTGTGAACGCCGCCAAGTCCAGGACAGTGCGCACGCGGCCGGTCACCAACAGGCCGTCGTGACTGAACACTTTCACACCTGCGGGGTCCGCGTAGTGCCTTCGAACGCCCGCCCGGGACCGGCCCCCATCGTTCTGGAACGTCAGTGCATGCACCGGATGGTGATGGCCGACAGTCGGAACGCCCCAAACACTTGCCGCCGAATGCCGTGCGAACACCGTCGGAGCGGTGAAGGTTTCGGCCGCCGCCTGTACCCGCAGCCGGTACTGGTCCCAGGGCTGGAGAGAGCCCCACGCCTCCCCGTCCACGTAAACGCCCTGCCGCAGCCGGATAAGTGCACCTGTTGCACAGCGCCGGGCGAGCATCTTGGGCGTCAATCCCTGCTGAATGTGCTCGCGGGCGAGGACGAGCCTTGGTAGTTCGGCCATGGCTTGTACACTCGCAGGTCCTGGTGCCGGCCCGAAAGACATGGATGGTGCCATGTGGAAATCCGACCGCCGTCACGCGCCCGCACCTGGCGATGCGGAGACCGCCCAGCGACGCACACATTTTCCGGCGCGCAGGGAATTCCCGTCGCGGGAGGAATTTTGCGCGTCGCCGGGCAGGTTGCGCGTCGCCAGGGGCTAGCCGGCGAGCACCCCGGCCACCGCGGAACTCACCGCCGCCTTGATCCTTCCGTGCAGTGCGCGGAGTTCGTGCCGGTCGGTGCGCACCTCAATGATGGTGCGCCCGGTGAACGGTGCGGCAAGCGCCTCGGCGAGGCCCGCCGTCGTACTCACCGAGCAATGCCCGCCGCCGTACGCGGCCGCGAGTGCCGCGATGTCCACTGTGTGCGGGGTGCCGAAGAGGCGTTCGACGGCGTCCCCGTAGCCGCCTGCCTCGGCGACCGCACCGTGTTCCAGCAGGCTGAAAATGGCGCCGCCGGCGTCGTTGAGGACGATTATCCGCAGCTGCGGCTGTTCCTCCCCCGCACCGAGGAAGAGGCCGCCTGCGTCGTGCAGGAAGGTGACGTCGCCGAGCAGCAGGGTGGTTTCCTGGTGGCCGCCGAGGGCAATGCCGGTGGCGGTGGAAATGGTGCCGTCGATGCCTGCAAGGCCCCGGCTGGCGAAGACTGTGGCGGCCGGCTCGGGTGCGGGCTGGCCGGCGAGGTCGACGTCGCGGATGCCGTTGGACGAGCCGAGGACCAACTGGCCGCGGGCGTGCTGCCAAACGACCGCGCCGACGGCGGGACCGGTGGCGGCTTCTTCGGTAGCGAGTATGCCGTCGACGGCATGCTGGGCCGCGGCGCCGGCGAGCAGCCACGCGTCGAGCCAGGCGGCGGAGCCCCGGCCGGCGAACTCCGCGAGCTCGGCCAGGCTGGCAATGGGCGTTTCCCGGCGCCGGCCCGGCTCGTACCAGGCCACCGGCACGGGTTCATAGAGGGCTGCCGGGATGTCCGTCCGGGCCAGCAGCGCCGACACCGGGCGGGACAGCGTCGGGCGGCCGAACACCACGGCACGCTCGATGGGCAGCGCCGAGTCCGGCCCAAAGTGCTCCAGCAGCAGGCGGTACGGCCCCACCGCGTTGGGCCCGAAGCGGGAGTTGGACGACGGCTCTGCCAGCAGCGGCAGTCCATGGGCTCGGGCGAAAGCCTCGGCGACCGGTCCGGCGTCGTGCCCGGCGAGCACCACGGTGCGCCGCTCGGGGAGGCCGGCGGGCGCAGGATCGAGGCTCATGGTGAGCGGTTCGGTACCAATCCGGAAGGTTGCGTGGCCGCGCTCCTCGGGCAGCCGCTCCCCCGCCCCGGGCACGAGCGGGTCGCGGAAGGCGAGGTTGAGCTGGACGGGACCCGGCGGCGTGTCCGCGAAGGCCCCGGTGGCGGCGGCGAGCGCGGTTTCCACCGCGCGCTGCGGGCTCTCCCCTGCGGGAACGTCCACGGCGAAGCGGACGTGCTCGCCGAAGAGGTCCAGCTGGAGGGTGGTCTGGTTCGCGCCGGTCCCGCGGAGTTCCTCGGGCCGGTCGGCCGAAACAACCACCAGCGGCACGGCGGCGTGGTTGGCCTCCATCACAGCCGGGAGGAGATTCCCGACGGCGGTCCCCGAGGTCGTCAGCACGGCCACCGGCGCTCCCGTGGCAAGAGCCAGTCCCAGGGCCGTGAATCCGGCCGAGCGCTCGTCGATCCGGACCAGAAGCTCGACCTTCCCGGCCGCCGAAGCCTCGGCCAGCGCGTAGGCCATGGGCGCCGACCGCGAGCCCGGGGCCACCACGACGTACCTGACGCCGCCGTCGAGCAGCGACGCGACGGCAATCCGTGCGGAAGCCACGGACGTCAGCGCGGGATCGGCGTCGGCAGGGGTGCCGGTCAAGGAGGCGGAGGGCTCGGCGGGTTCGGAGGAAGTCACCGAACCAGTCTGCCACCAACCCAAACGCCGGCTCACCTCGAAGCTCCAGTGCCAGGACCGAGGCCGTCTCACACGAGTTAGGTAAACTACAGCACAACAGAGAGTTTTCCATCGCAAGGATCAGCCCATGAACCGCAAGGCCACCGCACTGGACGTCGCCAAGCTGGCGGGTGTCTCCCGGAGCGCCGTGTCGCTGGTGCTGAACGGGCGGGGTGACGGCAATGTCGCCGTCGAAAGCCAGCAGCGCATCCGGGAAGCCGCCGCGGCGCTCAACTACTCCCCCAACAAGATTGCCCTGAGCCTGCGGAACCAGCAGTCGCGGATCATCGGGATCGTGTCGGACCAGGTGGTCACCAGCCCCTTCGACGGCAACATCATCGCCGGTGCGGACGCCGTTGCCCGGTCGCACGGGTTTGTCACCGTGGTGATGGACACCGAGTTGGACGAATCCCGGGACGAGAGCGCCGTCGAAACCCTGCTCGACCGGCAGGTGGACGGCCTGATGTACGTCACCGTCGGTCTGCGTCCCCTGCACGTGCCGCCCAACATGGCCCGGGTCCCGTCGATCCTGGCCAACTGCTTCGACGACCGCCCCGAATCACGCCTCCCCGCCGTCATCCCGGACGAGGTCAGGGGCGGCCGGGAAGCCGCCGAGCACGTCATGTCGCTCGGCCACCGGGATATCGCGTTCCTCGCCGGCGACTCGCTGACGCCCGCGGCCCCGCGCCGCATCGAGGGCTACCGCGAGGCCTTTGGTGCGGCAGGCATGCCGGTGAACGAGGACCGGATCCTTCAGGTGGGCTGGGACATCGACGCCGGATTCCACGCCGCCATGAAATTCCTCGACGGCGTCGAGCCGGCCGTACGGCCCACCGCGATCCTGTGCGCCAACGACCGTCTGGCCATCGGCGTCGTCCTCGCCTGCTACCGGCTCGGCCTGAACGTCCCGCAGGATGTGTCCGTCATGGGCTACGACGACGAATTCCGCGTCGCCCAAACCATGGTCCCGGCCCTCACCACCATGGCCCTCCCGCTCCGGGAGATGGGCGCCGCCGCCATGACAGCTCTGCTCGCCGAGGTGGAAGCGGCCCCGGACAGGACCGACGACGGCGGCAACGCCACTGACGCTGAGCCGTCCGGTACCAGCGCCGAGGCCACCGTTCCCTGCCGGCTGGTGATCCGTGATTCCACCGGGCCCGTCCCGGCCGGGCGTTAATTCCCGGCCGGGCATACATCCCTGGTGTGCCGTCAGCCCTGGACCGGCGGCTGCTCCAGCCCCCAGACATCCGCCACCGCGCCGGCGGGAAGGTGCAGCTCCCATCCCTCCCCCGCCGCAGGGTAGGCGCGCAGGGTGGTGGCCACGGAACCTGACCGGTAAACCTCCACCAGCGAGGCATCCACGAAGATCCGCAACTCCTCCCCCGGCGCAATGGTCCCGCGGAACACCGTCTGGCTGCTGCCGTTCCCCACGAGCAGAAGCTCGACGGCGGAGTCCCCGCCGGACGTTCCTCCCGTCACCACAGCTTCGGCGAACGGCGGCACCTCAACGGTGCCCCGGGCCGCGCTGGCGGCCTGCGCGCCGCGGTAGGCCCCGACCTCGGGTGCTGGGCTGACGGCCAGTGCGCCGTCCACCACGGAGAGTTCACGCGGGAAGGTCAGGACTCCGGCCCAGCCGGCAGCGTCGATTTCATCCTGGCTCCGCCCACGGCGTCCGTCGCGTCCCGGCCCTTCGTTGGCCCAGCCCCAGAGCAGCGCCCGCTCCTCAAGGGCAACAATCTGCGGTGCGTAGAAGTCGCGGCCAAGATCGGACTTCCCCCCGCTGCGAGGCGTGAACACCGGCAGCCCGGTGGCCGGATCTTCGGTCAGCGAGCCGAGCAGGTGACCCACCCCGTTGGCGTGCTCGTGTGCGTCCCCGGAGAGCCAGAGCGAGAACATCATCAGCCATGTGCCGGAGCCGGTCCCGGAGTCAGAGGAGGAGGTGCCATCCGGCACCCGCACCAGCTGCGGGCACTCCCAAATCTCGGCGGGCGTGAATTCGGCGGCCACCGGGTTTTCCGAGGTCAGCCAGATGCCCTGGTACTTCCAGTCGGACATGTCCTCCACCGTGTACAGCAGCAATGCGGCGTGGCCGTTGGCGAGGCCGGCGCCCTGCATCGCGTACCGCTTGCCGTTAAGCCGGAAGATGAACGGATCGCGCACCGCGGTGACCTGCCCGCCCGGCATGGAGGCCGCCACGTGGCCAGTCTGCTCCCAGCTGACCAGGTCCTCCGATCCGCGGGCGATGACCACCTGTGAGTGGCCCCCGTCCCCACGGACACCCGAGTACGCCGCGGTGGGAACACCGCCGTCGTCCGTTACAACACCGGTCCAGCAGCCGTACTCGTCCGGGCCGCCGGGCTGGGGCCGCAGCGCCACGGGGTGCTCCTCCCAGCGCACCAGGTCGGCGGAGCTCACGTGGCCCCAGGCGATCCTGTGGTGCCGGGCCGAGTCCGGGTTGTACTGGAAGAACACGTGGTACCGGCCGTTGATGTGGCTGATGCCGTTGGGGTCGTTGATCCAGCCCTGCGCCGGGCGGGGATGGAACCGCGGGAAGGCGGTGTCGGTGTGCGCGGCGGCGACGTCTTCGAAGCGGACGGCGGCGAGGTCCGGGGAGGGCATGGTGGGCCTTTCGGTGGGTAGGTTATTTTCCGGTGCCGGCCGTAAGACCGTCCTGGAGGGCGCGTTGGCCGAACATGAAGACCACCAGCGCCGGAATCATGGACAGGACCACGCCCGCCAGCACCACGGAGATGCTGCCGGTGCCCAGGTTGCCCTGGAGCGACACAAGCCCCAGCGGGAGGGTGAAGTTCTGCTCGGAAATCGTGAGGATGAGCGGGCGGAAGAATTCGTTCCAGTGGTAGTTGAACGCAAGGATTCCGACGATCGCCATGCCGGGCATCGCCAGCGGCGCATAGATGGAACGGAATGTCCGCCACGGGGAGGCGCCGTCGATCGACGCGGCTTCCGCCAGCTCGGCCGGGAGCCCCATGAAGTACTGGCGCATCAGGAAGGTGCCGAACGCCGTCGGAATGGCGGGCAGGATCAGCGCCAGCAGAGTGTCGGACAGCCCCATGCCCCGGATCAGCATGAAGACGGGCACGATCGTGACCTGCACCGGCACCATCATGGTGGCCAGCACGATCGAGAACAGTGCTCCGCGGCCGCGGAACTTCAGGTGCGCGAATGCGTAGCCCGCCAGCGCTGCGGAGATCATCTGGCCTACCGCGATCAGCCCGGTCACCAGGGCGCTGTTGAGCACCAGAAGGAAGATATTCAGTTGCTGGAACACTTCACCGTAGGAGGTGAAGTCCGGGTTCCAGGGAATGAACGACGGCGGCAGCCTGAAGGATTCCGACGGCGACCGCAGCGATGTGGACAGGGTCCACAGCACGGGGCCCAGCGTCAGGGCCGCAGCGATCAACAGCAGGACGATGCGCAGCGCGAAGTTCCAGCTGAACCTGCGCCGGCCGGGCGATGTTTCGGGGAGGCCCTGCGACAGCTTCGGGGAGTGCCCGGCGGCCAGGACGTGGTCTGTTGAGGTTGTCATGGCTGGCCTTACTGGTAGAAGACGAATCGTTTGCTGAGCCGGAACTGGGCGGCCGTGATGGCCATGATGATCAGGGTGAGCAGCACGCCGATGGCGGATGCCTGGCCGAATTCGAGGCGCTGGAATGCCGATTCGAAAATCACCATGACGGCGGTGCGGGTGGAATCGCCGGGGCCGCCGCGGGTCAGCACGTACGGCTGGTCGAACACCTGCAGGGCGTTGATGATGGCCATCACCGAAGCGACCAGCGTGGTGGGGCTCAGCAGGGGCAGCGTGACGTGCAGGTGCTTGCGCCAGCCGGTGGCGCCGTCGATCGACGCCGCCTCGTAGGTCTCCACCGGAATGGAGGCCAGGCCGCCGATGAACAGCAGGAAGGAGAACCCGAAGTTCTGCCACACGTACACCAGGACCACGACGGCGGCGGACCCTCCCGGTGTGGTCAGCCACGGCACCGCGGGAATGCCCACGAGCGACAGGAACCAGTTGACCACGCCGAACTGTTCGTTGAAGAGGTACCGCATGAAGATGGAGACGGAGGCCGCTGACAGGATCAGGGGGAAGAAGAAGGCCGAGCGGAAAAACACCCGCAGCCAGGCCGGCATCTTCTCCTGCACCATGACTGCCAGGGCCAGGGCGAGGCCAAGCTGGAGGGCCACGGCCACCACAACGAAAACGATGGTGTTCAGGAAGGACACCCGGACGGTCGGGTCCTGGACCACCTCCGAGAAGTTGTCGAAGCCCACGAACGTCGGCGCCGAAATGATGTCCCATCGGAAGAACGCCAGGACCACGGAGGCCACGATCGGGACCAGGGTGAACAGTCCCATGCCGAGGATGGTGGGCGCCAGGAAGATCCATGGCAGCCAGCGCTGGCTCTGCCTGCCGGTGGCCGCGTTTGCCGACGCAGCGGCTGCGGCGCCCGGCCTGCCCCGCCGGGCCGCCTGGTTCGGCCGCTGCCGCGGCGGTGTGGTGGTGCTCATGACTGCCTCCTCAGGGCCAGTTCAAGGTCGCGATGCATGGAGCCGAGGGCCTGTTTCAGCTGCTGCTCGTCGCCGCTGACAGCAAGCGAGACGTTCTTCATCAGGGCCGTTTCCACGGCGGCCTGCTGTGGCGGTGCGGGGATGGGTCCGGTGGTGGGGAACCTGTCCAGGGTGTCGTAGAAGACCTTCCAGTGGGCCGGTCCCTTGCCGGCGTACAGCCGTTCGTTGACCATGGAACGCCGGGCCGGCGTCGTAATGGGGTTGGGGAAGATCAGCTCCATAGCCTCGCGGCTGGCACTGAACTTGATCCACTCCCACGCCGCGTCCTTGTCCTTGGCGGTCTTCATGATCGCGTAGCCTGCCGTGCCGAACTGGTGGCGCTGCGTCTTCCAGCGCGGGAAGAACTGGACGTCGAAGTCGTTGGCGCCCATCCCGGCCTCGTGCAGGCCCTGCACCCAGTAGCCGCCGGCCGGGGTGGTGCCGATCCGGTTGGAGGCGAACAGGCCGACGAGGGAACTGCCGCCGCCTTCCTCCGGCCGGACCCCGAGCCCGTCCTTGACCAGCCCGCGAAGGTAGTCGAAGGACTCAAAGACCCGGTCGTCGTCGGCGTTGGGCTCCAGCCACTGGTACCCGCCCGAGCGGAGGCTGCGGGAAGGATCCTTGGCGTAGAAGCCGTCCCAGAGCCATTCCCCGCCGGTGGACCGGGTCTCCTTCAGGAAGCTCGTGTCGTTGGCGTAGAGCCACGGCACCACGCCGCCGAAGAGCCGGTTGGTCCAGTAATAGGGGGTGAAGTCCGAGGTGCGGGCCTTCCGCATGGCGGCGAGGCTGTTGCGGAAGTCCACGTGGGTCCAGTCGTCCGCGGGGCGCTCCAGCCCTGCCTGGGCAAAGGCGGTGGTGTTGTAGTACATGTTGGCCGCGTTCCAGTCCATGGGGAGCTGGTACAGGCTGCCCTTGTACATGAAGGCCTCGACCAGGCTCGGGTGGACGTCGTCGAAGAACTCGCGCATGTCCGCGGCGTCGCGGCGCACGAACTCGTCCAGCGGATGGGCGAGCTTCTCGGCGAAAAGCTGGGCTCCTTCGGTGGCCACGTAGACCACGTCCGGTGGCGTGCCTGCTGCAACCATGGTGAGGATCTTGGTGAAGAAGTCCTTCCAGTCCACGGCCTGGATGGCCTGGACCTTGACCCTAATCCCGGGGTGAAGCCGGGTAAAAGCGTCGATGGCGCGTTGCCGGGCGGCTGCGTCCGCGGCGGTGCCCATGATGGCGATGCTGAGGCTGTTGTCCCCGCGGCCCGGAATATCCGTCCCCGTGAGCCGCGGCCACGATGCCACAGTCGCTCCGATGATTCCCGCGCCGAGGGCACCAAGGGCTGTTCGTCGGGTGATTTCCCGCAGGTGCCCGTTTGTGGCTCCGGTCATGTCAATTCCCTTCCTAACACGTGTTAGGAACTGTAGGGGATCAACCTAACACGTGTCAAGCGTCACAGAATCACCCATCGCTTAACGCCAAACGCTCCCGCACTTCTCAACCGGGAGAAATGCGGGAGCGCCCGCTTCAGGACGGGGTTAGACCCTAGGCGTCGGTGCGGAACACCTGGACCACAGCAGGGCGGGGAGCCCGGATCTGGCCGGGGCGGGGCGTCGCGCCGGCGGCTACGTAGTCCGGGAAGTACGAGTGCGGCGCCTCGAAGGTGCCTTCCTCTCCCGGGTGCTGCACGGAGACAAAAACGCTGCGCTCGGTGTCGTGGACGATCGGTCCGCAGGTTTCCGCGTCACGGGGCACGGCGAGGAACTGCTCCACACGGCCACGCTCGGGGCCAGCCAGGGTGACCTTGAACAGACCGTCAGCCTTGCCGATGCCGGACGGGGCGCCGTCGGTGGAGATCCAGAGGTTGCCCACGGAGTCGAAGGCCAGGTTGTCCGGGCAGGAAATGGGCGAGACCTGGTCGGCCGGGAAGCCGGAGAAGTAGGTGACGTCGCCGGTGGAGGGATCGCCGCAGACCATCAGCAGGTTCCAGGTGAACTTGGTGGAGGTCTGGTCGCCGGTCTCGGTGATTTCCACGATGTGGCCGTCGCGGTTTGCGTTGCGCGGGTTGACCTCGGTGGCGCCTTCCTTGCCGGGCTTGCCGCGGTCCGAGTTGTTGGTGCACGCGACGTAGACCTTGCCGGTGTGCAGGCTGGGCTGGACGTCCTCGCAGCGGTCCATCTTGGTGGGGCCCACCTTGTCGGCGGCGAGCCGCGTGTACACGAGCACTTCCTCGAGGGACATGCCGGCAACCATGGACTTGCCGCCGACCACCAGCGGCAGCCATTCGCCGGTCCCGTCGAAGGAGCCGTCGGACGGGACGGAGCCCTTGCCGTCGATCTCCGCTGCGGGGGCGTTGCCGGTGAACTTGGCAACGTACAGGTCGCCCTCGGAGAGGAGAGTCATGTTGTGCTTGCGGTCGCCCTCGCGGTACTTGGCCTTGGAAACGAACTTGTAGAGGTAGTCGAAGCGCTCGTCGTCGCCCATGTAGGCAACCACGTGGCCGGACTTGGCCAGGATCACGTTGGCGCCCTCGTGCTTGAAGCGGCCCAGGGAAGAGTGCTTCTTCGGTGTGGACGTCGGGTCGAACGGGTCCACCTCCACAATCCAGCCGAAGCGGTTGGTTTCGTTTTCGTAGCCGGCGTTGTTGGCGTTGAAGCGGGGGTCATCCAGCTCCCACTGCCGCGCCGTGGCCTTGTTGGTCAGGCCGTAGCGCTTGTCCGAGGCGGACGTGCCCGGAGCAACGAAGTAGCCATTGAAGTTTTCCTCGCCCGAGAGGACGGTGCCCCACGGGGTGGTTCCACCGGAGCAGTTGCCCAGGGTGCCGTTGATCCAGCGGCCCTCGGGGTCGGCCACGGTCTTGACCAAGTCCGAGCCTGCAACCGGGCCGGTCAGCTCGTAGCGGGTGCTGTTCAGGTAGCGGCGGTTCAGCGGCGCGCCCTTGACGTAGCTCCACGGCTTGTTCTTGTTCTTGCGCTCCAGCTCGACGACGGTCAGGCCGTGGGCAGCCGCGCCCACCGCGCGCATCTGTTCGGCGGGCATGCTGGCCGGGAACATGATGTTCTCGTTCGTGTATTCATGGTTCGCAAACAGCAGCGCGCGCCGGCCCTTGCTGCCGGGGATCTCAAGGATGTCCGAGTAGTCGTTGTTGTAGCCGAACTGCCGCTCCTGGGCAGCGGCGGTCTGGTTGCCCAGCTCGAACGCCGGGGCATCGTTGAAGATCGGGTCGCCCCAGCGGATCACGGGCTGCCAGGTGAAGCCTGCCGGCACGGTCAGGGCGTCGACGTCGGACGCAACGGCGGGGATGGCGATGAACTGCAGCTTGGACGCACCCGGGGCAAAGCCGTTCTTCGCGGCGGGAGACAGTCCCGCTCCGCCGTCGGCGACGGCCTTCTCGCCGGACGTTACGGCACCGCCAAGTACGACGGCGAGGGCACCGGCGGCACCAAAGCCCAGGGCGGCGCGGCGGGAGAGAGTGGTGGAGGCGATGTCGCGGAAGTAGCTGTTCGAGCTCGTGTTGCAGACGTCGCCTGCGCAGGCGTTGTCGCACTTGAGGGCGCAGGTGATAGGGCTGCGCTTGCCTTTGGTGTGCCCGAGCATGGGGAGCAGGGCGAACTTGCGTCCGGAGATTTCAGACATGGGGAGAGACCTTCCAAGGGTTTAGATGCGGCACCGCCACCCTTCCAGTGAAAGCGAACCGGAAGCCGACACTCAGATGAAGATCCGGTGAACTCGCGCCCCCGGTGAGGACGCGTCCGGGGAAAACCCACAGGAGGTGAGGACGCGTTTAGAGCAGGGCGTAGGCGCGGCGGAGCCGGGCGAGCCACCAGTCCCGGCGCTCGGCCGGGGCGGCGTACTGCCCAAGCAGCCCCTCGTCGGCGACGGCATCGCGCAAGGTGATGGCGCCGTCGTCGGCCACCAGGGGCGTACCAATCACGTCCGCGGCGAGCAGCGAGACCGTTCCCAGCCCGCAGGCGTACGGCAGTTCCGGCAGCGCGGCCGCGAGCGCGAGCCCGGCCCGGATCCCCACGGACGTATCGAGGGCGGAACTCACGACGGCGGGCATCCCCGCCTGCGCTACCAGCTCCAGGGCGCGCCGGACTCCCCCGAGCGGCGCCACCTTCACCACGAGGAGGTCCGCGGCGCCGGCCCGCGCCACTTTGAGGGGGTCGTCCTCCTTGCGGACACTTTCGTCGGCCGCAATCAGCACCGGAACCCCTGCCGCACGAAGCCGCCGCCGCACTTCGGCCAGGCCCTCGATGTCCGGCACTGGCTGCTCCGCGTATTCAAGCCCGGCGTCGGCCAGCCGGGTCAGCGCCGCCACCGCCGCCGGTACGTCCCAGCCGCCGTTGGCGTCCACGCGGACGGCAGCGTCCGGAAGCGCGGCGCGGACAGCGGCGACCCGGCCGGCGTCGTCGTCGAGCGTCTGCCCGCGTTCGGCCACCTTGACCTTGACGGCGTCCACGCGGCCGAACCGGTCCAGAATCTCCGGCACGCGGTCCGCCGTGATGGCGGGCACGGTCGCATTGACGGGGATGCTGGTCCGCAGCGGCTCCGGGAAACCGTGCCAGCCGGCTTCGACGGCGGCGGCAAGCCAGCGCGAGGCCTCGGCGTCGCCGTACTCGGGGAAGGCGCCGAACTCGCCCCATCCCAGCGGGCCGCGGAGGAGCAGCGTTTCACGTTCCAGGATCCCGCGGAACTTCACGCGCATGGGCAGCACCACCACCCGGGCGGAAGAAAGCAACTCCTCGAGGGGCGGGTACGGCAAAGGCATGAATTCACTGTACCGGCGCTGCCGCCACCAACCCGCCAGGCCAAAAACCGGCGGACAGAACTGCGCCGGCCCCCACGCCATTGGAGGGACCGGCGGCATGTCGGGTGCGATTCAGGCGGGAGGTTACCCTGAGGGCACCGGTTCGGGCTCGTGGTCCAGGGAGGCCGGAACCTTGGCGCTGCCGACTCCGAAACGGGCGATCACTGTGGTCCCGTGGCCGGGAGCGGACATCACCTGGAGCGTGCCGCCGGCCTCGCCGATGGTGTCCTTCATGATCCGCAGGCCAAAGTGGCCTTCCGGCGACCCCTGGCTCTGGTCGAAGCCGCAGCCGTCATCCTGGATGCGGATCTCCGAGCGGTCCCGGTCCTGTTGGAGGTGGAGCTCGGCCCTGGTGGCCTTGGAGTGCTTGGCGGTGTTGGCCAGGGCCTCCCGGGCCACCCGGTAGAACAGCGCCGCGCGGTCCCGGTCCAGCTCGCACTGCTCCGGCAGGTGGAGCTCCAGGCTGATCCCGCGTTCCTCGAGCGGGTCGCCAAGCCTGGCCAGCGCTCCGGAAAGACCGAGGCGGTTCAGGTCCGGCGGGTACAGTTCGCTGGTCATGGCCCGCAGGCTGCGGACGTTGTCCTGCAGGATGCGGCGGGCGTCGGAGAACAGCGCCCGCTGGCCCACGGGACTGTGCAGCTCCTCGGACTCCATCACGTAGGACAGGCCGGAGAGCTCCTGGATCACTTCATCGTGCAGGTCGCGGGCAATGCGCTGCCGCTCCAGCTCGGAGGCTTCGATCGCCCGGCGGAGCAGCCGGCTCCGGCCGGCTTCGTACGCTTGGATCCGGCGGGCCAGCTGGACTGCGGGGAACAGCTGCGCCAGCTGTAGGACGGCGAGTGACAGCAGGAACGGCGGGGCCATGCCGAACAGAACCGCAGCCTGTTCCTGGCGGACGCCGTCGTCGTCGTAATAGGTCTCGAAAACCAGCTTCTGCCCGTCGGGGGCGGTGACCGGCACATAGACCTCCACGAGCTCGCCGTTTTCGACGTTGGGCGTGTTGACCTCGTCCTTCTGCGTTTCCAGGTTGGCCGG
Source organism: Arthrobacter sp. NPDC058097 (assembly GCF_042884885.1). NCBI lineage: Bacteria > Bacillati > Actinomycetota > Actinomycetes > Micrococcales > Micrococcaceae > Arthrobacter > Arthrobacter sp. NPDC058097. The sequence goes on from NZ_JBHVSZ010000004.1 coordinate 164,882, forward strand.
GACGTCCCCGCCGTCCAGGACTTCCTGCGCCTCGTGCGGCAGGCCGAAGGTGTGGCCGATGAGCTTGGGGTCTTCCGAGTAGACGATGCGCCCGTTCTTGTCCCAGAGCCGGATCTCAAAGACCGAGGTGTCGTCCATCCAGGGACGGAGGCGCTCGTCGAGCCGTTCGATGGCGGTGGGGTTGCCGGACAGGACTTCCCCGTCCAGCAGCGGCCCCACCACGTTGTTGGCCAAGTGGTCGGTGGCATCCTTGGAGTTCTCCAGTGCGTGGCGTTCAGCCTCGGACCAGATCCAGAAGGCCACCGGGGTGGTGACCACCACCAATGCAACCAGCCCCATCAACAGGAACCGCCTGACAGCCTTGAAAACCTCGGAATTGTGGTGGGCCGGCGATTCGAACGGGCGGAACAGGGCCGGTTTGCGGAGCGAAGGCCTAGCCATTGCTCGGCTGCTCGAGCATGCCGCGCCGTGACGCTTCCATGACCGATTCGAGCTGCGAGTGGGTTCCAAGTTTGGCGAAGATCGCCTTCACGTAGCCGCGGCAGGTGTTGAGGGAGATGTCCAGCTTGCTGGCCACTTCCTTCGAGCCATGGCCGCCGGCCATCAACCGGAGCACATCCAGTTCGCGGGGTGTCAGGACGGGACCGCCCGGTTCCACTTCGCGGGCCGCAGGGGCCGGAGCGGGGGTGGACATCCCCAGCTGGGCCACCAGCGACGGGTGGACCACCATGTTGCCGGCCCGTGCGTAGCGGAGGGTATCCAAAAGGGTGGACAGCGATCCGCCCTTCGGCAGGAAAGCGCAGATGCCCATGGAGGCCGCGGTCCGCAGTGCTTCCGGCGTCGGGTCGCCGGTGAGCATGACGATCCGGGTGTTCGGGGCGTCGGCCAGGATCCGGGCAGCGGCGGTGAGGCCGTCGCCGTCGGGCAGGTGGAAGTCCATGATCACGACGTCGGGCTTGAGGGCGATGCTCTGCTCCACACCGCTCTTGGCGGTGGTGGCCGACGCGACGCTGCGCAGGTCGGGCTCGCGGTCCAGGGCTGCCGTCAGCAATTCGGTGAACGTGCTGTGGTCGTCGATGGTCAGAATGCTGATTTCCCGGGTGATCTGCGATGCCGGGATGGGAGCTTCAGAATCTGAGAGGTCCATTTCATCCTCGCTGGCGGCCGTTGCCTGCAGCAGCCTGGCGTGTGCTTCACGCAGCGGACGTCCGGGGAGGCAGCCGATCTCCTGGTCCATGACCCGGCGGCAGCGTCCGTAGGCCCGCAGCGCTTCCATGTACTGCCCGGATTCCTCGAGGCCCAGGACCAGGGCGGTCCAGGCGCGCTCGTTGATGGGATCGTCCACCAGCAGTTCGCTGGCCAGGGCCACCGCGCGCTCCGGATGTCCGACGGCGACGGCGGCTTCCGCTGCACGCGCCTTGATGCTGGCGACGCGTGCCGAGTGGAGGGCACGCTCCTCCTCGGCCCAGCCGGCCAGCAGCTCATCGCCCAGCAGCGGCACGGACGCGATCTCGAGGGCCTTCTGGAGCAGCCGGAAGGATTCCTCGGGTGAGGCATGCCCGGCCTGCTTGAGCAGGTCATCGAAGCGGTCGAGGTCAAGGTCAACCATGCTGCGGTCGATCATGTAGCCGCCGGTGACGGTGCGGAGCGCGCCGCCCTTGCCGCTTCCGGGCTGGAGGTGCCGGCGCAGCACACTGACGTAGCTCTCAAGCGTGGACAGGGCCTCAGCCGGCGGCTGGCCGTTCCACAGGACATCGATCAGGTGGTTCTTGGAGACCGGGGTCCCCAGCTTGAGCAACAGGATTTCGAGGACCTGGCGGGGCTTGGGGCCGCCAAGTTCGTGGGATCCGATCACCGCGCCGCCGCGGCGGACACGGAGCGGACCCAGGATGTTGATGGACAACTTCGTTGTTGTGCCACCGGCGTCTTCCATTGAGTTCGGGTACTCATCGTCGTTGACTCTCCGGGACCAACGAGTATCTTCTGCAACCGTCTGTACCATCTTGTCTGCACCTACTATCCCCATGAACAGCATTCCCCATGAATGGCTTGGATTCATACTTGTCACTCAGGCAAGTAGGGGCACGAGTAGCGAGTACTCGAATTTCGGCGGCGCCACTACTTGGTTGCTTTTGCATAAACCCGCCACCACCCGGTTGAGGCGGCCCGCGGCTCCCCTGAAAACGGCCGGGAGGACGGCAGCGGTATCCAGAAACACCAAGTTTTTCCCAAGCACCCGCGGCTACCTTCGTATTACCGCAGTTAGAGCGGTACTACTGCGATCCTCGTCCCCGGAGGACCGCCGAATCAGCATGAAATAGGTGATCCAATGAGGCGGACCATGGCCGGGCCGGGTACAACCAAGTACTCCGAGTACTCGGCGATGAGCGTCTTTGCCGGCCGCTGCGATTTTCAAAAAAATTCTCCGCGGCGGGCGTGCGCGCGTGTCGTGTTACGCGCGTCACACATCAAAAGAGGCCGGGTAGTCCCATGAACACGGGCGGCGCACTGCGCACGGAAATCCATTCCGTCCGCTTCCGGCTGCTGGCCACGCTGCTCGTCTTCATGGCCGTGGGCCTCTTTGTGGCCGGCGCGGCCACCCATGCCGCACAGCTGAAAAGCCTCAACGATCGCGTCAACACGGAGCTGCAGGTGCCGCGCACGAATCTGGAGGACCTCGCAAGCCGCGGCTCGCCGAACAGGGGAGGCGCCGCATACACCTCGCTGCACGACCTCTTTACGACCTATCTGCGCAATGGTGCCCCCGGAGGCTACGAGTCCGTGATGACCATGGTCCGCGGCGGCAACGTCATCCTGCCCAAGGCACCCCAGGCAACGAATCTGAGGACCGCCGCCGTCACCGACCACGTCTGGGACTGGAGCTCCCCGGGCCATACCGTGATGCGGGACGTTGACATTGACGGCCGGCAGGTCCGCCTGGCCATTACGTCCGTGTCGCTGGCGGGCGGCGGCAAGGAGCAGGGCCTGCTGATTGCCTCGAGCGAGATCGGCGCCCAGCGTGCCGAGGTTTTCGGTTCGATGTGGACGTTCGCCCTGGCGTCCCTGGCGACGCTCGTCCTCACCGGCCTGGTGGGCTGGCTGGTCACCGGGCGACTGCTGCGGCCGGTCCGACGGCTCCGGGAGGCGACGGAGGCCACCACCTTTGAGGACCTGACAAAGCGGGTCGAGGTGCCGGACAGCACCGACGACATCGCCCAGCTGGCCATGAACTTCAACCGCATGCTCGAACGGCTGGAGTCCGGCTCCGACAACCAGCGCCGCTTTGTCCACGACGCCAGCCATGAGCTCCGCACCCCCATGACCATCATCCGCGGCTACCTGGAGCTGCTCCGTGCCGGGGATCCCGAGGACGTCGACCAGACCCGAATGCTCCTCCTGGACGAGCTGGACCGGATGCAGGTACTAGTGGACGACCTCCTGATCCTTGCCCGCAGCGGCCGCCCGGACTTCGTGACGCCCGCCTGGGTGGAGGCGGACGACCTCCTGGAGGACGTCCTGAACCGGGTCCGGGTCCTCGGCGAGCGCCAGTGGCGCCTGGACGCCAAGCCCGGGGGCCTGATCCGCGCCGACCGGCGCCGGCTCACCCAGGCGCTGGAGCAGCTCGCCGCGAACGCGGTCAAACACACCACCGAGTCGGACCGGATCTCCATCGGCGGCGCTTGGGTGAAGAACGACGACGGCGCCCACCAGGGCGGTCGGGCGGTGGTTATGCGGGAGCTGGCAGAGCCGGCATCCCGGGAGCTGGAGATCTGGGTGTCGGACACCGGCACCGGCATCCCGGCCGACGACCATGAGCGCATCTTCGAGCGCTTCGGCAAGGGCAGCAACTCGGCTGCCTCGGAGGGCTCCGGCCTGGGGCTGTCCATCGTGAAGGCCATCGCCGAGGCGCATGGCGGCACCGTGCTGCTGGAATCGGAGGAAGGAAAGGGCAGCTGCTTCGTGCTCCGGATCCCGTCCGACGGTGAGGACGCGGGCGCCGAAACGGATGATTCGGCCGCCGCGGACACCACCGGCCGGAGCGGCAGCGGCACGAGGGATCCCGCGGCTACTCGCGCGGCCGTTAGCGGCCCGGCCGCCAAGGGACCGCGGCATAAGGGAACGGGCGCATCGGGCGGCAAACCAAAGCCGGCGGGACCGGCGTCGGGCGTTGAACTGGCCACCCGGGCGGGAGGTTCGCCGTGACCCGGATCCTGATCGCCGATGACGAACCGCGCATAGCGGCGTTCCTCGCCAAGGGCCTCACGGCGGCCGGCTACACCACCACCCAGGTCTCCGACGGGGTTAAGGCGCTGGATTACGCCACGTCCGGGGAGTTCGACCTCCTCATCCTGGACATTGGCATGCCGCGCATGGACGGCCTTACCGTACTTAAGAACCTCCGCGACATGCACTCCACGATTCCGGTGATCATCCTGACGGCTGCGGACAGCGTCGAAAGCACGGTGGCGGCACTCGACGGCGGCGCGGACGACTACATGACCAAACCGTTCCGGTTCGAGGAACTGCTCTCCCGCATCAAGCTCCGGCTCCGCGGCGCGCAGGCGGTCTCCGCCGCCCCGACCTTTGTCTGCGGCGACCTGTCGCTGGACGTGAACCTGCGCACGGCAGAGATTGGCGGCCGCGTGATCGACCTTTCCGCGCGGGAGTTCGTCATGGCCCGGACGTTTATGGAGAACGCCGGCAAGGTCCTCAGCCGAGAGCAGCTCCTGAGCCGGGTGTGGGGCTACCACTTCGAGGGGTCTTCCAATGTGGTGGACGTATACGTGCGGTACCTGCGGCACAAGCTCGGCCAGGACCGCATCCAGACTGTCCGCGGCGTGGGTTACCGCCTCGTTTGCCTGCCCGGACCGCCCGCACCGGGTCCCGGCGATGAACCCGCCGCGGATGACGCCGAAGGCCACCCGGTCTAGGCCTGCAGTTCCACGTAGCGGCTCTTAACAACACCGAAGACCCGTCCGCCGGGTGCATGAGAAGACTCTCATCCGCGTCTCATCCCTGCCTCACCTTCACGCCGCAAAGTTGTTCACGAAGGAGGTGTGGCAGGCCGATGAAGAGGTGGTCCTTGCTGAGCATTCCGCTGGTGGGTCTCGCCAGCATCACCGTCTGGGCACAGGCTGTCACGGGGGCGCCGACAGGTCAGGAACCCGGCGTCATTGTTCGTGAACCGGACCCCCGCGACTCGGTCCTGAACATCGAGGGCTTCCCTGAAACCCCGCGGCTGTCGCCGCTCACCAACCCCACAGCCACGCCCAAAACCTCGTCACCGGCGCTGAAGTCCGCGCCGCTGAATCCTGCCACCTCCTCGCCCCTTTCCACGAACCGAGCAGAACCGGCCCAGACCGGACCGGCCCCGGACGACCCGGCCACTTCCGGCGAGGACCCGGACGTGTCCTCCGATGATCCCGGCGTCGAGCTGGTGGAACCGGGCCAGATCATTTGGACTGGCGGCACCAGTGACTACTAAGCGCACGCGGCGGCAACCCGAAGAAGCAGTGTCCCCCCGCAAAAAGGAGCCAGTGATGCACACGGAATTCCGCGACTTGTATGAGCCCATTCCGCCGGAGCGATGGGGCTCCACGGTTGACTCCTCCTATGGCCAGCCGACCACGGTGATGGTGGACGATTCGGAACTCCACCAGCAGGTCCTGGACATCATCCACAACGTGCTCGCCACAGCCGATCCTCGCTCCGACGTCCGGCGCCGGCTCCTGCGCCACCTCGCGGAGAACCCCGGGCACCCTGAACAGGCGCTCCTGGACCACCTGCGAGACAGGAACCGCCGCGGCGGCCGCTCCACCCGCGATAGCCGGGCTTCAACAGTCGATCCGCACGTGTAGCAGGCAGCGCACGCCGAGCAGACAAAAACGCAGCTCACGCTGCCCCACAGACCGGGTACCCGACGCGGCACGGGTACCCGACGCATGTCCGGCCCAGTTTTGTACGGCCCAGTTTAAACTGGCAGCCCAGTCTTTCAGGGCCGGCCACGTCAGAAGAGCAGCAGGACGAAGCCCCCTACGGTGCTCACGATGCCCACACCGGTAAGGATCCAGCCGAGGATCAGGATGATGTTGTCGTGCTTTGGCGGTTTCAGGCCCCAGCGCGACGGGTGGCAGAGGTCGTAATGGAGCTCCACCTTGGTGCCGGCCACCAGGCCCCGCCCGACGTCGGCGTCCACCAGCGTCTGGCGCGGGACGTTCTCCTGGTCAGTCCAGCGGAAGCCTGTGAAGCCGCCGGCCGTGTAGACCTCTCCCGTGGTTTTGGTCCAGGCGCAGCGGCGCCGTTCGATAATCAGTCCCCACACGAGCAACGGCACGCCGGGGAGGAAGCCCACCCACGTCATGATTTCCAGGATGGGGCCAAGTACATCCGCGATACCGCCCATGCACCAACCTTAGCCGCCAGCGGGCCGGTGTCTGGCCCCCACCTCAGGGCCTCAGCTGCCGGTTTCCTCTGGATGTTCTCGGGCCCGCTTCGCGTCCGCGGTTTCGCCCTGCTGCGGGATGAAATCCGGATCCAGCTTGGTGCTGAGGTCGGTTTCCTCCCGCGCCGTTTCATCCGCTGCTGTTTGGTCGGGTGCGGATTCGTCGCGGACCGGCCCGCCGGAAACAGTGCGGGTCTCGTCTGGGTTTTCGGTCATGCCCCCAACGTAGTGCCCCCTGCCCCGCAGAGTCGAGCATCCGGCAAAGCCGTCGGCGCCGCCGGGCAGCAGGACTCACCCACCGGGCGGACAGGCGGCTCCCAGCAAACTGTGACACCCTTGTTACGATGACTTTCCAGCTCAGGGACCCCCGCCGTAAGAAGCAAGGCCGCCAGCAGCAGGGCCGTCAGAAGCCGCGCCGCCAGCCGTCAGCCGAAAAGATGCGCCTCGCGGCGGGCACCGGATTCCTCTTCGCAGTGGCCACCCTGGCCTGCGCCACGGGCCTCGCCGCCACCTACTACTACTTCGTCCGCACCACCACCGGCCAGTTCATCGACGAGTCCGCCCTGGTGGAGGCCGTGGAAATCCACGGTCCCGCCGGCAAGGTGACCACCAGGTTCCTGGACTGGCTGCCCACCATCTCCCTGGTGATGGCCGCCGTCGTCGTTCTTCTGGTGACCGTGATTCACCGACGGTGGCGGGCCGCGGGCATTGCTGTCGCGGCATGTGTCGCGGCGAACATCGCCACGCAGGTACTCAAGGACCTGCTGCCGCTGCGGCCGTACCGGGGCGTCGAGACGCTGGAGCTGAATTCGCTGCCGTCCGGGCACACCACGCTGGCGGCGAGCGCGGCGGCGGCCGTGTTCCTGATGGCCTCCCCGCGGTGGCGCCCGCTGGCCGGGTTTGTCGGCGGCACGTTTGCGATCGCCTCGGGCATGTCCACGCTGGTGAACCAGTGGCACCGGCCGGCGGACGTGGTGGCGGCGTTCCTGGTCGTGGGCTGCTTCATGATTCCGGCGGGCTGGCTGATTCTCCGCAACGACGGCCACGAATGGAACGTCTGGGACGGTTTCGGCGGCCACTGGGGTTCGGCGCGGCTGTGGATCGGGCTGCCTGTGCTGCTGGGTCTGGCTTCGGCTGCGGTGTCTGTGTATTCGCTGGTCATGATCGCCCCGGGCATCGGGCAGGAGGCCAGCACCACCAACTACTTCTGGGCGGGCATCTCACTGATCGTGATCGCGGGATATCTGGCCACCGTGGCCACGACGTCGCTGTTCGCCTACGCCGTCCGACGCCGGGACTAGCGGGCCCCGTTCACCTTCCACCGCCCCGACCTCACCCCGTCCCCCACCCAACTAAGTAGCAGCAGGGGGCGTTCCCGGCGCTCATAACGCCCTGAGGTGCTACCCAGTTGGGGGTGCGCAACCTTTACAAGCCCCGCCGGGAAGCCCACAATAAGTCGCACCACAGCCTCCACTGACTCATCTGAGCTGTACTGGACCTGCGAAAGCAGAGGTGCGCGGACATGAACGACCAAGCCGGGGCGGACAAGGCCCTGAAGGAGAAGCACCGGGCCATGTGGGCGCAGGGCGACTACCCTGCCCTCGCCAGCGAGCTCCTCCTGGATCTGGGCGCGATCCTGGTGGAGGCCTGCAACATCAGACCGCGCCAGCGGGTTCTGGATGTGGGCACGGGCGCCGGCAACGCGGCCATCCCCGCGGCCATGATGGGCGCCAAGGTGATAGCCAGCGACCTCACACCGGAGATGTTCGACGCCGGGCGGCGGCAGGCTGCCGACCGCGGCGTTGAACTGGAATGGGTGGAGGCCGACGTCGAACATCTCCCCTTCGCGGACGGCGAGTTCGACGTCGTCTTGTCCTGCCTCGGCGCCATGTTCGCCCCGCACCACCAGGAGAGCGCCGACGAACTGGTACGTGTCTGCAAGCCGGGCGGGACCATTGGCCTGCTGCACTGGACACCCGAGGGCTTCATCGGGCAGATGTTCTCCGCCATGAAACCGTTCGCTCCCCCGCCTCCGCCCGGCGCGCAGCCGGCGCCCCTCTGGGGCAACGAAGACCATGTTCGTAAGCTGTTCGGCGGCAGGCTGGGCGAGATCCGGGCGCAGAAGCGGACAGTTGCCATCACCAGCTTCCGCCAGCCCGAAGACTTCCTGCACTATTTCAAGTCGCACTACGGTCCCACCATCTCCGTGTACAAGTCGCTGGCCGGTGACGAGGAAAAATCCAAAGCCCTGGACGAGGCCCTTACGGAACTTGCCAGCACGTACATCGAGGCCCACGGCGACACGCCCGCGCAGATGGAATGGGAGTATCTGCTGCTCACCGGGAAGGCCACTGCCAAGCCCCAGGAACCCGGGCTGTGACGGACTCCCCCGCCTCGCGCCGCGCCCTTGAAGTGGCCTCCATTCCGTCCTTCCGGAGGATCTCCGAGCACCTGAACCATTCCACTTACGCCCGCCGCAAGCACATTCCCGGCGTCTGCGACTTCACCCTGGGCAACCCGCACCAGATGCCCCAGGACGCCTACGTCGACGCCCTGCGCGATGCCCTCCACCCGCGCGACGACCAGTGGTTCGCCTACAAGACCAACGAGGCGGATGCCCGGGAGGCGGCGGCGGAATCCCTGGGCCGGCTGCTCGACGTTCCGTTCGAAGCCGAGGACCTGTACCTCACCACCGGAGGCTTCACCGCGATCGCCCTGGCGCTGAAGGCAGTTACGGATCCGGGCGACGAGGCCATCTACAGCCTGCCGCCCTGGTTCCTCTACGAGCCGCTCGCCGTCGAGGCGGGACTGGTACCGGTCAAGGTCAGGATCGACCTCGAAACGTTCGACCTCGATCTGGCGGCGATTGAAGGGGCCATCACGGAGCGGACCCGCGTGGTGATCATCAATTCACCCAACAACCCCACCGGCAGGATTTATCCGCCCGAACTCCTCAGCCAGCTGGCCACACTCCTTGACGACGCGTCGGCGCGGATAGGCCGGCGGATCTACCTGGTGTCCGATGAGCCGTACAACAGGATTGTGTTCGACGGCGCCCGCTTCCATAGCCCCGCGGAGTTCTATCCGTACACGCTCCTGGCCTACTCCTACGGCAAGACGCACCTGTCGCCGGGCGAACGGGTCGGATACCTGGCGCTGCCGCCGAGCATGCCGGACCGCAAGGAGCTCGGCGCCGCCGTCGAGGCCATGCAGCTGGCCATGGGCTGGATCTACCCCAACGCAATGCTGCAGTACGCGCTGCCGCGGCTGGAGACGTTCACCATCGACGTCGGCCGGCTCCAGCAAAAGCGCGACCGGCTGGTCCAGGAGCTGGGCGGCATGGGGTACCGGCTCCGGCCGCCCGAAGGTACCTTTTACCTGTTCGTCCACTCCCCCATTGATGACGACGAGGCGTTCACCGAAGCGCTCGGCCAGGAGGACGTTTTTGTGCTGCCGGGAGTCCTGTTCGAGACACCGGGGTTTTTCCGGATCTCCCTCACAGCCAGCGAAGACATGGTGGAGCGCAGCCTGCCCCACTTCCGGGCCGCCATCGAAAGGGCCGGGCAGGACCGCCCGGAGGACGCCGAAATCAAGCTCCCCACGGGTCTGATCCCCATCGTTCCCGCGAATCCCAGAAAACTGCCCTGACCGGGCCATCCCCCATTTTGGTGGCCTAGGTCAACCGTTTCACAGCCAGAGCCCCACCTTTTCCCAATCTCCGGGTGCCAGCGTGGCCGTAGGCCGCCCCTCATGAAGGCGGCACACGAATTGGGGTGAGGCGAGTGGTGGTCGCTACACATTTCCGGTCCTGGCTATGAGGTCCGGGCGATGAGCAGGTCGCCCGGCCGGCATCGCGCCCGCAGCCGCCACCGGCTTGGCACAGCAGCAACCACCCGGTCAGTTCCCTGGCCGTCAGAGCCACCGGGACCGTTCCTGATCGTCTGCACTGCAATTGTGCTGACGGCAACCACCGCCTACGCGTCAGCAATAGCCCCGCCGCCGGCACCTTCACAGGCAGTGCCAGCGGCGGCACTCTCCCCCTCCAAGCCCGCGGCACCGCAGGCACCCAGGCCAGTCCGAGAGGCGGCGACGCCGGCTCCCAGCCCGGCAAAACCTGCCAAACCCCGGCAGACGGCCACCAAGCGGGCGGGACAGTCCCCGCCTACCGCCGTCGTCCGTCCCGCCCCGGCACCCTCCGCGCCAAAACCAACGGCGGCACCCGCGCAACCGCCGTCCCAGCCGGCGCCCCCGGCGGCGCCCGCCGACGCAACGCTCGGGGAACAGCTCAACGCCATCATTGCGGTGAACAGCGGGTACCGGCTGGGGGTGGCCTTGGTCGACATGTCCGACGGCGTTGTCCGCCAGTACGGCGTCCGGGAGAAGTTCGTGGCGGCCAGCACGGGCAAGATCCTTGCCGCGGCCGCCTACTACCATTTGGCCGAGACGGGCGTCCTGTCCCTGGCGGCGCCCACGGGCGGCCAGACCGCTGCCTTCCAGATCCGGCAGATGATCCAGCAGAGCAACAACACCTCCTGGGCCCTGATCCTCGGCACCATCGGCCATCAGGGGATCGAGGACTACGCGGCGTCGCTCGGCATTCCGTACGACAGGACCTTCAACACGCTGTCCCCGGCGGAGACGGCCAGGATACTGATGCTGCTCTACACGGGTCGGCTGCTCAGCCCCGCCCACACCGCCGAGCTGCTGTCCTACATGCAGAACACCAACTACGAGTCATTGATCCCCGCCGCAGTGCCGCCGGACGTCACCGTTTTCCACAAGTACGGGCTGCTCAACGGAAACCTGCACGACGCGAGCATCCTGGTCCAGGGTCAGCGCGCCTACGCCTTCGTGGTGTACTCGCTGGGCGCCAGCGTTGCGGAAATTCCCGTGCAGACCATCATCATCCGGCAACTCGCCCAGGCGGTGGTGGACCAGGTGTTCTGACGAACGGCTGTCCTGACGTACGTCTGTTCTGACGTACGACGGCGCGTCCCCGGCGGAGGCTTGGGGCTGCGGTTGGACGCGTCCCGCCAGCGTTGCGGGATCTAGGCCGTTCAGCCGTCACGGGAGTCAGACGGCGGCTGGCCAAAAATTTGGGGGGGTTGCCAGCCCGGCATGTCAGGGGGGTGCAATGCCGGGCCGGCCAGCTGGTTGAGCGACCACTCGCGGCTGTGGCGTCGGACCAGATAGGAAGATCCTGGCAGCCGTTCCTAGGAAAATCCCGTTTAACCTTGGGAAACGCAGACCCCCAACCCACCGGCAGCTGCGCGCCTCCGCGCACTGCTGGCGCGCCTTCCGGCTGGGGGGACCTAATCTCAGCAGAACTCCAAGGTTCACCGGCAAATCCACCATGGAGCAACGGAACAATACCGGAAGACGGCATTCCCCTTTACACCGGGATTTGCCGGCAACGCCGCCGGTCTCAGCGCATGCCGGAAGGGCCCGCGGGGCGGCGCAGGTGGAAGGTAAATAAGATGATGAGCCCGGACCCGTATTCACCCGGTGACAGCCATTGGCGGTCCCCCACCCCGGAGAGGCTGCCTGCCCGGCACGCAGCCGGGGGCCCCGCAGCAGCTCCTGACGAGACCCCGGTGGGTCACCGGCAGGCTCAGCGCGCACCCCAGGGCGGAATACTGCAACGCCAGCTGATGCGGCTCATCGGCGAAATCCTCGGCGACGAAAACCTGGACTCGGCGACGCGGCTGTCGCTGCTTAGGCACATCTCCGAACATCCCGGACGCCCCGAACAGGCCATGCTGGCACATTTGCACGAGATCCAGGACAGAGGACGACCATGAAAACCAGGGCAGCCCTCGCGCTATCCGTGGCCGGGATCGTCGTGACCGGATCCGCCGCCCTGGCGGTCAACACGCAGGTTCTGAACACCACGCCCGCGGGCACCGGCAACGCGAACAGCATCCTCTTGCCGGACGACACCGGCAATTCTCCGGCCCCGGCTGCTGTTGTCAGCGCGAAGGCGGTGCCGAACGCCACGCCGAAGGTCGACGGCGGGAGCACAACTCCCCCGCCCGTGAAGACTGTCGGCAAGGCGGAATCCGAAAGCCAGAAGGGCGGGCGGCGGACTACGGCGTCGGCGAAAAGTGGTTCCGTCGCGGACCGCAAAGGCGGCACCCTTACAAAAAAGTCCGACGCCGATCCCGCCCAGTCCCAGCTCGGCGGCACCGCCGGCTCCCAGACAAGCGCCGGGTCTGCCGGGTCCCAGCCCGGCGGCACCGCCGGCACCCAGACCAACGCCGGCTCCGCCGTCGTATCCGTCCCGCCCGGCGACGACAAAGGTCGCCTGCGGACAGCTCCGGAACCGGGCGATGACAAGGGCAAACAGCGCAACGCGGCCGATCCCGGCGAAGACAGCGGCGGGCAAGGTTCTGACGACTGAGACACGATCAACACGCCGGGCGAATGCCCTCAACGCGGGCCTTCTGCACTCGCGCCGGACGCCCGTTTGCAAACCCTCATTACATGACAATGAGGCTTGATCTAGCATCGACACGCCGACGAATAGATAAATCTTTCTTTGCTTAACGGGTAAATCAACCTGTATCGTATTCATTTAGGTCGACCGAAACTCCCCCGGAGCAGCAAACTCCAAGGGGTGCGCCCTGCACTCGCAGCGCGCGAGCCGCTCCCGGCTCCTAAATAAATCCCCCAGCCAAGCACAGCAATTCCCTGCTGTCCGGAACTCCCGGGCAGCCCAGCTCCCGGCACCATTCAGGGGAGCACAACAGTGATGAAAGGCCGGCATTATGTTCGCCGACACCCGCACCACCTTGACCCACCCTGAAACCCGAACCGCAACAAACTCCCTACCCAGGTACCAGCCCCACCGCCCTGCCGCTCCCATCCGCCGCAACCGCGCCGCGCTGAGGACCCCCACGTCCCGCAGGCAGACCATCCGGCTGTTCCTGCTGGGTGTCCTGTGCACCGCAGGCTGGCTTGCTTCCCTGCTGTGCGGGCACTTCGTGGACTGCGGCCCGGTGCTGCACCACATCGGGCTTGCCGTGCACATCCTCGCGCTGGTGCTGGCCTTCGGCACCATCCTTGTTGTCGACTGGCTGGGCCTACTGTGGCTCCTGGGCAAGGTGCACATGCATGCATCCCCCAAGCTGGAGCGCGCAACAAAGCCGCTGATTTGGGGCGGCCTCGCGCTTCTGCTGGCGTCGGGGGCGCTCATCCAGCCCGACATCACCAACCCGGTGACCGCCGTGAAGCTTTGCTGCGTGCTGATCCTGATGCTGAACGGCCTGAGCATCGGTCCGGCGATGCACAAGATGTTCGCGCTTCCCCGGGAAACCAGCTTCAGCGAACTGGGCCGCCGGCTCCGCACCCGCCTGCTGATCGCGCTCAGCATCTCGCAGGCGTGCTGGTGGACGGCCGTGCTCATCGGCCTCGTGAACAGCACCCTCCGCCGCTGGGCCGGGCTGTAACCCAGCCAAGCCCCTAACGGTCAGCGTTACCGTGCCTGCTCCTGCGAATCTGCAGCTGAGGGAGTCACGGAGATGCTGACTTTGTGGAGCGTCAGTAGTTGCGGCGGTGCCTGAGCCTGGGAAGAACGACGGCGAACACGCCTGCCGCTGCGAACCCCAGTACGCCTGTGGCCGTCACTCCGGCGCCGAGGGAGGCTACCGCCGTCACCGCGGAGAGAAGCACGGGGCCGCCGGTGGAGCCGGCGTCGGCCATGAAACGCCAGAGGCCCAGGAACTGCCCGCGGCCGCGGTCGGGCGAGAAGTCGGCGCCCAGCGTCATCACCAGGCCGGAGCTGATCCCATTGCCGAAGCCGATCAGCAGGGCCACCAGCAGCAGGCCCGTGAACCCGGCGGTAAGCGGGATCAGCACCAGCGCCACGCCCATGATCAGGGTGGACGGGATGGCCACCCACAGCCGCCCGCGCCGGTCCATCACCTTGCCCGCCGGATAAAAGACCAGCATGTCGATCGCGCCGGAGAGCCCGTAGACCAGAGATGCGTGCGTGGGATCGAGGCCCAGGTGGTCGGCCCACAGCGGGATCACCACCTGGCGGGAAGCGCGCAGCGCGCTGAGCAGCAGGATGCCGATTCCGGCCGTCAGGAAGACGCCCGCGTGTGAGACGGCCACACCGCGCAGGGTAGGCTCCGGGCCCGCGTCATTGGGATCGGAGCCGTCCACCGCCACCAGGTCCGGAACGGTGACGGCGAGCACGGCGGCAGCGGCCATGCCGGCAACGCCCACCCAGTACGCGCCGCTGATGCCGACCAGCGCGATGGCCGCGGCACCGATGAACGGCCCGATGAACACACCGATGCGGCTCACGCCGCCCAGCGTGGACAGGGCGCGGGCCCGGAACTCCACCGGCACCGCCTCGGTGAGGTACTTCTGCCGGGCCAGGCTGAAGACGGCGGCGGACATCCCGACGACGGCCATCGCCATCGCGAGCAGCCAGAGTCCGTTGCCGATCACCAGCGACACCCCCGCGGCCAGCAGGGCCAGCGCGCCTGCTGCTGCTGCGCCCACGATGGACCAGCGTTCGCCGAACTTCAGCGTGATCATCGAGGCCGGCAGGTTGAAGAACCACGAGCCGAGCCCGATCAGGGTGACGATCAAAGCGGCCACGGCAACGGAGGCACCCAGCTGGACGGCGGACAGTGCCACCACCGGCAGGATCGCGCCCTGGCCAATGCTGAAAAGGAGGGCGGGGCCGAATGCCGGAACAGCAATGCCGCGCAGGCTGAAAGGCGGCGGGCTGTTCGGCGGAGTCATCCCCTTCATCCTAGGTGCGCACCCGAACGGGACCGCGGAAACCCGGGTCCCGCGAGGCCGGAATCACAAACAATTTGATTTACGGCGCCACACATTTCAACCAGACCTTGGCGAAATTAATAAGTGTGCTTAGCCTTGAGTCAGGGCGAGGCGCGCGGACCCCAACCGGACATCGAGTATGGTTCGGAAAAACTGAACAGACGCAGGAGTGATCATGGAAGTCTGGCCGGGCAGCGCGTATCCACTGGGCGCGACCTTTGACGGGATGGGGACAAACTTCGCGCTCTTCAGCGAGGCGGCCACCGCCGTCGAGCTGTGTTTGATAGCCGGGGACGGCACCGAAACACGCGTTGAGCTCCCTGAGGCTGACGGGTATGTGTGGCACTGTTACCTGCCCCAGATCCAGCCCGGGCAGAAGTACGGGTACCGGGTCCACGGGCCGTACAACCCCGCCAGGGGCCAGCGCTGCAATCCCAACAAGCTGCTTCTGGACCCCTACGCCAAGGCCGTCGCCGGGCAGGTGCACTGGCACCCGGCGATGTTCTCCTACAACTTCGGCGATCCGTCCTCGCGGAACGACCAGGATTCGGCGCCGCACACCATGCTGGGCGTGGTGATCAACCCGTTCTTTGACTGGGCCGGGGACCGGCCGCCGCGGATCCCCTACCACCGCTCCGTCATCTACGAGGCACACGTCAAGGGGCTCACCGAGCTGCACCCCGAGGTGCCCGAGGAGCAGCGCGGCACCTTTGCCGGCGTCGCCCATCCCGCCGTCATTGCGCACCTGCAGCGGCTGGGCATCACGGCCATCGAGCTGATGCCGGTGCACCAGTTCGTCAATGACGGGACGCTGCAGGAGAAGAACCTCAGCAACTACTGGGGGTACAACACCATCGGGTTCTTCGCGCCGCAGAACACGTACAGCTCGATCGGCCAGATGGGCCAGCAGGTCCAGGACTTCAAGGCGATGGTCCGCTCGCTGCACCGTGCGGGGATCGAGGTGATTCTCGACGTCGTCTATAACCACACGGCGGAAGGGAACCATTTGGGCCCCACCATGAGCTTCAAGGGGATCGACAATGCCGCATACTACCGGCTGCTGGAGGACGACAAGCAGTACTACGTCGACTACACGGGCACCGGAAATACGCTGAACGTCCGCCAGCCGCATTCCCTGCAGCTGCTGATGGATTCGCTCCGCTACTGGGTCACCGAGATGCACGTGGACGGCTTCCGCTTCGACCTCGCCGCCGCGCTGGCACGCGAGTTTTACGACGTCGACCGGCTCTCCACCTTCTTCGAACTGGTGCAGCAGGACCCGATCGTGTCGCAGGTGAAGCTGATCGCGGAGCCGTGGGACGTCGGGCCCGGCGGGTACCAGGTGGGCAACTTCCCGCCGCAGTGGACGGAGTGGAACGGCAAGTACCGCGACACGGTCCGCGATTTCTGGCGCGGCGAGCCGGCCACGCTGGGCGAGTTCGCGTCCCGGCTGACCGGGTCCGCTGACCTGTACGAGCGGTCGGGGCGGCGCCCGGTGGCCTCCATCAACTTCGTCACGGCGCACGACGGCTTCACGCTGCGGGACCTGGTCTCGTACAACGAGAAGCACAACGAGGCCAACGGAGAGGGCAACCGCGACGGCGAATCGCACAACCGCTCGTGGAACTGCGGCGTGGAGGGCCCCACAAGCGATCCGAAGGTGCTGGCGCTCCGGGCCCGGCAGCAGCGGAACTTCATCGCCACCATGCTGCTCTCGCAGGGCGTGCCGATGATCGCGCACGGCGACGAACTCGGCCGCACGCAGCAGGGCAACAACAACGTCTACTGCCAGGACTCCAGACTCAGCTGGGTCAACTGGGACGCCATCGACATGCCGCTCATGGAGTTCACCTCCGCGGTCAACCGGCTCCGCGCCAAGCACCCCACATTCCGGCGCAGCACGTTCTTCGACGGCCGGCCGGTGCGGCGCGGCAAGGGCGAGAAGCTGCCGGACATCGTGTGGCTGAACGAGGAGGGCATGGAGATGCTCCCCGAGGACTGGGGCCGCGGGTTCGGCCGGACCATCGGAGCTTTCCTTAACGGCGACGGCATCCAGGGCCGGGACGACCGCGGCCGCCGGATCACGGACGTGAACTTCCTGCTGTACTTCAATGCGCACGACGACGACATCAAGTTCACGCTCCCGTCCGGTGAGTTTGCCGAGGCCTGGGACATGGTGATCAACACGGCCGGCACCGGAATGGAACGCGCCCCGATCGACGCCGGCTCGGTGCTGAAGGTGGCCGCCAAATCCATGGCAGTGCTCCGCGCCCGCGACCTCAGCCAGCCCGAACCCAACCTCTCCGTGGCCCCAGGACTCCAGTCCCCCGGCCCCGCCTAACCCTTCCTCACCTCCCGTCGCATTTCCCCCGACCCATCCTCACCTCCCGCCGCATTTCCCCCGACCCTTCCTCACCTCCCGTCGCATTTCCCCCGACCCGTCCTCACCTCCCGTCGCATTTCCCCCAACCCTTCCTCGCCTCCCGCCGCATTTCCCCCAACCCTTCCTCACCTCCCGTCGCATTTCCCCCAACCCTTCCTCACCTCCCATCGCATTTCCCCCGACCCGTCCTCACCTCCCATCGCATTTCCCCCGACCCGTCCTCACCTCCCATCGCATTTCCCCCGACCCATCCTCACCTCCCATCGCATTTCCCCCGACCCGTCCTCACCTCCCATCGCATTTCCCCCGACCCTTCCTCACCTCCCATCGCCAAGCGGCCGGTCTGACCAGCAGGTCACGCGGAAATCACCGGCTGGAAACCACCCGGCAATGTCGCGGCCCCATCCTGAATAGAGCGCCGACGGCGCGACAGAACCAAAGCGCCGACAGCGCCGGGATGGAGCCCGCCATGAACGATTCAGCCGCGACCGGCACCGCAGCCGGCCGCATCATCGATTGCCGCAACCTCTCCGCCGGCGACACGATTGAGGCCAGTTACAACGGACAGCTTTATTACGTGGGAACGGTGACGGAAACCGTGCCCGACCTGGGCATGTTCTGGATTCACGAGGCCAGGACCAGGACCCGGAAGCTCCTGGATCCGCTGGCCCTGCACGTGGTCCGGCTGCAGTCCGCCGACGCTGCCCCCGATGCGACCGGCGGTCCGAATGCCGAAGCAGGTCAGTAACGTTTGCCACGGCCGATGTCGGTAGGTATTTTTACACTCACAGCAATCTTCCGGGTGGCATTCAGGTAAAACTGGGGTCTCGCCGTCGTACTCCGGATGATGAGCAGTACGAACGTCTCCCGCCTGGCCCAGCCTGAATCTTCAGCGCATCAGCGACGAGCCGCTCTGCCGCGGCTGAACCGCCGGGGCTGTCCCGGCGGCCACTTCGTGTTTGGGGGACGCACACATGACCGTATCCAAATGGGTCGCCGCCGGTTCGTCCGCGGCCGTAGTCGCTGGCGGACTCTTCCTTGGAGCCCCCACAGCCGCGGCAGCACCGGGCGATGCCGCCTGTGTGCAGGCTTCCACCCAGTTCGAAGCCGCCCTCGCTGCCGCCGGCATTACCGAAACCACGGTTGGCGACCTCGAGTCCAAGGCCGCCGTCGCGGCGGACGCCGAGGCTCTTTACAATTCACTGGTCGAGGCAGCCGGTGCTGTTCCCGCCGCTGAACTCGCCACTGCGCAGGCAGCGCTGGACGACGCCGTCGCGGCGACCGCTGCCGCCGAAGAGGCGGAGGAAGCAGCCGAAGATTCTGGAGACCCAGCGGCCATCACAGCTGCACAGGAGGCCACAGCAGCAGCAGAGCAGGCAGAGGACGCAGCCCGGCAGGCAGTGGACGACCTTACCGCGGCGTACCAGGCCGCCATCGACACGCCTCAGATCAGGGCAGCTCTGGAGGCCGCCGACGCGGCTGCCGCCGATTTCGACGCCGCGCTGGCCGCCGTCTCGCTCGACGAAGCCACAGCCAACGGCCTTGCGGGGCTCTTCGAGGCCTTCGTCGCCGCCTGCGATCCGGATTCGACGGGCGTTGATCCGGTCACGCCGCCGGTGACCGGCCCGGGAACACCGCCGGTCACCGGTCCGGGGACTGTTCCGGGAAGCACGACGCCGGCCGTCGCCGGTGCGGCCGACGTGACCCCTGCCGGGGGCGGCACTGCGCTGGCTGCCACGAACAGGGGCCTGAACGTACAGACCGCGGCAAAGGCCGAGCCGGCCGTTCACCCCGGACTGGCGCTCCTCTCCGGGCTACTGGCGGCGGGCATCGCCGTGCCCGCGGCCGTCGCCATGAGAATGCGCCGCCTGGAGCGCAGCCGGAGGTAAGCAGTTGGTTCCGCAGACCGCGCCCAGCCAGTGCCGGCCCATCCGCCGTCGCTGGCTGTTCGTGCCCGCAGTTGCTGCGGCGGGTTTGGCGGCCGCTCTTTTCCTGGCGCCGTCGAACGCTGTTCCCCCAAGCGGCGGCCCCCTGAACGGCGGCGGCAGCACCGCCGTCGTGCCTTCAGCAGTTCCGTCGGCGGCGGATTCCCCGAGCGCCGCGGACGTAGCCCGCAAGCCGGTGCCTCCGCTGGCGGCGGCGCCGACGGCGGTGTCCATCCCGGCTGCCGACCTGAACGTGCGGGTTCTTCCGCTGACTCCGAGTGCGGACGATCTGGCTTCGGAATCGCTCGTGCCACCGCTGACCGTCGATGCGTACTGGCTGACGATCTATGGCGTGCCGGGTGCGGGGTCAGCCAACACGACGTACATCGTGGGCCACAGCTGGGACGGCCGGGATGCCCCGTTCAACCGGCTCAGCGACGAGACGCTGGTGGGCAAGCCGGTCACGGTGACCACGGCGAAGGGCGCGCTGAAGTACGTCGTGGATTCGGTGACGACCCACGACAAGAACACGCTCAAGGACAGCGACATCTGGAACGTCGTGCCCAACCGTGTGGTCCTGATCAGCTGCTACACCGAGGACCCGTGGGGCAAGAACGTGGTGCTCACGGCCTCCCCTGCCACTTGACCCCCAACGCGTCCTCACCTTTCGTCGCTTGTTTCCCAACGCGTCCTCACTTCCAAGCAAGCTTGATTCAATATTGATCGAATCCTGCGGCAATCTTGGGCCTTATGCGGCAGGCAAGTGCGAGCACCGTGACAGTATTAGTTCGGTTGCAAAAATCCGACAAAAAACTTCCTGGGGGGAACTATGTCCACAACCGAAATCACACCTGCCATTGCTCCGCCGTCTGCGGACAAATCGAAGCGCCGGAAGGCAAAAGCAATTCTGGCCGGCGGCCTAGTTCTTGGCATCGGTGCAGCAGTCACGCTCGCCGCCTGGAACGACTCCGAATTCGCCATTGGGAGCTTCGGTGGAGGCCATTTCAAGATGGTTGGCAGCAAAGCTGAGAATGACGCGTTTACGAATCACGACGACGCGTCTGCAGGCGCGGCGTTAGACTTCCAGGTAAGCGCGGCCAATCTGACACCGGGTCAAACAGTGGCTGCGACATATGCTGTTCAGCTAGACGCCGCCACCGATTTTGCAGCTACGGTCAGGGTCAATTCAGCGCAGGGCTCTGGCGCGGGGAAGAGCCACCTTACCTACGGAATCTTCACGGTTGCTGACTGGGACGACTGCACGCCGAGCGCTACGGCAGCCTCCACTTCGGGAACTCAAATTGTCTCTGCGGGCCACGGTCTCGATTCCGTGGATGGTGCTTCAGGCTTCGATTTGGCCAAGTCCAGCAACGGGACCGACCCCGGAGCCCCCGTCTACCTGTGTTTCCAAGTGTCGGCTGACAGCACCCTGGTTCAGGATGAGACGGCAACGGCAACCTGGGGGCTGCTTGCGGAGTCGAAAGCCTCCTAAGCCGCCATGGGCCAACATGTGAAGCCGTTGCGCGGCCGCCACTTCACACGTGTACGCGCATTACTGGCTGGTGCCCTCGTCCTTGGCGTGGGCGCCAGCGTCACCCTTGCGTCGTGGACTGACTCCGAGTACGCCGCAGGCACATTCACGGCCAGCACGTTCCGCCTTGAGTCCAGCACCGGATCCAGCAC
The DNA here is from genome assembly GCF_042884885.1 of Arthrobacter sp. NPDC058097. NCBI lineage: Bacteria > Bacillati > Actinomycetota > Actinomycetes > Micrococcales > Micrococcaceae > Arthrobacter > Arthrobacter sp. NPDC058097. The sequence continues at coordinate 186,111 of NZ_JBHVSZ010000004.1, forward strand.
TCTCTGGAAGGACGGCACTGCAGATGACGCATCCATCGTTGTCAGCGCGGCTGGCTTGTCTCCGGAAGCGTCGAAGTATGCATCGCTGAAGATCCGCACCACCGCTGCTTCAACCGCCGGGGGAAATGTCAGCCTGACGAGTTCAACACCGGTCGGAGACTTGTCGCCGGTGTTGGAATATCGCGTGGTCTTAGCGGCTGCGACGTGCGATTCGAGCGCCTTCACAAGCGCGGCAACGTTCATCGCCGGGTCTTCGTCGACGTACCAGCCGATTACGTCGGTGCCGAGTCCGGCTGTCACATCGCCAATCAGCTCGGGCTCCGGCAACGAGCTCCAGTACTGCTTTGACGTAAGAATCAAGGCTGGTGCGGACAACAGCTTCCAGGGCAAGTCAGCAACGGTCACATGGCTATTCACCGGGACATCAAATTAGGGAAGGAGGAACCAGCGTGAGTCACAGGAAGAGCGGAAGCAGCCGGATAGGCAACGCCCTCCTGAACGTCGCAGCGTTTGGCGGCACTGTCTGCATCATCCTGGTGGTCCTTGCGTTTTTCTTCCACATCACCCTCATCATGTTCAAGACCGGTTCCATGAGTCCGACGATCCCGGCCGGCTCGCTCGCCGTGGTCAAGAAGATCCCGGCATCCGAGGTGCACGTGGGTGACGTCGTCACGATAGACCGGGCATCGGCCCTGCCCGTGACGCATCGAGTTACTTCTGTTTCGCGATCTGAAGGCGGCGCAGCCAGAATCACGATGCGCGGTGACGCCAACCCAACCGACGATCCCCTGCCTTACGAGGTCCAGACGGTGCGGATCGTTCTGTGGTCGGTGCCGGAGCTGGCCTACGCCGTCAATGCCGCCAATAATCCGCTGGTGCTAGGGGGCCTTACTGTCGTGATGGCCGTTGTGGTGACGTGGGCTTTCTGGCCGCGGGATGAGCCCCGCCGCCGTCGGAGTGAAAGCGAGCGTCAGGAAGCGGCAACATGAAGCGGCAGCGGATTGCCGTCGTCGGACTCCTCACCCTAGTGGGCTCCTTAGCTGCGGCTCCCCCTGAGCCGACGACGGCGGCATGGACAGTTCCGCAGCAGGCGAAAGCAACACTTAAGGCCGGGACGGTCGCACCTCCGAAATCATTGAGTTGCACAGCCGGTAGCCTGCAGGACGCCCAATTTACGTGGACTCTCCCGGACGATGGACTTCCCCGAACCGGCTATAAGTGGACTCTTACAGCCACAACTGCTGGAGGGCCGTCCGGCAGTGGAACCATTAATAGCCCACAAGCGACAAGTGTGCCGGTCCCGTCCGGACTACTCACGAGCGGTACCTCAGAATTCACTCTCGTCGCGGCCGGGCCTGGCGGTTGGGATTCGTCGCCTGTCAAGGGTGAGGTGACGGTCGTTCTCAGCTTGCTGGGTATACCCGTCGGCACGACATGCAGGGTACTCGCGGCCTAGCGCCCTACTGCCCGCGCTTGCTCAGAAAACCATCCAGCGCTGGGAGGTCGTCCGTGTTGATGTGGTCGACGCCCGCCTCCAGCAGTTCGGTCCACATAGCATCACGCGCCGGACCCGGCTGGTCCGGCGTCGCCCAGAACCGCACCCGGTAACCGTTCGCGTGAGCCGTGGCCACATACGCACGCAGCTTGGCGCGCTCGGCCTCCGGCATCGGCCCGACACCCTGCCAGGTGAACAGCTTGGTCCAGTTGTCACTGACCAGCGGCATCAGTGAAGCAGGCATCCCCGAAGCCAGATCCGCCGAGCGGCCGTCGTAGAAGCCGAACCTCTTGTCCGCAGCCTGCATTGTCGCCAGCGGGCGGTTGCCGCTGATGACGGCGGTGACCGGCCCGGTGGTGACCTTGCCGTTGGCGTACCGCGTCATCAGCGCCGGGTGCTCCGCCAGTTCCTTCTCGACGGCCGCATACGTCGGTTCGCCGTCGCTCTTGATGTCGATCAGCAACTGCAGGCTGCCGTCCCAACCCGGGTAAACGCTGTGGCCCTGCTGCCGTACGAGCTTGTCCAGCGGGTCCAGGTAGAGGCTTTCAAGCGTGACGCCTGCGCGGGCATTCGCGAGGTCATGCGCCACGCGCAGCTCGCCGTCCACCAGCCAGACGTCCGCCTCCACACTCGTGAACCCGTGTTCCAGCGCGTCCAGCAGCGGCCGTTCGTGTTCGTAGTCGTTGTGCGCGTGCGCTGCGGCATGCGGCTCGCCCAGTACGACGGCGGCATCCGGCGCCGCGGTGGACGGGGCGGCGATTCCGGCGAGCGCCGTTAGGGCGACGAGGGCAGTGACGGTGCTTTTGAGCAGCACAGGGTTCTCCTTCAGTGCGGTTTTGGGGACGCGGCCGCCGCTTCCCGGATTGGGAACGTCCGACGGCGTGCCCCACCACCCTGCCCGCCGGCGGCTAACGCTTGTCCACCGGCCGCTGACACTCAGGTGAACGGGACATGTCGCAGACCCGCCGGCCGACGCTTCCTCAGATCCTGTCGACAAGAACCAGACGCGTCCTCACTGGCTTATGCCTAGGTGAGGACGCGTTTGGAATTAAGCGACCAAAGGTGAGGACGCGTCTGGAATCAAGCGGCCAAAGGTGAGGACGCGTCTGGAATTAAGCGGCCAAAGGTGAGGAAGGGTCGGCGAAAAAGCGGCAGGAAGGGAGTGGAGGGGAGAGAAGAGCAGGGACCGAAGGGTTAGCCGACGTGGATGCCGGGGCGGCGGGCGGGGTCGGGCTCGTTTTCGCGGATGATCTCGCGGACCACGGGGGCGGTGTCGCCGCGGCCCAGGAGCAGGTACCGCATGAGATGCGCCAGCGGGTTGCCCTCGGCCCACTCGAAGTACGCGTGCGGCTTGACTCCGGTGGCGGCCTGCAGGGCGAGCAGGATCGCGGCGATGGCGTTGGGCGCTGCCGGGCTGTTCGCGCGAAGGACGCGGTGCCCGTCCACTTCCACCCCGCGCACCGTGAGCACGTCGCTGAAGCCCGACGGGTCCGTAACGTCGATCTCCAGGAACATCACATCGGCCGTGCCGGGCACCGGGTTGTTCTCCCGCTGCGCCGCCTCCTTCTCCGCGTACTCCTTGGCGTCCCTGGCCTGCGGGCGGTTGGCGATGATGTTGATCCGCCCGTCGTAGTCGATCGTGTCGGTCACGAAGCGGCGTGCGGCCTCGTCGAACTCAATCCGGTCCACCCGCAGCTCGGTGGTGCGCGAGACTCGGGACACCAGGGAAACCACCACGATGCCCAGGATGAAGAACCCGGAGATCGCCAGGCCGTCCGGTTTCTCGATCACGTTCTCCACCAGGGCGTAGAGCAGCACCAGCGTCAGCACGGTGAAGCCGACGGCGGCCCCGCGCTTCTTCTTGCGTGCGGCGGAAATGCTCACGGCCACCGCGCCGGAAACCATCATGAACAGGATCCCGGTGGCGTAGGCGCCGGCCTGGGCGTTGACGTCTGCCTTGAAGCCGATGGTGATGAGGATGCTGATGGCCGTGTACACGAGAACCACGGGCCGCACCGCGCGGGACCAGTCGGGCGCCATGCCGTACGAGGGCAGGTAGCGGGGCACGATGTTGATGAGCCCGGCCATTGCGGAGGCGCCGGCGAACCACAGGATCAGGATGCTGCTGATGTCGTAGACGGAACCGAAGCCGTTGCCGAGCCGCTCGTGTGCCAGGTACGCCAGCGCACGCCCGTTCGCCGGGCCGCCCTCCTGGAACGCCTCGGCCGGGATCAGCACGGTGGTCACGAAGCTGCTGCCGATCAGGTACACACTCATAACCACGGCCGCCGTCGTCAGGAGCTTGCGCGTGTTGCGGATCCGGTTCCGCAGCATCTCCTCCGGCGTCGCACCGGAAGCCTTGACCAGAGGCATCATGCTGACGCCGGTTTCGAAGCCGGAGAGGCCCAGCACCAGCAGCGGGAAGGCCAGGATCGCAGGCCCGGCAATGTTCCCAATGCCGCCGCCAAAGGAGCCGAGTTGCGCCATCCAGGCGGCGACGGCACCCGGCTGGGTGACGGCGTCGTAAATTCCGGTGCCGATGATGACGGCGTTCAGCAGCAGAAAGACGGCCACCAGCGGAATGGCCACGGCCACCGCTTCGGAAAAGCCCATCAGGAACACCCCGCCCAGGATCAGCAGCATCACCACGGTGATGGGCACCGCCTGGCCCTCAAGGAACGGCGGCAGGTACGGGTTCTCCAGCATGTGCACGGTGGCGTCGGCGGCGGACAGCGTGATGGTGATGATCCATGACGTCGCCACGAACCCGAGCAGCACCAGCACGAACAACTTCCCGCGCCAGAACGGGAGCAGGTTCTCGAGCATGGCGACGGACCCCTGCCCGTGCGGGCTCTCCTGCGCCACCCAGCGGTACATCGGCAGCATGCCCAGCAGTGTCAGGGCCACGATCAGCAGCGTGGCCAGCGGCGACAGCGCCCCGGCGGCGAGCGCGGCGATGCCGGGGAGGTAGGACAGCGTAGAAAAGTAGTCCACGCCGGTCAGGCACATGACCTTCCACCAGCTCTGCTGGTGCCCGGTGCCCTCGGCGGACTCCGGCCCCACGGGCTGGTGCACCTTGTGCTCCAACAGCCACCGCGTGAACGCGCCGCCGGGGCCGTTCTCCCGCTCTGGGTTGGGCACGCTGGCCGGAACGGAGTATTGGGCTGGTGCGGTCATGAAGTGTCTTTCTGGATTTCGGGGAAGGTTCCGCCGCCGGGCCGCTGGCAGCGGCGGGAGGGCGGGCCGGGAGCGGCTTGCCCGCCGCCGGACTGCGGGAGAGCGTCCGACGGCGGGGGCTACTTCGTTGCTCTGATGAGCCGGTAGATCATGTAGCCGGTGACGCCGATCCCGAGGATCAGCCACAGCAACGGGGCACTTTGCGTCAGCATGGCAGGACACGGCCTTGCGTGCTTGAGGTGGCCACGGGGTCCTTCGATTCACATGGGCAGTTTGCTGATGACCACGGGAGCCTAGCATCGGCCGGAATCCGAAAAGCGCCAAAACGGGCGATCTTAACGCTTTCTTAACGCCTCGCCCTTCACACCGGCCCGGGGGAATTCCGCGGTGGTAGCGTGACGCGTATGCGCGACGTTCCTGACCCGAAGGCCCGGCCTGCGGGCAGGAACGCCCGCCCTCCCGGCAACGGTCCCCTGCCGGAGGGCAAACGGTCCTCGCCTGACGCCAGATCGCCCCGCCCGGCAGCCAAAACGGCCAGGCTCGCGGCGAAAACGGCGGCTAAAACGGCGAGGCTGTCGGCCAGGACGGACAGCACGAGGGCCGACCGCGGCTTCGGCGGGCTCTGGTCCGGCGGCTCCAAAGTCTTCCCGCGCATCCTCAACGTCTTTGCACCCCAGCACCCGGCGCAGGTGATCGTGCTCGGGTTCGCGGCCGCCGTCGCCGTCGGAACAGGCCTGCTTATGCTGCCCGTCGCGCGGAACAGCCCCGGCGGCGCCCCTTTCCTCGATGCCCTGTTCACGTCCACGTCCTCGGTGTGCGTCACCGGGCTGGTCACCGTGGACACTCCGGTGTACTGGAGCGGCTTCGGCAAGGTGGTGATCATGAGCCTGATCCAGATCGGCGGCTTCGGGGTCATGTCCTTCGGCACGCTGCTGGGTGTGCTCATGGCCCGGAGGCTGGGACTGCGCTCACGGCTCTCGGCGGCGGCGGAAATCAAGAGCACCGGCTTCGGCGACGTCCGCCGCGTGCTGTTCGGCGTGCTGGCCATCAGCCTCACCGTCGAGATGGTGCTCGCGGGAATCCTGGCCGCCAGGCTGGTGGCCGGCTACGGCTACGAACCCGGGCGGGCGCTGTGGCACGGCATCTTCCACTCGGTGTCCTCGTTCAATAATGCCGGATTCGCCCTGCACACGGACAACCTCATTGGCTTCGCGGGCGACCCCTGGATCTGCCTGCCCATCGCGGCCGCGGTGATCATCGGCGGCCTCGGCTTCCCGGTGCTGTTCGAACTGCGCCGGCAGTACCAGCGGCCCATCCACTGGAGCATGAACACCAAGCTGGTCCTGGTGGGCACGGCCGTGCTCCTGACCGTAGGCACCGTCTTCCTCACCGCCGTCGAATGGTCCAACCCGGCCACCCTCGGCGCGCTCAAACCGGGCGAACGCATCCTGGCCGGATTCTTCCAGTCAGTCATCACCCGCACGGCCGGGTTCAACAGCATCGATATCGGGCAGATGCACGAGGTCTCCTGGCTGGGCATGGACATCCTGATGTTCATCGGCGGCGGCCCGGCCGGCACCGCGGGCGGCCTGAAGATCACCACCTTCAGCGTCCTGTTCTTCATCCTGCTGACGGAGCTGCAGGGCGGCACTGCCGTGAACATCTTCGGCAAACGCCTCTCCCGGGCGGTGCACCGGCAGGCCATCACCGTGGTTCTCCTGGCCATCGGGCTGGTGGTGGGCTCAACGATGTTCCTCATGATCATCAGCGACTTCGGCCAGGAGCGCATCCTGTTCGAGGTGATCTCCGCGTTCGCCACGGTGGGCCTGTCCACCGGCATCACGGCCGCCATGCCGCCGGCAGGGCAGGTGGTGCTGATCCTGCTCATGTTCATCGGCCGCCTCGGGCCGGTGACGCTGGGCGCCGCGCTGGCGCTCCGCGAACGCCCGCTTCTCTACGAATACCCGAAGGAAAGGCCCCTCATTGGCTAAGAACCTCTTCTCCCGTTCCGCCGAGTCCGGGGCGCAGGCCGGCACAGTTGTGGTCATCGGGCTGGGCCGCTTCGGCGGATCGCTGGCGCTGGAGCTTGAGGCGCAGGGCACCGAGGTGCTGGGCATCGACTCGAATGAGGACACCGTCCAGTCCTACAACGGCCGCCTCACCCACGTGGTCCGGGCCGATTCCACCAAGGAGGAGGTGCTGCGCCAGCTCTCCGTCCACGAGTTCGACCGCGCCGTGGTGGGCATCGGCAGCGACATCGAGGCGAGCATCCTGACCACGTCGCGCCTGCTCATGTTCAAGAAGCCGCAGATCTGGGCGAAGGCCATCAGCGAACCGCACGCCGAGATCCTCAACCAGCTCGGCGTGGACCACGTGATCCGCCCCGAGCACGACATGGGCAAGCGCGTGGCCCACCTGGTCCGCGGCTCGCTGCTGGACTACGTCGAGTTCGAGGACGACTTCGTGATGATCCGCACCAGCCCGCCCACTGAGGCCCGCGACCGCCCGCTCGGCGTGCTGGGCCTGCGCGACAAGTACGGCATCACCATCGTGGCGGTCAAGCGTCCCGGCGGCATCTGGGGCCACACCACCGCGCAGACCGTCCTGTACGACGACGACCAGATCATCGTGCAGGGCAGCAAGACCCAGGCGGAGCGGTTCAGCAACATGCCATAGGTTCTGACGAGGCCTGCCCGGGCCACGCTGCAGCCGCTACCTGTCTTGGCCGGCTACCGCGGGCCGCTTACCGTGTGGCCGGCGCCTCGATGAAGACCACCTGGCTGAGGCTTCTGACCGGCCTCCGCCGCCGGGCGGCAGGCGCGCCGACGGCGTTAGCCGGCTTCCCGCCGTCGGACTTCAGCTTCCCCGCGCCCGGGGAATGCCCGGCACCTGTGGAATGCCCGACGGCGGATGCGGACTTTCCGGCCGGCACCCGCCGCACGCTGAGCTGCTCAAGGTCCAGCAGCCGGCGGGTGCCAGTCCGCGCGTCGATGATCCAGAACAGATCGATGTCCTGGATGGTACTGGTCACGGTCCCCTGGTGCGCCAGCCGTCCGCGGTGCCAGGCCTCAACCTGGTCACCTATTGCCAACTCGGCGCTGGACTGCACTTCACGCGTCACATCTTCGTTCACAGCCGGTCTCCCTCCATCGGAATGTTGATGGGACCAGACTGCACCACGATGTTTTCTGGGACGTTTCGGGCATGGGATCACTTTGTGTCTGCGCTGTTACCGGCTGCGTCTGCGAGCGCACCTCGTAATGCGAGTGGCATGAAATTCGGCTGCGGAATATTGGCTGCCAAATAGCATGGATGACATTGAGATTAGGCCGAACTCCCCAAAAACTGCGTAAATCTTGATCTTTTCCTGCGGAATTCTTGGCTTAAGCAATCGCCGGAACACAATATTCAGGAATGCCATCGAGAAGTTTCTACCCTTTTCAAACAACCGGCACGTCCGCGCACAGGAAAGCGGCGCCTATTTCCCTGCCAGGGAATCGGCCCGTTGACTGGCCGTCGCGGCCTCCTGCACGTTACCGAGGCGCTGGTGAATGTTGGCCAAGACCCGCCACGGGGTATCCAGTGAAGGGTCCAGCGAGGCCGCATGCTCCAGGTCTGTGATGGCCTCCACGGAGTCTCCCATGCCGAACTGGGCCACACCCCGATGGACATAAAGCGCCGTGGAATAGGGGGACTCAGCAACCAGCGAGTCAAGCAGGTCTTTGGCCGCAGGAACGTCGCCGCTGTAAAGGTAGCCAACCGCCAGGGCCGTGCCTGCTTCCTGCGAGCCGGGCGTCCGTTCCCGGGCGAGCCTTCCCCACTCGACAGCTTGGCGGGCCGCATCCTGGTCGCCCGCTGACGCCGGGCCGGCGAAGGCCTGGGCTGCAAGGAGTGCCGTGTCGCTGTCCCACGGCCGAAGCTGCCGGGCCTGATGAAACGCCTGCCCGGCCTCGGCATTGTTCCCTGCCGCAGCTGCCCGGGCGCCGGCCCGCATGGGCCATTCCGCAGTCGCAGCGGGAACGGCAACGGCCAGCGCCCCGAGGACCAGGAGCACGCCCGTCAGCCGCGGAACTACACGCAGCGCCCCGGAAGCAAAGGCCGTGATGAACCGGTTCCGGACTCGGGCAGGCTTCCCGCCGTCGGACCCCACCAGTCCCCCGCAAAGGAAGGCCACCAAGCCCGTAGTGCCGATCGAGGTGAAGTGTGTCAGCAGGGCAAGCGCGTACGCGGCAACGGTCACCAGCACCACGGCGAGGTATCTACGGTCGGCCGCCGGCTCCGTCTCCCGTAACCGGCGGACCACAGCCACCGCAGACGCTGCGATCAGAGCGAGAACGAGTACCAGCAGAGGAAACCCACCTGCGGCCAGCGCCTGCAACGGCCAATTATGGGGCGAGTCCGCAGGAAAGCTGTCGCCGACAGTCCGCGCCCATTCCCGGTTCAGGTACACCGGAAGGGCATCCACGAATCCGCTCGGACCCACGCCCGTGGCGGGATGGTCTGCGACAAGCCCGAGACTCCGGTCCCACAGCAGCCATCGGCCATCGACTGTCCCGGCAGACAGCAGGCGGTCCCGGGCGGATGGCACCAGCATCACGGCGACGGCGATACCCGCCACGGCGAGTGCGGCTCCTGCTGCCATCTTTAGGGAAGTCCAGGACCGGGCATTCATCCATGCAAAGGCACTGAATAGGGCAACGATCAGCAGCGCGGCCATCGCCGCCCGGGACCCGGAAAGAACAGCTACGCCGGCGCCGGCCAGCAGACCTGCACGGCAGAACCAAGTCTGCCAGTTCTTGTCCAGGCCCACTTGAGCGGCAAGGACGCCGGCAATCACGACGCCGACCAGGCCCTGGTCGGTTGCGTTGCCAAGCGTCGCTCCCGGCCGTACGTCTGCTTCGCCTCCCAGAGGGCGAAGACCAGCGCTTTCCAGCGCCGCAATGACGAACAAGGCGATGCCCGCAGCGGCAAGGGACAGGCTGAGCAGGGCGCGCCGCCGGCTACCGCCGGAACCTCCCAGAATCTTCGCCCCGACGGCGAAAGACGCGACGTACGCGACGACCATCAGCAGGCCCTCATAGCGGGGCCACCGGCCAACCAGACTCGCAAGTGGCGTGTCAGAGAGCGTCATGGCGACGGCGATCCACAGCACGCACGCGGCCAGCACGGCTTTCACTGCCGGCGGGAGGCGGGCACCAACCGGCGACAGCAGGCCCGCGAGAACTGCCAGGAGCACCACGACGAGCTTGATCCATACAAACCGGAAAAGTCCGCCGGGCTGGAAAGCAAGGATGGATGCGGCCATCAGGATGATGCAGACACCGGGAAGGCGCGTGAGTGCTCGTTTCATGCGTGATCTGCAGCCTTTCCCCCGAAACGGTTCATCCCTCACAATAGCGGCCGGATGCGGGCCCCTTTTCCACTGGCTTGAGGTGTGCAATAAAGAAATCCGGAACATTACACAATCGTTGGACAAACCATATTTCATGGTTAGACTGAGGCGTTCTTTGACAATTTAAAGTACGGCCGCGCCGTTTACTGACCCATGGGGGGGACAAAAATGCTCGTAAGGAGCGGGCGATTCCGTTTAAGGATCGCATTATTATTGTCGGTACTTTCGGCGCTGGTAGTCACAGGATTGGCCCCGGCCAACGCGGTGGACTTGTCCGACGCCTCGATCAGCGGAACCGTGACGGCGCCGGCAGGCGTCACCCTCGCCGCGACGCAGGTGTACGTGTACACCGCCGACGCGAATACGTACGCCGGTTCCAGCCAGGTCAACGGGGACGGCACATACACCGTCAGCGGCTTGCCGGCGGGTGCATACAAGCTGTACTTCGAGGGTTCCGAGTCGGGCGCCATCGCTGAGTGGTACTCAGGGGCTTCCTCCTTCGATACTGCTACGCCCGTAACGCTCGGGGCAGGCCAGAACCTCACCGGAATCACCGCGAGCCTGGTCAAGGGGGCAACCATCAGCGGCCGAATCACTGTCCCGGCCGGCATTGACCTCAACTCTCTTGGCGTTTCTGTCCAAAGCACAGGCAATGAGTGGTACTCCGCTTTTGCGTCGGTCAACCCGGATGGGACTTACTCTGTCCGCGGCCTGCCAGCCGGTAGCTACAAGGTCCAGTTTGTCGGTGGGAACTCCGGCGCTGTGACCCAATGGCATGCGGCAGCGACCTCCTTCGACACCGCTACGCCGGTTACACTTACGGCCGGGCAGGACCTGGCCGGCATCAATGCAACCCTTGTCCGCGGCGCTTCCATCAGCGGCACCGTTACGGTTCCGGCAGGTTTTGATCCTAGCTCCGTGTCGGTTGAGGCCATGGACGACAACGGCCTCACCAGGGGCAGCGCAAACCCCGACCAAAACGGTGTGTACAACCTCCGCGGGCTTCCCCCGGGCAGCTACAAGGTTCAGTTTGCTTCCTACTACAACAGCGGCCTCCTCCAGCAGTGGTACCCGGGCGCCGCATCGTTCGCTGCCGCGACGCCCGTTGTCCTGGCAGCAGGTCAGGACAGAACGGGAATCGGCGCAACCCTGGTCACAGGCGGTTCCATCAGCGGACAAATCACTGCGCCAGCCGGAGTCGACCTCTCCTCAGTCCAGGCCAGTGTCTACGACGCGGCTGGACCGAATCCGAACTACGTCGGATCGTCCTCGGTCAATGCCGACGGCACCTACAAGGTGAATGGGCTCAATACCGGAAGCTACAAAGTGCAGTTTCTGGGGACCAACAGCGGCCTACTGGAAAACTGGTTCGACGGCGCAGCATCTTTTGTGGACGCAACTCCGGTGGCCGTAGCAGCCGGCCAGGAGCACGCCAGTGTCAACGCTTCACTGGTGAAGGGCGCATCCATCAACGGCAGGGTCACTTCATCCGTGGGAGTGAACCTCGGCGGCGTGTGGGCGTACCTGTATCAGGCCGACGACCTCGCCTACGTGCAATCTGCCAGGGTCAGCGCGGACGGCTCTTACCAGTTCGGCGGCCTCACCGCCGGATCATACAAAATCCAGTTCAGCACGGGCAGTTCCGGGGCCCTGGAGCAGTGGTACGGGGGCGCGACCGCAGCGTCTGCCGCCGCCGTCGTTGATCTCAGCAACAGCCAGGAGCTTGCACTGGGAGACACCGCACTCGTAAAAGGTGCGACCATCAGCGGCAAGGTAACCGCGCCCGCGGGCGTGGACCTCTCCGCGGTCTCCGTCAATGCCTACAGCTCCACGAACAGCCTGTTCTATCCCCTTTACACCAGCGTGCAGGCCGACGGCAGCTACAGGCTCAGCGGGCTCCCGCAGGGCAACTATGTTCTCTTGTTCTCCGGGTACAGCTCGGGGGCCCTTGACCAATGGCATGCGAACGCAACATCCCGGGAAACGGCCACCGTGCTGCCGGTCGCAGCCGGTCAGGACGTTACCGGCATCGACGCCGCTCTGGTTAAGGGTGCAAGCATCAGCGGCAAAGTGACCGTCCCGGCCGGGGTAACCCTGTCCGGCGTGTCGGTGTCTGCCAGCGGTGAAGGCAGCCCTTATGGCACGCACGCGAGCCTGAACGCGGACGGTACGTACAAGGTGAAGGGCCTGGCGGCCGGCAGCTACAAGATCCATTTCACCAACTACAACTCCGGGGCACTGGATGAGTGGTACAACAACGTGCAGACCGAAGCTGCTGCCACGCCCATTGTCCTTACGGCCGGCCAGGACAAGACAGCGGTGGACGCAACCCTGGCCAAGGGGGCCACGATCAGCGGCAAGGTCACACTGCCTGCCGGGGTGAACGCCTACAACGTTAATGTGGGCCTCTACAAAGCAGCAGATGGCGCATCGGTTAGTTCTGTCCAGCTGAACAGCGATGGAACGTATGCGCTGCGCGGCGTCCCCGCAGGCAGCTACAAACTCCTGTTCGGAGGCTACAGCAGCTCTGGGCTGCTGGCCCGGTGGTACACCAACGCCATTTCCCTGGCCACGGCTACCCCGGTCACGGTGACAGACGGCCAGGCCCTTACCGGCATCAACGCCACTCTCCTAAGGGGCGGTGAGATCAGTGGCAAGATCACCGCTCCGGCGGGGACGCGGCTGAACGCATCACAAATGGTGGCCACGAAGACCGGAACCATCGATGACTCGGCCGTCTACGGTTATGTGAATACCGACGGTACCTACAGCATCGTCGGACTGGAAACGGGTTCCTACAAGCTGCGTTTCCTCGGCGGCCAGAGCGGCGCGGAGGACCTCTGGTACGGAGGTTCAACAGCGGTCACCGCCAAGTCTGTAGCGGTGACCGCGGGGCAGGCTGTCACCGGCGCGGACATGGCGGTTGTCACCGGCGCCACCATCAGCGGGAACATCTCCGGGGCCAGTGCCCAGCCCGGCCACCTGCTGAGCGTGCTGGACTCAGCGGGCAAGCTGGTCAAGAACGGCTATTCGGATGAGGCTGGCAACTACAGCGTGGTCGGCCTGGCCGCGGGTTCCTACAAGGTTGCGTTCAACCGCTCCAGCGGGTTCACGCAGGACGAGGCCCAGTACTACCAGAACCAGCCCGAATCCGCCGGGGCCGGGCAGGCCCAGCCCATCCCGCTAACCGCAGGGCAGAAAGTGCAGAACATCAACGCCGTCCTCACGGCGGGCGGTTCTGTGACTGGCGTCGTGCTGGACAAGGCCGGCAAGCCGGTCGTCAATGCCATGATTCAGGCCTACACGCCGGACGGCTCGCTGGTTACCCGCACCGCGGGCACCAATGCCACCGGACAGTACACACTGTCGGGCCTTAGCACTGGCAACTACGTCATCAAGGTGCACGGTGCCTTGTCAGGGCGCGGCGACCTCTACTCGGGCAACGTGGGCACCGAAGCGACAGCAACGAAGGTCAGCGTCGTCAGGGGCAACTCTACGACTCACGACCTCTCCTATGCTGCAGTCGTTCAGACACTGACCGCACCCACGCCGGTGGTCAAGGGAACAGCCAGGGTGGGGTCCACGCTCACTGCCATCCCCGGCACGTGGGGACCATCGCCCGTTGCCCTCAAGTACCAGTGGAAGGCCAACGGGGCGGCCATCACGGGCGCCACCGCCACCACCTTCAAGCTGACGAGCGCACAGGTGGGCAAGACGCTGACCTTCAGCGTGACAGGCAGCAAGACCGGATACACCACGGCGACCAAGATCTCGGCCGCCACGGGCACGGTCATGGCCCTCAACCCGGTCCTGACGGCACCGTCTCCCAAGATCACCGGAACTGCCAAGGTGGGCTACACGCTGACCGCCGTACCGGGAGCCTGGGGACCTGCAACGGTCACCCTGAAGTACCAGTGGAAGGCCAACGGCGTCGCCATCGCCGGGGCCGCTTCCGGCACGTACAAGCCGTCGGCGGCAGTGGTCGGGAAAACCATCAGCGTCACGGTCACCGGCAGCAAGGCCGGCTATAACACCGCGGCCAAGACATCGGCACTCACGGCAAGGGTCGCCGTCGGCACCCTCGCCGCTCCGGTTCCCAGGATTACGGGCACCGCCAAGGTGGGCTACACCCTGACCGCAGTGCCGGGAACCTGGGGGCCGGCTCCGGTCACCCTGAAGTACCAGTGGAAGGCGAACGGCATCGCCATTACCGGCGCCACAGCCGGCACCTACAAGCCGTCCGCAGCCGTCATCGGCAAGACCATCAGCGTCACGGTGACGGGATCCAAGGCTGGCTATGCGACGGCGGCCAGGACGTCGGCACTCACCGCTAAGGCCGCCGTCGGGACTCTGACGGCACCGGTTCCCCTGATCAGCGGCACGGTCAGAGTGGGGTCAGTCCTGACGGCAACGGGCACGTGGGGTCCGGCTCCGGTCAACCTGAAGTACCAATGGAAGGCGAGCGGCGTAGCCATCACTGGTGCCACGGCCAGCACCTATACGCCGACCACCGCGGTGCTGGGCAAAATCCTCACGGTGACGGTTACTGGCTCCAAGGCCGGCTTCACCACGGTCGCCAAGACCAGCGCGGTGTCGGTCAAGGTGGCTGTCGGGGTGCTGACAGCACCGGACCCCACCGTCACGGGCACGCTAACGGTGGGTTCGGTCCTAACCGTTGTGCCGGGGACGTGGGGACCCGCGCCAGTTGCGCTCAAATACCAGTGGTACGCAAATGGCGCTCCGATCCCGGGTGCCACGGCGAGCACCTTCTCGCTGCTGCCAGCAGACCTGGGCAAGACATTCACGGTAACCGTCACGGGATCAAAAGCCGGCTACACGGCGGAGGTGAGAGTCTGGACAGCCACGACTCAGGTGAGCTGACCGCTCGAGTCAACTGACCTTCGTCGTCAGTTACGAAGGGCAGGGCCGCTGCGACTCCGTGTGGGTTTGCAGCGGCCCTGTCGCGTTACCGGGCAGGCCGCCCCACCCATCCGGGCCGACCCTTGGAGTCGAACCGGAACGGCCCGTCCAAGGTTTTTCCACGCCGCTCTATCTAGTGTCGGAATGAACCCACCGGAGCCTTGTTCGAAAAGGGGCGGCAATGAAATTTCGCGTGCTGCACCATTTCTGTGCGCTGAAGCCCCTCTGTGCGCTGCCCATCGCCGTCGGCCGTTTGGCCGTCGGTGCTCTGGTGGCACTCAAGTCGCTGACCTTGCTGGATGCGTCATGAACGCCCCAGAGTGTGGCCTGCGTCATGCCTTGGCTTGTAAACTGCAATCCGCTGCTGACGCCAACGTCGACGCCCAGGAGAAAGGACAGCCCGTGAAGCCGCATGCTTCGTTCCGCCTGTTCCGCTCCGGGCTGATCGGGTCCATCGTCCTGGGCCTGGCCGCCGGCGGGCACCTCGCCGGCGGAGGCCAACTGCCCGAGCCGACAATCCTCGCGGCCCTGTGCGCCGTGACCATGGTTCCGGTCGCGGCCCTCACCCGGTTCAAACTGTCGCTGCCGGTTCTGATCGGGCTGGTGGGCGGCGGGCAGGCCTGGCTTCACTGGGCGTTCGACGCCATGTCTGCAGGAACGTCGACGGCGGTTTCCACGGCCACGTTGTCCGGGCACGCCGGACACATGCCTGCGCCGCTGAACCACGAGGCGCTGATGATGTCCGCACCGGCGCACGGGGCTGCACCTGATGGTGTCATGTTCGCTGCCCACGCCGTCGCCACACTGGCCACGGCGCTGGTGCTTGCCCACGGCGAGCGGGCCCTCGCGGCACTGGCCGACTGGCTGAGCCCGCTGTTCCGGGACCCCGAACCGTCCGTCGTCGTTCCCGTCCGTGCCCCCTTCACATGCGCGGCTGCCGCGGTTCTTCCGCCCAGGCACCACTCGCTGCGCCTGCCATCCCGCCGCGGCCCTCCGCTGCTCGCAGCCGCCGCGTAGAGACAGTTCCTTTCACAATTGGCAGGAGCTTCCGACGGCGGTTCTTCCGCTTTCCGGACAGGCCTCCCGGCCTGCTTTTCCTGACCCCAAATACTTGTGAAAGGCACTCCTGCCATGAATACCTCCCTTCGCCGTACCCTCAAGAGCACCGCAGCCGCCACCTTGGCGGCCGGATTCCTGGCCGCCGGCGCGGCCGCAGCTTCCGCCCACGTCACAGTCGACCCCTCCGCCACCTCGGAGGGCGGCTTCACCAAGCTCACGTTCAGCGTCCCCAACGAGTCCGATACCGCCAAGACCAACCGGCTCGAAGTGAAGCTCCCCACCGACACGCCGCTGACCTCCGTCTCGGTCCTGCCCATCGAGGGATGGAAGGCCCAGATCATCACCGCCACGCTGCCCAAGCCGGTCGAGGTGGCCGGGGCCACCGTGACCAAGGCGCCCACCAGCGTGGTCTGGACGGCTGACGCCGCGCACCAGATCGGGCAGCACCAGTTCCAGACGTTCACCCTGTCCGTCGGCCGGCTCCCCGCAGCAGGCACCACGGTGACCCTGCCCGCGGCGCAGGGCTACACGGACGGGACCACCGTCAACTGGGCCGACGCCGCGGAGGCGGAGCACCACCACGCGTCAGCGTCCGCCTCCGCGCCAGCCTCGGAAGCTGAAGAGTCCCATCCGGCACCGGCCTTCGTCACCACCGCTGCCGAAAGCGAGGGCGCGCACGCGGAGGCGACCCCGGCGGCCACGCAGGCTTCGGCAGTTGCGCCGGCCTCGTCGACGTCCTCCTCCGGTGGCGAAACGGCGGGATGGGTCGGTCTGGCCGCAGGACTGATCGGGCTCGCCGCGGGCGTGACGGCGCTGGCACGTACCCGCGCCGTGGCGCGCAAAGTGGGCATGGCCGCACCGGGCCGCCGTGGATAGACTAAAAGTGGCCGCCGCGGCAGCAGGCCGCCCCGGCTTTCCCGAACAGGAGGTCACGATGGGTTTGGGTGACAAGATCCACAACGCCGCCGAAAAACTCCACGGCAGAAGCAAGGAAGCAGCCGGCCGCGCGACCGGAAACGAACGGCTCCGGTCCGAAGGCAGGGCACGCCATATGAGGGCCGACCTCAAGCAGGCCGGCGAAAAGATCAAGGACGCCTTCAGGAGGCATTAAGGTCCCGCATTAGAGCTCGAGGCCCTGTCCGGTAAGAGCGGACAGGGCCTCGCCGCGTCTTCGCACGCTCCTGCCTTTCGAACGCGAAGAGCCGTTAAAAAAACGTTAAGATTTCCGCCTCCGGCCGGGGAACCGCTGTTGCGGCTTCGCGCGGCGAAGTACCGTGGATCCATGCCGTCCTGCGATGGCCCCCAACACCGCAGGGCGGCGTTTCTCTGCCCGGCGGGCTGGCCGTGTGGCGCGCGACTCGACAAACGCGCGATTCAACCAGAAAAAGTAAGCCACCTCACTTTTTCACCCATCCGGCCCCGGCGCTGCTCCGAACTGCCTGTGTCCCTTCCACGGGAGATCCACCACCACTCGCATGAGGAGAACGCTTCCGATGAATAAGACTTTGCGATTTTTGGCCGTCCCCACGCTCGCTCTCGGCGCGCTTGCCCTGACCGGCGCACCGGCCATGGCCGCCGACGGCGACCAGACCTACCAGGCAACGCTCGGCCAGCTGAACGGCAGCTCTGCGTCAGGCACCGTCACCCTGCACGTCACCGGCAACGAGGCCCACGTGGTCCTCAACGTCTCCGGCCTCGCCCAGACGTTCAACAACGCGCCGTACCCGCATGTGCAGCACATCCACGTCGGGGCCAAGGGCCAGTGCCCCGCCCCCGCAGCCGACGCGAATGGCGACGGCGTCATCTCCACCACCGAGGGCGCTCCGGCCTACGGCAAGATCGGCACCACGCTCTCGACCAGCGGGGACACCAGCCCGGCGGCCGGACTTGACCTCAAGGTCGCCGGCCAGGGCGGCGCCTACACGATCGACCGCAGCTTCCCGCTCAACGCCGAGACCAAGGCGGCGCTGGCCAACGGGACCGCGGTTGTCGTTGTCCACGGGCTGGATCCGGCAACCCTGAGTGCCGCCGGCCAGGCCGCCAAGAGCGATCTCGTGCCCAGCCTCCCGCTGGCGGCCACGTCACCGGCCCTCTGCGGCACCCTCGCCGTCGGGCAGATGAACATGCCGGTGGGCGGCGCTGACACCGGCGTTGCGCAGACTCCGCAGCAAGCTCCGCAGAATAACGACGCCGGGGTGCTGGCCTTGGGCGGCGGCCTTGTCCTGGCTGCCGCTGCTGGCGGAACCTACATCGTCCGCCGACGCCGGGCTGCCTAGGTTTCTGCGCACCGGTTCCGGCCGCCGCGGACGCGTATGGGGGTGCGCCCGCGGCCGCCGGAATCCTGCCCAATCCCCGGACCGCCGCTTCAGTCACGCCGAGCGGCCGCCGAACTTGTGCCCGCCACGAACGACGCACCAGGACAGAGGACGCGAGAATGAACAAAGCACCCAACGCCCGCACCCACACGGTGGCGTCTTTGGCCGTAGCGTCGTTGCTGCTGTCAGGCTGCGCAGCAGCAGCGGGAAGCACCAATCCTGTCGAGTCAGCAGCGGCAACCGCAACAACGGCGCCGGCGGCAGCACCGCCGTCGGACGTACCGGCGTCGGACCTGCCGGCGTCGGCGAGCGCCGCCGCCCCGCACTCCGGTGACCAGCACTCAGCGACGCAGGCGACCGGTCCGTCCGAAGCCTCCAGGATGATCTGCGCCCAGGAAACCAAGGACGACGTTGCCTCAATCCTGGCCCTGAAGGAGGCACCGCACACCGCCGACGCCTGGGCGGATGCCACCTACACCTGCACCTACCACCTGGCTGGCGGCCCGCTCGTGATCTCGGTGAAGGAATCCCCCGACCCCGCGGCAGCACGGCAATACTTCGACACCCTCCAGGGCAAGCTCCAGGCGACACCGATCAAGGGCCTGGCCAACCTTGGCTTCCCGGCCGCCCAGACCCCTGGCGGGTCGGTGGTCTTCCTGAAAGACAGCAGCACCCTGCACGTCGACGCCACCGGGCTGCCCTCCGACGTAGGGCCCCAGAAGGTGGCGCGCACGGACTTCGCTTACCAGGTGGCCACCACCATCCTGGCCTGCTGGAAAGAACACCACTGAGCATGGACTCCGCTAGCGCCCTGTCTCGCGCGCGCCGCCCTCGGACTTACGCGGCGGCTGCCCTGTTTTTCTTCGCGATTGTCCTGAGCGGATGCGGAACGGCGGCACCGTCCTCGGCACCCACGGCGAGCATGCCGTCGGCGGCTGAGTCCCCCGCAGTTCCGGCGTCCCCCTCCCCCTCACCGGCGAAAAGTACGACGGCGGCTCCCGCCCCCGCTGTGAAGGTTCCGTCCCGTGCCCGGCCGGTACCCGCCGCCGCTCCTGTGTCCGTTACGGTTCCGAGCATTGGCGTGCAGTCCCCGCTGGTGAAGCTGGCTCTGCGGCAGAACGGGTCGCTGGAGGTGCCGCCGGACGGGCCGGGCGCGCCTGCAGGGTGGTACTCGGGGTCGCCGTCGCCTGGCGAAACGGGACCGGCCGTGATGCTGGGCCATGTCAACGCCACCGGCGGCGGACCGGGTGTCTTCGCCAACCTCCGGGGTCTCAAGCCCGGCGCCGAGATCACTGTGGGCCGTGCTGACCGTAGCACCGTCGTCTTCACGGTGACGAGGGGCGCGGCGTACAGCAAAGACAACTTCCCCACGTTCGAGGTCTACGGCAACACCAAGGGCCCCGAACTGCGGCTCATCACCTGCGACGGCTACGACCCCGCCACCGGCCTCTTCAACGACAACTACGTGGTGTACGCCAAGCTCAAGGCGAAGCCGGCCGGCTGACGGACGCCGTTTAGCCTAAACCGGCCGCCTTCGCCTGCGCCTTGGCCGCCGCATTACCAAAAAGGGCCGCCCGCAGTGCTTCCAGCCGGCCACTTTTGGCAAAACCACGCGCCCGCTGGTGTCCAACCACGCGCGTCTCCGGGCGTCTGACCTTTGCCGTGCGGCGGTGGAAATCGGCGTACTCTCATTGATATATGAGTGCCCCCGCGAAGCCGTGTGAACATGCGTCATCTGAGTAGATTGGCAGTCCTGGGAGCCGCGCTTTTGCTCGCGCTGTCTGCAGCGGTCGGCCCGCCCCAGTCTCGGTCCACAAGCCGGTCGCTGTCTGCGACAACGGCCGAGCCACTTCATGCGACAGTCCTGCCCGCGATGAACCCGTCCGCAGCAACCCAGCCGCCGATAAGCCTTCGCGCAGCAGTCCCCCGGACAGGCCGGCACGCCGTCGTCCACCGTGTGGCGGCGGTGAAGGCGGCGGCACCACCGACTCCGGCCCAGCAGCTCGCCCGGCTCACACTGGCGCAGCGGGTCGGCCAGCTCTTCATGGTGGCAGCAGCGGCCACCGGAGCGGACGCCAACACCATGTCCGGCCTCACCAGGTTCCACGTGGGCAATGTGTATCTTGCGGGGCGCAGCCGGGCGGGCACCGCCGCGACGGCCGCTGTCGTTCGCCGGATGACTGCCACCGTGTCGGCGGCCACCACCGGCGGGATCCGCCTCGCCGTGGCGACCGATCAGGAGGGCGGCTTCGTCCAGGTCCTCAGCGGTCCCGGCTTCTCGGCGATCCCCACAGCGCTGGCCCAGGGAGCACAGACGACGGCCGCGCTCCAGGCCAATGCGCGCGTCTGGGGAAGCCAGCTCCGCTCGGCCGGGCTCACCATGAACCTGGCGCCCGTTATGGACACAGTGCCGAGCCGACAGTTCGCCCCGCGGAACGCACCCATCGGTTTCTTTGCCCGCGAATACGGGTTCACTCCGCAGGCAGTCTCAGCGCACGGCGGCGCCTTCGCGGCCGGCATGCGTCAGGCGGGCATCGCGCCGGTCATCAAGCACTTCCCCGGCCTGGGCCGCGTCACGCTGAACACCGACACCAGCCGAAACGTCAAGGACACGGCCACCACACGCAGCGACCCGTACCTGCTGCCGTTCCGGACAGCGATCCAGGCGGGCACCCGGTGGGTCATGGTCTCAAGCGCCTATTACACGCGCATCGACGCCGGCCACATCGCCCCGTTCTCCCCGGTGATCATGCGGACGATGCTGCGCACCGACCTGCACTTCACCGGCGTCGTCCTCTCTGATGACCTCTGCAATGCGGCGCAACTGGCTCCGTGGGCTGTAGGCACGCGGGCCACGAACTTCATCAGCGCCGGCGGAACCATGCTGCTGTGCGCTAACCCCCGAGCCATTCCCACCATGTACACCGCAGTGCTGCAGCTCGCGCAGCGCAGTCCCGCATTCGCTGCAGCAGTCAACGCCGCCGCCCTGAAGGTGCTCACGGTGAAGGCCGGGCATTAGGGGCGATGCTGATCGGTCGGGACGTATGCACGCCACCCCAGGAAGCGCGAACGTACACTTGGGGCCCTATCTCGGCCACGTGTCGAGGCGAGGCATCCCTCAGGCGACCAAACCGGAGACCAGGTTGATGGTGGTGGCCAGCACGATCGCGCCCAGCAGGTAGGACAGCAGCCCGTGGCGGAGCACCGTGCCGCGCATGGCGTCGGTCTTGAGGTTCGTGTCAGAAACCTGGTAGGCCATGCCCACGGTGAAGGCCAGATATGCGAAGTCCGTGTAGCGCGGCGGCTTGTCCTGGTTGAAATCGACGCCGGTCTTGTCGCGGTAGTAGATGGAGGCATAGCGCAGGGTGTAGAGCGTGTGCACCAGGAACCAGGACAACATTGAGGTCCCCAGCCCGAGCGCGATGATGGCGGATTTGGCACCGCCTTCACTGTTGGAGGCGTCCAGGAGGATCATGGCCACGCCACCGAAACTGGCTACGGTAGCGGCCAGCACCAGGGCGTCGGATGCCGCCCGGCCGGGATCATCACGCCGCGCGTGCGCCGCCGTGGCCCCCGCCGGCAGGCGCCCGATGACCGCCCACACCCAGACCAGATAGGTGGTCGACGCCGCCGCCCACCCCATGGCCGGCGCATAGGTCCAGGACTGCAGGAGCCCCACCGCCACGGCCGTTGCCAGTCCGACGACGGCCATCACCAGCAACCTGAGCCGCGAATGGTGCGCCGGCCTGTCGAAGTGCGCTGCCTGGTGTCCTGTGCCATCCACTCTGCTCATGGACTGATCATTGCAGTTCGGCCCGCTCCCGTGCCGAGGCGACGCGTGCGGAAACGCAGGAAGCGCGAACGGACACTTGGGGCCCTTGGGAAGGGCCTCAAGTGTCCGTTCGCGCTTCGGCGACGCCGCCGCGCTAGCTGAGCGCGGGCACCTGCAGCTGTCCGGGCTTGAAGCGGGCGCCGGCTCCGGGGTACACGGGCACATCGATCCGCGCGTGGGTGTGGACCTCGGCAACAGTCGCCTTGGTGTGCTCCGCAATCTGCTCCAGCGTCGTCACCCACATGCCGTCCAGGCCCTTGACCCGCTCGATCAGCCGCTCCAGCGCCACCGCTTTCGATGGCCGGCCCGAGATGAACGGGTGGTTGGTGAGCACGAAGCAGCTCCCCTGCGAATGGTGGGCCTCGGCCTCAAGCGTCCACATCTCCAGCACCTTGGCCGGGCTCTCGATCACGCCGCTGCCCGTCACACCGGGGTAGAACGCGTACTGCTCCCAGTCGTCCAGCGTCCAGTCCACGGGGATCTCCACGATGTCGCGGGAGTCCGAAGCACCATCCTGCGAGACCGACATCCGGTACGGCGCATCGCCGTCGAGCAGGCTGGAGTCGTAGAGGAAGCCGCGGTCCGCCAGCAGCGCCGGCGTGTGCCAGTTCAGTTCCCACCACGGCGCCCGGTAACCCACGGGCCGGATCCCGGCGACCTTCTCCAGCGCCTCAAGCCCCCGGTCCAGATACGAAGCCTCCGTCAAAGCGTCGATCCCCTGCATCGGCTCGTGCAGGTAGCCGTGGTGCGCAATCTCGTGGCCGCCGTCGACGATCTGCCGCACCACGTCGGGGTAGCTCTCGGCGGTGAACCCGGGGATGAAGAACGTCCCGCGGACCTCCTGCCGCGCCAGGATCTGCAGCAGCCGCGGCACCGCCACCTTGGGCCCGTACGACTGGTGGCTCATGAGCGACATGCGCCGGGTGCTGGTGGGCTCGTGCGCGATGACGCAGGATTCGGCGTCGACATCGAAGGTGAAGGACGCTGCGGCGGTGAAGCCGGCCGGCCAGGAGATGGGGTGCTGGGAATCCGCGAAGGCGCTGGTGGTCATGCCGGAGTTCCTTTCGTCAGAGGGCGAAGTGGAGAGGAAGGGTTTAGAGTTCGACGGCGGGAACGGGCTGGGGTGCCTGCCCAGCGTCTGGTGCGTTGACCGCAACAGCCGCAGGGCCGCCGTCGGACGTCACCGTCACGTACGGCCGGTGCAGCCGCGGGCCGAGAACCGCGTAGACCGCGGCGCTGGTGAGGCCGCCGGCCAGCCAGGAGAGGTCCCAGCCGCCCAGGGCAACCGCGATGGGGCCCTGCATGATGGGGATGAGACCGTACATGAACAGCCAGGTGGCCACGATTCCGGCGAGCAGCGAGGTGACGCCGGCCCAGTTGACCACGGGCAGGCGGCGGGTGCCGACGCCGTCGAACAGCCGTTCCACGTTGCCGGGCCAGCGCTTCTCCAGCCAGAAGAAGTGCACCAGCATCACGCCGCCCCAGGCAGCCACCCAGGCCACCAGGCCGATCAGCCAGGCGTCCAGCACGGCGGCGAAGTCCTCCTGGAAGATGAAGAAGACGACGGCGATGAGCGAGAAGACGCCGACGAACAGGTTGAGCTTGCGGCGGCTAATGGTGATGTCGAGCGCCTGCGTGGCCACCGAGAACGTGTAGATGTTGAGGATGTTCGTGGCGATGGGGCCGTGCAGCACCATGAGGAGGACGGGCAGCGCCATGGCGCCGAAGTTCTGCACGATGAGCTTGCCGGGGTCGACCTCGCCGCTGTTGGTGGCGAGGCTGGCGCCGAGGACGCCGAGCCAGACGACGGGGATGAACTGGCCCAGGACGGAGGCCAGGTAGACCTTTTTCTTGGGGACGGCGGTGCTGACGAAGCGGGAATAGTCGGCGGCGTAGGTGAACCAGGTGATGCCCCAGCCGATGCCGATTGCCGTCATCACGGCGCTCATGGCGGCGATGCGCTCGGAGCCTTCGAGGATGTTGCCCGCGGGGCCGGCGTAGGTCCAGTCGATCTTGAGCCCAAACCAGGCGACGGCGGACATGACCACGAGGATGATGATGGTGGGCGGCACGGTCCATTTTTCGAAGGCGGCGATTGCCTTGTAGCCGAACCATGCGATGGCCACCTGGGCGGCCATGATGAAGGTGGCGACGCCGATCTTCCAGGCGTAGTTGTGCGCCGCGGGGTCCACCCAGCCGAGGGTGCCGAAGAGCGCCATGACCAGGTCGAGGATGATCCAGGTGTTGACGGCGCACCAGCCCACCACGAGCAGGGCCTGGATGGCGGCCGGCAGGTAATTGCCGCGGCGGCCGAACGCTGCGCGGGCCAGGACCATGCCGGTGGCGCCGGTCTTCTGGCCCAGCAGGACGAAGCAGCCGAAGAGCAGCATGCCGATCAGGTTGCCCAGGACCAGGACGGTGACGGTGTCGGCGAAGCCAAGGCCCAGGTTGATGCCGAGGGCGCCGAGGACCCAGTTGATCGGGGCGAGGTTTGCGCCGGCCCAGATCCAGAACTGGCCGGACACCTTGCGGGTGCGCGCGCTTTCCGGAATGGGCTGGAGCCAGGCTTCGAAGTCCTCGGCCTGCTCCATTGCGGGCCCGGACTGCGGTGTTGAGGAGTTGTGCATCGGAAAAGCCTCCGTGTGAGGAAGAAGAGCCTCCGGGAAGAAGGGATGGATTAAGCGTATGTGGGCTCCATCACAGCAACAAGGTACGATCTGTCTAGCAGAATTCCCTTGCCTATGACGGAGTGTCAGATCAGTGTTCCTTGAAGACGTGCTGACGCACCGGACCGTCCAGGCGGCTGACCCGCTGCTGCGCGCCGCCGCCTCCGCCGTGGCCGGCCGGCAGGTGCGCTGGGTGCACTCGAGCGAGGTCCTGGACATCGCTCCCCTGCTGCGCGGCGGCGAGCTCCTGCTCAGCGGCGGGCAGGCCCTGGCCACCGCGTCCGATCAGCGGCGGGTTGATTACGTGCGCGAGCTGGCGGCCCGTGGCGTCGCGGCTTTGGCCATAGAGACCGGGCCTGTCCTGCCTGACATCCCCGAGTCGATGCTGGTCACCGCCGAGTCCCAGGGGCTCCCGCTGTTTGAGCTCCGCAGGGTGGCACCGTTCGTGGGCATCATGCAGGAGATCAACTCGATCCTGGTGGGCCAGTCCGTGGAGCTGCTGCAGCGCGGGGACGAGATCAGCCACGCGATGGCCGCCGAGCTCGCCCATGGCGGCGGGCTGGACGAGGTGCTCGCAGTCCTCGCCGGGCAGACCGGGACCGCTGTCCGGCTGGTGTCGCCGGCGGGGCTGACGCTGGGGAGCGCGGGTTCTGGTGGTTCCGTTGGGGCGGCCGACGGCGGGGGTGCCGCCGGCGGTCCGGGAACCGCCGGTTCGGCCGCAGTAGGTTCCGGGTCAGTAAGTACGACGGCGGTGAGTACGACGGCGGTCGACGTTCCGGTCCGCGGTGTGCTGGCGGCCCGGCTGGAACTGGAGCTGCCTGAAGGCGTCGACCCCACGTTTGTGCGGGTGGCCGGCGAACGGTCCGTTGATATTCTCGGCCTGGCCCTGCTCCAGCGGATGCCGCCCGGGCTGAAGGAACTGGCGGGAGCTGAACTGATGCGGGCCGTGCATTCCGGTGCCCAGCCGTGGCGGCTGGAGCAGCTGGGCGCAGCGGCCGGGTTCGCCGTCGACGGTCCGGTGGCCGCCGTCATGATCCGTTCCGCCGCGTCGGGCCGGCTGCGCCCGGCGCTGGATGCGGCCCTGGCGGCGTCGGTTCCGCATGCCGCGAGCTACGCGGACAAACTCGAGCTCATCGCGCTGGCCAGCCTTCCGCGCGAGGGAACCCGGGCCGCGCGGGCGTCCCTGGTCGAAGCACTGGGCAGCCTCGACATCCCGGAGGGTTCCGCGACCGCCGTCGGACCTCTGGGCCAGGGCATCGGCGAGGCGGCCTGGTCCATGGCGGAGGCCCGGCGGACACTGGATCTGGCGCCCAGGACGGGCCGCTCCGCGAGGCAGGTGCGCGACGCCGACGCGTTTGGTGCCGAACGCCTTGCCGCCGAAAGCATCGACGCCGCCGCCCGCCGCGACTTCGTCCGCCGTACACTGGGGCCGATCCTCGAGCACGACGAGCAGCGGAACTCCCAGCTGCTGCACACCCTGACGGTGTGGCTCGACTCCGGCTGCAACACCGCGCAGGCGGCACGGGAACTGCATCTGGAACGGCAGTCGATGTACCACCGGCTGCAGCGCATCTTCGACCTCTGCGGCGGCGACCCGCGGGGAACCGGCCGCCTCGTGGGCCTGCACCTGGCAACCCGTCTGGCCGCACTCCCCTAGAACCCCAAACGCGTCCTCACATCCCGTCGCCGCACCCCCGACGCGTCCTCACATCCCGCCGCCCCAACCCGGACGCGTCCTCACATCCCGCCGCCCCAACCCGGACGCGTCCTCACATCCCGTCGCTTTCCACCCGACGCGTCCTCACGTCCCGTCGCTTTCCACCCGACGCGTCCTCACATCCCGTCGCATCAACCCGGATGCGTCCTCACATCCCGCTCAGGAGAAGTGGCGCACCCGTTTCCAACCGGGATCAGAGGCGTGCTTGGTGGACCCGCCGGCCTTGTGCGCGGCTGTCTCGAGGGCGTCGCGCCCGTTCTGGTCTTCGGAATCCGAGTAGTAGTGCAGCACTCTCCTCCCTGCTGCCGTCTCGTGGGCGACCAGAATCCCTCGGAATCCAAGTGCCGCGGATATGTCGTCCTCGATGTCGCGGAGCAAGTCGAGCGACCCTGATGTGGGCAGGCCGTCGTCGCGCTGGTCCCTAGATGCGAGCCACACCTCGGTATGGAGGTCGAAAATCGGGTAGTCGATCCAGCGCAGCGGCCGGCGGGCAGTCACGATGCTCCGCTTGCCATCGCGGGTCGCCCCTTCCAGGAGGGCCCACCTGTCGGGCTGTGATTGAGCGGCCATCGCCTTGACGGAAGCAGTGAGGTCGGCGGCAGTAGCCGTAGCCGTCTCGCCAACGTCAGCTATGTCGACGGCGCCGACCCACCGTTCGACTCCGTCCTCCCCAAGAATCCAGTCGAGGAGCAGGAACGAAACCTGGAGTGGCCCCTGCTCGGGCATGTCGGCAAAGAGTGGATGGTGAACCGCAATGTCGAGGAGTTCCCTGTCGACATCCTCTGTGATTCGGAAGCGCACATCACCCAGGTGGAGGCTGTGGCCGCCGATCTCGATGATGTTGTCGACCGCCCCGGAGTTCGGCTGACGGGCGGCAGCGAATTCCCAGGACTTGTCGGCAGCCGGAGCCGCCCGGAGCCATTGCTCTGCGATGCGACGCAAAGCCGGATCGCCTTCGGAACTGACAGTGAGGAGA
Organism: Arthrobacter sp. NPDC058097; assembly: GCF_042884885.1. Taxonomy (NCBI): domain Bacteria; kingdom Bacillati; phylum Actinomycetota; class Actinomycetes; order Micrococcales; family Micrococcaceae; genus Arthrobacter; species Arthrobacter sp. NPDC058097. Next base: position 213,660 of record NZ_JBHVSZ010000004.1, read on the forward strand.
CTGCGGGCCGCGCGCCCGCGGCCCGTATCCCAGGCCAGGCCCGGATGGACGGCTGCCACCTGGGCACTCATTTCGTTGGGAAGCTCGCCCCACTGTCCGCTCGTCACGGCGGCACTGAACCTGCCCGAGCCTTCCGAGACCCACCACTGCCAGAACCCTGCAATTGGATGCAGTGAAACCGGAGCAGCCTTGCGCTTAAAGAATCCCACTTCTACCCCCATCGTGAGCGTGGATGCCACCTCGCATGAATCTACCTGAGCCAGCAGGTGGTCCGGATAAGCTCGACCCATGTTGCCCGAACGCTACCTCGCCGAGATCGCACACCACCTCCGCGCCCTCGAACCACTGGCGCGCCAGCCGGAGAGCGTGCTAAGCAGTTCGGTTCCGGCCTGCCCGGGCTGGACTCTGGATGCGCTCTTCGGCCATCTCGGCTCGATCGAACGGTGGGCAGCCGCTGTTGTCCGTGCCGGCAAATACCTCGAGGAACAGGCCCCGCCGACAGGGAACGCAGCGGCATGGTTCCTCGAAGGCGCGCCGGATTTCCTGGCCACCATGAATTCCCTGGACCCCGCGGCGTCATGCTGGAACTTCGGTCCTCCCCCGCGCACGGCCGGTTTCTGGCTTCGCCGGCAGGCCCACGAACACGCCATCCACCTCGTCGACGCCCACCAGGGGTCCGGCGTGCCGGATCCGGATTTCGCCGAGGATTTCGTGCTCGACGGCGTCGACGAGGCCCTGGCGATGTTCGCCCCGCGGCAGATCCGGCTGCAGCGGATGACCGACCCGGGACGAGCGGTGACCTTCCACGTACCCGACGGCTCGGCCTGGACAATCGGCACCGGCGACGTAGCGGCATCGGTCACTGCAGCGCCGCTGGAAATGTACCTGGGCCTCTGGGGCCGATCGAGCCTTTCCGACACGGCAGTGCTCGACGGCGACACCGACCTCGCGCTGCGTGTCATCCGCGGTCCGCTCACGCCGTAAAACACCGCCGCCGTTGCAAGGCCCGGGTGAGGAAGCGTTCGGGGAAAACGCGCAAGACCTGAGGAAGCGTGCGGCCTGAAGCGACGGCAAATGAGGAAGCGTTACACCGGGACAGGCCTGACCGCGCTCAGCGCGGCCAGGCCTCTTCCCCAATTACCACCCATCAGGCGTCGTGCCAGGCCCCGATACACGAGCCGGCCCGCCCGGGTATCGGGAAGAAGGAAACGCTAGCCGATCTTCTGCCGGTACGCCGCCACGGCGAAGACGTAGGCGACGACCAAGATGCCGAGGCACCACGCCAGGGCGATCCAAATGTCGACGCCGGCCGGCCGCTGCGCAAACAGGTCCTGGATCGTGTTGACGATCGAGGTGACCGGCTGGTTCTCGGCGAACGCCCGCACGGGACCCGGCATGGTGGCCGTGGGGACGAAGGCCGAACTGATGAACGGCAGGAAGATCAGCGGATAGGAGAAGCCGCCGGCACCGTCGACGGACTTGGCCGACAGCCCGGCAATGACCGCGATCCAAGTGAGTGCGAGGGTGAACAGCGCGAGAATACCGACGACGGCGAGCCACTCCAGCGGGCCGGCCGACGTCCGGAAGCCCATCAGCAGCGCCACGAGGATAATGATCACGAGCGACAGCCCGTTGGCAACCAGCGACGTCAGGACATGGGCCCACAGCACGGACGACCGGGCGATCGGCATGGACTGGAACCGCTCGAAAATGCCGCTCTTCATGTCGGTGAACAAGCGAACGGCCGTGTACGCGATGCCCGACGCGATCGCGATCAGCATGATTCCCGGCAGCAGGTAGTTGATATAGTTGTCGGCATCAGTCCTGATGGCGCCGCCGAACACGTAGACGAACAGCAGCATCAGCGCGATCGGCGTGATCGCCGTGGTGATGATCGTGTCCGCGCTGCGGAAGATGTGGCGCATGGACCGGCCCAGCAGGACGGCCGTGTCCCCGAAGAAATGCCTGCTCATGACAGCTCCTCACTAGTAGCAACCCTGGATGCGGCACCCGACCCGACCTTGCCGTCCTTCCCTACCAGGGCGAGGAAGATGTCCTCCAGGGTCGGCTGCTTCTCGACATACTCGATCTCTGCCGGCGGGAGGAGCTGCTTCAGCTCCGCGAGGGTCCCGTTGGCGATGATCCGCCCCTCGTGAAGAATGGCGATCCGGTCTGCGAGCTGCTCGGCCTCGTCGAGATACTGCGTGGTCAGCAGGACAGTGGTCCCCTGCGCGGAGAGATCCTTGACAACCTGCCAGACTTCGATGCGCGCCTCAGGGTCGAGCCCCGTCGTAGGCTCATCAAGGAAGATCACCTTCGGCTGCCCGATCAGGCTCATGGCGATGTCGAGCCGGCGGCGCATGCCTCCGGAATACTCGGACACCTTCCGCGATCCGGCCTCCGCCAGGTTGAAGCGCGCCAGCAGATCGTCCGCCACCGCGCCGGGGTCCTTCAGGTGCCGCAGCCTGGCGACCAGCACCAGGTTCTCCCGGCCGGTCAGGATCTCGTCAACCGCCGCGAACTGTCCGGTCAGGCTAATGGATTCCCGGACCTGAACCGACCGGGCACCCACGTCGAACCCATTCACGGTGGCTGTGCCGGCGTCGGGCCTTAAAAGTGTGGACAGGATCCGCACCATAGTGGTCTTCCCAGCCCCGTTCGAGCCCAGAAGGGCGAAGATGCTGCCCGGCGCCACGTCGAAGTCCACACCGCGCAGCACCTGCAAAGACTTGTACGACTTCTCCATGCCCCGCACACGGATCGCGGGTTCGCGGTCCCGAGCAGGGACGAGGTCAAGACTCATGGGACTTCCTCCTCTTTCGTGATGCCTTCGATCGCTTCGGTGAGCCGCTTCCGCTCCTTGTTGATCCACTGCCCCTCCGAGTAGTTCTGGAGGAACGTCTCCGCGAACTCCACCGGGTCCTCCCCCACGACTTCCCGGATCGGCGTTCCGCTTGCCGCGCTCTGCTCGAAGAGATCCGCCAGATCCTCGAGCATCTTCACCAGGGTCTCCCCCTTCGTGATCGCGCCGAAGTACGTTAGGTACCGCTCCAGCGCCTGGATCGCTGTTCGGTAGTTTGTGGGCAATTGCTTGGTGCGTGCCTTGTACTGCCGGTACTGCTTCTTCTGTTCGAGCGATCCGGTGACCTGCTCAATCCATCCCATGGCCATGTCTATTTCCCTCCCTCTCGGAGCTGTTCGAGCCGCTCGGCCAGAAAACTCCATGTTCTCCAGAACTCCTCCAGGTACTCATCGCCCTGGGCGTTGAGCGTGTACACCTTGCGCGGGGGGCCCTTCTCCGATGGCCGCTTCTCGACGTCGACAAGCCCCTTTTGCTCGATCCTCACCAGCAGCGCATAGACCGTGCCCTCGGCGATATCTGCGAAGCCCTTGTCCCTCAGCAGCGTCGTGATCTCGTATCCGTACGCCGGCTTTCCGGTCAGAAGGGCTAGAACGATGCCCTCCAGCGTCCCCTTGAGCATCTCCGTCATTTGCTTGCCCATCGGACACCTCCTCCAGCTACTTAGTATTACTAGCTACCAGTACATAGTAACGCTAAGTAGATAGGGCGCAAGGGCTGGCAAGCACCTGATGGAGGTACCGTTGTCGCCATAAGGGAGGTCCCACAATGTCAGAATCTGAATACTCCGCACTCCAGGACCGGGCCGCCAGAGGCGAGGCTGACGCCGTCGGCGAGCTGATTGAACTCGCCGCTGAACGGGAGGACTTCGAAGTGCTTCGGCGCCTGGCCGCGAACGGCAGCAGGGACGCTACAGACCAGCTCGTTGAGCTCGCCGCCGAAAAGGGCGACGTCGAAGAACTCCGGCGGCTCGCCGCCAGCGGCAGCAGGGACGCGGCAGACGTTCTGACCGAACTGGAAAGTTAAGGACAGAGGACGACGGCGGCCGCCCACCTCATGCGATTTATCCGGACGCAAGCCCTTGAAGGCTGCCTTGATTACATCAAAGCCCCGCATGCTCCGCCGGAACGTCCGGCCCCGAATATTGACGGATTATTGACGCACGGAAGCTACTCGCCGAAGGGCCACACCGGCCTGATCTCGATCTTGCCGAATTTCGCCATGGGGTGCTTGGACGCCACCTCGACCGCCTCGTCCAGATCGGCGCACTTGATGATGTCGTAGCCCGCAATCCACCCCTGCGTCTCCGCAAACGGCCCATTCGAGACCACCACTTCGCCGCCGCGGACCGTCACAGTGGTCGCATCTTCAACGGGACGCAGCCTGTCCCCGTGCTGGGCAACGCCGCGGGCTTCCATTTCGGCAACCCATTCCTCAATGTTGTCCTCGGCGGCCACATATTTCGGCGCGGTGGGATCGGTACAGATGAAAAGCATGTATTCCACGATGACTCCTCTTAGCTGGCTCCGGTCGGATACCCGCAAGGTACCGCACAGGGGTGACAACGAGCCTCCGCCCTGGGGAGTCCGACGGCGGCACTCGCCAGAAGTTGGTCCGCACCCGGGGCACTGACGCCGAAAGTGAGGACGCGTTTGGAAAAACCCGATGTAAAGTGTCGCCGGCAGCGCTAGCCAACGGACGCTCTATCAGATCCTGCCGCTACGGGTCGACGGTGGCTGTCACCACTGAGAAAAGCCTGAAGTAGTTCGGGCAAACGCTCAATTTCTCGTCGGCTGGAACACGGGCACCGTCCAGGGTCACCTTGGCGCCATCGGACAGGGATGAGCCATCCGGCAATGCCAGTGCTTCGCCGTTGAAAACAGTGCCTGCCGGGAACACCAGTGTGGTTGACCGCCCGTCGCCGGTCCGCACCACAAGGCATCCGGCCCCGTCCGCGGCGAGACGGCCCACCAGCTGGCCGCTTTCCTCGGGAGCGAACGAAACTCCGGCGTGCACAACGGCCTTCTTGCCTTCCGCACTCTGTACCACCGCCGTCGGCATTTCCTCCTGAACGGAGGGCACAGCGGACGTGGGAGCGGGACCGGCCTGCGGCGCCGAGCATGCCGAAAGCAATAGCGCGATGACCGCGGCAATACCGAAGGCAGCGCGGTGAGTCATCTCTGTCCCCCTAGAATTCGACGCCGGTTCCTACGCCAGCATAGAAGCCCAGGCGGCTCGCGCCGGCATCATCAAGGCGCTTCGACGCGATGAACCGCCATATCCGCCACTCCGAGGAAGGTCATCGGTCTTTCCGGCTTGTCCTCGAGCTTCAGTGTCACGAGGTCCGCGTCGCGGTGCGTCGACAGGACACGCAACGGGATCCCGCCGAACTTCACTATCTCGCCAGCCCGCACGCCCTTGAGGCGGACCTTGTCGTCCGTTGTCTTTTTGATGATTACAGCCCAGCCCATCATTCCTGGCGCGGTTCCCCACGGCAGCGTAAACATAATGCCGGGCAACGGGCTGCCTCATTGCACGTCCACACAGTTCATCCGCCCGGCCCCGGCATGTCAAACCGCCGCGACGCAACCGCTTCAAAACCTTCCCAGGCCGGCCGCGGCCGAATACCGTAATGCCTGACGACCCGATTAGGAGGAACCGATGCGCAAGGTGACCGCCGGACTGTTCCACTCCGTGGATGGCGTAGTGCAGGACCCATTCAATTTCCAGTTCGACAGCTTCGATGAGGACCTTGGCAAGGGACTGACCAAGATGATCAACACCGTGGACACAGTGGTCCTCGGGCGGGTCAGCTATCAGGAATGGGCGGGCTACTGGCCCAACGCTTCCCAGGACGAGGAGTTCGCAGCCTTCATCAACCCGGTGGAAAAGTTCGTCGCATCGCGCACGCTCGCGGAGCCGCTCGAATGGCAGAATTCGCACCTGATTGGGGCGCCGCTGGAAGAGTTTGTCGCTGATCTCAAAAAGCGCGACGGCGGCGAGATCGCCGTGTGCGGCAGCATTTCAGTCACGCGCCAACTCCTGTTCGCCGGCCTTCTAGATGAACTGACGCTCATGACGCATCCCGTTGTGGCCGGCAGCGGGCGGCGGCTCTTCGAGGACGGCGATCCGTTGACGCGGCTGGAACTGAAGGACCAGTACAGGACCAGCAAAGGAAACGTCGTCAGCACGTACAGCGTGCGCAGCGTCTGACGTTTTGGGCGCCTCCCGGCCCGGCTCTGTCAGGCGCGGATGGTTTTGAGGGCGGTGGACCAGGAGATGAGCTGGTCCAGCAGCGGCTTCAGGGCCTCTTCGGCGTCGCCGCTCGGCGTGAAGACGGTGTAGTTCTCGAACTCTGAGGCGAAGGGCAGCGCCACCTGCGGACGCCTGCCATTTGCAGCTCGGCCGCAATCAGGCGAAGGTTTTCCACGGCCCGCACTCCCCCGGCGCTTCCGTAGCTGACGAACCCGGCGGCCTTGTTGTTCCACTCTGCATACAGGAAATCCAGCGCGTTCTTCAGGGCACCGGGGACGGAGTGGTTGTATTCGGCGGTCACGAAGATGAACCCGTCGAACCGCGAAATGGCCTCTGCCCAGACTTTCGTGTGCTCACTGCGGACGCGTACTGCCGATGACCACCGCTATCTTCACCATGATGCACTCCCGTTCATTGCGGTAGTTCCTTGATACAGCGGCGCACGTCTGGACGCCATAGCCGCGATCTTCACATGCCCAAGTGAGGACGCGTCCGGGAAAACCCGGCAAAAAGTGAGGACGCGTCCGGGAAAACCCGACGAAAAGTGAGGACGCGTCAGCTCGGCATGCCCCGTGAAGCCGCGTTTGTCACAACCTCGTTGCGGCGAATGCAACGAAGGCCGAGCAATTTCTGCGCCAGTTTCACCGCCAAGGCAGGTTCACAGCCCCAAGGAGAAACAAACATACCCATTGACGGGTGAGCTGAGTCACGCCTAATCTGGTGCAACAGCGTTGCAACACAAGCAACCCCAAGTTTTCATTGGTGGACACATGGAACACCCGATCACCCAGGCCGGAGCAGCAGCGCAGCTGACCGGCGCACCCCACACCGGCGACGACGTCAGCAAGGAGACCCGGCGCCGCGTCATCACTGCGAGCTTCATCGGCAACTTCGTCGAATGGTTCGACTACGCGGTCTACGGCTACTTGGCCGGCATCATCTCCACGGTCTTCTTCCCGGAGGCCGACCGCCAGACAGCGCTCCTGGCAACCTTCGGCGTCTTTGCCATCTCCTTCTTCGTCCGTCCGCTGGGCGGCTTCTTCTGGGGCCACATCGGCGACCGGCTCGGACGGCGGAAAGCATTGTCGCTGTCGATCGTCATCATGTCGGTCGCCACGTTCTGCATCGCCCTGATCCCCGGCTACGGCACCATCGGCATCCTGGCGCCGGCCCTGCTCCTGCTGGTCCGCGTCGTCCAGGGGTTCTCCGCCTCCGGCGAGTACGCCGGCGCCTCCGCCTTTCTGGTGGAGTACGCACCCGCACATCGGCGCGGACTCTATGCCGCCGTCGTACCCGCAAGCACCGCGGCGGGACTGCTGCTGGGCAGCCTCCTGGCCGCACTGCTCACGAGCGTCCTCAGCGAAAGCCAGCTGCACGACTGGGGATGGCGCCTGCCGTTCCTGCTCGCGGCGCCGATGGGCCTGATCGGCCGGTACATCCGCACCAAGCTCGAGGACACCCCGGCCTTCCGCGCCCTCGCCGAGGACGAAAACAAGACCAAGGCGCCGGCCCGGGACATGTTCCGGAACAACAGGAGGCAGCTCACCATCGCCACGGGCGCGGTGCTGCTGAACGCCGTCGGCTTCTACGTCATCCTCAGCTACATGCCCACCTACCTCGCCGAGGAACTGGGCTTCGGCGCCGGGGAGTCGTTCCTGGCCACCACCATCGCGCTGGCCAGCTACATCGGCTTCATCTTCCTCACGGGCATCGCCTCGGACAGGTTCGGCCGCAAGCGCATGCTGATCACCGCGTCCGTGCTGTTCATGCTGGTCACCGTGCCGGCGTTCATGCTTCTGGACACGGGCAACTTCCTGGTGATCGTCCTGGTCCAGATCCTCCTGGGCGGCATGCTCACCCTGAATGACGGCACGCTGCCCAGCTTCCTGGCCGAGCTCTTCCCCACGAAGACCCGGTACAGCGGCTTCGCCGTCAGCTTCAACCTCTCCAACGCCCTGTTCGGCGGCACCGCCCCGTTCATGGCCACGCTCCTCATCGGCCTCACGCATAACAAGCTGGCGCCCGGCTGGTACCTCGTGGCCGCCTCACTGGTTTCCCTCATCGCAGTCCTGTTCGCCACGGAGACTTCCAAGAAGCCCCTGCAGCAGCACTGACAAACACCCACCCAAGAAAGAAAAGGAACACAAAGCATGACCATCACCGAGAATGAAGCTGTCAACGACGTCGCCAAGCTCGAGCGCCTCAAGGTCCTGAACAACGGCGAGAAGGTCACCCTGACCTTCTCGGACGCGGAGTTCGAGCGCCGCCTCGCGGGCCTGCGCAGCATCATGGCCGAGAAGGACCTCGACGCCGTCGTCCTGACCAGCTACCACTCGATCAAGTACTACTCCGACTTCCTGTTCACCTACTTCGGCCGCTCCTATGCCATGGTGGTCACCAAAGAGGACACGGTCACCGTTACCGCAAACATCGACGCCGGGATGCCCTGGCGCCGCAGCTACGGCGAGAACATCGTCTACACGGACTGGCGCCGGGACAACTTCATCCATGGAATCCGGGAGGTCCTGCGCACCCGCGGCATCAGCGTCCGCCGGCTCGGCGTCGAGGACGACTCGCTGCCGCTGGACAACCGCAACAAGATCCAGGCCGCCTTCGAGTCGGCCACCCTGGTGGACGTGGCCCAGGCCGCGATGCGCCAGCGCATGATCAAGTCCGCTGAGGAAATCGAGGTCATCAAGCACGGTGCCCGGATCGGGGACCTCGGCGGCGAAGCCATCCGCAACGCCATCACTGCCGGCATCACCGAGTACGAGGTGGCTTTGATCGGCACCGAGGCCATGGTGCACGAGATCGCCCGCACGTTCCCGAACTCCGAGATCCGCGACACCTGGGTCTGGTTCCAGTCCGGCATCAACACCGACGGCGCACACAACTGGGCCACCACCCGGAAGATCCAGGAGCACGACATCCTGTCCCTGAACTGCTTCCCGATGACTTCCGGCTACTACACGGCCCTGGAGCGGACGCTGTTCTTCGGCGAACCGGATGCCCGCTCGCTCGAGTTGTGGAACATCAACGTCGAGGTCCACCGCCGCGGCCTCGAACTCATCAAGCCCGGCGCCGTCTGCAAGGACATCGCCGCCGAGCTCAACGAGATCTACGTGTCCCACGGCCTGCTCGCCAACCGCACCTTCGGTTACGGCCACTCCTTCGGCGTCCTCAGCCACTACTACGGCCGCGAAGCCGGACTCGAGCTCCGCGAGGACATCGACACCGTGCTCGAAGCCGGCATGGTGGTCTCCATGGAGCCGATGATCACCGTCCTCGACGGCCAGCCCGGAGCCGGCGGCTACCGCGAGCACGACATCCTGGTGGTGGGCGAGGACGGCGCCGAGAACATCACGAAGTTCCCGTTCGGCCCTGAGCACAACATCATCAGCGCCTAAACCCCCGGGTCATGGGGCATGCCCTCCACCGCCCGCCGTTGTCAGCAAGGCCTTGGATTTAGCAGCCTTGGGTTAAGTACGACGACGGCGGGCGGCCAGGAGGGCATGCCCGCCACCGCTTCCCGGGACAACAAAACCGGAGGCACGACAGCGAAGAAATATAGTGAACACCATGACTCCCCCGGCTTCTTCAGCGAACACAGGCCCCGACGCAGGCAAGGACGCGGCCAAAGACACTGGCAAAGAGGCCGCCAACGGCGACGCCCGCGGCGCCTCTGTCATCGTCAACGCCATCGCGGTGCTGCGGAGCTTCACCGCGGACGAACCGATGCTGGGCGTCACCGAGATCGCCAGCCGGGTCGGCCTGCACAAGAGCACTGTGTCCCGGATCCTCGCCACGTTCGAGCAGGAGCACTTGGTGGAGCGGGACCCGGACACACGCCGCTTCAGGCTGGGACTCGGCCTTATCGCCGTCGCCGGACCGCTGCTGGCCGAACTCGAGGAACGCCGGGTGGCCTACCCCGTGCTGCGCGAACTAACCGAGCGCACCGGCGAAACCAGCGCCCTCATGGTGTGGAACGGCACCGAGTCGATGTGCGTGGAGCAGATCGCCAGCCGCCAGCAGGTCAAGCACACCACCCCGCTTGGCGCCCGTTACAACGACGCCCTCAGCGCCTCGGTCCAGATCTTCCTCGCCGGCGAACAGGCGGAACGGGTGAGTGCCCTGCTCCGAAGCGGCACCATTACCCTGCCCGGCCTCGACGACCACTCAGTCGAGGAATACCTGCAACGGCTCGAGGAAGTCACCAAGCGCGGCTGGGCCATCAACTACGGGGAGACATCCATTGAGGAAGTCGGCATCGCCGCCCCGGTCTATGACCACCGCGGCGACATCGCGGCCGCCGTCCTCATCCCCGCACCCAAGTTCCGGGTCTCGCCCGACACCCTGCAAAGCCTCGGCGAAGCCTGCGCCGGCGCGGCACGGCAGGTCACCCAGCGCCTGGGCGGCGTGGCGCCGAAGGAGCGCCGGAGCGCATAGTGATACGACGGAGTTACTGGATGCGTAAGAAGGGCGCCGCATGATCGAGATCCTGAACCCCGCCGAGCTGGCCCGGGCAAAAGTGTCAGGTGCCCTGGTGGCTGATATCCTGCACACGCTGAAAGGACGCAGCGCTGTCGGCACCAACCTGCTGGAAATCGACCAGTGGACCAAGGCCATGATCCTGGAGGCCGGAGCCGAATCCTGCTACGTCGACTATGCGCCGTCTTTCGGACGCGGGCCGTTCGGCCACTACATCTGCACGGGTGTCAACGACGCCGTGCTGCACGGACTGCCTCGCGACTACCCGCTTGCCGACGGCGATCTGCTGACCCTCGACCTCGCCGTCTCCAAGGACGGAGTCGCCGCGGACGCCGCCATCAGCTTCATCGTGGGCGAATCACAGCCCCCGGAAAGCGTCGCGATGATCGACGCGACCGAACGGGCTTTGAGCGCGGGGATTGCCGCTGCCGGACCGGGTGCACGCATCGGCGACATTTCCCATGCCATCGGCTCTGTCCTCAGCGAAGCGGGCTACCCGATCAACACCGAATTCGGCGGTCATGGCATCGGATCGACAATGCACCAGGACCCGCATGTTCCAAACACCGGACGTCCAGGCCGGGGGTTCAAACTGCGGCCTGGGCTGATGCTCGCACTGGAGCCGTGGGTCATGGCGGACACGGCCCAGCTCGTCACCGATGCCGACGGCTGGACGCTCCGAAGTGCCACAGGCTGCCGGACAGCTCACAGCGAGCACACGATCGCCATTACCGACGACGGAGCCGAAATCCTCACCTTGCCCAAACACCGCTAGGCACCTTGAAGAAGCGCCGGCCTGGGGCCCCTTCACATTGTCGTCCAGTCCTACTCGACGATGTCCTCGGCGATGTCCTCCGCCCACAGGTCCGGGTTGTTGTCCTGAAAGGTGCGCATCATGTCCACGCAGCGCTGATCATCCAGGACCACCACCTCAACGCCGCGTGACCGCAGAAGCTCGAACTCGCCGTCGAACGTTCGCTCCTCACCCACCACCACCCGGGGAATTTTGAACTGAATAATGGTTCCGGTGCACATGGCACACGGGGCGAGGGTGGTGTAGAGCGTGGTGTCCCGGTAGCTCGTTTGCCGGCCAGCTGCGCGAAGTGCCGACATTTCGCCGTGCGCGATCGGATCCCCGTTCTGGACCCGTTCGTTGTGGCCGCTCGCGATGACCACGCCGTCACGGGCGAGCGCCGCTCCGATAGGAATGCCGCCTTCGCGGAGGCTTTTTTGAGCGGCTTGGTAGGCGGCTTCGAAGGCGGGGTCTGCGCCGGTGTGTGGTTGCGGGGCCGTTTGGTGCTGTTCGTGGGTCATGCTGGCCAGTTTCGCAGGCGCAAGACCGGCTCTAAGTATCCGACCCGCTGATAGCCCGGCTTCATCAGATCGTCCTTTTTGGCACGGTCTTGCCACCCGCTACGACAAACTCGCACTCACTAACCGTGGCGGAGCCGTTCCACAAGCCGTCATCGTCTGGCTAACAGCTCCAGTAGACAGCTCCACGAGCCCTATTTACGGTGCTGCTGACTCAGTGGCCGCCGGAACCTCTGCGGACACCGGCGCCGGGGCGGCGGGAGCTGGAGCAACAACAGGAGCTGGAGCAACAACCGGTTCAGGGGCCGGATCCGGCGTAACCACGGGAGCCGGAGCAATCAGAGGAGCCGGAGCAACGACCGGTGCTGGAGCAACCGGAGCCGGAGCCGGAGCAACGACCGGTGCTGGAGCAACCGGAGCCGGAGCCGGCGTAACAACAGGAGCCGGCGCAACAACCGGAACTGGTGCCGGAGCCGGCGTAACCACCGGAGCTGGTGCAACCGGCTTGGGCTTAGGGGCGGCAGTCGGTGCCGGAGCCGGCTTGGGCTTGGGCTTCGGCTTCGGCGCGACGGTCGGCTTCGGAGCCGGCTGTGGTTTCGGCGCAGCCGCCCTCGGTGCCGGAGCCGGAGTTGCCGGCTTGGGCTTCGGCTCGGCCACCCGCGGTTCCGGAACCGCAGTCACCGTCGGTGCAGGCAGCGAGACCCACGTAACGGAAGGCACCGTCGCGAAAACAGCCGTCGTGGCCGGAGAAGAAGACCTGTTTGCCTGCGCTTCGTTTTTGACCGCGTGCCGGGCGGCGCTTGCCCCGACCGGAACAGCCCAGGAGGGCGTCTCCGTAGCGGTGCCGGCGTTCCCGTAGTCCGTCATCTTGATGTTGGCAACGGGCCCCGAGTGTCGCAGCCGCAGCAGCGTCCAGTTGTCAGGGTCCGTGTGTTTCCCGTTCAGAATCGTTTCGAAGTGGAGGTGGCATCCGGTTGACGACCCGGTGGTCCCGACCTTGGCGATGAGTTGTCCCACCTGGACCGACTGGCCCTTCTTCACACCGATGCCCTCAAGGTGGTTATAGGTGGTGATCAGGCCGTTTCCGTGATCGATTTCCACTCTGTTCCCCCCGCCCCACGGATGCCATCCCACGGCCCGCACCACGCCGGAATCCGCTGCATACACGCGGGTTCCGCAGGCGGCAGCGAAGTCCTGGCCCCAGTGAAACTCACCTGCCGAGCCGGTGATGGGACTCGTCCGGAGCCCAAAGTGTGAGGTGGGGACCAGGACATCCAACGGCGCCATCAGGGTTCCTGCCGCCGGGCGCCGCACGGTAGTTGAAGCCGCATGGAGTTTTTGGCCCACGGGCTTTGCCGCGGTGAAGACCACGGTACGGCTGTAGGACACGAACGCGTCCGCCGATGTCGAGATGGCGCCGGCGGCTGCAACGAAGGTGCCTGCAGCTGAGCCCTCCGCATCCGAGGCCAGGGCGGCCGATCCGAGCGGCACGTTGACGGAGCTGTCACCACGCATGTCGGCGGGCACCTGCCCGGATATGAGACCGGACGAAAGAACCGGGCCAGTGCCCTGGATTCCAAAAGCGTAGACCGCCAGGAACGCCGCGCCCGCGCCTGCGCGAACGGCACGGCTCAGAACGGGACGGCCCGGAACGGCGTGTCGTAGGTCCTGCGGCGTGCGCCGGACAGCGGTTGGTGCCAGATGCTTTGACATTAGATCCCCCATGAAAGGTCGCCGGATGCTGTGGATAGCGGCATGCTCCTAACATGGGAGCATGCCGGGCAGGCCTGCGAAACCGATACGGCCCCATATGTGCATAAGCTAGGAAAATCTTGACCGGCCCCTAGGGCGAACTGCGCAAATCTTTATCCGGCGTTGAGCAATCCCGTGCGAGGCAGGGCCGGTCGCACGGGAGGTCCGGGCACGAAGGACAGAACCCCATCACAAAGCACGTCCCCCACAAGTAGGTCGCAGCACAGGGGGTTCTCAGCGCTGGGAAGGCCCTGAAGTGCTACCTAGTTGGGCCCGTGGCGGATGAGCCCGCCGGCCGGTCCAGCCCAAGAAAATACCCGTAGTCCCCGGCACCGGACCGGAGTATTCTGTACCACGCCCGGCCCGTGACGCCCGGCCAGCCCCGTCGAAAAAGCAGCAGGCTCTCGCGCCCCCTCCCGGCAACCGGAAGCAACCGGAAGCACCTGGAAGCACCACGAAGCACACAGCAACCAGCCAAGAACCGACAAAAACAAGAGTCAATGAAGACCGCCCAGGAGGGGCCCCATGCCTTCATCCAACAGCAGCAACAGCAGTGCCGGCAGCAGCAGCGTCCCCATTCCGCAGCCTCCCACCAAACCGGTGGTCGGCAACCTGCCCGACATCGACGCCAGCAAGGGCGTCCTGGGCCTGGTGGACGTGGCCGAAGAGTACGGCCCGATCGTCCGCATCGAGGTTTTCAGCCGCAACATGGTCGCCATCTCGTCCCAGGAGCTCGTCAACGAGGTCTGCGACGAGACCCGGTTCGGCAAGGTCCTGGGGATCTCCCTGCGCTCGGTGCGGGAGTCTGCGGGCGATGGCCTGTTCACCGCCGAAACCGAGGAACCCAACTGGCAGAAGGCGCACCGGATCCTGATGCCGGCGTTCGGTCCCGCCGCCCTGAAGAGGATGTTCGCCGGCATGGACGACATCCTCGAGCAGCTGCTGCTCAAATGGGAGCGGCTCGGCCCCACGGCCCGGATCGACATCCCGGACAACACCACCCGGCTGACCCTGGACACCATCGCGCTCTGCTCGTTCAGCTACCGGTTCAACAGCCTGTACCGGGACGAGATGCACCCCTTCATCGGGGCCATGGTCCGCTCCCTGGTTGAGTCCCGGGACCGGTCGCGGCGGCTGCCGGTGCAGAACAAGCTCATGGTCCGGAAGCGGCACCAGTTGGAGGAGGACCGTGCGCTGATGCAGGAGGTGGCCGAGCAGCTCATCAGCGACCGGCGCCGCAACCCCAGCCCTCCCGGCAGCGAGGACATCCTGGACACCATGCTCAACGCGGCGGACCCGGTGACCGGCGAGCGCCTTCCCGAGGACAACGTCGTCAACCAGATGGTCACATTCCTGGTGGCCGGCCATGAGACCACCAGCGGCCTGCTCTCCTTCACCATGTACGAACTCATGCGCCATCCCGAAGTACTGCGGAAGGCACAGGCCCTGGTGGACGAGGTGCTGGGCAGTGAGAGTGCCAAGTTCGAACACCTTCCCCGGCTGGGCTACCTGGACCAGATCCTGAAAGAGACGCTCCGGCTGTGGCCCACCGCCCCGGCGTTCAACGTGGCCCCGTACGAGGACACGGTGATCGGCGGCAAGTACGAGGTGCCCAAGGGCCAGACCATCATGATCCTGATCCCCCAGCTGCACCGGGACAAGACGGCATGGGGAGAGGATGCCGAGCTCTTCAACCCGGACCGGTTCGCCCCGGAGCGGTACGCGTCCGTCCCGCCCAACGCCTGGAAGCCGTTCGGCAACGGGCAGCGCTCCTGCATCGGCCGCGGGTTCGCCCTGCAGGAGGCCATGCTGTTCCTCGCCAAGACTCTGCAGCGGTTCGACATCACCCCGGCGGATCCCGGCTATGAGCTGAAGATCAAGCACACGCTCACCATGAAGCCGGAAGGCCTGTACGTCCATGTCCGACGGCGGAACGTCCGTATCGACGCAACGGCAAGTGCCGCCGTCGGACTGGATCAAACGAAGGAAGCGCCGGCACCGGCGGCCTCCGCCAACGGCGTTCCGGTCCGGGTGCTGTACGGGTCCAATGCGGGCACGTCCCAGGATTTTGCCCAACGGATAGCGAACGACGCCGGGCGGCGGGGATACAGCCCAACGATCGGTCCGCTGGACAGTGCGGCCGGCGGGCTGCCCACGGAGGGCCTTGTCGCCGTCGTCGCCTCCTCGTATGAGGGGATGCCGCCGGACAATGCCAAGAAGTTCATGGCCTGGACCGAGGGCCTGCAGCCGGGCAGCCTCCGCGGCGTGCAGTACACGGTGTTCGGCAACGGCAACCGGGACTGGGCGCGGACGTACCAGGAGGTGCCCAAGGCGATCGACGCCCGGCTCGAGGCCGCCGGTGCCGAGCGGATCTACCAGCGCGGCGAGGCCAACGCGCGCGGCGACTTCTTCGGTGACTTCGAGGAGTGGTACGCGGGATTCTGGCCTGCGGTGGACGGCGCCCTGGGCCAGCGGACCAGCGCGCCCACCGGCGTACCGCAGCTGGCGGTCCAGTTCGTGGGCAACGTCCGGGACACGCTGCTGCGGCAGAACGATCTGGCGCTGGGGACCGTCGTCGTGAACCGGGAACTGGTGGACATCACCAAACCGCATGCCCGGTCCAAGCGGCACGTGGAGATCGCGCTGCCGGAGGGCATGAGCTACCGGACCGGCGACTACCTGGCCGTGCTGCCGCTGAACCCCAGCGACCTGGTGCAGCGGGCCCTCACGCGGCTTGCCCTGGACTACGACTCCCACGTGGTGCTGGCCATGGAGCACGGGGACACGTTCCTGCCCACCGGCACGCCCGTGGCGGTGGGCGAGCTGCTGAGCAGCTATGTGGAGCTCGCGGTTCCGGCCACCCGCCCGCAGGTGGAGCAGCTGGCCGAGGTGGCCACGGACCCGGCGGAGCGCGCGGAGCTGGAGGCTTTGGCGCAGGACCGGGAGCGGCATGCGGCGGAGATCGTGGACAAGCGCGTCTCGCTGCTGGATCTGCTGGAGATGTACCCGTCGTGCCAGCTGCCGTTCACGTCGTTCCTGCAGCTGCTCACCCAGCTGACCCCGCGGCGGTACTCGATCTCGTCGTCGCCGCTCTGGAGCCCTGACCACGCGACCCTGACGTTCGCCGTCGTCCGGGCACCGGCGTGGTCCGGCCGCGGCACCTTCGAAGGGGCGGCATCCACGTACCTGGCCCAGGCGCGGCCGGGATCGCGGGTGGCGGTGACGGTGCGGCCGTCGAACGCGGCCTTCCATCCGCCGGAGTCCCTCGCGATGCCGGTCATCATGGTGTGCGCCGGGACCGGGCTGGCACCGTTCCGCGGCTTCGTGCAGGACCGGGCGCTGAAGGCCCAGGCCGAAGGGATCAGGCCGGCGAAGTCGCTGCTGTTCTTCGGCTGCCGGGCACCGGACACCGACTTCCTCTACGCGGCGGAGCTGGCGTCCTGGGCGGAGCAGGCCAACCTGGACCTCCGGCCGGTCTTCTCCAAGGCGCCGGCCGACGGGCTGAAATACGTCCAGCACCGGCTCTGGGCGGACCGTGACGACGTCAAGGAACTGGTGAGGCAGGGCGCCACGGTGTTCGTCTGCGGCGACGGGAAGAACATGGCGCCGGAGGTCCGCGACACCTGCGAGCGCATCTACCAGGAGGCCACCGGCGCTTCCGAGGCGGATGCCGATGCCTGGATGGACGAGGTGGAGCGCACCCACGGCAGGTACGTGGCGGACATCTTCACGTAGGAGTCTCCTCAGATAGGAGGCTTTCTCGCACCGGTTCCGGTGCTGGTGGCCCAACTGACTCGCAGTTGTTGTCGTTTTGGGGGCCCAAAACGACAACAACTGCGAGTCAGTTGCGCAGGAGCAGCACGATCGGGGAAGGACCCTTTCCGAGGCTTCACAGTGCGCCGGCAGAGCAGTACCATGCCCCGGCCCTGAAGCCAACCTTTTCCCAAGGTCCGCTGTCCAAGGTAGTTGCCTTGGGGAACCGGCGCACAAAACTAACCCACGGGACAGAGATCCCCGTGGTCTGAAGATCGGTCTCGGAATCCATATTGGGGTTGACACGGGCGCCGGCTGGCTTGGCTTGCGCACCATGCCAAGGAGGCACCGACCATGACCGAAGAATCCACGAACACCACCGGACTGGGCCGCCGTACCCTTCTGCGTTTGGGTGCGGCCGGCGGAGCAGCAGCCGCGGTCGCCGCCGCGCAGAACTGGGCTGGCCCGCTGCTGGCCCAAACAGGGCTTGTTTCGTCGGACGGCGCCTTCGCCGCCGCGTCGACGGCCCTCAGCGACGCCCTCTACATCGAGGCCTTCCCCACGAGCCCCCTGATTCTGTCACCGTTCAATGATCCGCTGCCGGTCCTGAAAGCACTGGCACCGGTGCCGAAATCCGTGTACAGCGCATGGCCGCAACCGCCGGGCCCCGGGCCGGGCCAGCAGAACTCCCTGCGGAACGAACGGCACCAGGTGTGGACGAGCGACGTCGGCCTTCCTGACCCGATCGTCTACAAGATCAACCTGCTCGTCCGCACCCATTCGTTCACCACGTCCCAGGTGCTGCCGATCGACGCGAACGGCCGGCCCGCGGTTTCCTTCGACGCAAAACGCAAGACCTACCCGGCGGGTACGAAGCGGCTTCTGCCTCCCAGCACTACCTACGGCTACAACGGCGGGTTTCCGGGGGCGAGGATCAACGCCGAATACGGCAGACCCGTGCTGGTCCGGT
This sequence comes from Arthrobacter sp. NPDC058097, assembly GCF_042884885.1. Taxonomy (NCBI): domain Bacteria; kingdom Bacillati; phylum Actinomycetota; class Actinomycetes; order Micrococcales; family Micrococcaceae; genus Arthrobacter; species Arthrobacter sp. NPDC058097. The sequence continues at coordinate 232,049 of NZ_JBHVSZ010000004.1, forward strand.
TCGAGAACCATCTGGGCGAGAATCCACTGAATCTGGACCGCCAGGACTTCGGTTCCCCGGACTTCTCATTCCTGACGCACCTGCACAACGCCCACACCGCACCCGAGAGCGACGGCAACCCGCACTATGCGATGGTGGCCGGTCCGAGGCACAGGGGCTACAGGCCCGGGATGTTCGTCGACAACCTGTATCTGAACAGGGCGGCGGGCGGCCTGGACAGTGCGAAGCAAAGTTTCTTCTGGTTCCATGACCACACGATGGACCACACCGGCGCCAACGTGTACAAGGGCATGGTGGGCCTGTACCCGATCTATGACCCGAAGAACGGCTTCGACATGGGCGATGAGCGGCGGGGACTACGGCTGCCGGGGGTCCGAACGAACAACCCCGACGGGTCCTTCGACGTCCAGTACGACATCCCGCTCGCCTTCACCGATTTCCGGTTCGACGACGGCGTCACCGTCCATAAGGACTTCCACGACGGGCAAGGTGAGTTCCCGGCCGCGAAGAATCCGGCCACGCATCCGGAGTGGTGGGGCAAGACCTTCTACAAGCACTTCCCCAACCACGGCTTCGTCGGCGACATCTGCACCATCAACGGGACGGCCTTCCCGGTCCTGGAGGTGAAGCGGCGCAAGTACCGCTTCAGGTTCCTGGACGCCTCGGTCGCCAGGATCTACGAGTTCAAGCTGATGACCTCCACCAGAGGACCGAAGTCGTCAGTATCCCTCGGCTACAAAGGCGACGAACTCCAGGGCCAGTACCGCATCGAGGACGGGCAGCAGTGCATGCAGTTCACCGAAATCGCGGTCGACGGCGGCCTGCTGCCGTTCCCGCTCAAGCGCGATTCGTTTGAGCTGTGGCCGGCCAAGCGGCGCGAGGTGATTGTCGACTTCGCCAAGTATCAGGACGGCACCCCCACCACCAAGGGCGACGTCATCTACGTCACCAACGTGATGAAGATGCCCAACGGCCGGAAGTGGGCCGCATCATCGCGCTTCTCGCCTGATCCCAAATACAAGGTGCCCCTCCTCAAGATCGTTATAGGCGACACGGCCCCGGACAACAGCCGGATCCCCACTGCCCTCCGTCCGATTCAGCCGCTGCCGAGCAACTGGCAGAGCCTGCTGGACAACCGGATGATCTTCGAGGTGCAGCGCGGAAGCGCCGGCGGGGAAACCGAGTGGCTCATCAACGGCAAGCCTTTCGATCCGGAACACGTGCTGGCCAGCCTGAAAAACCCGGCCGGCCGCACACCCCTGGCCCAGCAGAAGAAGGGGAGCTTCAATCTCTGGGAGCTCCGCAACGGCGGCGGCGGCTGGGTTCATCCCGTGCACCTCCACATGGAGGAACACCGGACCGTTATGCGCAACGGCAAGGACGTGACCGTAAGGCCGGATCCCGGGCATCCCGATGACATCTCGGGCGAAGACACGGTGGCCTTGGACCCCGGCGAGTCCGTGATCGTCTACCGCGGCTTCCGGGACTTCACGGGACCCTATGTGGGGCACTGCCACAACCTGACCCACGAGGACCACGCCATGATGTTCGCCTGGGAGATCACACCGTAGCCGGCCGCCCGCGTCCCGGCCACCGCCCCGGTCAGGGCCGCCTACTTGGCGGTCAGGTCCTTCCGGCGGAACGTCCCGGCGATGGAGAGCTTGCGGCCGTATTCGATGGAGCCGTAGCGGAACAGGTGCACGGCCAGGCGCAGGACGAGGATCCCGGCGATGAAGACCTCGCCGATGACGATGGCTGATTCGAGGGGACCCAGGGTTCCGAAGCCGTTGCGGAGCAGCGCGGTCACGGGGGCGGTGAGCGGGAAGTAGGTGAAGACCTGCACGATCAGGGCTTCGGGGTCACTGATGATGAGGCTGACGGCGTAAAAGGGCACGAAGATGAGGGCCATCAGCGGCCCGAAGATGGTGCCGGCTTCCTTGGCCGTGGGCATGATCGCGCCGATGGCCACAAGCACGCCGGTGAACAGGGTGAACCCGCCCAGCAGCAGCAACAGGCCGGTGATCATCGGGACGGGCTCGAAGACCAGGGAGGACAGGTCGAGGTCGGGCAGGGACACCGAGTCGCGGAACAGGAAGTAGGCGACGGCGATCGGCGTGAGGAACACCGCTATCTGGAGGAGCCCGACGGCGAACAGGGAGATGATCTTGCCCGTGATCAGGGTGGTGGGGTTCAGGGTGGTCAGGATCATCTCCGTGACCCGGTTTTCCTTCTCCTCCAGCGTGCTGTTCAGCATCTGGTTGGAGAGCAGGATGATGCTGACGTAGAAAATAACCAGAAACAGCAGCGGCGGTATGACTGAACCGATGCCTCCGGAGACCCGGCCGTCCCGGTACGTTTCGGCGTCGAACTTCACCCCGCCGCTCAAGGCGGCGGTGACGTCCGGCGAATTGACCCGGGACTGGGCCGCGGTGGTGAGCAGGTGCTTGGCCACGGCCTCATACTTGCCGTTCTCGAACATGCCCCTGTCCGCGCCGTAGACCTTGACCGGCTGGGTGGCGGGATCGGCAGGGTAGGCAAAGTACGCCTCGCTGCTGCCGTTTCTGACCGCCTCGAGCGCGCCGCCGGGGTCCGACGTCGGGGTCCCGCCGACGGCCTGGGCCAGCGCTGCGGGGATGAGCCCGGACGCATCCGTGTAGGTGAACGTCAGCGCCGAGTTCTTCTGCGCGTCCGCGTTGGCCGAGGTGCTGGAGTTGCTGGCGTAGACGAGGGCGAAGATGATCGCGAAGACCACCGGGATGGCCAGGGTGGCGATGATGAACCCGCGCTTCTTGATGGTGCGCATGAATTCGAACCCGACGACGGTGCCCAGGTTGTGCTGTCTGAATGCTGTGCGTGCCATCGTCCTAGACCTCTGCCATTTCGTGCTGTTCCCCGTACACCTGGATGAAGATTTCCTCGAGCGACGCCCGAGCGGTGGCGAAGCTGCGGACCGCGACGCCGGCCCCGATCAGTTCGCGCAGGACCGCCGTTTCATCGGCGCCGGCGGCCGGGGCAAGCTCGGCGTGCCCGCCGCCGTCGCGCACCACGCCGTACAGGTCCGAGGTGGGCAGGACGCCGGCGTAGCCCAGCCGGTACACGGTGCCGCCGAACTGGTCCTGGACCTCGGCGACGGTCCCGTACGCGCGGGAGGTGCCGTCCTTGAGCAGGATGACCCGGTCGCAGAGCCGCTCCACCTCCTCCATCTGGTGGGTGACCATGATGACCGTGGCGCCGGCGAGCTTCTGCTCCTCGATGATGTCCATCAGCAGCCGCCGGTTCACGGGGTCGAAGCCCTTGGTGGGCTCGTCGAGGATGAGCAGGTCGGGGTCGTTCATGATGGTGACGCCGAGCTGGACCTTCTGCTGCTGGCCGCCGGAGAGCTTGTCCAGCCGGACCGCGGCCTTGTCGGCGAGGCCGACGCGCTCCAGGTAGTTCTGGGACCAGGTGCGGGCACGGTGTTTACTCAGGCCCTTGAGCCGGCCGAAGTAGACCATCACGTCCAGGACGTTTTCCTTCTTGTACAGGCCGCGCTCCTCCGGCAGGTACCCCAGCCGGGCGCCGTCCTTGGGTTCGAAGACTTTCCCGCCGATGTGCAGGGTGCCGGCGGTGGGCTTGTAGATGCCGAGCAGTGCCCGCAGCGTGGTGGTCTTCCCCGACCCGTTGCTGCCCAGGAACCCGAACGTCTCGCCGGCCCGGACATCGAAGGACAGGTCTTTGACGACCGTCGCCTCGCCGAAGTCCATGCGGAAGTTTTGAATGTGCACAAGCGGCTCGGCCGCGTCCCCCAACGTCATGAAGCCAGCCTAGCTGAAGCGATTTGGGTGTCTCGGTTGCGGGCGCGGCGCGGTGAGTGGGCGGTCTTGGGGCTCCGTGACCAGGGGAATTCTCCTAACGGTCACACAACCGTTCCCGGGAAAGTCTCGTCAGCAGCCTGCCCCACGAGTATTTTTGTGCCATGACCGGAGACTTTGACCTCGAAGCGGAAGAATCGCAGGAAATCGCCGATGATCCGCGCCGCATTGGGTACTGGTTTTTCAGGGCCCTGCACGACAGGGCGAAGAACCTGGACGACCTGCACATGATCGTGACCCCGGAGTCCCGTCCGTTCTGGGGATCCTTCGAAGTCGCCGCCGCGCTGCTGGACTCCATCGAAGACGCCGGCATGCTGCAGGAGGCCGTCTACGCCCACGGGGACCTCAACGTCTGCTACATGCGGGTCATCCGGGAAGCTAAGGAACATACGCTCATCACACCGGCCTCAGTGCTGGACGACCCGCTGCTGATCACGCTGGTGTGGCGGCCCGACCACGGCCGGTGGATGGTTCACGGCTTCGGCGACATGGTGCACCCGGACAGCGTCCCCCGCGGGGCCCAGAAGTAGTTCCGGGGGCGGAGCTAGCTGCTCGCGCCGGAGGCGATGACGCCGGCGCCGAGGGCGGCAATGATGCCGCTGCTGACGCGTTCGACGCCGGTGCTCACCTTGGGGCGGCGAAGCCACCCCATCGCCTTGTAGGCAACGAGCGCGACGACGGCCAGGTAGGCGAAGCCGATGACCGCCTCCACCGCTCCGAGGATCATCGCGGTGCCCATGGTGTCGCCGCCCTGCGGGATGAACTGCGGAACTACAGCCAGATAGAACAGGCCGACTTTGGGGTTGAGCAGCGTGGACAGCGCCCCGGCGCCGAAGCCGGCGAGGTTGCTGTAGCGAAGCGCGCTACCTTCTTTGCCGTCCGCCGCCATGCCGTTTTTGGCGGCCTTCCGGGTCTTCAGGAACGAGGAAATACCTAGGTACAGCAGGTAGAGGCCACCCGCGATCTTGAGCCAGCGGAACACCTGCGCGGACTGTTCCAGGATCGCGGCCAGGCCGACGCCGACGAGGGCCGCCCATCCGATGGCGGCAACCGCCGAGCCCGCAGCGGCGGCAATCCCCGCGCTGGGCCGGTTCAGCGCAATGCGCAGCACCAGGAACGTGTCCGGTCCGGGCGTCAGGGACAGAATGAGGCACAGTCCGGCGAAGGCAGCGAGCGAAGCAAGGGTCATGGTGACGATTATCCCTGATGGGGTGATTTCTTCACGAAAGTTGGTCTGCCCGGACGAACCATGGGCGGTGGCGCAGCCCTTGCTACTTCTGGTGGCTGCCTATGAGCAGGGTGGCCATGTCCTTGGCGCGGGCAGCGGCACGGGGGTCCCCTTCGGCCGCGGCCACGATGGCTCCCTTGATCAGGATATGGATGGACCAGGCGAAGTCGTACGGGTTGTCGAGGCCGGCGGTTTCTGCGAGGTCGGCGATCTGCTCCCGGGTCTTCTCCAGGTACTGGATGCTCGCTTTCCCGAGGGGGTGGTCGGGGCCCATTTCCATCATCACGTGCAGGAAGGAGCTGACCTGGGCCGCGCCTTGGCGGAACCAGTCGTCGAAGACGTCGAAGATGGTCAGCATGGCCGCCTCGCCGCGGCTTCCCCGCCGGGCGATTGCCTCCTCGATCGCGGCCGTGCGTTCCCGGTACCACTGCTCGAGGAAGGCCAGGACGACGTCGTCCTTGGAGTGGAAGTGCCTGTAGAAGGTGGCCTTGGCAACCCCTGAGGCACGGATCAGCTCGTCGACCCCCACATCGCGGATCCCGCGCCGGGCGAAGAGCTCGTAGGCGACGGCAAGGATCTTCTCCGGAGGACTGCCCGCTGCAGGGCGCCCTTGCTGCTCGGTCGCTTCTGAGGTGTCCACAACCGGATATTACAACGAATAGCGTGGAAACGAGACAGACGGGTCTGTCTGGCCCTGCCATTTTCAGAATATAGGTCGGCAGGGGGCTTGCCGCAAGGCCCCCACCTTCCGCCAGAATGGTTGGCCGCGGCGACTTTTCGATTGGGGTTCTCACATGTTTGACGTAATCATTAGCGGCGGCGGGCCGACAGGGATGATGCTGGCCGGCGAGCTGCGGCTGCACGGTGTGGACGTGCTCGTCCTGGAGAAGGACGCGGAGCCGACCCAGGCCGTCCGTTCGCTCGGGCTGCACCCGCGCAGCATCGAGATCATGGACCAGCGCGGGCTGCTGGACCGGTTCCTCGCGGAGGGGAAGCAGTATCCCGGCGTCGGGCGCTTCGCCGGGATCGACAAACCGCTGCCGGCGGACCTGGACACCGCCCACGGCTACATCCTCGGCATCCCGCAGCCGGTCACCGACCGCCTGCTGGCGGAGCGCGCCGTCGAACTCGGTGCGCAGGTCCGCCGCGGCTGTGAGGTGACGGGCTTCGAACAGGACGACGACGGGGTGGCCGTCGGGCTCGCCGACGGCACCCGTTTGCGCGCAAGCTGGCTGGTCGGCTGCGACGGCGGGCGCAGCCTGGTGCGCCGTCGGCTCGGCGTCGGCTTTCCCGGCGACCCCGCCACGACCGAATGGATCCACAGCGAGATGGAGGTGACCACTCCCCCGGACGAGCTGGCCGCCGTCGTGGACGAAGTGCGCAAGACGCACCGGGGTTTCGGCGTCGGCCCGGCCGGGAACGGCCTGTTCCGCGCCGTGGTGCCGGCGGCAACCGTGGCCGAGGACCGCTCGGTCCCGCCGACTCTGGAGGAGCTCCGGACGCAGCTGCGGGCACATGCCGGCACCGACTTCGGCGTCCACTCACCGCGCTGGATCACCCGGTTCAGCGACGCCACCCGGCTGGCGGAGCAGTACCGCGCCGGCCGGGTGTTCCTCGCCGGCGACGCAGCGCACATCCACCCGCCGCTGGGAGGACAGGGGCTGAACCTTGGCATCCAGGACTCGTTCAACCTCGGCTGGAAGCTGGCCGCCGAGGTCAAGGGCTGGGCGCCGGACGGGCTGCTGGACACCTACTTCAACGAGCGCCACCCGGTCGCCGCCGACGTCCTGACCATCACCCGCGCCCAGAGCGAGCTGATCTCACCCGAGCCCGGGCCCCAGGCCGTGCGCCGCCTGCTGGCTGAGCTGATGGAGTTCGACGACGTCAGCCGGTTTCTGGCCGAAAGGATCAGTTCGATCGGGGTCCGGTACGACCTCGGCGATGGGCCCGAACTGCTCGGCAGGCGCCTCCGCGACATCCCTCTGTCCCGGGGCCGACTCTATGAGCTCACCCGCGAAGGCCGGGGGCTCCTGCTCGACCGGTCCGGCAAACTGTCGGTGGCGGGGTGGACGGACCGGGTCGACCTCGCCGCGGATACCAGTGCCGAATTGGACGCGCCCGCGGTCCTGCTACGCCCGGACGGCCACGTCGCGTGGATCGGGGCGGACCAGGAAGCCCTGTTCCGCCACCTGAAGAGATGGTTCGGCGCGGCCGACGGGGGCGCCTGAGAGCTGAGGACTAGACCGACGCCGGGCGGTACCGCAGCAGGGCGTTGCTGGATCCCGGGAACGGCCGGACGTCCAGCAGTGTGAGGTTTGCTGGCTCGAGGAACAGGGGCTGGCCTTCAGTGAGGGCGGCCGGGCTGACGGTCAGGTGCAGTTCGTCGACCAGCCCCTGGGCCAGCAGGCCGTTCCACATGACGCGGCTGCCGAAGATGAGGATGTCCCCGCTCCCGTGCTGCTTTTCCTGTTCCAGCCACTCGCCGGCATCTTCGCGCCGGATGACGGTGGTGGTGGCCACCCAGGGGTGGTCCGCAGGAACTTCCAAGGAGTCCGAGACCACCATCTTGGCTACGCGGTTGTAGAGGCGGCTGATTTCCCGGTTGTCCGAACTCAACGCCCGGTTGTTGGGGTCCTCATCGGCGTCAGCGATGGCTGGCCAGTAGGCACCGAACCCTTCAAAGGACGTTCGGCCCAGCAGCACCGTTCCCGCCGACCGCAGCCGTTCGAGGTTGTAGGCGTCGAAAGTCTCATCCATGTTCAGCACCGTCGGGTTCCCGCTCTGATCGGCGTAGAAGCCGTCGAGGGAGACGATGTTGTTGACAACGGTCCGGCGCATACACGAATCCTAGGCGACCCCGTCGTCAAAAAGGAGGCACCTGCCGTGCCGGACCTAGCCTGCGACATCGTCCTGCGGGCTTACAGGATCGACGTCGGCAACAAAGAACTCCCAGCAACCACGTTGCTATCGAGTGGGCTGCACCACGGCACCTCATAGTTCCGAGATTGCCGTCTCGGTGCGGTTAGATACTTGCATGAGTGAGGAATTGCCCAGCGAATCATCTGGCAGCAATCTCGTGTGGCATTACACGAATGGCGTTGCACTGCAGAACATCATCATCAAGAATGAACTTTGGGCCAGCAATACGGCCTTCATGAATGACACCCATGAACGTCGCTTGGCGGACAAATACTTGATCCAAGCAAGAGAAAGCATGAGGAACAGCTTCCCCGCAATGCTTGACAACTATCTAGATCATGTAGGCGATCTTTACGACAGGACACGCTTCCGCTCGGAAGAGATGCCTGACGGAACGAGATATCTCCTGAGTGCGTCCAACAATGGGGACTCACTAACGATGTGGAGAGGGTACGCAGGAACAGACCACGTGTCCTATGCAATTGGCTTGGATCGCAATGAACCACTGAGAATACTGAGACCCGAAGCCAGCAAGTATGGGCACTACTGGTCTACTGGAGTAGCCAAGGTGTACCCGTGGTTCGACGTCAATTATGACCCAGGTGCGGCCGAACGCCGCGCCCAGCGGGCTATGCAGAGAATTCTCGAAATTTTCCGAAGGCCATCGTCGTCGCCGGAGGACCTGTACTTCAGAACGGGTGACATCTTCAACGCGATTCAGGAAGAAACGGAACCCCTCAGAAACGAAACCAAGCATCACGGATTCGTCCATGAGGAAGAGGCCAGAATCATCGTCGACGCAAGCGGCGATTTGACACGCTACAGGTCGGGGTCCATGGGAATGGTCCCTTATGTAGCGCTCACTGGCGGCGATGGCTCCGAAAAGACGGTTGTTGAGCAACCGAATCTACTGCCTATCCGGCGAATTCGAATGTCTCCGGGATCGGACAGATTTTATGCCCTGCGCAGTCTGCGGTCCCTCTTGAGGGCAAACGGATATGGGGGTGAGTACAACGAGGACCTGCAAATTATCGAAAACGAGATTGTCGTCGACATGTCGAGGATTCCATTCCGATAGTTATACTGATGTCCGTTCCACGGCCACCGGAGCCGGTTCCCAGCGATGATGCGGCCGACCTAGGGCTTCGGGTTATCGACGCGCACAATATCAGGAAATAGGTTGCTGCTGTGGCGACTGGAAGCACGCTCTGCGAATATGAGTCCATGGACGTCGCAGCGCTTGTGGTTTCAGTTCTTGCCCTTATTGCCGCAGCTATTAGCGCTCTTTTCGCCCGGCAGCAGGTGCGTACAGCGCAGGCAGCCTCACGCGCTCAATCGCTCCTCGCTGTCATGGATTACCTCCAACGGCCGGATATCCGCGAATCAAGGCGGCAGGTGCTAACTGTGCTGTCGGCCATTCCTGCACCTTCATGGTCAGACACGCAGCTGGCTACTGCCTCAAATGCGTCGGCCTCCTACGACCTCGTGGGAACGCTGCTCCGTAGCGGGGTCGTCGACAGGGGCCCGATAATCCAGAGCTATGGAGCAAGCATTATTCGTTGCCACGATATCTGCGCCCCCATGATCGAAGGTTTCCGCAGCAATATGGCCGATTCGCTAGCTCGAAGCTACTGGGACGACTTTGACTGGCTGGCCCAAGAAGCCCGCAGGGAGTTCGGCCATGCGGCTGAGCAGAGAAGCCATCAGGAGATCACTGAAGGCGCATGAGGTCGGCCAAGCAGGAGTCGTGTAGGAGCATATTCTCCACGCACCTACGCCCATCGGCCGCAATGACGCAGTCGGCCGATGGGAGCTGTCGCAGGAGATTCTGCAGCAAGTGGCGCCGCTCCCCCATGGAGCGGCGCCCGGTCCGTGGTTCCGTTCGGGGGACGGCTTAGGAGGCGGCGTCGAGGGTGATGTCGGCGGTCTGCTCCTGGCCGTCGCGCTGGAAGGTGATCTTCACCGTGGATCCGGCGGCCTGCTCGCGGGCGGCGGCCGTCAGCTCGGAGGCGTCGGTCACGGTCCGGCCGGCCAGGCCTGTCACCACGTCGCCGGCTTTCAGTCCGGCCTTGTCCGCGGCGGATCCGGAGGTCACCGAGGCCACCTCGGCGCCGGCGGTGAAGTCCGACGACGACCCTGACGTTTTGTCCTGAACGGACAGTCCCAGCTGGCCATGGGTCGCTTTGCCCGTGGAGATGATCTCCTCCGCCACCCGCTTCGCCTGGTTGATCGGGATGGAGAAGCCGACGCCGATGTTCCCGCCTTGGGTCGACGAGGACGACGACGATCCCGTGGACGCGATGGCCACGTTGACGCCGATGATCTCACCCTGCGCGTTGACCAGCGCGCCGCCGGAGTTGCCGGGGTTGATGGCCGCGTCCGTCTGGATCACGTTGATGCTGATGGAGTCCTGGGCGGCGGAGGCCGACAGCCCCTGCTGGGATCCGAACGGGTTCTGCGACGATCCGCCCTGGGACGATCCGTCGGAGGTGGCGGAGGACGCCGTCTCGATGGTGCGGTTCACGGCGGAGACGATGCCGTCGGTCACCGTGCCGCTGAGGCCCAGGGGTGCGCCGATGGCGATGGCGGTGTCGCCCACGTTGACGGCGCCGGAGTCACCGAGGGTTGCGGGAGTCAGGCCCCCGGCGTCGATCTTGATGACGGCCAGGTCGGACTGCGGGTCCGTGCCCACGATCGTCGCCTTATAGACCTGCCCGTCGTTGGTGCGGACCTCGACGGCGGCATCCGCCGCCGCCCCGTCCAGCGTCACCACGTGCGTGTTGGTGAGGATGTGGCCCTCCGTGTCCAGGATGATGCCCGAGCCGGTGCCGCCTGAACTGCCGGAGCTGACGCTGATGGTCACCACGCTGGGCGAGGCCTTCTGTGCCGCGGCCGTGACGGCATTGACGCTCTCCGTGTTGTTGACGATGACCGGGCTGATCGCTGCCTGGGCCGTGGTGCTCGCCGCCGCCGGCGCATCGGGCCGCAGCGCCGCAACCCCGGAAGCCACCCCGCCGCCGAGGAGACCGGCCGCCACGAGGCACGTGAGGAAGACTGCCGGACCAACCCGCTTCTTGTCCCGTGGGCGGACCGTCGGCGCCGGGGGCACAGGGCCAACTGCCGCAGGAGCTCCTGCAGGAGGGAGCGTGCGCAGAGGGGCGGTCCCCTGCGGAACTGGTTCCTGCAGGGCGGCGGTGTGAGGGACAGGTTTGTGGCTGGTCTCCGTGGACATGGGTGGCTCCTCAGGGGGTACGCTCCGGCTGTTCCCGGAGCTTTCCCCCTAATCCTGTCCACTGGGCCTTTCGCCGTTCTGTCCCGATGCTGTGCGGATGCTGTGAACCCTTGAACCCCGGCACGGCGCGCCACGAGTTGGCCCGCCCTTGTCCGCCAATGTAACGTTTTAGTCACCGGTTGGCTCACGCCCCCGTCGGAACAACCCGAATTCCATTGGGCGTGGTATGGGCCAAAGAGGCGGCGTCCTTTCCCTGCCTCATGCCGGTGCCCCACTTCGGGCAGGACTTGTCTTGTGCATCGGCCTGCCCGTTTCGCACCCCCGAAGAGGATTTAGTTCTCATGCGCAGGAAATATCTGCTGTCCGTCGCCATGCTCTCGGTACTGCTTGCCACATCGGCGTGCGAGGCGGGATCCTCCGCCTCCGTCGCATCCCCACATTCCGAACGCCTGACGGGCTCCGGCACGGGGGATGGCTCCACCAGCCAGCCGGAAATCGGAATTTCCCAGTGGAACGCGGCCCAGGCTGCGAAGGTGGCAAAAACCAAGCCGGCGGCAGCCGCCAAAGCCGGGTCATCCGCAAAGACCATGCCGGCCGCAGCAGCGAAGGCAAAGTCAGCCGCCAAGACCAAGCCAGCCGCGACCGCCGAGGCAACGGCAGCCGCAAAAGCAGCGGCAACCAAGGCGGCGGCGAAGGCGGCGGCTGCTGAAAACGCAGCTGCCACCGCGGCCAAGACAGAAGCGGCAGCTAAGAAGGAAGCCGCCGCCAAAGAGAAAGCGGCCCGGGACGCAGCCAAAACACGGCCTGCAACAGGCAGTTTGAAACAGGTCACGCCGCTTCCTGTTACTCCCAAGACGGCACCTGAACCCGTCCGCCAGGGGTCCGCGGAACAACCCGCGGAAGAAATCGTCCGCTCTGCCTGCGAGACGGCTGACACCTTGCATGACAACACCTTGGATGGATCAGCGACGATCGGCGTTCCTGGGCTGCCCATAACGGTCGGCGGAACCGGTACGGACGCTGGCACGATGGACAAATTCCGCTGTCTTGATTGAGTTGTCTTAGTGGACGCTGCCGCCGAACCAAGTACTTCATCCAAGTAGTGGGAGCAGCGGGGCACTAAAGTCGAGTACCTGCCACTGTTGTCCGCCCTCCCGTCCCCCGGTAATTTGCCGTGTACTGGTCGTCGAGATGTGGCCACTGTCGCCGAACAGCTCTATCAGCCTGAACCACGTGTTCAGTCACATCGGAGCGCGGAATGATGAAAAAGTACTTGAAGTATGGGGTTGTGGGCGGCACCTCTGTGTCCCTGATTTGGGCGCTGGCGGTGGGTGCCGTCCCGGCCCAGGCGGCAACGTGCCAGCCAGGAACCCCCGCCCCGGTCAGCACCTTCCCTGGAACAGCGGTGATGGCCAATAATTTCGAATCCGGCAACCTGGATGGGTTCACTTCCTCCACGGGAGGCACCGGAATCACGGAGATCTCCTCGGACCAGGCCCACTCGGGAACCTGCGCCGCACACCTGCATGTCACAACCGATCCAAGCTCGCTCGCCAACCTCACCACGCCTCTCCCGGCGGGCACGGCGACGGCCTATGCCGACGGCTGGTTCAACATCACCCAGGCCGGCGTGGCGGGCAACGACGTCCCCTACCTCCGGTTCTTCTCGGGCAGTATCCGGGTTGCCGATGTCTACCGGTTCAACAACAACGGACAGCTCTGGCTCCGCACGACGGCACCTGACGGGGCCTCTGTCTTTACCCTCCTGATGAGTTCAAGCATCACGCTCAGCGAATGGCACCACGTGGCCATGCGGGTTACGGCGAATGGCAGCGCGTCAACCGTGGAGGTAGGGTTTGACGGCACAACGGTGTACTCCAGCAGCCAGGTGGCCACCAGCGCCACCACGCTGGACACGGTCCAGCTCGGCGCGGAACACAACCGTCAAATGGGCGACACCTACATTGATGACGTCGTCATCAACGCCGCACCCCGTGCCGCCTCCACGCCGTCCATCCGCAGCGCAGCGGACGTCGTGGCTGCCGGCCCCGACGGCACGCTGTGGAACTACCCGGCCACTGGCACAGGTGGGCTTCAATCCCGGGTGAAGATCGGCGTCGGCTGGTCCGGACTGGCCAAAGGATTCGTGGCGGACTGGAACAGCGACGGCGTCTTCGACATCATCGCCCAATGGAAGGACGGCCGGCTCAGCTTCTATCCCGGACGGCCCACCGGCGGGTTCGCACCGGCCCGGGCCATCGGCACCGGCTGGGCCAGCTTCCACGTCACCGTGGGCCGCTGGCGGAAAACCGACCAGCACCCCGGCATCCTTGCCTACGACGCCGCCGGGACCCTCTGGTACTACGGCAACAGCGCCGGTTCATCGCTGTCACCCCGGGTCAAGACCGGGGCCGGCTGGGGCGGCCTGTACCTCACCATGACCGACTTCGACCAGGACGGGTCACAGGACATTCTTGCCAAACGCAGTGACGGCAGGCTCGTTCTGTTCCGCTCCAACGGAACCGGCGGCTTCATCCCGGAATCAAGGCCCGCGGTGGGCAGCGGCTGGAACGGCATCAACAGCATCACCGCTGTGGAAGGATTCACCACGGGAAGCTCCGGGCTCATCGCCCGTCTCACCGACGGCCGCCTCGCCCACTACCCCTTCAGCAGGGGCACCTGGGGCGTACGGACCATTTTCGGCGCCGGCTGGAGCAGCTACAACATCTTCCGGTGAGGAAGCGTCCGGCCTGAAGCGACCGGAAGTGAGGAAGCGTCCGGCCTGAAGCGACCGGAAGTGAGGAAGCGTCGGTTCAAAAGCGGCAGGAAATGAGGGAGCGTCCGGGAGTGGGGGCAGGACCTCAGTCTGGAAATTCCAGACTGAGGTCCTGTGTCACGTGAGGCCCTGTCACGCGGAAGCGCTGTCACATGGAGGCCCTGTCATCCGAAGGAGCCCGGATGGATCAGTGCACCTTGTCGGCGTCGAGGCGCAGCGCACCGGGACCGAATGCCTTCGGCTGGAGCCGCGCGAGGAGCACGTAGACCACCACCGTGGCCAGCACTGACGGCAGCGTTGCCGTTGTGAAGGCGAACAGGGGCGCGGAGGCAAACGTGACCGGGTCGAGCAGCACCAGGTACACCACCACGCCGATGGCCATGCTGACGAAGCCGGCCACGTTCACGCCCTTCCAGTACCAGTACGCCGACCCCGCGCCGTCGTTATACAAACCGTCCAGGTCCAGGCGCTGCTTCCTGATGATGAAGTAGTCGGCGATCTGGAGCCCGCACAGCGGGCCGAAGACGACGGCGGAGAGGGTGAGGAACGTTCCGAAGTTGGCGTAGAAGGGCTCCGCCACGAACAGGATCACCAAGGCCACGGTCAGTCCGGCCACGGTCGTCGAGCCCCGCCAGCTGAGCCGGGCGTCGATGGCCGGCTGCTGCTTGAGGGAAAGCGCCGCCGTGTAGGTGCCCACCATCGCCGTGCCCACGTTGGCGACGATGATGAACGCGAACGCCGGCAGCGCCAGCCACACGCCGCCGATTTCCAGCAGCCCGGGCAGCGGGTCTCCGCCGGAATCCGGGAAGACCAGTCCGGTGTACAGGCCGATCAGGCAGATCACCCCGAGCGCGAGGCCAAGCCCCAAGGTTACCGGCAGCACCGATTTCTTGGTGCTCTTGGAGAGCCTCGTCATGCCGCCGACGTACGGCCACCAGGACAGGGCCGTCGCGAGCATGAGTTCGATCGCCGTCGTGTAGTCCAGGAGCTTGTTGCCGCTGGCGGCGCTCGGCTTGGCGTCGAGGAGGGCACCCCAGCCCACCTTGGCAACAATCACCACGATGACCATGACCCCGAGGGCAAGGACGGAGCAGGCAACAATCACACCTACCCTGCGCAGGATGCCGGGGCCGCGGCTGATGAGCGCCCACACCACCAACAGGCAGACCAGGCTGCTCACCGTCTGGGCGATGGGCCCGTTAGTTTCGCTTACGACGCCGAGACTCACCAGGAGCAGCGAAGCGGACTTTCCGCTGAAAATCATCAGCGTTGTCCCCCACCCGATGGTAAAGAGGAAGGTCAGTGCGACGCTGAACAGCGAACCGCGGGTACCGAAGACGGGCCGTGTTGAGCGCACCGCCTCCAGGCCGTACCGCGTTGCCATCGGCACCGTGGCCAGGAAAACCAGGAACATTCCCGCCAGCATCGCCGCGATCATCACCACCGACCCCTGCACCGCCGGCAGGTAGAAGGCCACGTAGCCGCCGATGATGAAGCACCAGGTGGCCACCGCAGCCTGGGCGGAACTGAAGAACAGGGATTTGGGGCTCCAGTTCCGCTCGTGGCTCAGCAGGGGAAGCGATCCCTCGGTTCCGGAGGTGGAGATTTCGCCCGTGGCCTGACTCACAGGAACCACCCCACGATCAGGGCGACGAAGGGAAAGGCAATGGTGACGGCGAACAGGGTCCGCATGTCGGCAAACCCCGACGGCGGCTCCAGGCTTCCGGTCTGCCATTCAGCCAGGCGGGCGTTGAGTTCTTCCGCGTACCGCTTTTCCACTGTGCTCACGGTACCCACCTCAGATTTCGGAGTAGCGGAAGGAGTGGGACTCCGCACCGTCGGGGTTGGGGCCGTAAATTGTGACCATGCGGGCGTAGACGGGCGCCCAGTAGCGGCCGGTCCGGCCTGGGTTTACGCGGGCTGAGTCGCCCGGCCTCAGGATGACGGTCTGGCCTTCGCACTCGATGTGGAGTTCGCCTTCCAGCACGAAGTTGGTCTCGGTATGCGGGTGGAAGTCCTGCCAGCCACACGACTCCAGCTCCCACTCCGAGAGGATGAATTCGTCCCAGGGGCCTATGGGATCGGAGTTTATGAACCTGCAGCGCAACCGCTGCCATTCGTCCTTCATGGGCTTCATGGACTGCGCCGGCCAGAAATCGATCGCTTCCCCCGTCGTCGGCGTCGGGGGCTTGGTGGTTGCCGGGGGCTGGTTAGTGGTGGTGGTCATTGTCATTACCCGTTTCTGAAGTAGGGAGATCTGCTCTGCGGGTTTTGCTTTGGGAAATCTGAATCAGACTGCGACATCGTGATCTGCGTCACGGCGCTTTCAATACAGTGACAGGGACGCTTGTTCCAGTCAATGGTTCAGAACGAAAGATCTGGCCCTTTTTACCTACTACCGAGTAATAACTATCCGAAAATATTTTCCATCTTGAACGCTTGACTCGGACAGCTGTTCATGTGAAAGTTTTTGAACACCCAATGCGTGACTGGCATCACACCGGCGGCCTCGACGCGGAGCCCGCCGGGGCCTCTCGACTCAGAGAATGTCACGTTCGGCTTTTCGATCCCCCGGAGCCCAGCCACGGCTCCGGCTTGATCCCAACGCAGTCCTATCGCACCAAGCCCCTACGGCACCAAAGCGCCATCATCTGCACCCCACCCCATCTGCACCACCGCTCAACCCTCAGACATCCCATATCTGAGAACTCCCTAACAACACCCACCACACAGGAGAAAACCATGGAAACCCTCGTCGGAACCCTCACCAAGGCCGGATCCATCCACAAGGTCGAAGGCGGCTACCTCGGCCTGCCGCCAATGGACGAACCCGGCACGATCGCCGCGATCGGCGACTCCCTCCACAACCCCACCGGCTCGGTCATGAGCGCCGGCTTCTTCGAGCTGAAGGCCTCCGAGCCGCTGGTATACACGTACACCTACGACGAAATGAAGGTGGTCATCAAGGGCGAGTTCATCCTCACCGACCAGACCACAGGCGAAGTCACGCACGCCAAGGAGCGCGAC
Organism: Arthrobacter sp. NPDC058097; assembly: GCF_042884885.1. NCBI lineage: Bacteria > Bacillati > Actinomycetota > Actinomycetes > Micrococcales > Micrococcaceae > Arthrobacter > Arthrobacter sp. NPDC058097. Next base: position 249,082 of record NZ_JBHVSZ010000004.1, read on the forward strand.
GTCCTCTTCTTCCCCAAGGGCACCACCGTCAAGTTCGAGACCCCCGAGTACGGCCTGGGCTTCTTCACCGGCGAGCGCTCCTTCGCCCCGTAAGCACAGCCGAAGCCGCGACCCACACGAACCATTTGAAGAGGAGAGAAGCATGACACTACGAGTAGGAATCATCGGCGCCGGCCCCAGCGGCATGGCACAACTGCGGGCCTTCGAATCAGCACGGCAAAAAGGCGCCGCCATCCCCGAGATCGTGTGCTTTGAGAAGCGCGAGGACTGGGGCGGCCAGTGGAACAACAGCTGGCGGATCGGCCTGGATGCCCAGGGCGAGCCGGTCCACTCCAGCATGTACCGCCACCTGTGGTCCAACGGTCCCAAGGAGTGCCTCGAGTTCTCGGACTACTCCTTCGACGAGCACTTTGGCCGCCCCATCTCGTCCTTCCCGCCCCGCGAGGTCCTCTTCGACTACATCAAGGGCCGCGTGGAGAAGTCCGACGTCCGCAAGTACGTCCGGTTCAACAGCGTTGCCCGCCATACCAGCTACAACGAGGACACGCAGGAATTCACGCTGACGGTTGAGGACCTCAAAACCAACCGCACCGAGACCCACGTGTTCGACAAGCTCGTGGTGGCCACCGGCCACTTCTCCGTTCCTTCCGTGCCGGAGTTCACGGGCATCAACACCTTCCCGGGCGAGGTCCTGCACGCCCACGACTTCCGCGGCGCCGAGCGCTTCTACGGCAAGAACCTGCTCATGATCGGCAGCAGCTACTCCGCTGAGGACATCGGCATGCAGGCCCACAAGATGGGCGCCGCGTCCATCACCCTCAGCTACCGCTCGGCACCCATGGGGTACCACTGGCCGGAGAACACGGTGGAGCGCCCGCTCGTCACCCATTTCCGGGGACCCACCGCACACTTCAGCGACGGCACCCAAGGTGACTTTGACGCCGTCGTACTTTGCACCGGATACCAGCACAAGTACCCGTTCCTGCCCAGCGAGCTGTCGCTGAGGTCGCCCAACGTGCTGTACCCGGGCAACCTGTACAAGGGCGTGGTGTGGCAGCAGAACACCAATCTGTTCTACCTGGGCGCGCAGGACCAGTACTACACGTTCAACATGTTCGACGGACAGGCGTGGTTTGCCCGCGACGTCATGACCGGAGCGATTGACCTGCCGTCCCTTGCCGAGCGCGAGGCGGACATCCAGCTCTGGCTCGAGCGCCAGGCCGCCCTGCCGGACCACGACGCGGAGGCCGATTTCCAGACGGACTACCTGCGGGAACTCATCGACGCCACGGACTACCCGCCGTTCGACCTGGACGCCGTGTCCCAGCTGTTCAAGGACTGGATGCGCCACAAGCACGACGACATCCTGGGCTACCGCGACATGCTGCACCGCTCCGTGGTCACCGGCACCATGGCCACCAAACACCACACCCGCTGGCTCAACGCCATGGACGACTCCATGGAGCGCTACCTCAACGGGCCCTCGCAGGACGTGGACAACGGCGCCACAGTCCCGGACATCGTGGCCGCCAGGTAGCCTACGGCCGAGCCCGCGTCCGGGTACACTGCCTGGCACCCTGGACCGCGCACACTCCCCAACGGGGAAGTGCGCGGCCGGGGGGCAGGCAGTGTACCCGTTTAATCACGGACCGCAACGCATTCCTCACAACGTCACCCGTTCCAGTCAATTGTTCAGGACAAAGGTGTGTAACCTTTATCCAAGCAATAGTCTTAAGGAAATGTCCCCGTTGGGCAGACCCGGGAACCTGGAGAGTGAGCTATGCGGATATCCTCAGCCGATCGAAAAGAACAGCTGATTGCCGCCACCGTGGAACTGATGCGGCGTGAAGGTGTCCAGTCTGTGACCATGCGTGCCATCGCCAAGGAGGCCAACGCTCCACTGGCTGCCGCGCACTATTGCTTCAACGACAAGAGCGAGCTCATGGACGCCGCCGCCGAGGCGTGGCTGAAGAACCTGAACCGCTACTCCAGCGACGTCCCGGTCCACCTGGGGCTGCGCAAGGCGGTGGAGCAGGTGGCGGAAAACTACTGGCGCGCGCTCGAGGAAGAGCCCGGCAGCCTGCTCGCCGAGATGGAACTCATCCTGTGGGCAACGCGCAACGCGGCCTCCAGCCCGCTGGCCGCGAAGATCTACCCTGCCTATGAGGTGGAGCTGGGAGACCTGTTCACTGCTGCGGCCGAAAGCAACGGGGACAAATGCCTCATCGACGCCGCGACGTTGGTGCGGACCTTCCTGATGATCTACGACGGCGCGGCGATTCAGTACATGACCGACCCGAAGGGCGCCGACCACCGGGGCAATTTCTTCATGGTGCTGGATGCACTCTTGGTGAAGGCCGGCGTCTAATTCCGGAAGCATTCCCGCGGTGCCGGCCGGTTAGGGCTTCGACCGCACCTGCAGGGAGGTATCCGCTTCGATTTCCGCCTGCGTGGCGGCCCTGACAGACGCGGCAAGAGTCGTGTCGTTGCGCGAAATGGCATAGTGCACCGCGGCCGCGAGGATTGCCCCGATGAACCAGGAAAAGGCGGAGAGCGCGCCAAAAACCGGGACGAGCGCCACCACCACGGCAGGGGCGGCCGAGACGAGGAAGGCAATGGCGGCTTTGCGGTTCCAGCCGCCCGTGTAGGTGTAGTAGCCCTGCTCAACGAAGAGGTCCGGCACCAGCACATGCTGCCGGCGGAGCACGTAGTAGTCCACCATGATGATTCCGAACAGCGGACCGAGCAGTGCACCGAGCCCGCCGAGGAACAGGTTGATCACCACCGGACTGTTGAACAGGTTCCACGGTGTGATGACCAGGGCGATCATGGCGGCGATCAGGCCCCCGCGCCGGAAGTCGATCTTTGCGGGCCAGACGTTCGCCAGGTCGTAGGCCGGGGAGACGAAGTTTGCCACGACGTTGATGCCCAGTGTCGCCACGGCGAAGGTCACCGCGCCGAGCAGAAGGGCCCAGATGCTGTCGATCCGCCCCACAATCTCCACGGGGTCGTAGATGTGCTCGCCGTAGACCTTGTAGGTTCCGGCCGTGACCACGACGGAGACCACGGAGAAGGCAATGAAGTTCACCGGCAGCCCCCACAGATTCGCCGTGCGCACCGCCTTCCGGGTGGGCGCGAAGCGGGAGAAGTCGCAGAAGTTCAGCATCAGCGTGGAGAAGTAGGTGACAGTCAGCGCGACGGCGGCAAAGAAGGCATGCACGGCGCCCCACTGCGCGGTTCCTCCCGGCAGGTCCAGGGACACGTTCCAGCCCGCATTGACCAGGATGTAGATGACCAGCAGGCCCATCACGGCCCAGACGGCCGGGCCGGCCCAGTCCTGGAACCGCCTGATGGTCTCCATGCCGTTTCGCAGCAGCAGAAGCTGCAGCGCCCACATCAGCAGGAAAGCAAGCCAGCCCAGGGTGGATTCACCCAGGAAGTTGTTTTCCGTCAGCCCCTTCAGGTCGGGCCAGATCTTCAGGGCGATGATGATCACGGCGCGGGAGGCGAGCCAGGTCTGGATGCCGTACCAGGCGATGGCCACGAGCGCACGGATCAGGGCCGGCAGGTTGGCTCCGAACGTTCCAAAGGAGACCCGCGCGAGCACCGGGTAGGGAACCCCGGTCTTCTGCCCGGCATAGCCGGAGAAATTCATCAGGAAGTAAACAAGGATGATCCCCACAACCAGTGCAAGGAAAACCTGCCAGGCCCCGAGGCCCAGGGCGAAGAGGCCGGCGGCGAAGGTGTAACCGCCCAGCGAGTGGATGTCCGACATCCACATGGCAAACAGCGAATAGAAACCCCACGTGCGGTGTTCGGCCGGGGCGAGGTCTTCGTTGTACAGGCGCGCACTGGCACCCGGGGGAATTGTGTGAGACACGGAATCCTCACTTCCCAACTTCCTCGTTGTGAAATTTAGAGACTGGATCTTCCAGGCAGCGCAGACTGCCACTGCCAATCTACTCCGTTTTCATCTCCGTGGATCAGTGAATCGCTCGGGCAGCCAGGGGCCACAACTGTACGTTCGCGCAGGTACTGACAGAGCGTCCGGGGTGGGATGGTCAGTTCCAGCCGCTGCCGGCGGCGGTCCGGCCGGAGAAGCCGCCCAGGCCGTTGCCTCGGTACAGCCACAGCGTGCCGTTGCCGTCCACCGACAGCACGTCCGTTTTGGCGTCGCCGCTGTAGTCGCCGCGGCCGGTGATGGTGGTCATCGAGTTCCAGCCGGAGCCCACCGGGACTTTGGCGCCGAAGCCGCCCCGGCCGTTGCCGGGGTAGCGGTACAGGACGCCGGCGGCGTCACGGGCCAGGAGGTCGGCTTTGCGGTCGCCGGTGATATCGCCGGGACCGACGACGGCGGTCATGGAGTTCCAGCCCGAGCCCACCTTGGTCCGGGCCAGCCAGCCGCCGCGGCCGTTGCCGGGGTACAGCCAGAGGGCGCCGGTGGTGTCGCGGGCCAGGACGTCCGCTTTGCTGTCGCCGCTGATGTCGCCCGCACCGACGATGGCGTTAAAGCCGTTCCAGCCGGAGCCCACCTTGACGCGCGCCAGCCAGCCGCCGCTGCCGTTGCCCGGATAGAGCCAGAGGGCGCCGGTGGTGTCGCGGGCCAGGACGTCCGCGCGCCGGTCGCCGTTGAAATCGCCGGGGGCCACCAGCGAGGTGTAGCCGTTCCAGCCGGAGCCCACCTGCTTGCGGGCGAGCCAGCCGCCCTTGCCGTTGCCCGGGTACAGCCACAGGAAGCCGGAGTTCTCCCGCGCCAGGACGTCGGCCTTGCTGTCGCCGTTGAAGTCGCCCGCGGCCAGGACCGTGTTGAAGTGCAGCACCGCGCCGGCGGCGTCCAGCCGGCCGGCGCCACAGCCCTGCGGGCAGCCGCCGGTCATGGGACGTGCGGTGCGCTTGAGGCGGGCTTCGACGGCGGCGGGTGTCGCCGTCGGGCCCATCTGGGCCATGAGCAGCGCGGCCGCGCCGGACACGTGGGGTGCCGCGGCGGACGTGCCTTCGGCGAAGAAGTAGGCCTCCGTGCCGAACGTCTGCGGGCCGTCGTTCAGGGTGGAGAGGATGCCGTTGGGGACGCCGCTGTCCGGCTCGGAGGCGTTGGTGGGCGTCATGTCGCCGCCGGGGGCGGTGATGTCGACGGCGGATCCGAAGTTGGAGTACGGCGCCAGGGCGCCCGTCCGGCCGCTGGCCGCGACGGCGATGACGTTGCGGCAGTTGGCGGGGCTGGAGGTGGAGGCCTGCGCCATCTCGTTGCCGGCCGCCGCGACCACAACTGAGCCGCGGGCCACGGCGGTGTCGATGGCGCTCTGGAACGTCTGCGAGCAGGCTTCCGTGCCGCCGAGGCTGAGGTTGATCACGCGGGCGGGGTTCGGGTTGGCCGGCACGCCGTCCACGGGGGCTCCGGAGGCCCAGACGATGGCGTCGGCGATGTCGGAGAGCTGGCCGCCGCAGGGGCCGAGCACGCGGACGGGCAGGATCTTGGCCTTCGGCGCGATGCCGGCGATGCCTTCGCTGTTGTTGTTGGCGACGGCGGCGATGATGCCGGCCACGTGCGTTCCGTGCCAGGAGGACGCCATTTCCGCGGAGCCTTCGGCGCACTGTCCCGCCGTGGACCAGTCACCCTCGTCCGTGGCGTCGGAGTCACGGCCGTTGCCGTCACGGGCATCACCGGCGTCGGTGATCATGTCGTAGCCGGGGAGCATGTTCGCATTGAGGTCGACGTGGGTGGTCTTGCCGGTATCGATGACGGCCACCACCTGGCCGGCGCCCTGCGTGACGTCCCAGGCCCGGGTCGCACGGATGCCGCCCGTTTCCGCCGACAGGTCCCACTGCCACGGGAAGAACTGGTCGTTCGGGTCCGCGAACTTGGCCTGCAGCTTCACGTCCGGCTCGGCGTACTCGACGGCAGGGTCGGCGCGCAGCGAGGCAAGCATCTTCTCGGCGTCGCCCTCCCCCAGTTCCTTGCTGGTGCGCACCACGCGGGCTCCGCTGGCGGTGGGGCGCAGCTCCTTCACGGTGGCGCCGAGCTTGGCGGCGGCGCGGAGCACCGAACCGGAGCGGGCCGGGTCCTTGAACTTGACGATGAACTGGTCCGTGGGCGGGGTGGCCACGGACGGCCGGCGCGGGACGGACGGCAGGTGGGGGTCGCCGTCGGCCGCTGACGCGGAAGGCACTACGAGGGCCGACGCCACCAGGCCGGCGAGGCCGGCGGACATGAGTGCAGCAGAGAAACGTGTTCGGCGCGTAAGAGACATCGAGACCATCCTGTGCGGCGCCGCTCAGCCGCTAGTGCCGGGACGCAGTTATGGGGCGCGGCCCCCCGCCGCGTTCAGGACGAGTCTAGCGGCAGTGACCTCGGGCACGGTATCAGGGAACCGGCCATCCAGAAATAGTTATGCAGGCGCGACGCGGCCCCTCGGTACTCCCGGGGCAGGGACCTCAGCCGGTTAGGGCGGCGGCGCGGACGAATATCGATCTTCCATGAATACACGCTAGCCGCGGGACCTTGGGGACATCTTGGCTGCCTATCCCCCGGGTGGGTGGTCGGGATTGTGAAGGGCAAAAAGACGTCCCGTTGCTCTGGCTCTACAGGGCACCGAGGGTCACCCTCGTGCAGATGCCCCGGTAGTTGCTGGTTCCGGCACTGGTTCGGACATGGCGGCCGACTCCTCGGCGGGTCGAGTGTCCGCCACCGGGCCGCCCTTCGCGCCCCGGTTTCGCAGCCTGGCCTCAACGGGACGCTCGAAGAAGGTGTACAAGGCGCCGGCCAGCGGGATGGCGATGACGACGCCGACGGCGGCGAACGCGGCCCGCTCGGCAAGGCTCTCCGGTCCGAGTTCCAATGCGATCCGCAGCACGAGCTCGTGGACCAGGTAGAGCGCGAAGGACCATTCACCCAGTTTCACCATGGCAGGCGCACTGGCGAAGGTGGGCCGGCCTCCGCAGCGGTCACGGTCCGCATAGGCCGCTATCAGCAGGGCGAAGCCGGGAATGCAGAGCGCGCCGGCGAGCGGCCCGGCGGTATGCCAGGGCGCGATGCCGTCCACTACTTCGAGAATGAGGAAGGAGCCGATGGCCGCGGCTGCGCCGGTGCCCACGCCGAACCTGGGCTTCCAGCCCTTCGTCATGGCGATGGCCAGGCAGACACCCACAATGAACTCCGCGATCCGGAACGCGGGGAACGTGTAGAACAGGGCTCCCCAGTCGAAGCTTGGGACCAACGCGAGCAGGACGGCCACGAGGGAGACGGCGGCGGTGAAGACGGCCGCGCTGACGCGAAAGAGCTTCCCCGGCTCGAGGCGTGAAAGCCGTACCGCCAGGAACGGGAACACGGCATAGAAGAACGCTTCACAGGAGAGCGACCAGGACACCCCGTTGTAGGCGTAGACCCAGTGCTGGTCCCCGAGCCAGGCCTGCACGAGGAAAAGGGAGGCAAGGAACCGGGAAACGGACTGGTCGCCCTCGGTGGCCAGGGCAAGAACGACGGCGGCAATCGCCGTAAGCGCGTGCAGCGGCCAGATCCGGGCGAACCGGCGCCAGTAGAACTGCCGCTTGGAAGTGCTGGGGTTCATGGACCAGGCGAGCACGAACCCGGAGAGCATGAAGAAGAACGTCACGCCGGTCTGTCCCATGGACACGAGCGGGTACATCTCCGGCACCAGCGTCACTGCCGCGTGGTACAGAACCACGAGCATGGCGGCGATGAACCGCAGCCCTGTCAGTGAATCCAGGCGGGTGCGTGAAATGTTCAGTCCTCCTACAGGCGAGACGGCAATGAACGGTCCATTCTACCCGGCTGCATGGATGCGGTTCAGTTCCGGACTGAAGCACGTCAGCGCCGGGCGTTGAAGACGTCGGGTCCGAAGCTGTTCACTCCTACGCCGCGGGCAACACCGAGGCGGGGCACCCGGAAGATGTCCTCGATGCTGGCCAGAAGGCTGTAGTGGTTGTAGAAGCGGGTGGAGGTTGTGCCGCCCCTGACGAACGGCGAGAGCACCAGTGCACCCACCCGTCCGCCCGCAGTCCCGCCGGCCCTGCCGGGAGGGCCGCCCGACCGCCCTTCGGCTTCGTCGAAGGTGATGATCAGGACCCCGTCGTGCCGAAACGCCGGGGAACGCAGAATGGCCGGCACCTGCCGCCGGAGCCAGGCGTCCGCGGTGGCCAGGCCGCCTGGCCGCCCGTCGACGCAGGGGCTGTCATGGCCGTCGTGGCACAGGTTGGGCGTGATGTAGGAGAGGTTCGGCGTCGTCGCCGCTGAGCGCAAATCGACGGCGAGCGTCCGGAAATCAACCACCCGCCTGCGGCAGTCCTGCGAGGCAGTGATCGCTTCGAAATACACGAAGGGGTTGTGCCGCGTCGCGTACTGGTCACCGCGCCTGGCCCCCTGGCTCCCGTCTTTGGCGCCGGGCCGCGGATGCCGGCACGGGATGCGCATGTCCTCCATGTACCCCTTCCAGCTCCTCCTGACCGCAGTCAGCTGCCCGGCAACTGTGGGAACGGACCGGGGGTAGAGGCAGCCGGCACCCCTGAAGACGCCGCGGTACGGAGGACCTGAGGGCCGGAACCGCGCATACGTCCCGCAGTCGGCACGCGTCTTGGCGTTCGATGGCTGCCCGGAAATCTGCGCCAGATAGTTCGGCAGCGAGTGGTGGGCGGTCGCGTAGTACTGGGACAGCAGGACACCCCGGGCGCGCAGAAACTTGGACAGATAAGGGGCTTTCGACGCCGGACCCCAGATGGTGCCATAGCCCTTGTTCTCGAGATTGACCACAAAGACGTGGCCGGGCCTCGCTGCCCGTGTCACCGCAGTCGCATCCGGCACCGCGGCAGCGGCGGCCGGAGCGGACGTGCTGGCGGGAGGTGGCGCGTTCTGCGGGGGCGGTGCCGGCTGGCTGGTCGAGCCTGACACTAGTACGGCGACGGCAAGGGCGAGCCACTGGGCACCGCGGCGGGCATCTCCGCGCGGCCTCCGCCTGACCTTCCAGCCCATCGTGTCCTTCTCTCACGGACCCGTCCGGCAGTCGTCGGCAAACACCGCATCGGGAATCTTCGGAGTTCAGAGGCCCCGACGGCTGGCACCAGCATAGGCCTTCATGAACAGTGATTCCCAGCATCGTTTTCAATATCCGGGCAGCGGAGAGAATTCCCCGGAGCGACGGTTCGCCGTCTGCCCGGGGGTGCGGCAGTCAGTGTCTGGATCTGGACCGGATAATCACGGCGGAAAGACCGCTTGCAGCGGCCAGGGATCCGAGCATTAGTGCCAGTGCTGATGCGTATTCAAAGATAGTCATCGTGGCCACACCTTCCAGTTGTGTTGCGGCGACACTACCCGCACGAACCGGGCACCTCCCAGAAGGAATCCAGCGTGTTGGATCAAGATTTGGACACGAGGTCCGTCCGCAGCAGTTCCTTGCATTCGGTTGCTTGCAACGGCCGTGGCGCCAAGTCTTCGAGCGGGCCCGGCGGTGTCCCCCCTAAGTCGCCCTCAGCCTGACTTACTTGGCCACGAGGCACTGATCAGGCCGACGTGTGTGTCGGCCACGGGCGCCCACTCATGCCCCGTTCCTGAGCCGCCTCAACGAGACGTTCGACGAAGGTGTAAGGGCGCCAGCCGGAGGGATGCCAAACGGGGCCAGCTCGGGAAGGCTCTCCGGGCCGAATTCCAAGGCTGAACACAGCATCAGCTCGTGGACCCGATAGAGCGCGAAGGACCATTCACCCAGCTTCAACATGGCCGGGGCACTGATGAAGGTGGGCGGGCTGCCGATGCGGTCACGTTCCGTTCCGCACAGGCCACGACCAGGAGGGCGAAGCCGGGAATGCAGAGCGCGCCCGCCAGCGGCACCGCGGTATGCCACGGCGCAACGACGTCGATCACCTCGAGCAGAGAACGAGTAGGTGGCCGCAACATCGCCGACGCCCACGCCGAAGGGATCCCAGCGTTTCCACTGGGCGACGGCCGGAGGGGCACCCACTGTGAACTCGGGCCAGGAGCTTGGGCAGGGACTTGTCACTCTGAGTAGCGAGCGTAAGAACGGCGGCGGCCACCGCCGTGAGCGCGTGCAGCGGCCAGATCCGGGCGAACGGCCGCAAGTAGAACTGGCGCTTGTACGTCCTCGAATTCATGGACCAGGCAAGCACGAACTCCGACGACAGGGAGAAGAACGTCACACCGGCCTGCCCCATGGACACGAGCAGGTACATCTCCGACATCCAGCGTCACTGCCACGTGACACAAGACCACGAGCATGGCGGCGATAAACCGCAGTCATATCAGTGGATCCTGCCGGTGGCGTTATATATCCGGTCCTTTCACAGGTGAGACGGCGGTGGTCTAGTTCCCCCGGCCCGCATAAGTCATCTCGGTAGCGCGCCGATTCATAGCAGCGTGTTCTTGCCACGCCTCGATCCTTAGTCATATGTCGTTGCGGGCAGCTCGGGACAGAGATTCAGGACGCCATTTCCTCGCAGGACAATCATCCAACTGAGTAACTACTTGTTTCCCGCGGGTACTTCCTGCCAATAAATTACGTATCTACCACGGTGGTTTAGCCAAATCCGGGGAAATACCGTCTACACATGGCTAGCGAGATTGGAAAGAAGGATCGTTCGGCGTCCCGGAGCGACGGCAGTGTCGAACGTCGCGGGCTCCTCAGGGCAGGAACCCTCATGACTGCACTAACTGGGGCCTCCGCAATGTCAGCTATCGGAGCGCCCAGCTCGCAGGCCGCCCTTAGTGACCTAACGCCATTGGCATACGTTCCCCTTACGGAAAAAGGGGCCGCGTCGGGCGTCGCATCCTTGGACTTTGAGGCGAAGGTCCCACTTTCGCAGATTCCTGACCTTTCCGCCACAACCGCGCAGGCCATCGCATCATCACCGGTTGTTGCCGGGAAGCTGGACGAAGCCGCGGTAAGGAACTCAAAGATTGTCTACGTCGCTGCGGCCGGTGACGACTCCAACAGCGGCGCAACTTGGGGCAAGGCAAAGGCCTCAGTTGCAGCCGCCCTCGCCACGGCAGGGTCTTCTGGCACGGTGATTGTCGGGGACGGATCGTTCTCGCTGACGTCACCCCTCGCCCTGGACGTGAACAACAGCCTTCAAGGACAAGGGTCGCTACGTACTACCTTCAAGGTGGACTTCGACGGCGTTGGCGTCGATTGGAAGCCTCAGGTTTCTTTCTCCGGCCGGGCGGCAGGCACGCTCTGTGGGCTGAGCGTCGTCGCAGGAACGGGTGGGGCTAACGCCTGCGGCGTGCGAATCAGTAGTCTTGTCAAGCCCAAGATTAGAGACGTTCGAACCGCCAACTTCACTGGCACTGGCGGTATTGGTTGGTGGTTTCAGAACATAGCCATTGGCGGTACACCCTTCTGGACTGAGCGTTTGGACATTCAGGGTGCGGTGGGGGAGAACAGCACAGTCGACGTCTGCTTCGACGTAAAGGGAGGCACTAACAGCTTCATGTACGCTGAGGCGCTGAACTTTACGGTCAACGTCAATGCCGTCGCCGCAGGTCATCCAGCGCAGACCGGCTTCCTGTTGAGAAACGGGGCAACCATTCTCGGCTGCGATGTGAACTTCATAGGTAACGTTGCCGGCGTGTCCGGCGCAAACACAGTGGTGCCGACATTCATCCGTGTGCAGGACAATATGACCAGCATCATAAATTCTTCTCTTTCCATCCGCGGGGAGATGACCTCCGGGACATCGGGGACGTCAATCTCACTCGGAGCAGGGGGGAAGATCATCGGTAATACTGGCGTAATCGCTTTCGTCAACACGACCGGGTTCACACCCGTATTCGAGGCGGGTGCCGTATTCGGTCACTCTGGAACCATTGCAGGTCATGGTTTCGGCAATGACCTTAGCGGCGTTGATAAGCGATACCTGCTTTCGACAACCCGCGAACCAGGAGCCACAGGCGGAATCATACTCAACCGAACAAGCGTGTCTGCATCCTCGCCGCTCTTTGCTATGGTGAGCCACCCCCCGTCCATCAACGGCATCAGCTACAGCGATCAGGATTGCATCGTCACTTCATACGACGGTGCGAAGCACTACGGCTACCTTCGCTACCGGTACACCGCCTCAGGGCCACAGGTGCACGTGCTCGGATCGTTTGTGACACGGCAGGGCGGAACCCTTGGGGCCAAAATATTTACCTCCGGCGCCGGCTCACAGATCATCGGCTCAGGTGACAAGCACGTAACCGTGCCCGTGACGTTCAACGCTACAGCGGGGGCTGCGGCTACTTGCCTTGTCGAGCTCTCTCCCGACAACGTCACCTACACCGCCCTCGGTACGTGGACCAAGCCGGCGAAGTCAACAGTGGGTCAAGTGGAATTGGTCAATATCGAGGTTCCGCATGCCTGGTACGTTCGGCTCACCGTCGCCAATGCCACGCTCGGTAAGGCAACCCACTACTAGTCACATGGGAGCGGTTGTGCGGCTCCAAACGCCTCTCTTCGGTGGGCAGGACCGCCAAGAGTGCTACCGCCGTGGTGCAACGTGCAGCAAGACAACCCTTAGTGGACCTTCACCGGTACCCGTCCACGATCGCCGCAGCGATCTCCTTGTAGGCCCTCCGTGTCTCGGGCTTCAGATGGTCGAGCGTCACCAGGTCGCCGTCGGCCACTCCCCTGTCATGCGGCACCGCGATAAGCTGACGGCACATCCCGGCCAGGTGCTCTTCGATGGCGTCCTTGTCCACTCGGTTGGACACCTCATCCTTGTCCGTGATCACCACGATCGCGTTGCGGGCCAGGTCCTCGTAGCCGTGGCCAGCCAGCCACTGCAGCGTGCTGCGGGCGCGCTTGGCACCGCTGACCGCGTAGCCGGCGGCAATGATCAAGTTGTCCGCCGACTGCAGGATCCCGCTCATCGCGTTATGCGTCACGCCGGTGCCGCAGTCCGTCAGCGCAACAGAGTAGTAGCTGGAGATGAGCTTACGGATCCGCAGGTACTCCTCGGCCGTGAGCGAGTCGGACACCTCGGGGTCCTGCTCGCCCGCGATGAGATGCAGCCGACCCGAGTGGTGCATGTAGCGCGACAGCTCAGTCAATGAATCGATCGAGTCGATGTTCCTGAGCAGGTCCGTAATGGTCCGCGGAGTGGCCTTCTGGTAGATGCCCTCGCCAAGGGCGCGCTCCACGAGGTCGCCCGAATCCGGGTTCGCGTCGATGGCGCACGGCGGGTCGCCGCGGAACTCGGCCAGGGTGAGGCCAACGCCAACGGTCGTGGAGGTCTTGCCGATGCCGCCTTTGAGGCTGAGGACGGCGGTGTTGAAGCTGCCCTGGAGCTGGCGCGAGATACGGCGGGCTAACTCGTCCTCCTCGCGCTCCTGCGCGCTGGGACCCAGGTTCCAGGCGCCGCCGGTGGCCCGGTACAGGAAGCCGCGGAAGCCCTTCTTCGGGCGGGGCTTCTGCTCCCGGACAAACGACGTCGGCAGGGCGGTGGCGTCAGCCTCCCGCGCCTCGGGTTCCGGGAGAATCTCGGGAATGCCGGACGGCGGCGCTGCCGCAGGTCTGCGGGTCGGCGCGGCTGGAGGACTTGCCGGCGACGGCGGAGCATCGGAAAGTGCGTCGGCGACGGCGGCCGCCTCCGCCCAGGAGGAACTGCGGACGGGCAGGGGCGGTGCGGTGGGTTCAGGTGTCACGGCGGGAAAGGTTCCTGTCCAGGCGTCGGAGCCGTCGTCGTTGCGGCGGCGGTAGCGGCGGCGGCGCAGCTCGGGCTGCTCCTCATCGGTCGCGGCGTCGGCTAATCGGTTATCCGCTGGCTCGGGCATATTCGGTCCCCCCGGGACTCGCAGCGGCGTCCCGCTGCAGTTGTCAATCGGTCTGGTTCAAATAGCCATTCTAGGTGCTACCGGATCACAGAATGGCCAGCAGCCTTGCTATCGCAACTCGAGGAACCCGGAGTCTGCCCTTTCAGTGGTGCAGGAGGGCTGTGGCTACGACAGCGATTGTCACCACCAGGAGGATGCCAAGTGCCACGTAGCCCCACCATTTGGGCCGGTTGCGATGGGGGTTAATGTCGACGTACGGCACGCCTACTTCACCCGGCCTGAAGGCGCCACGGGCGCCACAGTCCGGCGCTTGAGCCGCAGCATCCAGTACAGCCCGCCAAAGGGAAGCAACAGGCTGCCAAGGAGGCCAGACAGTGCAAAAACATAATCGGTGAAAGCCACGGTTGAGACCTCCGGAAGCGGCAGCACCTTCGACGCCCCCGAAGCAGCATTGCTCCGGGCGCTCTCAGTGGCTGGAAGTGGGATCCCCCATAATCTGGATCAGTCGCCAGCCTACTTAGCAGTTAAGGGCGCTGTCCAATTGGACACACCCTCGTAACAAGCCAAGTCAAATAAATTCAGTTGTTGCGCTGCACTCAGCTCTATCGTCGAAGAGCTAGAAACACCACCACCGCGGTCGTCACTGCCAGTGCAGCGAGCCCCACGTAGGACAGGATACGGACATGTCGACTGCGCACCTCCCGCCTACTTGCGCGGTCATAACGGGCTCCCCCATAAGTCCTCACGCGGAAGATGTTAGGCACGCAAGCTCAAGGAAAGCTCAGAAGTTCCTCAAGAAATACTCAAGAGGAAGGGGCGATTAGCGCCACGCAAACTAGCTGCCGTCGGCGCGGCTCTGACCGCGAACCATCCGGCGGAGGCGCTGCGGGTGTCGGCCATGCCCGGCCTGGCGGCCGCGAAGCGGAGCCAGTGGATCCACAGGGAGACCAGCCACGGCGGTCTTCGAGGGTTCCTGCGCGTGGGGCATGTCCCGTTGATCAAGCCAAGAACGCTCAGGCAACGGGTCATCGGCGACAATGTGCTGCTCGATGAAGTGGCGGATGGCTACGCTGATTCCGGTCTTCATGTCCCAAACCTAGGGACGTTTGCCGGGGGTCCCCAGCGTAGTCATTACCTGTCTTTCCGGGTGCTGGCTACTCGGAGTGAGCAGAGTACGCGCTTCAGTGCTGCGAGCGGGTTTCCTGCAACCGCTTGATGAACCAGCGAGACTGCTCCGGCCCATACGGCAGCACGGGAATTGCCTTGGTGGCATCCGCGGGCGTATCACGGATGGACTGCCGGGCCTGCCGGACAGCCGTGGTCATGGTGTCAGCCATGGTTTTGACGAACCGGTCGCTGCACGGCTCGCCATGCCCGGGCACCAGGAACTCGTAGCGGTGACGGAGGGCAGAGAGGTGCCGCAAGGCGTCTGCCCACTCTTCCGGGTAAGAGTCCTCGAAGGACGGATGCGCGCCCTGCTCCACAAGGTCTCCGGCGAACAAGGTGGTGGTGGTTCCCACCAGAAGGTCACCGTCCGTATGCCCGCGGCCCAGATAGAACAGGGTGACTGTTTGCCCGCCAAGGTCCACAAGCACAGGCTGGTCGCGGACGATGGCGTTGGGAACCACCAACTCCACGTCCTGGCCCTCCCCCGCGGCCATCTCCGGCTCGGACTCCGTGACCTCACTGCGCTGCGCATCACCGTTTTCGCCGATCTCCTCGGCGCAGTTCTCGTGTGCCCAGAACTCTTCGACACCGGCGTCAGCAAAGACGGCATTACCGAAGAAGTGGTCGTAGTGGGCGTGCGTGTTCACCACAACCAGGGGCAGCGGGGTCTTCTCCCGGACGGCATCCAGGATTTCCTTGCCCTGGCGCGGCCCGCAGCCGGTGTCGATCACCATGGCCCGCTCGGTTCCAACAATCAGCCCGGTGTTGAGCTTGGAGCCTTCTGTTACCAGGACATAGTTGTCCGCGCCGACGTCGAGCCATCGTGACATTTCTTCTCCGTACGTTCCGGGAGCGTTACCGTTGGTCTGGCCTCGATTCTACCCATCAAGCTGGGGATTATCCGGGAAGCAGCGGCCGTCCTCCCGCCAAGACAACTGCAAGGGACCATGTTTTACTCAGGCGAAATGAACCTCTAGGTAAGATCTGCCTATGGGGACTAAACAACACAGGCACTTCTGCGAGGAGTGCAAGGAAATCACCAACCACGTCACGTCGTACCGGACTGACGGAAGCAGCTTGGTGGCCACCGTCAGCTGCTCCGAACATTCGGACGTTGCCGCGTAGATACCGGCAGCGCCTCACAGGTCGGCGAGCGCGGCCCCGGGGTTCTCGATAGCATCCGCGACGTAACGCAGGAACCCGGCGGCCGTTCCGCCGTCACACACGCGGTGGTCGAAAGTAAGTGTCAGCTCAGTGACCTTGCGAACGGCAAGTTCGCCATCGACCACCCACGGCTTGCCGATGATCCGTCCGACGCCGAGAATGGCCACTTCGGGGTAGTTGATGATCGCGGCCGACCCATCAACGCCGAACACGCCATAGTTGTTCAGCGTGAAGGTTCCGCTGCCGAGTTCAGCCGGAGTCGCCTTGCCATCCCGCGCGACGGCG
The DNA here is from genome assembly GCF_042884885.1 of Arthrobacter sp. NPDC058097. Classification (NCBI taxonomy): domain Bacteria; kingdom Bacillati; phylum Actinomycetota; class Actinomycetes; order Micrococcales; family Micrococcaceae; genus Arthrobacter; species Arthrobacter sp. NPDC058097. The sequence continues at coordinate 265,475 of NZ_JBHVSZ010000004.1, forward strand.
GTAAGCCGCTTGATCTCTGTGTCCAGTTCCCGGGCGGTGAGCTTGTCCGCTTTGCGGATCGACGGGACCACTAGCCCGCGCTCGGTTTGTGCTGCAAAGCCGAGGTTGACGCCGTCGAATGACAGAATCTCCTGGGACTCCCCGCCGGATGTGTCCTCTGCGCTCACGAAACGGGTGTTCAGCTCGGGATATTTCTTCAATCCTGCGGTAACGAAGCGGGCGATGAAGGCGAGCAGCCCCGGGGCATTGTGCGGGTCCCCTTTCTTGAGCCCTGCACGCAGCTCCACGAGGGCGGTTGCGTCAACATCGACCCAAACGGTTGCTTCAGGGATCTCGGTGCGGCTGCGGGCCATGTTTGTGGCGACGGCTTTGCGGACGCCACGAACAGGGGTGCGGCTGGCGATTCCGAGACCGGTCCGCGGATCAGTAGCGTGACTGCTGGCTCCGACGGGCCTGGTTTCGAGCGCCTTGTTTTCGGGCTCAACCAGCGGGGTTTCAGCTTGCTTGTTTTCCGGCTCCACCACCAGCGGCTTGGAAATTGCTGCTTCAACATCCCGGCGCATGATCAGGCCGCTCTCCCCGGAGCCCTGCATGTGGCCGAGGTCTACGCCATGTTCCTTGGCCATGCGGCGGACCAGCGGTGAGATGACGGCCCCTAGTTTTCCGGGGACGCGGGTACGCAGAAGTATCGCATCGTCGGCAGGCGTCGTGAGTTTGGCTTCCGCTCCCTCTGGCTTTGTCTCGGCAGGCTCGACCAGTGAAGTGGTGCGCGGCGGGCGCGTTCTGCGGACGGTCGCGGTGCCGCCTGGTGTTCCGTAACCGATGAGGACGTTGCCGGAACCTGCTCGTTCTTCTGTGCGGTAGGTTTCGGCTGCCGCGGTTTCCTTGGTTTCCACCGATTCGACCACTGGAGGTTCGGCAGGCATGGATTCGACGAGCTCAACCAGCGGGGTCACCGAGATGAGGGGTTTTCCGACGTCCAGGGTCTGGCCTGGCTCGCCATGCAGTTCGGCCACGGTGCCGGCATACGGGGACGGGACCTCTACAACGGACTTGGCAGTCTCCACCTCGGCTATGGGCTGGTCAACGTGGATCTCGTCACCGACGGCTACGAGCCAGTTCAGGAGCTCGGCTTCCGTCAGGCCTTCGCCGAGGTCGGGCAGGAGGAACACTTTCGTTTCGGTCATCTGATCAGTCTTCCCACTGGAGGTCGTCTACGGCGTCGAGGATGCGGTCCACGCCCGGCAGATAATAGCGCTCGAGTTTCGGTGCTGGGTAGGGAACATCGAAGCCGGTCACTCGGCGGATTGGGGCGGCGAGGTTGTGGAAGCAGCGTTCCTGAACCCGGGCAACGATTTCTGAGGACACCGAGGCGAACCCGTGCGCCTCGGCGATCACCACTGCCCGCCCGGTCTTCCGGACGCTGGCCGCGACGGTCTCGTCGTCGAAGGGCACGATGGTGCGGATGTCGATGACTTCGAGCGAACGCCCTTCCTCCGCCGCGGCGGCGGCTGCCGCCAGCGCCGTCGGGACGGACGGCCCATAGGCAATGAGCGTTGCGTCAGTGCCGGAGCGGGCGACAGCGGCGCGGCCCTCGGTGGCCCGTCCGCCGTCGTTCTTCCCTTCGTACTCCTCACGAAGCAGCTCAAGGTCCACCAGGTCCTTGGACCAGTAGAGCTTCTTGGGCTCCATGAACATGATGGGATCATCCGAGTCGATAGCTTCCCGAAGCATGCGGTAGGCGTCGGCCACGGTGGCCGGGGTGTAGACCTTGAGCCCGGCCGTGTGGGCGTAGTAGGCCTCGGAGGAGTCGCAGTGGTGCTCCACTCCCCCGATGCCGCCGGCGTAGGGAACCCTGATGACCATGGGCAGCTTCACCCGGCCTTTGGTCCGGTTGTGCATTTTGGCCACGTGGCTGACGATCTGTTCGAAGGCCGGGTAGGCGAAGGCGTCGAACTGCATCTCGATGACGGGACGCATGCCGTTGATGGCCATGCCGACTGCCATCCCGACGATGCCGGACTCGGCCAGCGGGGTGTCGAAGCAGCGCTGCTCGCCGAAGGTGGCCATGAGGCCGTCGGTGATGCGGAAGACGCCGCCGAGCTTGCCCACATCCTCGCCGAAGACCAAGACTGAGTCGTCTGCACGCATCGCATGCGCCATCGCGGTGTTCAGTGCCTTGGCCATGGTGACCGGCTGCGGTCCGGCTGCGTCGGCGCTGGCCGCGGCCGACGCAGCCGCGCGTGCGGTGGCCGAGCTGACGTTGCCGTTGGCCTCGGAGGAAGTGGTGATGGTGGGGCTCAATTGGTGGCCTCCGTTTCGGATGCAGCGCCGGCGGCGTCGCGGGCGAGCTCGTCGGCGAGGAGAGCAGACTGTTCTTTGAGCTGCGTGGTTTGGTTTGCGAAGACGTACTTGAACAGGTTCTGGGGATCGACCGGCACCTCTTCACCGAGGCCGGTGCGGAGCTGGGTGGCCACCGCTTCCGCCTTTTCCGTAATCCGGGCATCGCCGCCGTCGTCCAGCAGCCGCCTGTCCATGAGGTATTTCCTCATCCGGGTGAGGGGGTCCCGGGCAACCCATTGGGCCACCTCGCTGTCCTGGCGGTAGCGGGTGGCGTCATCCGCATTGGTGTGGGCCTGCATCCTGTACGTGTGGGCTTCGACGAGAAGTGGGCCAGAGCCTTCGCGGGCGAGCTTGACGGCGCGATCGAGCACGGCGAGGAGGGCGACGACGTCGTTGCCGTCCACCCGTTCCCCGGCCATGCCGTAGCCGACAGCCTTGTGGGCGAGCGACGGGGCGACGGACTGGTGGGCCAAGGGCACGGAGATGGCGTACTGGTTGTTCTGCACGAAGAAGATGACAGGCAGGTGGAAGACTGCGGCGAAGTTCAGTGCTTCGTGGAAGTCGCCTTCGCTGGTGGCGCCGTCACCGCAGATGGCCAGCACGACCGTGTCCTCGCCGCGCAGCTTGGCGGCGTGTGCGACGCCGACGGCGTGGAGCAGCTGCGTGGTGAGCGGGGTGCACTGGATGCCGACCTTGTGTTTCAGGGGGTCGTAGCCGCCGTGCCAGTCCCCGCGGAAGATGGTCATGGCCTCGATCGGGTCCACGCCGCGGGCCATGACGGCAACCGCGTCGCGGTAGGTGGGGAACATCCAGTCGCCCTCTGCCAGGCAGAGCGCAGCGGCCACCTGGCAGGCCTCCTGGCCGTGGCTGGAGGGATAAACGGCCATCCGGCCCTGGCGGACGAGCGCGGAATTCTGGTCATTGACCCGCCGCCCGATAACGAGCTGTTCGTAGGCGGCCAGAAGTTCGTCATCGCCGGGCAACGGATACTCGTGGCCGGGTTCGGCGCCCTGTTCTGAATGGTGCTTCAGGTTGCCGCCCTGGTCCACCATTTGGATCTGATGGCGGGCCGGCAGCATGTAGTCCTCGGCGGTGATGCCGAACTTTCGCACCGCCTCGGCGGCCGCGCCGGCAAGGTAGGTGTCCCCGGCATGCTCCGGAGCAGGCTGGCCCTGCCATGCCGCGCCGCGCGCGGTGTGGTCTGCGGAGATCGTCATTGGTCCGTCCTTCTGTAGCCACTATTCACTTTCAGTATGGTCCCCGACGATCTTTCGTATCCAGTCCCACCAGGAATCGTGGAGAAGTACGCCTCTGGCCCCTATTCTGAAAGACAGATTGCAAATGTGAGCTGTGTAACGGGCGGGAGTTGTAGACAAATGGCCGAGGCAGACGAGGAACAGGCAGCGGTGCCGCTTGACGATGTGGATCGGAACATCATCGCCGAGCTGACGCGGGACGGGCGGATGTCCGTAACCCAGGTGGCCGAGAACGTCCACATATCCCGGGCGCACGCCTACACGCGGATTGCGCGACTGACGGGCCAGGGTGTGCTGACAAAGTTCACCGCACTGGTGGATCCCATCAAGGCGGGACTGAAGTCCTCGGCCTACGTGACGCTGAAGGTGCAGCAGCACTCGTGGCGGGAACTGCGGGAACAGCTACGGGCGATCCCCGAGGTGCACCACATAGCCCTCGTGGGCGGCGACTTCGACGTCATCCTGCTGGTGCGCGCAGTGGACAATGTCCACCTGAGGCGGGTTATCTTCGATCAGTTGCAGTCCGTGCCCGGGGTGCTCGATACGCAAACGTTTTTGGTGTTTGAGGACGTGGACGCGCGCTAGCCCTGTTGATCTGTCGTCTTGAGGACAAGGGGCGGGGACCAGGTCGCCGGCTCCATCGTCTCTCATTTGGACGCTCCACCAGACTGCGCCCGGGACTACGATGCTATCCCCTTGGCTGTCAGACTGCCTTACCTAAATTACTGCGGCTCGAACGAGGTCAATTGGAAGCGAGTCTTTGATGGTGTGCGATTAGACCGCCCCAAGGTTGGGTCATCACCTATAGCGCGGGTTAGAATTTACGTCAGTGACCGAGGCTGCCTGGCCCGACGGCAGATTACAGCTTCAGCGTGGGGGAAACATAATGACGACTCCGAGTTCTGTCCGGGTTCGTAGCGGGAGGGTTCAAGGTCTGGACCTCATACGCGGATTTGCGATTTTGCTAGTGCTCTTGCGGCATGCATGGCCGGAGATATTTGGTAGCGCCGGTGTTGTGGGTGTCGTTATTTTCTTCGCTCTTAGCGGCTTCCTTATCACCGGCCTCTTGGAGCGGGACATCCGTGAATTCGGTCGAGTTCGATACAGCCGATTTTACCTGCACCGATTCTTCCGGCTTATGCCTGCACTGACTTTCATGCTGTTGGGCTTTGCCCTAATTGAAGGCCAATGGAATCTCCTGGGTGATCGGCACCTTGTCGGCCTATCCGTTGTTGTAGGGCTGACCTACACGATGAACGTCCCCGGCATCGATCATGGAAGCGATGCTTTGAGTCACCTTTGGACGCTGGCCACCGAGGAGCAGTTCTACCTGCTCTGGCCAATAGTTTTGGCCTTTGGTATGAGAAGGGCCAAGGCGGGTACGGTAACAGCCCTAGCAGTCTTGGCGGCGCTCGCACTATGCGCAGCTTCTGTGGTGGTTGTCTCTCCAGAGACATTCAAAATTTATAGCCTTCCCACCTCATGGGTCGCCGCCATGTTGCTGGGCGCCTTGGCCAAACTCCACGAAAATGCTCTGGACAGATCCGTCGTCGGATTGAGATCCAAGACCATTGCCTGCGTCGGACTCGTGGCACTGCTCGGATTGAGCTTCACTCCCGAAGCAAAGAATTGGCCTGGCACGTATTTACTCGTCGGCCCATTTATTGCTCTCTGCACAATCGCGGTCATCTTCGAGTGCAAACGGTGGAGGAATCTTCCGTCCAAATATCTCAGACCCATCTTAGGGCTAGGAGTGATTTCCTATGCCGCATATCTCTGGAACTACCCGATTGCCATTTGGCTCGGAGACAGACCGCTTAACCTTTTCCAAGGAAGCGCATCTATAGCTTTAACCATACTGGCGGCAACGCTGAGCTGGTATGTAATTGAACTACCCGCGTCCAAAGTAAAACGACGCCTCGAGAACAGACTTGGCGCCAAGCGGCGTAGCCCGTCTCATCGGCTAACGGTCAACTGAATCCCTTCGCGGCGCGAAAGCAGGCATCGTCGTTAGGTCAAGGAAACCTTGACCTAACGACGATGCCAGGGAGACCCACTGCACCAGAAGCTTCACCCGTCAAGTTGGGAGCCGCTAAGCCGGAGACGAAAAGCATCTACCGCACCGCGTGCCGGTGGTGGAAGGAAATCGAGGTGCTGATCATTACCGGCGCCACAACAGGCCGCCATAAAGGACGTCAAACGAACCGCGCGCGGCTCCCGCAAATCGGTTATTCTCTTGAACGGCGACATGACGCTCATCCCAGGGATTCATTTTCCCACGAACCACCAAGAGCCGGGCATAAGACAGTTCTTCGACCGGCGTCTAGCACCAAAACTCCTCGGGGATGAATTCGGTCGTGATCAGCCGGGTGTCATGGATCGACGAGGTGTGCGCACTTGTCGATCCGCTTTCACGACGAGCGGACGACGATACCTGCATGGCGCCAACCCGGTAGAACGCATCCAGTCGCCAGGCTAGCAGATGTCAAGCTCAGCCCTCACTGATCGCTCTCGCCGTGTAAAATTCGTTTGTACTGCTCTGCCCAGGTCCGTAAATCCCTCGATTCAGCCCAGCGTCTCGCAGACAACCTGCGCTGGGGCAGATCGGCCAGAACGACATCAATGGCAGCGGCAACCTCATCAACTGTCGGTTCGCATGAACGCCCGCCCGCCGAATCAACGGCGTACCCGAAGCCAGCATCCGACGTAGCTATGGTCGGGAGTCCACAGGCTGCAGACTCGATGATTACAGTCGGAAACCCTTCCCCAGCCCCAGTCGACGAGAAGATGTGGACGTCTCCCACCGAATAGACGTTCTTCGCGTTGTCCAGTTGCCCGAGAAACCTAACATCAGGTTCCGCCGCGAATACTTCCTCCAAATAGGAAAGCTGAGATCCTGATCCGGCAACCACAACCTGCGCATCCGCTGCCAAAGCTCCCCTGATAGCCAATTCGGGGCGCTTGTTGGGCTCAATCCGTCCTACATAAATAGCTACCGGGCGATCATCCAAACCAAGTTGGAGGTGCAGGTGCCGACGTTCCTCGGCTGATGGAACAGAATAATCGTGGAGGTCTACGGCGGTGTCGACAACCTCGATTACAGATGGATCCGCCACGAAGCGAGCGATATCCTTCGCGACAATTTCTGAAACACAAACGATGCTTGAGACGCCGCGGGAGGCCCTGAAGTAGAACGGCCGAATGATCCATCCAAACGGCCCAGTAGGGAACCTGCCATGCTCGGTCCAGACGACTCGCCCAAGGGAACCCAACCGTCGAGTGTAAGCTATTTGCTCTCTTTTGAAATGCAAGTGATACGTTCCGGGCCCCAGGGACGCAGTGGCCCTGCGCAGCGAACGCAATTCTTGCGCAAGACGCAATAGCCCACCAGGCAAAGAACGCAAGCTCCATTTAGGTCCCGCCTCCAGACTCGTGTGGGGTAGCGTTTTTGGCCACGTTCGCAGATCACCGAGTAGTCGCACGGGGAGGCCATCAGCTGCGAGAACCTTTGCCAGTGCGGCTATGTATTTTTCGGCTCCGCCCTCAAAACCTGTTGTGGCAACAAACCTTAGCTCTTTTATGCTTTTCACAGTTCACGCTTCACTTCTGTTTATCACTGATACTTTAGGATCGGTATCGAAGAATGTATTCTGACGACTGAAAGTCAAACCTGCCATTGCAAAGAATAAGGCTGCGTGCAAATGCCAGTTGATAAAGTCATAAGTCATGGAGAAAGTGAGGCTTCCAACCAGGACCGAAACCTCATCTGGAGTCCCATGTCCCAGCGCCCTTCCGGTCACCACGAGAAAGCTAACGAGACCAACCACTCCGGTGTAAATCAGCAATGTAATGAAACCGTTGTCTACGGCAAAGGTCCCGCTAGTGCCGAGATACCCCAACTCAAACAGGCTTTCGTGCGAATTGAGGCCAGACCCAAAGAGAACTCGCTCCGCCGGCAAGCGGACTATCTCGCCGATTGACGTCAAAACCCCGACTCGGTGAGTGAACGAACCGTCAGTGGAAAGGTTTTCCTGATCCATGAGGATCAGAACGCCGAGAAGCGCTGCAGTGGCCAGCAACACCAGCAGCCAAATGCGCAGCTTTGACTGCTCGCCGCGCCGCGACACAAGGAGCCCCGCGGCTAACGACGCAAGTGCCGCTGCGACTCCAGATCTTGTACCCGTCAGCAATATCCCCGCAAAAAGCAGTATCGCTGCCAGCCACCTATTAAAGATAGACAGACCGAGGTGAGCGAACACAACTATAGCTAGCCCTAAGGCAAAGAAATGGGCCAGAGGAATCGGATACCCTATAGTTCCTTGGGCCCTGTTGGTCCATGCCCCGAGGATCGTGTTGGGCCGCACGGTGTATATCCCGTCCTGAGTCGCGGCGACCATTGATCTAATACTCGGTAGACCGATGAGAGTCTCACCCACCGCTATGGCTAGCTCCAACACCGCCGCCACAAGCACCAACTTGAAGAACCTTGACTTTTCATTCGGCTCGACGTTCGCCGCAACAAGAAACGCCACGAACCACAAGAAGCCGATGCTCAAAGACTTCACAAAGTTGTCGGTCACCCCCGAAGCGGCACTTGCAGCGACATACACCGCCACGAGCAGCCCGACAAGGATCGCGGACGAAGGAACCCGGAAGCGCTGCAAATAGGGTAACGACCCAGCGAAGATCAGTAGTCCGGCCAGCAACGGGGCCACTTGGGACGCCCAGGAAGGAAGCAGGACCGACCGTGACACCAGGAGAATGGCAAATGCGAAAACCACCGCCACTTCCAACGAACGCCTGCGCATGGGAGTACCTGCTTTCCTTACAGCGATTCTAAAAACTCTAGTAAAACAGCCGCTTTTGTCGACCAGTCCTGGCCTGCCGCCTCTTGGATTCCACGCAGATTGGGCGCGTCAGCACTTAGGGCACGCTTAGACAACTTGGCCGCTTCCTCAGCGTTACTAAACAGGAATGTTTGAGAACTTTGTCTTTCCCGAAGGGATGCCGTTGATGTAGCAAGGACGCTTAGCCCGGACGCCAAATATTCGTAGTATTTCATCGGGCTTCGGCCTTGGTTCACTTCCGTTGCGTTCAACGGGATCAAACCGACACGCGCGCCGCTAAGATGGATTGGAACTTCGTCATACGGAACGGACCCCAGCAGAGAAATGTTGCCCGGCAATTGATCTCGGTGCCGCGAGACAGGCCCGACAAGGCTGATTTGCTGATCTGGATTCGCAATCGCAATAGCGATGAGGCTTTCCCAGTCGAACCGGTAGTCTATGGCCCCCACATAAACCATTCCAGCCCGTTCGCTGGCATCCGGCCCAGCGACCTCTTGCGCGCGGAACCGAGAGAGCTCAACGCCGTTCTCCAGGACCATACGGGGCGTAGTGTGGGGAAGGTCTAAACCTTGGAGAACCGCACCGGATGTCGCTACTACTCCGTCCGCGGTGCTAGCCAAACGAGCTTGCCGCGCTGCCGCCGGATTTCGATTGTAGGTGTCTGTGGGACGGTAGATGACCTTGCCGTGAAGTCTGTTATTTTCTACGTAGCCTGCCATCAATGGCTGATCGACCAAGACAAAATCTGCGTCATCGAATTCAATCCTCTTAATTAAGTCGCCCAAAAGCCGGCCGGCCTTGAAGATTTGGACCGGCAGAACCACGTTCGGGATCACGTGGAGCGTTCCGAATTCATCCAGATACTCTTCTCCACCTTTTTGATTCGAAGAATTTTTGCCCAGCATCTTATGCGCAAACGAACGAGGAGTCGAAACGTGGGCCACTGCAATCGAAGACTTGGACAGTTCGCGGGCAAGATGGTGACTTCCGACCTTAAACACGCCATTGTCCGGCGTATGACTCAGAAATAGAATCTTCATTTTTCTTCCTCGAAATGCTTAATTCAAAATTTGCGCAAGGTGGGTGTTAATATTCTCTGCAACATTCGACCATCGGTATTGATCGCGCCATGTGCTGCTAGGAGCCTGGAAAGCGGATGCGCCATCTGACAAGGCATCCATGGCTTCTGCCCAACTTACTCCGTCTTGCACCCTGTCAACGGGAACACCAAAGTCGCCAACAATCTCTGCCACACTGCTGCATGACTTCGAGTAGGCAACCGCGCGACCACAAGAAAGGCTCTCAACCGCAGGCAACCCGAACCCCTCAGTTAGCGACGGCATGACGAGGCCGATGGAACCGCGATAGTACTGTGCCAATTCCACATCGGATAGTCCTGACACTACCTCCACTTGTCGAGTTAAACCCGAAGCTTCGATGACGGTGGCAGCGCTGGCGTAGTCATTTATAACAGCAATAAGGCGGAAATGGGGTCGTTTCTTCAACGCTCGAAGGAGGACATCAAAATTCTTGTGCTCTTTAAGATTACCGACGTACAAGAAGTAAGGTCCTTCGCGAGAGGCTGATTCGCCTGCTGCGGTGAATACGTCTGAGCATCCATTGCCTACATTCACCACCCGTACACGGGACGTTCCTAGCCATGCGCTAATAGCATCTGCCGAGGTCTCCGAAACTGTGATAACGGACCCGGCTCGAGTGACCGTAGGCCTCACAACGCGCTCATAATATGCTTTGAGAAGCTCGGCCCGTGGCCCTTTCGCGTCGAGGTGGATAAGGTCATGGAGAGTCAGAATTTGAGTTGCTCGCGTCAAACCTGCGTTGTAACCAGGTGAATAGACGACGTCACCCTGGCGAAGCCGCATGCGGGCCGGCGCTAGTACATCGAGTGGGGACGAAGGCGAGCCTGAACGCGTCAGGTCGTTGTAATCGAACGAGAGTCTGGCCGAAACTTCGCGGGCGAACCGTCCGATCCCGTGAATACCTAGCCATCGCTGGTCTACATAGAGTGACATCTTAACTTCGTTCCTGAACTTTATCCAAAGACGGTGAACCAGAAGGGATCCATTCCGAGACCTTTTCACGAAATATATCCGAAGAGAAACGCAGAGAGGTCATCGAAATTTTCGAACGATCCAGTGAAATCGCCTTCTCGACGGCCAGTTTCAAGTCTTGTTCGTCCTCCATATCGGCGAGAAAGCCCGATTGCCCGTCCAATACCGTCTCCGCTGTGCCCCCTCGTCGGTTCGCGATGACCGGTGCTCCGGCAGCGGACGCTTCAACGGGCATGATTCCGAAGTCCTCAATTGGCGGAAATACGAATGCACTGCATCTTTGATACAGGGCATAAAGGAAATGGTCACTGGGATGAACTACGAGGATGACGGGAACGGACGATTCGGCTGCCCGTTCACGAAGTCGTCCTTCATCAGGTCCTGAGCCAGCAATAACCGCCGGTAACCCCGCTAGCTCTGCCGCGCGAATGGCTGTGTCCAACTTCTTGTAGCCAACAAAGCGCGAGGCACCGAGAACGAACTCAGCCGGAAGCTCCTGCAGAGTCCGCAGCTCGGCATCATCGAGCTTGGTCGTCCAATCCCTCGTAGACCTAATAAGCTCCACGTCGACAGGCGGATAGATGACCTGGGCCTCGCGGTTCCAACATCGCTCAATTCGCTCGGCCACGAATCGACTATTGGCAGCTATCGAAACCGGTTCGGCTGCCCTAGCCCGGTCGAGTACTTGAAAACCTTTACTCAATGCTTTCGCCAAAGGATTGTTACCGCGCTGATCAAGCTCGGGTTCCCAGATGTACCGGGCAGGCGTGTGCGCATAAACAAACTTCGGAGTGTCCGCGTTCTTGCCAACAAATTGGGCATGGTGCGCGAACAAGTGGGAACTTATCAACATCCACTCGTACTCGTTCGCCGATCGCAATTGCCGCCAGACGAGTGGCATGAAAGGAAGTGCGAGAGCCTTGTTCCTCCTCAGAGGAGTCCTAGCCAGCACTGACTCATTAAGGTTGCGCGAACCATGCCTGGATGCATCGTCCCAAAGACAGTACATGTCGGCGTCAGGGAACACTTCTGCAAAGGCATCGAAAACCTTCTCCGCGCCGCCCGTTTCGCCCACCCATTCGTGAACTAATACCCCAGACACCATTTCCCCCTCTTAGTTATTTTCAACAAGTCACCGCGTCAGACACCTGACTATCGCCGGCGCCGAAAAAGTTCAACGATCAACCTTTCCACATCAGGCCTCCGCAGTAGAATCATCCTGTCTGGTCGAATTCCCAATCTCCGCCATAGTTGCATGAGATTTAGCGACGTCACAGCCAGCGTCCCGCCGAAGGTAGCTAAGGCGGCCCCAAATGCTCCGAGTATCGGAACGAGCCACAACAGAAGCACTACGTTGACAAGAAGCCCAACTCCCAAGGCAAGACTCCTGTCATGGGCATGACCACGACCTGTGAGTGCGGATCCCGCAATTGTCCCGGGCGCCGAAATTAGGGCAGCGCCTAATAGAACGACGGCCGTGTCCGCTCCAACGGCAAACGACGGGCCGAAGAGCCATCCGAACCAGAGATGACTGGTGGCACCAACAATGCTCGTGACGCACAGGACTATTGAAAAGAGAACCCGTGACGCGAACTCGACTCTTGCATTTGATGCTGCCGAACTTTCCTTGGCGAGCATAATGCTGCCAAACGCGGCCGTCATGAAAAATGGAATGTCACCAACGTTAACTGCAGCCGCGTATAACCCTAGTTGCTCCGCTGAAGACAGTGGAAGAATCAACACCTGGTCCAAGCGTGTGATCAGGATACCCGCGATAGATCCCAGCCAAACCTTACTGCCAAATGAGATCATGTCGTGCAGCGTACGGCGGCGCCTACGCCGGGTTTGCGACATACCCAGGATCATTTTGACATACGCCACGTAACCCACAAGGGGGGCGCAGACAGTGACAACAAATGCCGAATGGACTGTTAGAGAGTCGAAAAGGGCTAATGAGCCAATGCCGAGCAGTCTCGCCGTTCCCGTCAGGGCCTTTTCTACATTCAGAGTCGCCCACCGCTGCAAACCCTGGGCTGTTCCCCTAAGGGCCCACAGCACTACCGTAGGCACCGCGGCAATGGCGGAGAGCCGAACGAGCTCGATAACAGTAGGTGAGTCGGTGGCAAGCCAAGGAGCCAGAAAAAGAAGGATTACGGCTCCAAAGGCTCCAGCAATTGAAAGAACCAATGTGGCCATTTTGAGCGACTGCCGCCCGTCCCCAGGAAATCGACCGAGGCGAAATGTAAGGGCCTCGGGCAGACCTATGGTGAGAGCTGCACCTAGCAGAACAAGGGGCATGGTCGACGCCGCCAATTCACCTCGACCTGCAACACCCAGCTGATAGGCCAAAATCGGGGCACATAATAGTGTCGAGACAGGACCCAGGAGATTCCCTAAGGTCGTTGTAATGACATGAAAAGAAGATCCTCTACTTGCAAAACTTCGAGTCGTGATGGCCATTCATTCTCTTCCATTCTTGTACGCCACAAATCTGCATCAACAAAGGGCTTTTCACACACCCGCCGGTTGAATCGAATCCTGAGGGCAATCTTTAGGCGCACTACAAGCTCGAGACGATGGCCTGACTTGGACAAGCAACTATAAGATTCTATTGACCAGGTTCAGACTCGCGCTTTACTTCGACAGGTCAGAAGTTCGGTCCCCCGGCCGAACCTGCCTTGTGTCAGAGCGCGACTTCCTGCCATTGTCACGGTTGAATGATCCATTTGTACGGCGTCGCATGCCGCTCGATGCTTTTGGAGAAACCTCATGGGCGTCGTATGCCCGGTACTCATAGGAATAAGCGTCTGGACCCTTGCTGGGCAACAAGTTTAGAACAACCCCAAGCAGGTTTCCTCCAACCAACTGCAGTGCGCCGAGAGACTTTTCCAGATCGTGCTGCTTGATCTTTCGTGAGCCGACTACTACAAGCACCCCCCCAACCTGTTGAGCCAGCACGCTTGCATCCGTTACGGGAAGCAGTGGCGGAGCGTCGATAATCACGGCGTCGAAAACTTGCTCAAGGCGGATGAGCAGTTGCTTCATCTCATCCGAACCCAATAGCTCACTAGGATTCGGTGGTATTTGGCCGGAGGTCAAAACATAGAGACCCCCGTCGCCCCATGGCTGCAGCAGGTCATTGACGTCCGCATCCCCGACGAGAGTCGTCGTCAGTCCAGCGTTCCTCTCAAGACCCAAATACTCACTGACCATGGGCCTTCTCAGGTCTGCATCGACTAGGCAAACGGATTGTCCAGACTGCGCCAAGGCTATGGCCAAATTCGCAGCAGTCGTACTCTTGCCTTCCCCAGGCATGGAAGAAGTGACAGCGATAGTTCTCGACACGGCGGAAACGCTGGCAAACTGCAAATTGGTGCGAAGTTGGCGGTAGGACTCTGCGCGCGGACCCTGCATTGAAGCCTCTGTCAGCAAGGGGTTCTTGGCGGCTTCTTGGCTGTAGGAGATTCGGCCGAGGACCGGGGCATCAGTGATGCGCCGTACTTCACTCTCGCCACGTAGTTGCCTGTCTACAGCTGAACGCAAAGCGGCTCCGCCTAGACCGAGCGCAAATCCCGCAACAAACCCGACCATCAAGTTCAGTCGCGTGTTAGGCGCAGACGGGCTTGTCGGCGCGGTGGCAGGCGTGATCACCGAAAGCCCTACCGGGGAAGTACCACCCGACTTCGGCTTCTCGAGTGAGTCGACTGCTTGGACCAGGCTGTCCGCCACTCCTTGCGCTATTGCTGCCGCCTGAACAGGTGAGTTGTCGGTCACCGCGATGTTGATCAACACCGTGTTCAGGTCGGTGCTTGCTTTCACCTTAGTGGCAAGCTCCTCAGCCGACATTGGAAGCCCAAGCTTGTCAATCGTAGGCTGAAGAACAATCGGTGCAACAACAGTTTTGACATAGGACTGAACGCGGGCCTGGCTGAACGTATTACCTTGCTGCAGTTCCTGCACAGAACCCGCGCCCTGTATCGCGACGAAAAGCTGGGTCTCGGCCGTGTACGAAGGCTTCACCAAAAGGGAGGCGGCGCCACCGGCACTGAGTCCGATGAGCGTGCAGGCGACGACAATCAACCAATTCCGGCGCACCATTAGTAAGTAATCATGTACAGCCAATGTCGGGTCCCCCTGTGGCGCCCGGAGATGGCACCATTCGGCACTTCCGGTGCAGCGTTTCTAAGTGTGGTCCCCGACAGTCTATCCGGTGCAAACGCGAGCGATAAAAAGTTCACCTCTCAAAGTCGTCCACCGCGAGACACCGCCTAGCCAGGAAGCGCGATCACTTGCGGGTGGATACACGCCGAGCGGGGTTGCCGGCCCATATCTCACCGGGCGGAACGCTTCGAAGCACGACGGAGTTTGCTCCGATGACTGCGTTATCGCCGATGGTGAGTGTCTCACCCGATCGGAAGAGTACCGTCGAGTTCGCCCCGATGATCACGTCGTCGCCAATCTCAATCGACCCCCCAGACTTGATCAGACTCGCCTCCAGATGGGTATCGGATCTGCCCAACGTTACGCCTTGATACAGCTTGGCTCTCGCACCTATCCTGGCGCGCTCGTGTACAACCAGGCCCACCGCGCCATGCGGGAGAACTAATCCCTCGCCTATTTCCACACTAGGCGGAATATTCACTCCAAGCACGCGAATCAAGACAGTGGCAGCGCGGCCGATGAACGGTAGCTTGACCGCGTACACAAGTTTCTCCAGAAGAGCCATGACGTAATAATCGCAGGTAAGTAAGCGGTTGATGTAAGCCACGGCCCCCACCGTGGCCACGCGCGTTCGCAAGATGCAATATTTCTTGACCGACCTGTCAAATGTTGCCACTTGCCTCGTACGTAACACCGGGTCCACAGCATGGTTCAAGGACCGTCCAACAGGCTGGCGTCTTACGCGCCTAGTTTGACCAAGTATTATTCAGACCGACACAGGTCCGTCCTTAGGGGCGCTGGTCATTCAATGTATGGGGGTGGAAGTTGGATACTTCGCGCGGGCAAGCGCCTTGGAGACGCAAATATTCAACGCGGCTCAGGCTTGTCGATGCCGGAGTGGTGGTTTGGGCCGTCGCGGGAGCGTACGGTGTACGCTTCGGATTTACCGATGACCCGGCAACTGGCTCACAAGACGTTGACTACTTAGTCCTGTCGGGCGTTCTTGTAGTGTCTTGGTGGTTGATGTTGGATTTCTGGGGCTCCAGGGATGCCCGTGTTCTGGGAGCCGGATCCGAAGAGTACAAGCGCGTCATAGCCAGTTCGGTGTGGCTTTTCGGCTTCGTGGCAGTCGTGTCGTATGCGCTTCGTATCGACACCGCAAGAGGATTCGTCGGGCTGGCCTTTCCGGCAGGTGCGCTGGGGCTTCTCGTTGCCCGCTGGCTAGTGCGACAGCATCTCAGCCTAGAGAGACGTCACGGCAAAAGCAGTTCACGCGTGCTAATTATCGGTGGCCCATATTCGGCCGCTCATTTGGCGCGTTCGCTGCAAAGTGCCCCAACCGCAGGATATCTGCCTGTGGCCGCACACTTACCGGGCTCTGGTGCTGACCACCGTGGCCTCTCTGACTTGCCAGTGCCAGTAGCTGGCCTTGACTCTGATTTTGACTCAATACTGTCGGTCATACTCTCCACAGAGGTCGACGCTGTCGCCGTTTCGGCCGGAGTCAACTTGCACCCGCAAGATTTACGCAGGTTAGGTTGGGAACTGGCCGCGAGAGATATCGGCATGATCTTGGCTCCAGCGCTGACGGACGTAGCCGGTCCCCGAATACACACTCAGCCTGTGGCCGGATTACCCCTCATACACGTGTCCACACCGAAACTCACCGGGGGAAAGAAAGTAGCTAAGAGGGCGTTTGACCTAGTCATCGCAGGTGCTTTGGTCACGTTATGCTCACCGATATTCTTCCTCCTGGCGGTGCTCGTACGTATCACGGACCCAGGGCCGGTGTTCTATCGCCAAGAGCGGGTGGGACTTAACGGGACTACATTTAATATGCTGAAGTTCAGGTCAATGAAAGTGAATGCCGATGCCGAACTTCAGGCCCTCCTGGCTGCCCAAGGGACCGGGGAAACTCCCCTGTTCAAGGTGGAAAACGATCCGCGAATTACACCATTGGGACGGGTACTTCGAAAATATTCTCTAGACGAGCTTCCTCAACTCCTGAACGTTCTCGGTGGAAGCATGAGTCTTGTCGGGCCTCGACCACAGCGTGAGGGGGAAGTCGCGCTCTACGACGACGCCGCACACCGCCGACTCTACGTCAGCCCCGGGATGAGCGGGCTCTGGCAAGTCAGTGGTCGCTCAAATCTGAGTTGGGAGGAGAGTATCCGTCTTGATCTCTACTACGTCGAGAATTGGTCACTAATGGGGGACATTGTGATCTTATTTAGAACATTCAAAGCAGTATTTGCAAGCACGGGTGCGGTCTGATCAGCTCCGCCACAAATTCAGCGGCCCATTGCCGCGCATCCCCGGTACGGGAAGGCAAACTTATGCGTATTTCAGTAATTGGTTGTGGTTATCTCGGAGCAGTCCACGCTGCCTGCATGGCGAAGCTTGGACACGATGTGGTGGGAATCGACGTAGACAGCGAAAAAATCGATGCCCTCGCTGCCTCGAAATCACCCTTCTACGAACCAGGCTTGGATCAATTGCTCGAAGAGGTTCAGGCAACTGGCCGTTTATCCTTTACGAATGACATGGCCCATGCTGCTGGAAGTAGCGTCCATTTTATATGCGTTGGTACTCCTCAAAAGAGTGGGGAAAACGGCGCAGATATGCGCTTTGTTGATGCTGCGACACACGCACTGCTTGAACATCTGGCGCCCGGCGACATTGTGGTAGGCAAATCGACGGTACCTGTGGGGACGGCAGCTCGCTTGGCCAGTGACATACATCGACGTCAGCCAGAAGCTCATCTGGTCTGGAACCCCGAGTTTCTTCGTGAAGGCCACGCCGTGGCCGACACTTTGAGTCCTGATCGCTTTGTGTACGGCGTGGATGGTGGTTCCGAGGATCATCCCGCAGTGGCTGTACTGGATGAAGTGTATTCTGTGCCGCTTTCCGCCGGCACTCCCCGTTTAATTACTGACCATGCCACCGCGGAGCTAGTCAAAACCGCAGCCAACTCGTTCTTGGCGACCAAGATTTCATTCATAAACGCAATGGCAGAACTATGTGAGGCGTCGGGAGCCGACGTTTCGCGTCTAGCCGACGCCATTGGCTTGGACGACCGCATCGGACGGAAATTTCTGAATGCGGGAATTGGGTTCGGTGGGGGATGCCTTCCGAAGGACATTCGTGCGTTTATGGCTAGGGCAGGCGAGTTGGGAGCCGACCAGGCTCTGACTTTCCTCCGTGAAGTCGACGCCATCAATATGCGACGCCGCTCCCGCGTTGTTGAAGTCACACGCGATCTATGCGATGACAGCTTACTTGGCAAACGAATCACGGTTCTTGGTGCTGCATTCAAGCCTGAAAGCGATGATGTCAGGGACTCGCCGGCTCTCAGCATCGCAGCCCAGCTTCAACTACAGGGCGCTGTCGTGACCGTCACGGATCCAAAGGCTCTACCTAACGCGGCGAAACGATTCCCAGAGTTACACTACGAAGCAGATCCGCTAAAGGCGGCCACCAAGGCCGACGCAATACTACTGCTCACCGAGTGGCCTGTCTTCCGAGACCTGGATCCCTACGAACTAGCGGCCAACGTCACCGTTCCTCGCATTCTGGACGGTCGAAACGTCCTCGATGCCGCGAAATGGCGAGCCGCGGGATGGACTTATCGGGGCCTTGGGCGTCCATAGCTATGAGCGAATCTAATGAGGCAGTGGGAACGGCGGAAGACAATTTCCTGTCCCGGGGTTCTAGAAGCAACACAGCATTGCGCCGACGCCGCAGGTTTCTCATCGCCGCAGGATGCCTAACGGTAGTAAGCCTGCTTGCTTTGGGGGCTGCCGCACGGGTAGTGCAGCAGTCGAACGTGATAAAAAACGAACTGCTGGCTGCGACTCAACTCGTGCCCCAGCTAAAGGACGAAGTGGCGTCGGCCCGTGCCGATGCTGCAGCGTCCACGGTGGCCCGTCTGCGATCACACACTGAAGCGGCTCGAGAGGCATCGGGCGACCCCTTATGGACACTAGCATCGGCTATCCCGGGCCTAGGGGCGAACTTTGGCGCAGTTACAGAAATTGCGCAGTCAGCCGACGACGTCGCCGTCCATGGGCTCGCACCACTCGTCAAGGTATTTGGGTCCCTCAATTGGGACAACCTAATGCCCAGCGCAGCCGGCACCGATTTGAAGCCTCTTCAACAAGCTGCGCCCAGCGTGTCGGTGGCCGCTCACGCAGTAAGCGCTTCTGCGGAACGCCTGGAACGCATCGACGCAAGCAAGCTGTTACCCCAAGTTGGCGAGCCGTTGACCAAGACTCGCGAGCAGCTACAAATGGTGACCGGCGCGCTCAACGCATCGGCAGATGCTGCCCAAATCGCCCCAGGCATGCTCGGAGTCAGAGGCCCGCGCAGCTACCTGCTAATGATCCAAAATAATGCCGAAGCGAGAGCTTCCGGAGGCATCCCGGGAGCACTGGCAGTGCTCACCTTCAATGGCGGCAAACTCAAACTTAGTTCACAGAGCAGCGCTGGCGACATAGCCGTGATGTCGCCAGCGTTGCCTGTGGATTCCGAACAACAGCGGATCTATTCATCGCGGCTCGGCAAGTACATACAAGACGTCAATCTTACGCCCGACTTTCCCACTGCTGCCAGCACTGCCCAGACAATGTGGGAAAGATCAAGAGGACAACGACTGGATGGGGTCGTTTCGGTTGACCCCGTGACACTTGGCTACATACTGGATGCAACAGGGCCTGTCCGATTGAGCAGTCCTGAACTCGCCGATCTAGCAAAGACCGGATTGCCGACCCAACTGAATGGCGAGAACGTCGTCCCGACTCTTCTTTCAGACGTTTACGCCAAGATCAAAGATCCAAAACTCCAGGACGCGTATTTCGCAGGCGTTGCAAAGGAAGTGTTCGCGGCGCTCTCGATGGGTAAGGGCGATGCCGAGGGCCTCATCCGAGGTATTACACGTGGAACGAGTGAAGGAAGAGTACTTCTCTGGTCCAGCACAGCGACCGAGCAGGCTGTTCTTTCGAAGTATGCGGTCAGCGGCTCCATTGAAGGCCCGAGCCTATCCCCCGCCGAGTTCGGTGTTTATTTCAATGACGGGACCGGCGCAAAAATGGACTACCACGTCCAAAGAACTGTCCAACTCGTCAAAGAATGCCCGGCTGATGGCTATTCCCAGGTGAAGGTACGGGTCACAAGTGCGAACACCGCACCCGAAGACGCCGCAACTTCCCTCCCGGACTACGTCACAGGTGGGGGTGCATTTGGCGTACCTGCCGGGAGCGTGCAAACGAACATTATTGCGTACGGACCGGTGCAGTCGAACGTTGAGGAAGTCTTTGTCGGCGGCAAGAAAACCGCGTTTGCATCGCAGCGTCACGCCGGACGGCCCGTGGGCACCGTGACGGTGCGCCTAGCACCAGGTCAGAGCAGTACTGTTGAATTTTCATTTGGCAAGATAGTGCAGCATACCGATCCGGTCGTCGCTGTCACGCCCACAGTGCAGGCCTTGAAAGACGTGATTCAAAAAACTGAAGCAGTGACATGCGCTCCGGCCTCGTAGCCGGCGCATTAACAGTATGTAAAGTGTTTGGATTCACTTTGGAGACACGGCACTGGGGGTGCTAATCTCTCCTTGGGTTAAACCACGAGATTCGCCCCACGGTCACATGGGGATGGAGAATCTCCACAAATATGTGACATCCGTGTTGAAAAGGTCTCAGGGGGGACAAATTGAAGAAGTCTATTGCCGCGCTTGCGCTTGCGGGATCCATCGTACTGACCGGCGCCGTGCCGGCCATGGCCGCTAACTACCCAGCGCCTACCACGCCGGGCACCGTTTCAGACGGCACCGTCGTCCCGGGCGAGGTTTTCACCTTCTCCGGAACTGGCTTCCTGGCCGGTGAAACCGTCACCATCACCATCACCATCACCAGCACTCCGCAGGCACTGGGTGGCGGCGTCTCGGGTGGTACCGCCATGTCGGTCCCGTCCAAGATCAACGTTCTGACTGCTCCGCAGACATTCACCACGACGGCTGCGGCTGATGGCTCCTTCGCGTTTCCGGTTAGCCTTAGCGAGCCCGGGACGTACTCACTTCTCGCTGTTGGTAACACCTCCGGTCACCGGGCCTCTGCCAGTGTCACGGTAGTTGCCGCAACCGGCAGTGGCACGGGCACGGGCACGGGCCTGTCCAACACCGGCGGCAGTGGCGCTGGTCTGGCGAACACCGGCGCTGACTCCAGCCTCGTGCTGTGGTCGCTCGTCGGCGCCGGTGCACTCGCTGCCGGTGCTGCTTCGGTGGTCGTAGTTCGCCGCCGCGCCAACGCTGAGGCATCTGCCTAAGCACTACGCTCCATGCTTGAATGAAGCGGGCCATATCCGGATTTCCGGATCTGGCCCGCTTTCTTGTTGTCGGAAGGAAGAGTGCAGATGGCAAAAGCCCCGACCAAAGTCGGGGCTTTCACGTCTTGGCTTGCAGCGGGGCTATCCGATGAATTCCTTCATCCAAGCTTTCAAGTCCTCACCGAACTCGGCGCGCTCGGAAGCCAGCGTGATAACGGCCTTCAGGTAGCTGAGCTTGTCACCGGTGTCGTAGCGGCGACCGCGGAAGACAACACCGTAGACTCCCGCGCCTTCCCCCTGCCCCGCTGCGAGGGTCTGGAGTGCGTCCGTCAACTGGATTTCCCCACCGCGGCCGGGCTCAGTCTTCTCGAGAACGTCGAATACAGCCGGGTGCAGCACGTACCGCCCGATAACAGCCAGGTTTGACGGCGCCTCGTCCACAGACGGCTTCTCCACCAGGCTGTTGACGCGGACGTAGCCCTCGCCGTCGACTGCCGAGATGTCTGCGCAGCCGTAAGCGCTGATCTGGGACGGCTCCACCTCGATCAGGGCAATCACCGAACCGCCGGTCCTGGCCTGGACCTCGATCATCGTGGTCAGAAGCTCGTCCCGCTCGTCGATGAGGTCATCGCCCAACAGCACGGCGAAAGGCTCGTCACCGACGTGCTGGCGGCCGCACAGCACGGCATGGCCGAGGCCTTTGGGCTCGCCTTGCCGGACGTAGTGGATGGGCCCCAGGCCCGAGGCGTGCTGCACAGAATCCAGCCGTGCCTGGTCGCCCTTGAGTTCGAGTGTGCGCTCCAAAGCCGGCGCACTATCAAAGTGGTCCTCCAGCGCCCGCTTGCTGCGGCCGGTGATCATCAGGACGTCGTCAAGGCCGGCATTCACGGCCTCCTCCACGACGTACTGGATGGCCGGTGCATCCACTACCGGCAGCATCTCCTTCGGCATCGCCTTGGTGGCAGGCAGGAAGCGCGTGCCAAGTCCGGCTGCCGGAATAACTGCTTTACGTACTGATTTCCCCATGGTCATGATCGAACCTTACAAATTGACTTGCGGAAAGAGAAATTTCCAGGGCCAGATTTCGGGTTGGGAAGGGGCTCCCGTAGCGTTTCCCTATGGGGAAATGGAGCCGGGCCGACGTCACTGGCTATGCGCGCACCCTGCTGGGTCTGTATCTGGCAGCCCTTGCGTTCGTGGCGTTCTGGCCGACCCCTGTTGACCGTCCTATAGCCGGGCGGCTGCAGGCGGTGCTGTTTGCCCTCCACCACTCGGGGGTACCTGAGCTGATCAACTACAGCTTCGTGGAATTCGCGTCCAACATCCTGATGTTCACACCGATTGGCATGCTCGCCGCCCTCGCATTTCCGGCGTTTCACCGGGGACGGATCGTGCTGAGCGCGTTCCTAGCGTCTTGCTGCATTGAACTGGGACAGAAGCTGTTCCTGCACGACCGGTTTCCCAGCGCCATGGACATCGTGGCCAATACAGCCGGCGCGATGCTGGGGGTTTGGGTGCTGGGGGTGCTGGAGGAGTGGTTTCGACAAGCTCAACCAGCGCTGCCACCGAAACCAGCCCGGCCTCCGAAGATCGGCTAACCCTTGAAGCTGGGCTCCCGCTTTTCCTGGAACGCCCTGAAGCCTTCCGCGTAGTCGTCGCTCTTGCACAGGCGCGCCTGCTCGGCGTTCTCCTCCTGCATGGAGGTCCACAGGCCCAGGCGCTGGTCGCGGATATGCGCCACCAGCTCCTTGCTGGCCTTGAACGCGCCGGTCGCACCGGTGGCCACCTTCGCCACGACCGCACGGGTTGTGTCGAGCAGCTCGTCCGCCGGCAGCGCCCGGCTGAACATCCCCTGCGCCACAGCCTCGGCGCCGGAGATCAGCTCCGCCGTGTAGATCAGGTCCAGCGTCCGGTGCATGCCAAGCCGCTCGGTGAAGTACCAGTGCCCGCCAGAATCCAAAGTGGCGCCCAGCTTGGCGAACGGCGACCCGAACTTCGCATTCTCCGCCACGTACACCACGTCCGTGGCCAGCAGCAGCCCCAGTCCCACTCCCAGGCACGCTCCCTGCGCCGCCGCGAACGTGGGTGCGGGGAACGAACTCATCTTCTGCAGCAGCGGCTGCACCAGCCCGCCCAGGTACGCCTCGGCGTCGTCGTTCTCCGGCGTGACACCGGCAATGTCCCGGCCCGCGCAGAAGGCACGTCCCTCCCCTCTGAGCAGCAGCGCCCGCACCTCACCGCGCGAGGCCGCGGCAGCGGCGTCGTCGTACGTCTGGGACAGTTCCGCCAGAGCCTGCTCGTCCAGCGAGTTCAGCTTCTGCGGGGCGTTGAGGACCACTTCGGCGACGCCGTCGGCGATGGAGAGGGAGATCATGGGGTTCCTTCGTTCGGGGTGCGGCGGGGCGGTTGGAGCTAGACGTCGAAGTCGACGGTGACTTCTTTGCTGGTGGGGTGGGACTGGCAGGTCAGGACGTAGCCCTTGTCCAGCTCATCCTGCTCCAGCGCGTAGTTTTCGTCCATGTTCACGGTGCCGGTGACCACCTTGGCGCGGCAGGTGCCGCACACTCCCCCGGCGCACGCGAACGGCACGTCCGGGCGCACCCGCAGCGCGGCGTTGAGGATGGACTCGCGGGCGTGCGTGGGGCTGGCGACATCCCCCTGCAGGCCGTCCAGCTTGAACGTGATCTTGTACGTCTCCTGCGACTCGTCCTCGATGACCGGACGCCCGGCGTTGCCCTCGGGCCGGTCCGGCTTGCCGGAGGTGAACAGCTCGAACCGGACGTGCTCCGGCTTCACGCCGCGCTCGGCCAGCGTGTCCCGGCACAGCTGCACCAGCTCGAACGGCCCGCACAGGAACCACTCGTCCACGTCGTCCGCGTGGATGGCCGTGCCCAGCAGCTTCTGCAGCTTCTCGGCGTCGATCCGGCCGCTCAGCAGCGGGGCGATCCGCTGCTCGCGGGACAGCACGTGGTGCAGCGCCAGGCGCTGCGGGTACTTGTCCTTCAGGTCCGCGAGCTCCTCCAGGAACATCACGTCCATGGCGGCCTTGTTGGCGTAGATCAGGTCGAACCGAGTGTCCGGGTTGGCGGCCAGCAGCGTCCGGGCGATGGCGATCACGGGCGTGATGCCCGAGCCAGCGGCGATCGCCACGAAGTTCCCCGGCTCCCCCGCCAGGTCCTCGGGGTGGTTCATCGAGTTCATGACGTTCTGCTCCACGGCCTGCCCGTCCCGGCCGTGCTTGGAGACGAACGCGCCCATCGGGCTCATGACATCCAGGCTGTCCCCGGCCTTCAGCTTGGCGTTGGCCCACGTGGAGAACAGCCCGCCCAGGTCCTTCTTGATGGCCACCCGGATCTCGCTGCTGCCGTCCGCGAAGCTGCGCGGCTCGGCGCAGATGGAGTAGCTGCGGCGGATCTCCTTCGACTCGCCGGACTCGTCCGGGAGCGTGGTTCGCAGGGCTACGTACTGGCCCGGCAGGTAGTCGAACTGGCCGGCCAGCTCCGCCGGCACCGCGAAGGTCACCTCGATGGCGTCCTCCGTCAGCCGGCGCACCTCCGCGACAGTGAGGGAATGGAAAGTCGGACGACGGCGGCCGGTGGCCTCTGCCGATTCGGCTGCGGTCTGGCGGACAACGGGCATGGGTTTTTTCCTTACAGGACTTTGAAGTAGTCGAACGGTTCCTTGCAGTCCTGGCACACGTACAGCGCCTTGCAGGAGGTGGAACCGAAGCGGGTGAGTTCCTTGGTGTTCAGCGACGAGCACTGCGGGCACTTCACGGCCAGGCTCAGCCGGACCGGGCCGTTGTGGCCCAAGGCCGCTTTGCCTGACGGGGGCGCGATGCCGTACTCGCGCAGCTTGGCCTTGCCGGACTCAGTCATCCAGTCCGTGGTCCACGCCGGCGCGAGGACCAGCTCCACGTGCACGCTGGGGTAGCCCTCCTGGTGGAAGACCTTTTTGAGGTCATCGCGGATGGCGTCCATCGCCGGGCAGCCCGAGTACGTGGGCGTGATGGTGACCTGGACGGCGGGCACCGGCCCGCCGTCGTCGGTGTTCTGTTCTTGCATCACCCGGACGCTGCGAAGGATGCCCAGGTCCTCGATGGTGAGCACCGGGATCTCGGGGTCGCACACCGTGGCGGCGACGGCCCAGGCCTTTTGCTCGGCGGTTTCCGCCGTCCGGGCCTCGAAGTCGGCGACGTACATGGTCACCAGCCCGCTCCGGGATGCTCCCGGGCCAGCACCTGCATCTCGGCCAGGACGTAGCCCAGGTGTTCCGAGTGCCGGCCCCGGCGGCCGCCGCCCGGCGCTGCCGGAACGTCCGGGACCTCGAGCTCGGCTTCCTTCAGGACCTCGCCGGTGAGGCGGTCAAAGTCCGCCCGCAGGCTGGAAGGCTCGACGGCGGCACCGGCTTCAGCCAGGCGGGTGGTCAGCCCGTCATCCACGAAGAGCTCCCCCACGTACGGCCAGATCAGCTTGAGGCCGTTGATCATGCGGCGGCGGGACTCGTCCGTGCCGCCCGCGAGGCGGAGGACCCACTGGGTGCTGTGGTCGCGGTGGTAGTCCACTTCCTTCACGGCCTTGGCGGCGATGGCGGCGATGGTTGCGTCGGTAGATTCGGTGAGCCGTCGGTAGAGCTCGAACTGGTAGTAGCTCACCACGAACTGCCGGGCGATGGTGACGGCGAAATCCCCGTTGGGCTGCTCGAACAGGTGCGCGGACCGGAACTCGTGCTCGCGGCGGAAGTAGGCGAGGTCATCCTCGGACTTCTCCCACGCTCCCCCGGCGTAGCTGAGGAAGGAGCGGGCGTGGCCCAGCTGGTCCAGGGCGATGTTGCCCAGGGCCACGTCCTCCTCCAGCTCCGGGGCGCGGGAGATCCAGTGGCCCAGGCGCTGGGCGAGGATCAGGGCGTCGTCGCCCAGGCGCAGCGCGTACTCGGCCACGTCCTCGGTGGGCTTGGCCAGGCCGGTGCGGACCTCGAGGGCGATGTCCTCCGGGCGGAGCGCGTTGCCCGGCGTGATGCGGGTGGCGCTGGCCGACCCGTCGCCGCTGGCACCTGCGCCGGCGACGCCGACGGAGATGTCGCCGTGGCCTGTGGTTTCTTGCGTCTCCGGAGCCGTCCTGCTTTCTGAACTCACAGGTGCTTCACTCCTTCGCTCTTGGTGTAGTACGTGGCGTGCCGGTAGTCCTTGCCCTGCGGCGATTCGAAGAACGAGCCCTTGGCATCCGGGTCGCTGCTTGCAATGGCGTCAGCGGGGACCACCCAGATGGACACGCCCTCGTTGCGGCGGGTGTAGAGGTCACGGGCGTTGCGCAGGGCCATGGCGGCATCCGGCGCGTGCAGGCTTCCGGCGTGCACGTGGGAGAGCCCGCGGCTGGACCGGACAAAGACCTCCCAGAGCGGCCAGACGCTGCGGTGCGGGGTTTCGGTGTCCTGTGCATCGGCCACGGGGACCTTGGCAGCCGAGCTTTCAACCGCTCCGGCGGAGCTGGCCGGTACTTCCGGGTTACCGTGGGGGCTCATGCTGCGTATTCCTTCTGCTTGTTAACCTGCTTGGCCATCTGTTTTTCTGCGTAAGCAGAGGCTGCCTCGCGGACCCAGGCGCCGTCGTCGTGCGCCTGCCGGCGGCGCTCAAGCCGCTGCGAGTTGCAGGGGCCGCGTCCGGCCAAAACTTCCTTGAATTCGTTCCAGTCCAGCGGGCCGTGCTCCCACTTCTTGGTGTCCTCGTTGAAGCGGACCTCGCTGTCCGGGAGGGTGAGGCCCAGGACCCGGACCTGCTCCACCATCATGCCGACAAACCGCGAGCGCAGCTCATCGTTGCTGAAGCGCTTGATGTTCCAGGCCATGGACTGCTTGGAGTTGGGGGAATCGTCGTCGGGCGGGCCGAACATCATCAAGGCCGGGGCGTACCAGCGGTTCACGGCGTCCTGGGCCATCTGCTTCTGCGCGGGTGTTCCGTTGGACAGTTCCAGCAGGATCTCGAAGCCCTGGCGCTGGTGGAAGGACTCTTCCTTGCAGATGCGCACCATGGCCCGGCCGTAGGGGCCGAACGAGGCGCGGCACAGCGGGACCTGGTTGCAGATCGCGGCGCCGTCCACCAGCCAGCCGATAGCACCCATGTCCGCCCAGGTGAGGGCCGGGTAGTTGAAGATCGAGGAGTAGCGGGCCTTGCCGGCGATGAGGTCGTCCATCATCTGGTCCCTCGTCTGGCCGAGGGTTTCGGCGGCGGAGTAGAGGTAGAGCCCGTGGCCGGCCTCGTCCTGCACCTTGGCCATGAGGATGGCCTTTCGCTTCAGGCTGGGGGCGCGGCTGATCCAGTTGGCCTCCGGCTGCATGCCGATGATCTCCGAGTGCGCGTGCTGCGAGATCTGGCGCAGGAGGGTCTTGCGGTAGGCGGCCGGCATCCAATCTTTGGGTTCAATGCGCGAGTCGTCGGCGATCACGCGGTCAAAATACGCCTGGCCTTCGGCCTCCAGCTGGGCCTGTGCTTCTTCGGCGCCCGGGGCTGCCGGCTGGTCAGGCACTGACTGCAGGTTCTGCGCTGCCATGGTTGCTCCTATGCATTCACGTCCGTACTCGGATTATTTACCGACCGTTCGTTCAGGATATGCGGAAGCGGCGAAGGGCGTCAAGGAGCCGCGCCTTCCAAGAGCTCACTGCCAGTTACCCCCTTAACTGGTGGCCCGCGCCAAGCTCACATGGGAATTTCCCAAGGCCGGCGTGCCAGAGTGGTCGCGTCCCGGGCCTGGCGGCCCGCACACCGACTCACTGGGACAGGAGCGCTGTCCCGCGGTTGCGTCGGCCCGGCGTCTCCTCACCCACCGCCCGGCACCGGGGATGCCGGGCTACAGCAGAGGAGAGTTCGATGTTGAAGCGAAAGCTGGCCGCCACCGTGACGTCCGTGGCGATAGCGGCACTGGCCGCGGCCGCCCTGACCGTGGCCGGGCACCCGACGGAGCCAACGCCGGCCTTGGGCCCGGTTCTGGCCGTGGCTACCTCGTCCGGCGTCCAGGCAGCCGTCCTGCGGGGCTGGGGTGGAGTGGTTGCGGGGGACGAGTTCTCCTACACCGGGGCACCCAGCGCCCTGAGGTGGACGGTCTACAACGGTGCCGGCCATGCGGGCAAGGGAATCCGCAGCCCCAAGGCCTGGAACGTCGCCAACGGCGTGGCGACCGTGACCGGCAATGCGTACGGCACCACGGGCGGGATGGCGGCCAAATTCGCGATGCAAAGATACGGCCGGTGGGAAGTCCGCATGAGAACCAGCATCCGCGACCCGAAGTACCACCCCGTCCTGCTCCTGTGGCCCAACGCCAACACCGGCGTGACCACATGCCCCGAGGTGGACTATGCCGAGTCGCTCACGGACACCACCCTGGTCAAGTTCAACCTGCACTACGCCTGCCCCGGCCCCCATCCCTACCAGGCCCAGGCAGCGCGCAAGGTGGACACCACCCAATGGCACAACTACGCCGTCCAGTGGAACTCCGCCGGGATCACCGGATACATCGACGGTGCCCTGTGGTTCACGGACACCAACAAGGCGCAACTGCCGCCCGCGGCAATGCATCAAACGCTCCAGCTGGACTGGTTCCCCAACGGAACACCGACCAAACCCAGCTGGATGCAGATCGACTGGGTCCGCGTATACAGGTGACACCGGCGGCCCCGGGGAAGCATCCGCAGGGCCGCCAGGCGGCGTTCGAGGCCTCCCCCAATTGGGCTGCCCCCTGGAGCCCAAAGGCTCCACAACGCACCTCAATCGTAAGGCTGCTTATTTGTTGGCGTCCAGAATTCCGCGACCTGTTTTGGCGGAGCTTGGGAAAACCTTGGAGGCAGCCGCCGGCCCCCTCAAACGAGGGGTTAATTTGGGCTCCGGCTCTCAGGTAGACCCCGCATTTCATAATGTGCCGGGTGCAGAGTGAACACGTCACTGAAGCACAGGTAGCCGCTAACCGCAGCTTCAGATCGCCGGGTCCGGAACGCATTTCCCAGCCTTGCGCCGGACCCGGCGACGACTCCCAGCCGCACGCTGGGGACCGTGATCTGCTCGTCGAAAGCAAAGGGCAGGTGCTTTCCGGTTTCCCAGAAAAGCACCTGCCCTCGGTGAAGACGCCTTCCTTCCCTTGGGAGGCTATGCCTTGAAGCGGCGGCGAACCACGGCGGCGGATACCCCGCTGGCGGCCAAAGCGCCTGCGCCGACCAGCGACCACAGGACCAGGTTGGACTCGGCATTGGTGTTGACATGGCCGGTTGCGGTGCCGGCGGCGGTAACGCTGGAAACAGCAGCGAAATCGGAATTACCCTTGCCCTTGCCCACGCCGTGGTTACCTCCGCCGTTGTTGTTGCCTCCGCCGTTCCCGGAATTCACTACCACGGCTGCCGAGCGGGTGGTGCCGGAGGTCGCGCCGACGGCACTGATTATGTAGTTGCCGCCCTCGGTGAAGGTAATGGTGGTGGAAAAGGCGCCTGTGCGGTCAGCGGAGACGCTGAAGTTGGACGGAGCGGCCCGCCGGCCTTCAGAATCCTTCTTGCCGCCGGTCCGCTGGAATGAAATGTTGATCGCTTCGCCGGCGATGTAGCCACTGGCGGAGAAAGTGATGGATTCGCCGCGAGCGATGGTGCCGTCGGAAACGAGTCCCTGCTCATTGCCGGGCGCCGGGTAGGTGGTTGCCACGGCCGGAGCGGTGCCAGCCAGTGCGATTATTCCTGCAAGTGCAAGCGCTGCAATAGACTTCTTCATTTGTCCCCCCTGAGACGAAAAACGAAATTCCCGTGGTGACGGGGATACAGATCCCCGTGCCGTAAAGTGCTGAAATCCCAAATGTCTAGCCAGCGCCGACGGTATCACTCACAGCTTGCTCCCAGCCAAGCAAGTCCAGAGTTTACAAAAGGTTAATCTACGGTCTATCTGACCGGTTCAAGTCCTGGACCATATTCACGCTGCGATTGGAGCTCCAGCGGGCAATGGTTGGCGGCACGGCAGAGCTTGGGAAAACCTTGGAGGCAGCCGCCGGCCCTCTCAAACGGGGGGTCTAATTGGGCTCGGGCTCTCAGGTGGAGCACCTATTTCGCCTGGACCCGGCGACGACTTTCAGCCCACACGCCAAACCATGCGGCGGCCCCGCAGCGGATTCTTGGAACTTTCTTGGCACCCGCCTCCCACACTGGAATCAGGCAGGCGCAGGACCTGCCGGCATAACGGAAGGGTTGGCCAGTGGGCACGGCGGAAACAGCAAAAGGGATCACAGCGGAACGGACACGGCTGGCCAGGCTGCCGCAGCTGCGGCACTGGATCACGCTGCCGCTGGTGCTTGCCGTCCTGATTGTGGCCGCGGGGTGGACCATACGCTCCACCCCCGCCTTCACAGCGGCCGACCTGTCGGTCGATGCCACCCTAAGCCATCACCACACGCCGCCGCGGACGGCGGTTGCGCTGCTCATCAACGTCGTTTTCAGCCCCGTGGCCGGCGTGGTGATGATCGCCGGGATCTGCCTGTTCCTGCTCCTGGTCCGCCGGAGTCCGGTGAATGCCTTCGCCACGGGAGTGGTGGCGGCCGGCTCATGGGTCAGCAGCGAACTCTTCAAACTGGTTGTCGCCCGGCACCGGCCCGACTCCGCGGCGCTCTTCGACCCCATCACCCCCGAGCCCGGCACGGACAGCTTCCCCAGCGGACATACCGCCCTTGCCGTGGCCCTGGTCATCGCCATGTTCCTGCTCGCCCGGGGCACGCGCTGGCAATGGCCCGTCCTGGTGGCGGGGACGGCGATAGCCGTCACTGTTGCCCTGTCCCGCGTCTATCTTGGCGTTCACTACCCCACTGACGTTGCGGCGTCGTTCCTTACCTCCCTGACCGGAGCCTCCTTCTTCACGGGCCTGTGGAACAGGTACGGGCTGGCGGTGCTCGCCCGCATGCCGTTCCTGGCCCGGCTGGGACCTGTGCCTGCGCCGGCGTCCTGACCGGACTTGTCGGACACGGCACCCCCGAGGGATTGGGACAGAATGGCAGTCATGGACACGAACCGGAAGAAGCAAGTGCTGCTGGTGGAGGATGACCGGCAGCTCGGGCCTCTCATCGCCGAGCTCATCGGGGACGACTTCGACGTGACCCTGGCCCGGGACGGCCAGCAGGGTCTGCACCTCGGACTCACGCGGGAGTGGGATGCCCTGGTGGTGGACCGCGGGCTCCCCCTGCTGGACGGCGCAGCACTGGTCACCGCGCTGCGGGCCAAGGGCGTGACCGCGCCGGTGCTGATCCTCACGGCCCTCGGCACCGTGCAGGACAAGGTGGACGGCCTGGACGCCGGCGCCAATGACTACCTGGTGAAGCCGTTCGACGCCGCCGAGCTCGCCGCCCGGCTCCGCGCACTGACCCGCATCTTCCGTCCGCCGCTGCGGACCGTGCCGCTCGGGGACTGGACGTACGACGCCGATGCCCGGCTCCTGCTGTCGCCTTACGGCGACCGCGTATCGCTTTCCCCTCGGGAGGGGTCGCTGCTTGAGGTGCTGGCCGCCGAGCCGGAGCGGGTTTTCTCCCGGGCCGAGCTGCTTGGCAAGGTGTTCTCGGCGGCGGACCAGCCGGGCGCCGTCGACACCTACGTCCACTACCTGCGCCGGAAGGCGGGCCGGGACATCATCCGCACCGTGCACGGCACGGGGTACCAGTTGGGGGATCCGTCGTGACGGCGCCGGACGCCGACCGGCTGATCCTCCGGACCGCCGCCCGCAAGGTGAGCGCCCAGATTGCGCTCGTGTGCGCTGCCTGCGTCGCCGTCGTGATCCTGGCGTTGGTGCTGTTCGCGCTCTACCGGTCCCAGCCAGCCGAACTGGTGCAGCACCCTGCCGGAGCCGGCCGGATCTACATCGACGAGGCCGATGGCCTCCTGGCGCTGATCCTCGGCGGCGCGCTCGGTGTGATGCTGGCGGCGGCCGCCGGCCTGGTCAGCGCAAGGCGTGCCGTGAAGCCGCTCGGCGAGGCACTGGCGGCGCAGCGGCGTTTCGTCCAGGACGCCAGCCACGAACTGCGGACTCCGCTGGCAGTGCTCGACGCCCGGCTGCAGCTCGCGCAGCGCAAGGCCGGGCCGGACAGCCCGGCGGCCGCGACGCTGGACCGCCTCCGCCAGGACAGCGCCGGACTCGCAGAACTGGTGGACGACCTGCTGCTGATGTCCGCTCCCCCATCCGCCGATCATACGGAGCCTGTGAACGTGGCCGCGCTGGTTGCTGCGGTGACGGACGATCTGCGGCTCCTGGCGGAGGAGGCACGCATCGGGCTGGACTGCTCGGTTGCCGACGGGGCGGCGGGACCGCCGCTCGCGCGGATTCCCGCGCACCTGCTGCGGCGGATGGTGACGGCGCTAGTGGAGAATGCCATCTCGCACACGCCGGAGTCCGGCCGGATCGGCGTCACTGTTGCTGCCGCCGGCCGAAACGTCCGGATCATGGTCCGGGACACCGGGCCCGGGATCATTGGCATTGAACCCGGCCGCGTGTTTGAGCGGTTTGCGCGCGGAAGACCGGCCTGGCACAACCCGGCACGGACCAGCTACGGGATCGGTCTGGCGCTGGTGAAGGATGCCGCCCTGCGCCACGGCGGCGACGTGAGGGTGGCTGAAACAGGGCCCGGGGGAACGGTCCTCAGCCTGGAACTCCCGGCTGCATAGAAGACCCAGCCGGAACGGCTCAACCGGAACGGAGGCGGTGGCGTGAGCGGATTCATCGACGGTATTCTCGGCGTCAGTCCCCTGCTCGCTTATACGCTGGTGGCCCTGCTGGTGTTCGCCGAGGACGCGCTGTTCATCGGGTTCGTCATTCCCGGCGAAACAGCCGCGGTGCTCGGCGGCGTGGTGGCGAGCCGCGGCCAGGTGCAGCTGGGCATCATGATCGGCCTGGTGGTTCTGGCCGCAGTCATCGGCGACACCGTCGGGTACGAGGTGGGCAAGCACGCCGGGCCCAAGCTGCTGGACACCCGGGGATTGAAACGCCACCGGAGGAAGCTGGACAAGGCACAGGAGTTCCTGCGCCGGCGCGGCGGGTCGGCCGTCTTCCTGGGGCGCTTTATCGCCTTCTTCCGTGCGGTGATGCCTGCGCTGGCCGGCATTTCCCGCATGCACTATCCCCGGTTCCTGGCCTTCAACGCGGCCGGCGGACTGGCCTGGGGTGCCGGCTTTGTGCTCCTTGGCTACTTCGCCGGCAACTCGTACGAGGCGATCGCGAAAACCGTCGGACGGGACATCACGGCCGTCGTCGTGGTTGTTGCCGCTGTTGGCGCAGTGGTGTGGCGCGTCCGCTCGGCGCGGAGGAAGCGTGACGCGGCCTCTTGAAAGGCAAGTGATCACTTGCATAAGATGGCGGCATGAGCGATGAGGTGTTCCGTGCCATCGGCGACCCGACGCGCCGAATGATCCTCGATGAGCTCGCGCGCCGGGACGGCATGACGCTGTTCGAGCTGTGCACGCGGCTGGTCACGGAGCACGGCTCAACGCTCACACGGCAGGCCGTATCGCAGCACCTGGCAGTGCTTGAGTCAGCCGGACTCGTGCGGACGGAACGGGCCGGCCGGACAAAGCTGCACCATCTCGACACCTCACCGCTGCGGTCTCTGCTGGACCGCTGGCTGATTCCAGGACAGGAGACACCATGAAACCGCGCATCCACGTCATGAGCGTATTCGTCGACGACCAGGCGAAAGCGCTGGACTTCTACACCCGGCACCTCGGCTTTGTTCTGAAGCACGATGTGCCGCTGGGCGAGTACCGCTGGCTGACCGTCGTCGGACCGGACGACACTGACGGCGTCGAACTGCTGCTGGAGCCGAACGCCCATCCGGCGGCGAAGGAGTACCAGCACGCCCTTACCGAGGACGGCATCCCCGTGGCGTCCTTCCGGGTGGACGACGTGGAGAGCGCACACCGCGAACTGTCCGAGCGCGGCGTCCTGTTCGTCCAGCAACCCGGCGTGCAGGGCGATCTGACGGTTGCGGTACTGGACGACACGTGCGGGAACCTCATCCAGCTGCTCGGCCCCGCCTGACCCACGTGGGAGGCAGCTACCCTATGGCTATGGGGGCCCGCTAGTGTGATCACCGGAGCCGAAACGGGGGTGTCGTGACGTGAACGAGAGCGACCCAGCTATTGCGGCTGCGGTGCCGCCGAACCCGCCGGGACGCCATCGGGTAGTCCTGCGGTCCTCTGCCTTCATCAAGGGATGGTTCATTTCGACCGTCCTGTGGCTCGTACCGGTTTGCGTGATCGTGGTGGTGCAGGAGCTGACCGCCGCGGTGCCGTCCGAGAGTGGGCCGAGCCCTGTGCCGGGCATCGCGATCATGGTGCTGTGGTACGGCTTCGGAATTGCTCTTGTCTTCGCGGCACCGCTGGCCTGGATCCTCGGCTATGTGCTGCGGCACGTGCCTAATCAGTGGATCCACGTTGCGGTCTTCTTTGCCGTTCCGACCCTGGTTTTCTGGGTTCTCGGAGGCCTGCTGCAGTTCGGCTGGACCATTGAATCCCTGGGCTTCTGGGCCACCGTCGGCGCTGCGGCAGCGATCGGACGCTTGGCCATCAGGAGGAATGTTGAGCTGGTGTCCGCTCCGCCCCGCGGCTAACGCCGACCGTTCTCACAGCTGAGCAACGCCTCGGACACGCAGAGTCCGCAGCGCACCCCAGCCACCCCTCAAAGGCATCTGCTGCCCGCGCACGGCGGGTATCGCCGTCGTGCGCCTTTCATCACCGGGCCGCGACCGGCGCCGGGTCAGAACTTGTCAGGAGAGTCGATTGCCTGCCCGACCGTGATCTGCGGGGCTGCGTTGGGGTCGCCGCCCACGGATCCGATGAACGTCTTCAGCTCGGGGTCACTGCCGTCGGTGTTGGCTCCACATGGACAAGCCGCCACGCCTCTAGGAATCGGTGCCGGCGGCCTTCTTGCGTCTGTTCTTGAGTAGTTCAAGGCCGATCGGGACGAAGGACGCCAGCACAATCAGGATGAAGATCAGGTCGATGTTGGCGCCGATCCATTCATACCTGCCCAGCCAGAATCCGAGCAGGGGCACGCCAACGCCCCACAGCAGCGCACCGATCGCGTTGAAGGCGATGAACGTCCGGTACTCCATCCGGCCTACCCCGGCGGTGACGGGAAGGAACGTCCGCACAATCGGCACGAACCGGGCCAGGATCACGGACCGACGCCCGTACTTCTCGAAGAAGCCATGCGCCCTGTCGGCGAATTCGCTCCGAAACCAGCGCGACCCGGGTTTATTGAACACCGCAGGGCCGGCCTTGCGCCCGATCAGATACCCGGTCTGGTCACCCGCGAACGCGGCGGCAAAGGCGGCGGCGCCGAGGACCAGAATGTTCACGTGCACGGTTCCGGTGGCCACGAGCAGCCCTGCCGTGAACAGCAGGGAATCCCCAGGCAGGAAAAAACCGACCAGAATCCCTGTTTCAATGAACAGGAAGGCGCACACCACCACCAGCAGCCAGGGCGCGACGGCGGGGTCGCGAAGGAACACATTCGGATCCATCCACGGCGGCAGGAGCCCGGCCACCGGATGCGGGGACAGCATGGCAGCGGTTTCGATGGGGCGCATGGCCCCAGCCTAGGCTCCGCGCCCTCGCCGCGGAAGAACAACACTGGGCGGGCGGGCATGCTCTGCGGCGCTGACCCGGGTCTGCGTGATCACCTGGGGTCCCCTGTCCGGCCGGGTCCGGATACTTTTAGGGGGAGTATGCTCCGGACCCGGCTTCTCTGAAGTGATGGTTCGCGGCAACCTTCGGCTTCAGGGACCTGATGAGTATCCACCCGTGACACTGCCGCAATCGTGGAACCCGAACGGCATCCAGCCCCTTCATCAGGGGGTGTGGGGGTGCGATGCCCCAACGTTTTCCCAGCAACGGTGTGCGGCGAAGGCGCCGCACCTGCGGGTGCGGTGCTGTGCCTTCACATTGGGTCTGGCCAATTGCCGATGTCGCTCATGATCCGAAGCTTTCGTTGCATGCTGGAACGCCGTACCCAGCTGCTTTCATCATGCCGTAAGGCTCCTGAGAGGACTCTGAGACCGGCACGTTCCCCATTGCGCCGGGCAGGTTGAGCCTCAATCCTTGAACCATGGACCACCAGGAACTGCCGTCCGCTGACGGGCTCCCGGTTCAGGCACCGAAGCACACACGGCCGGGACGAGGGGTGACTCTGCCCCGCGGACTGCGCTGGCAGTCCACCCTGGCTGCGGTCGCCGTCGTCGCCGTCGCCCTGCTGGCCGGCGGGCTGCTGCTGCTCGTGACGCTGGAATCTGACCTCGTTGCCGGAACAGACAGCTTCCTGAGGACCAAGGTCCAGGATGTCGCAGCATTGATCCAGAGCCAGGACGCAGAGGAAGCCAGCATTGCGGTGGCAGCGACCGCCAAAAAAGACCCCCTGGTGCAGATCCTCGACGGGACGGGCAAGGTGATCGGGGCCTCGGAACCCACGCTCCTGACCGCTCCGCTCAGTCAGCTGCGGCCCGCCGCGGGCCAGAGCGCCACAGACAAGGCAACCGCGCCCGCCCTCCTGGGAGACGGCGACGAACGCTATCTGGTGGTGCTCGGCGTCAACGATGAGGGCAAAAAGTACTGGGTGCTGGCCGGACGGACCATTCAGCCCCAGGCCGACACCGTCAGAATTGTCAGCTGGTTCCTGCTGGTGGCCATGCCGGTGCTGCTGGGCGTGGTGGCGTGGTCCGTGCATTTCCTCGTTGGGCGCTCCCTGCGGCGGGTGGAACGGATCCGGACGCAGGTCAGCCGCATCGGCGCCGGAAGACTGAGCCAGCGCGTGGATGTCCCAGGGACGGGTGACGAGCTGCAGGCCCTGGCCGCCACCATGAATTCCATGCTTGACCGGATTGAAGAGGCCGATCAACGGCAACGGCAGTTCGTCTCCGACGCGAGCCACGAACTGCGGGGCCCCATCACCACCCTCGGCACGGGCCTGGAGATCGCCGGCTCCGACCCCGCGGGCGGGACGTGGCGGGACATGAGCCCGGTCCTTGCCGAACAGACGCGCCGGCTGCAGGGCCTCGTGGAGGACCTCCTGGCGTTGTCCAAAGCGGACGATCAGGGACTGCCCGTCCGGCGTGAGGAAGTGGACGTCGATGATGTCCTGGCCGCTGAACTGCGGAGGCTCAAAGCGACCAGCCGGCACCGCCTCGCCGCGGACCTCGTTCCGGCCAAGATTCTGGGGGACGCGGTCCGGCTTGGACAGGCCTTCCGGAACGTGCTGGACAACGCCGACCGTCACGCGGCACGGACAGTTTCGGTGCACCTGTCGGCGTCGGCGCAGGCCGTGCTGGTAGCCATTGACGACGACGGCCCTCCCGTGCCGCTGGCCGACAGGGAACGGATCTTCGGGCGTTTCGTCCGGCTGGATGAGAGCCGGTCACGCCAGCAGGGCGGCAGCGGCCTGGGCCTGGCGATCACCCGCGGCATTGTGGAGGCCCACGGCGGCCGCGTCACCGCAACCGAGACACCGCAGGGCTGGTGCCGCTTTGAAATCAGTTTGCCGCCCATGGTGACCCCCGGCACCCCTGCCGGCGGCCGCCGTCGTAAGCGCTAATCCGGGCTGAGCCTGTACCCCATGCCCCGCACCGTCCCGAGCGTGTTGAGTCCGAACGGTTCATCGATTTTCCTGCGCAGGTACCCGACATACACCTCAACCACGTTGTCGCCGCCGCGGAAATCGGGGTCCCAGACGTTGTCCAGGATCTGGGCCTTCGACACAACCTGGTCCGGCCGGCGCATGAGGTATTCCAGCAGACTGAACTCCCGGGCCGTCAGCGTGATGGCCTGCCCGTCCCGGGTGACGTGCCGGTTTGCCGGGTCCAGGCTCAATGAACCGACGGTCAGAACCACCGGCCGCTCCGGAGCTCCCCGCCGGATCAGTGCCCGCAGCCTCGCGATCAGCACCGGGAAGCTGAAAGGTTTGGTCAGGTAATCGTCCGCCCCCAGGTCGAAGGCGTCCGTCTGGTCATATTCGCCGTCCTTGGCCGTCAGCATGATCACCGGCACCCAGTTCCGCCGCTCGCGCAGCTGTTGCAGCACCGCGTAGCCGTGCATGCCCGGCAGCATCA
Source organism: Arthrobacter sp. NPDC058097 (assembly GCF_042884885.1). NCBI lineage: Bacteria > Bacillati > Actinomycetota > Actinomycetes > Micrococcales > Micrococcaceae > Arthrobacter > Arthrobacter sp. NPDC058097. The sequence goes on from NZ_JBHVSZ010000004.1 coordinate 303,565, forward strand.
CGTCCAGCACGACGACGTCATATGTGTTCTCGGTGGCGGCCCAGAGCCCATCAACACCGTCATGGGCAACGTCCACCACGAAACCGGCGGCTTTCAGCCCCTGCCGGATGGTCTCAGCCAGCAGGACCTCGTCTTCCACAAGCAGGACCCGCACAGTTGACATCGTCTCACGAGAGACTAAATCCGCGGCGGATACAGAGCCTGGATCAGAGTTCCACGACTTCGAATTCGAGGAGGTCCGCACGGGTGGCAACCGGCTGGCGGTCGCCGCCGTGTGCCTCGCGGGCCTGGCCGCTCCGCCAGTTTTGGAAGTCCTCTTCTGTGGCCCAGGTGGTGACGACAAAGTAGCGGTCATCGCCCTTGACCGGGCGGAGCAGCTGGAAACCTTCGAACCCGGGCTGTCCATCGACGGCGTGTGCCCGGGCGGCGAAGCGCTTCTCGAGCTCGGCGCCCTTGCCTTCGGGGACGTGGATGGCGTTGATCTTCACAACAGACATGGTGTTCCTTTCATGTGTGGGGTGGGCCAGTGCTCGGCACCCCGGTGCAGAGTACACCTCGCCGGCCCCTCCGGCGGCTAGCCATACCGGATATGCCTGGCGGGTAAAATGACACCAACACCGGTCTCGTTTGGGGGAATTCTCTTGTCCATCGCTCATGCCCGCGTGCCAGAAGGCCGGGCCGCTCAACGCAAAGCGAATTCCCTGGCGGTGAAGACGGGCACCCCCAAGCGCCATGACATCCAGGGCCTTCGCGCACTGGCAGTCGTCCTGGTTATTGCGGATCATCTGCTGGCTTACCCCACCGGCGGCTTCATCGGCGTGGATGTCTTCTTCGTGATCTCCGGTTTTGTGATCACTGCCAGCCTGATCCGGGAGCATGACAGAAACGGCAGGATCTCCTTCGCGGACTTCTACCGGCGCCGGGCGCGGCGCATCCTGCCGCTGGCATCGCTGGTCATCGTCCTGACCCTCATCGCCTCATGGTTTGTGTTCTCCACTGCGCGCTTCACCGGCACTGCCCAGGACGGCCTGTGGGCGTTCCTGTCTGCGGCCAACTGGCACATGGCCATGGTCGGTACTGATTACATGCAGGCCGGCGGGGCGGTGTCCCCGCTGCAGCACTTCTGGTCGCTGGCCGTCGAGGAACAGTTCTACATCGTCTGGCCCTGGCTGCTCGCGCTCATGCTCGGCTGGGGAGCTTCCAAACTGGGCCGTCCGTCTTCCGGTGTCCGGCGTTCAACGGGCCTGGCCCTGTTTGCCGTGGCCGGGGCATCGTTTGCCTTCGCCATGTGGGAAAGCTCCGCCGCACCCACGGTCGCATACTTCTCCACGTTTTCCCGCGCCTGGGAGCTCGGCTGCGGTGGCCTGCTGGCCGTCCTCGCGCCGGCTCTGCTGCGCATCCCGCACCGTATCCGGCCCGCTTTGGCCTACCTCGGCCTCGCAGGAATCGTCATCGGCGCCTTCGCCATCACACCGGAATTGACCTTCCCGGGCCCGTGGGCAGCGGTGCCGGTCCTTGCGACCATGGCGGTCATTGCCGCAGGGACCGGCGGGGAGCAACGGCTGCTGGCTCCACTGACCAATCGCGTCTCCCGCTACCTGGGTGACATTTCATATTCCCTGTACCTGTGGCACTTCCCCGTCATCATTCTGCTGGGAGCACTCCGGCCACCGTCGGGCGCCGTCGAACACGCCGTTGCTTTAGCCCTCACCCTGGCGCTGTCAGCATGGTCCTATCACTTCATTGAAGAGCCGGTCAGGCACTCGCGATGGCTTGAAGCCAAGGCAGCCAAGGCTGCCAAGGCGCCGCACGAGGCCCCGGCCCGGCTGGCCTTCGGAGCGGTCACCGCTCTTGCCCTGGTTGCCGCCATCGTCGTGAGCTTCACCCTGGCCAAGACCGGCCCGGTCGCTGCAACAGCGCGCCCGGTGGTGCCGCCGGGTGCTTCCTCCTCAGCTGTTGCCAACACCCCCGCAGCAAAGCTGAGCCAGGAACTCACCCTTGCTCTCTCGGCGTCCCAGTGGCCGGAGCTTACGCCTGCGATCGATACCCTTGGCAACGAGGCGAAGGCGCCTGAATGGGTTGAAGACGGCTGCCTGGCCGACGAGCGGGGCGCCCTCGAAGACCCAGCAGAAAACGCGGCCCGTTGCACCTACGGGGACGCAGCGGCCAAGAAGACGGCAGTGGTCCTCGGCGACTCGGTGGCTATCAGCTACGTTCCGGGCGTACGCGCCGCCCTTGAACCGCAGGGGTACAAGGTCCTTGTTTACACCATGCAGCAGTGCCCGGCCGCCCCGGTTGACGTGATCAAATCCTCCAAAGCGGCACACCCCAAGTGCGCCCCTTTCCGCACGTGGGCCCTTCGGCAGATAGCCGCCATGAAGCCTGATATGGTGATCGCGTCCAGCTCAACGGGAACGTTGGTGCGCCTTTCCAGCGGGGCAACGGGCGGCGCAGCGGCCGGCGAGTGGACCGGGGCGTCCAAAAAGCTGTACACAGACCTCTCTGCCTCGACCAAACAGGTTTTCGTGCTTGACCCGCCGCCACGCGGCCGCAAGTTCGCCGAGTGCGCCACGAAGATCAGCACGCCAGCGGACTGTGCGTCCAAGGTGCAGCAACTCTCACTGGACATGACGGCCGCCGGGCGGTCGGCGCTTGACCCTGCCGCGCAGCCGAACGTTCACTTCGTGGAGACCGTTGGTTGGTTCTGCGTGGCCGGAAACTGCCCCGCGTTCGCCGGCACGTCGCCCATGCATGCAGACGGTGCCCATCTCACGGCTGCCTATTCAAAGTCACTCGGGCCCGTGCTGTCCGAAGCGCTTGCCGGCAAGTAGTTACACGAGGCTTTCGCGGCTCCCGTGGATCTGGCTGAGGATCGACTCGTCCTTGATCTTGTGGTCGTTCATGAGCAGGAAGGCCTTGGACAAAACTGGCAATGCTCGGGATCTACCTGTTCGTATGGATCAGGTGATACCGGAAGGCCCTGCGAAAGACCAGGGCGATGTGACAAACGCGGTACTGGACGACGCTGCGGCAACCTCATCCAACTGCTCGGCGCCGCGCGAGTCACGGTTATAACCGATAGTGACCCTTGGGTAAGCGCTGGTGTCATAGGCGGCTCAAGATCAGCTCAAGACTCCGCCCAGATTGGGGCCCTGCGTCGGTATCGGTGCGAACATGATGTTGCAGCCTACAAAGGGATAGTCATGGATGAGAGCAGCCGCAAACCGCCGTCCGCGGCGAAGTTCCGGATCGCCATGGTCATTATTGTTCTGCTGATAGCCACCGCCGTGTGGTTCGGCATGTCGGCGATGGCCCACCTTTTGGGGCCGGTCTGGGACACGCTGGTTAAGCGCTGAGCGGGACGGCGCCGATGACCAGCGTGCTTTGCTTGGCCGCCGTGCGGAGATTGGCCGGGCTTGTTGCAGGATGTCGGAGCAGTCAGGACTCATGGCCAGTTGGAAGCCGTTCGCAAGCAGGAGTGAGACCAGGGCCGAGACCGGTTCGCCTCCGTTTTCCTGGAAGCTGACAACCTGGTCCAGGGTGTAGGCCAGGACGGGGGTAACGCGCGTTCGGCCGGTGGCGGTTTTCTGGGCAAGGACCACGCGGGCGGCGACCGGATGGAACTCGTCCGGCGTTGCTTGGGGCATCGTTCCCCCATCCCCGCGCTCACGCATGCACACTCCGGCTCTTCCAAGGTTTTCCCAAGCTGCTCCAATGACAATGGATTTGCCGGTTAATGCACCTGCCAGCGCTGAAGCCGGTCTGGCACCGGGTCCGGAGGAGTTTTCCCCGGACCCGGTGCCTTCGTTCGAGGGAAATCTCCCCGCCGCGGCTAGCCGACCTTGTTTCCAGGCCCCCTACCCCGCCTCGAAAATACGAGGAGGAGAACGATGGGGATGAAAATCATCGTCAGGATAGTGCCAACTCCCCGGACGGTGATGCCGTAGCTCTCGTACCCGAGCACTATTGCCTGGCCGGGCTCTTCCTCGCGGTACACCACCGTAACTTCCGCGCCGTCCGTGGGCTGCTGGCCGTGGCCCACGGTGGCCGAGATGACGCGGTCCGTCCCGTCCGCGGTCGTGTACCTCACCCTGATGTCCCGTTGCGAGGCCCTCCTGGCGTCGTTGAAGTCAAGGACGGTTCCGGTGGTGTGCACACCCGTCCGCGCGAGGTCCTCATGCGCATCAGCCACCCGCGAACCGACGCCGATCATCACCGGCCCGGCCAGGACCAGGACAACGGCCAGCACCACGCGAACGGCCGGGCCCAGCAGAGTTTTGGGCCTGTGGTTCTCAGCGGGATCCGGCGAACTCATGGCGCCCATACTAGGATCCGTCCCCGGCGACCGCGCGCCGGTAGGTGCTCGGAGTGAACCCCAGGTACTTCTGGAAGTCGTTCGTCAAATGCGCGTGGTCGGCATATCCGAGTTCTGCAGCTATCGCCGCCAGATCCGCCGACGGGTCCTGGCGGGTCCGCTCGGCAGCGTCCTGAAGCCGCCGACGGCGGATCAGCGCGGCAGGGCTGAGGCCGATGTACTTCTTGGCCACGCGCTGCAGGGTCCGCTTCGAAACCGCCAATAACGACGCCACATCCTCCACCCGGACCACCGATGCGTCCGATCCGATCACGTCCATCAGCCGGTTGGCCAGCAGCGCCTCCCCGGACACTTCCGGGTCTGTAAAACAAGCCAGCCACCCCGCAAAGGCATCCACTGCCCGCTCACGGCGGGTATCGCCGTCGTGCGTGTTCATGGCCTCCGCGACGGCACAGTGCAGCCTGTCAGCGGCCACGGCGACCTCGGTGTCCTGCAGGCCCGACGGGTCGTTGGTGAATAGCGGCACGGCCGCCGGCCGCAGCAGCGCACCGACCGCCCATCCCCGTCCGGCCAGGTCCTGGTGGGCGGCCCGGGTGGTGGGGCCGGAGAACACCACGCCATGGAGCTGCACCACGAGGTTGGAGCCGGGGTACGCGATGAGGTGCTGGCGGGAGGTGCGGCCTGGCTCGATGTCCCACTCGGGAATCCAGAACCACTGGACCAGGTCCGCCACGGGGGCCGGCGCCGGAAGGCGGTGGAAAGTGGGAAGCCGGGCAGGGTACAGGATCCCCTTGAACGAGCTCTCCATCGGTCCCCCAGACTGTCGCGAATCTCCAAGCGCCGCCGCCGGCGGGGCACGTAGCGTCATAGACATGACAGATACTACAAGCACCGGATCCACCACGGCCGCCCACGGAGAGCACACCACCCACGGAATTCCGAAGGGCCTGACAAGCCTCACCCCCTTCCTTGCCGTGACCGGCGCACGGGAAGCGATCGCTTTCTACAAGGACGTGTTCGGCGCCCGCGTGGTCTCCGCTACGGAGATGCGCGGAGTGGTGGTCCACGCGGAACTCGACTTCGGGAACGGCCACCTCCAGCTCGGCGAACCCAGCCCCGACTACCATCTGGTTCCGGCGCCGGAGGGCGAAAACGACTGCTACTCAATGGGCCTCTACTGCGCTGACGCGGACGCCCTGGTGCAGCGCGCGGAGCAGGCCGGCGCCACGCTCCGGGAACCATTGACGACGTTTGTCTCCGGCGACCGGTACGCCAGCATCCGTGACCCCTTCGGCGTCCGCTGGTCCATCATGACCCGGGTGGAGGACCTCTCCGAAGAGGAAAGCAACCGCCGCGTGGAGGAATGGGCGGCGCAGCAGGGCTGATCCCAGAGCTCCGGAATGCGGACACCCTAGCTGTGCTGCTGCCGGGCGTGTGGCTGGTGCTGCCCTGACGCGGGACCCCCTGCTCCATGGTTATTCCAAGGACGAGGGCTGACGATTGGAAGAGGCGGGCGATGGCGCCGGCCCCAATTGGCCCGAAGCAGGAACACGGCACCCCGCGAAGGGAGGCTCGCACCCCATGCGCCGCAATCGTGTTGCCGCCGGAACGTCCGCAGTCCTCCTGGGCGTCGCCGGCCTCTGGGCCGTCACCCTCGCTGCCGGCGGCGTGAAAACCGCTGGGCAGGAGCCGCAACCGACTGCGACCGTCGCGGCGCCATCCCTGCCGTCACCCGACGAGACCCCCGCACGGGCGGGTGGCGTGCGGATCGCGGCCGTTGGCGACATGAACGGCCCGAAGAACTCGGCAGCCGACAGCCCCTCCGGGCGCAACGGCGCGGCCATTTCCACGCTGGTGCGGACCAACCAGATTGACGCGTTCCTGGGGCTCGGGGACTTCCAGTACGACACCGCGTACTGCGCGGACTATGTGAAGTACTGGCATCCGCTGTGGGGCGGCACGAAGTCGAAGCTGTACTGGGTGTCCGCACCAAACCATGACTGGCAGCCAGGCCGGAACGAAGACCTCGACAACTTCATGAACGGCCAATGCCCGGATGCCCCCGGGAAGGCTGCGATCAACCAGCAGCGGGGGTTGATCGGGAACGGGACACCGTACTCGAAGGACTTCGGGAAGTGGCACATCGCGTTCCTGTCCTCCGCGCAGTGGCGGTACAACCCGGCACAGGCCCAGGCCATCACAGCCTGGCTGGACAAGGACCTCGCTGGCGCCAGGGCGGCGGGCAAACACCTGGCGGTGGTGCACCACGACCCGTACTTCACGTCGGACACCCATGGACACAGCCGGTCCACCGAGCTCAAACCGTGGATCGACGTGATGTGGAAGCACCGGGTGCGGTTCACCCTGTCCGGGTCACAGCACAACTACGAACGCTCATGTCCGGTGAATAACGCCGACCAGTGCGTCGGTGACGGGATCACAGCATTCCAGGTTTCCACGGGAGGCATGGGGCTCCGTTCCTTCACCAGCAGTCCGCCGTACATTGTGAAGCGGTTCAGCGACACGCACGGTTTCCTTCGGATGACACTCCGGGACGACGGCTCGTTCGGCTGGAGCTTCGTTCCAACGTCCGGGTCGAGCACGGATGCAGGGACGCGTCCCGCACCAAGGTAGGTGCCCCGCCACGCCGGCTCTTTCGGCCAGCCGGATTGGTCTTGGTCAAGCAGCGGTGACCCTAACGGTGCAGGTGGTGCGTGCCGAGTGCTCCCAAACACGCGCGGCGGGGTTCCGGCTCTCAAACGCGTGCGCCGAGGTACTCAGTCAGACAACGGCGACAGCCGAAACCGCCGTAGGAACTGCGACATTTGTCGCCCCCACACACACCACGGTTCCTATAGGCAAGGGCTCGACAGTTGACGTAGTAATGGATAGATTAATAACCCCAAGTGGGAATATGGGCGATACCCCATTTGCGTTGTACGCTTGTGGTAGCTACCACCTAGGAGCATCAAATGGAGAGCACAAAGTTCACGCCCGTGGGAGAAGTCAGCGCAGACGAACGCTCACGGATCTCAGTGGGGAAAGCTGGCGTGCGGCGCGATGACCGCTACGCGATCGCCGTTAACGACGAAGGCGCCATCCTGCTGACACCCCTGGTTTCTATACCCAAGCGCGAGCTTTTGGTTTGGGAGGATGTCCAGATACGGGAAGCACTCAGCCGCGGACTGCTCGAATCCGCAGGCGGGCAGGCCAAGTCGCTCGGTGACTTCACGCAGTTCCTCGACGGAGACGAGGACGAGGACTGATGCCGTTCAGGCTCGTCTTCACTCCTGAGGCCGTCAGCGCCTTGGAAGCGCTCGAAGGCGACGGTCATCAGGAGAAGAAGCTGAAGAAGGTTCGACGAGCCTTGGGGCGATTGCAGCAGGATCCAAAGCATCCGGGCTTGAGCTCGCACAAGTACATGTCCTTGTCAGGAGTGAACGGCGAGGCCGTGTGGGACTCGTACGTAGAGAACAACACTCCCTCGGCGTGGAGGATCTTCTGGCATTATGGACCCGACGACGGCGCTATCACTGTCCTCGCCATCACCAGTAAGGACTGAGGCCCCACCCGCGCAGTTTGGCATAGGCTAGGTTAGCCAATCTACGTAAGGGCGGGCGGATGGTTGACTCAGAATTACGCGAACAGCTACTGCTAAACGCACTAGGGCCTATGGCGACTCGTGCACCCGGCCGAACCTAACGCCCAGTTGCCCCTTCTACAGGGCGACCGAGGACGGTCCAACGTGTGGGGAGCAATGTCGGCAGATCGCCGAAGAATTGGGCTTCACACAGCGACCCGTAGTCACCGAGAACATAGGCGGCCTAAGGATGACGGGGCGGGTGCTTCCTCGGGAAGTAGTTGCTGGAGTCGAAGACTTCGATGCCAGAAGGCATTGCCTTTCGGACAGACATCAGCCGGCGCGCAACCAAACTGCAAGCAGCGCAATGTCCTTTCCTTACGTACAGTCCATCAGGACCGACTGACCTCGGCCTGCCTCGACGCACTGAATGAGTCCCGCTCGTTTATGCAGACGGCCGGGTTCGATGCCCACGAATTCGTGTCGGAGGCTCTCGGACATCTACGCCAAGGCGATGCTCGCAAGGCGGCAGACATATTCGCCGGGCTCAGCCAGTTGAGGCCAGGCGATGCCATGGTGTGGAACAACCTCGGTTTCTGCCAGTTGGCGTTTGACCCATCTGCCGCATTTGCGTCCTTATCTAAGGCTGCCATGTTCAGCATCGGCGATGATCTGATTCGTTTGGCGAATCAAGCACTCGCCCTGCACCTCTTGCAGCGAGATTCGCACGCCCTTGAGCTCGCCGAGGCGGCACTCAGCATGCAAACCGAATCGCCTGCCGCCACCATGTGGAGCCCTGACCATTCTGGGATGCCCCAGGAGCTGGTATTCGTTACGGACTTCCCCGCATATATCCGGGACCTCGAGGAACATATCGCTCAACATCCCTGTACGTAAAGATCGGACATGAGGCCAGCATAGGTCGCCCCGCCGCTCTTCCGAGCAATGTCGACAGTCCGAGGCTTCAGTCCTCCGCTCTGCGAGAAGTGTTCGATAAGGAAGGCATGCCGCGGGCGTGTGGCACCATATCCGTCGGCTGAGCAGCCGGGAGTACTCGGTGCTTGTTGTCCTGGACCTCGCCGACTGGGGTTGGGTCTGCTTCCAGCCCTCCCGGGCACGGGGCCCAGTCGAGGAGGAAGCCCGTTCCGGGCTGCTCGGGGCGCGTGACTGACGCTAGCGGCCGTCGGGGTGGGGCCGCCCTGCCGTGTGCCGTCCATGCCGGCCCTGAATTGCCGAGGCGGGGCCGGCCCAGGTGGCCCATTCCTTCACATTGACCGTGGGCTGCCCCAGGAAATGGCCCTGGCCGGCAGCCACTGCCAGCCGGGTCAGGACCGCACGTTCAGCGGAGGTTTCAATTCCGACGGCGGCCAGCGCCGTACCGGTCTGACGTCCGAATTCGACGAGGTCGGCCACCAGGTACTGACGGCTCGGATCGGCGTCGATCCCTGTGACCAGGCCGCGGCCCATTTTGATGACGTCCGGCCGGAGGGACCGGATGTGGCGCATGGAGGCAGCGTCCGTCCCGGCTTCGTCGACGGCCAGCCCCATGCCGGACCTGCGCAGCGGCGTCAGGACCTCCAGCAGCGGACCCAGCTGCTCCGGGTTGAGCGGTTCGGTGAGTTCCAGCATGATCCGGGAGGATTCCAGAGGCGCATGTTCCAGGAATCCCGGCAGCCGGGGATCCAGGCATACGGCCGGTGACAGGTTCAGTGCCACCACCAGCTGGGGCGGCAGCTCCTGCGCCGCGGCCACGGCCGCCTGCAGCGCCGAGAACTCCAGGTCCGCGCCCAGGCCGACGGCGGCGGCGTTCTTGAACCAGGAGCCCGCACCGTCGCCGTCCGGCTCCCACAGGAAACGCGTCAGGGCTTCGGCGCCGATGACCCCGCCGCGGCGCAGATCGTGGATCGGCTGGAACGCCGTGACAAGCATGCCGCCATGCAGGACCGCCTCGATGGCCGCCTGGCCGTGGCCGGGGACGCTGATCTGCCCCTCAGCCGGGTGCCGGTGCACTTCCTGCTTGCCGGGATTGGGCTGATCGCCGGCTTGCCTTGCCAGCGAACGGGTGAAGACCAAATGTTCGTGCAGCGCTGCTTCCGGATTTCCGGGGTGCGCCGCCACGTGCTCGCGGAGCCGCTCCCGGACCTCGGCCCCTTCCGGATCCGTGCCGGACAGGACCGCATCGATGATCTCGTAGGCCTGCTCTCGCATCAGCGGGATGTCGGAGAAGGGCCCGTCGTCCTCGGTCCGGCTGTCATCATCAGGGAACCGGGTGTTGTCCAATGGGCACTCCTCAGGTTCCGGGCAGCTGGCCGCTGGCTGGACTACCTGCCTCCGGATGCATCATAAGCGCACGTGAGCCGTCTTGACCCGCATGTGACAAGAATTTCACAAACCTGTTAACAGCGACACTGGCTAGACTGTGACGGTGCCGTCCACCCCTTCTCCCCCGCCCGACCCCGACTCCCGCAGAAGCAGGTTCGCCGAAAGGCTCCTGCCCGGCGGCACCGAACCCGATCCGCGGTTCACCCTGGCCAATGAGCGGACGTTCCTGGCCTGGATCCGCACCTCCCTGGCGCTCCTGGCCGGCGGCATCGCAGTGGAGGCGTTCACCACCGACGTCTTCCCCGAGCCCATCCGCCGCGGACTGTCCGTGCTCCTCCTGCTGCTGGGCATGCTGCTGAGCGCGGGCTCGGCCGTCCGCTGGCTGCGGGTTGAGGCCAGCCTCCGCTCCAACCGGCCACTGCCCCTGCCGCTGATCGGTCCGCTACTCGCCGCCGGCTGCGCCGTCGCGGCGGCGGTGGTGATCGCCGTCGTCGTTCTGGCCTGAACCATGCCCGAAAACCCGGCCACCGCTCCCCCGCCCGGCGACGGCCCCCGCCAGGCCAACGGGCCGCTCGACGGCGACCCCGGGCTGCAGCCCGAGCGCACCGCTTTGGCGTGGGGCCGGACGGTCCTGACGCTGATTGCCGCGAGCGCGGTGTGCCTGCGCTGGCTTCCGGACCAGGGGCCGTTCGTGCTGGCGATGTTCGGCCTCACCATCGCCGCCGGAGCCGGCATCTACGTCACGCAGCGGCGGCGCTACCGGCGCAGCGTTGAGGGGATCCGGGCAGGGCATCTGCCATCGGACATCGCTGCCGTCTTCTGGACCGCCGGAGCCTGCGTGGCCCTCGGTGCGCTGGGCGTCTGGCTGGTGCTGTCCTGACCGCTTCATGAAAACGCAATCGAATCCAGCAAATTTAATGCTGAAAAACGGCCCGCGGGCTTGTACCGTGTGGTGTGGGTGGTGAACTTCGAGCCGGTGCTGGGCCGGCCCAAGGACCCGCCAGACGTGGAGTTGGACCATGACCGGCTTGGGAGTGGCTGTCGTCATTGAGGACGACGCCGACATGCGCAATCTTCTGCGCGCAGTCCTGGAACGGACGGGATTTTCCGTTTTCACCGCGGACACCGGGCTCGAGGGGGTGGACCTCGTGCGGCACCGGCTTCCGCGCGTTGTGACTGTCGACGTCGGCCTTCCGGACATCGACGGCTTCGAGGTCCTGCGGCGCATCCGGCCCTTCAGCGCCGCCCGGACCGTGGTGCTCACGGGCCGGACCGACGAAGCGGACATCGACGAAGCGCTGCACTGCGGGGCAGACGAGTACGTCACGAAGCCGTTCCATCCCCGGGAGCTGCGGACCCGGATAGAGGCGATGCTTGCCGCCGGAACCGCGGGCCCGGTCCACCATGCGGTGTAGCTGACCGGCAGCAGCCTGCACGAGCCTCGGCGCCACGCGGTAGCCAGCTTGGGCCCGTCGCAGGACTGGCCAGCCAGCCAACGTGGGCTAGGCAACCAGGGCGACCGCCCGCCGTCGTGACGGCAGCGCCGCGACCAGCAGCGCGGCGATGGCGACGGCGGCACTCAGCACCAGCCCCGGCCGGTACTGCTCAAGCATGGCGGCGGCACTGGGGACGGCACCGCCGTCGGAATGACCGCTGACCATGGCGGTGGTGACGGCCAGGACCAAGGCGGCCCCCACCTGGGTGCTGGTCTGGATGAGCCCGGCGGCCAGGCCCTGCTCCGAATCCTTGATCCCGGCCGTGGCCTGGACGTTGATGGACGGGAAGGCCAGGGCGAAGCCGATGCCCAGCAGGATGATCGAGGGCAGGATGTCCAGCGCGTAGTTGGGCGTGGTGCCCACCCGGAGGAACAGGACATAGCCGAGACCCATGGAGACCAGGCCGGCCAGGATCAGCCGGGTGGCGCCGAACACGTTGATCAGGCGGTCGGCGAACGGCGCGCTGGTGGCGACGATCAGGCCGGTGGGCAGCAGGGCCAAGGCCATCGCCAGCGGGCTCCACCCCAGGGCGGACTGCAGGAACAGCGTCACGATGAACTGGAAGCTGAGGTAAGAGCCGAACAGGCCCACCGCGCTGAGGTTGGCCCGCGCCACCCAGCCCTCGCGCAGGATGCCGAAGCGGATGAGCGGGTGCCTGACCTTGTTCTCGATGACGGCGAAGGCTGCCAGCACCGCGGCAGAGACGATGAATCCGGCGATTGTTGCCACAGATCCCCAGCCCTGCTCCGGCGCGGACACCAGCGTGTACACGAGTCCCAGCATGCCCAGCGCCAGGGTGACGGCGCCCCAGATGTCGTGGCCGCTGTCCGTGGCATCGGGGGTGTCCCGAGGGATGAAGCGGGCGCCCAGGATGACCACCAGCACGGCGATCGGCACGGACACCAGGAACGTCCAGCGCCAGCTGAGGCTGGTCATGAGGCCGCCGACGACGAGCCCCAGCGAGAAGCCGCTGGCACCGAACGTGGTGAAGATGGAGAGGGCCTTGTTGCGCTCGCGGCCCTCGGCGAAGTTGGTGGTGATGATGGAGAAGCCCGTGGGCGCGGTGAAGGCAGCGGCCAGGCCCTTCACGAACCGGGTGGCGATGAGGATGGCGGGGTCATCCACGAGTCCGCCCACCAGGGACGCGGCCGCGAAGACCGAGAGGGCGATGAGGAAGATGCGGCGGCGGCCCAGGAGGTCGGCGAGGCGGCCGCCCAGCAGCAGCAGGCTGCCGTAGCCGAGGACGTAAGCGGAGACAATCCACTGCAGGGCGTCCGTGCCGAGGTTCAGTTCGTGCCCGATGGACGGCAGGGCCACGCCCACCATGGACACATCCAGCCCGTCGAGGGCCAGGACGGTGCAGACAACCATGAGCAGGAGCCACTGGGCACGGGTCCAGCGGACGGCCGTGGCGATGGGGCCGGCAGATCGTTCGAGGGCGGTGGGTGATGTCATGCCTGAAAATCTATATGACGCGTCATTCAATGACAAGGAATATGACGCGGAATATTATGACGTGGACTTCAGTTCGTGTCTCGGGTAAAATCGGGGGCATGGCTTCGACGACGGACCGCCTGCTGGTTGAGCAATGGCGCAGCATCCAGGACGCATACTTCCGGACTTCGTGCGCCCTCGACCGGGCGCTGGAAGCCAAGTTCGACATCGGCCTGAACGAGTTCGAGATTTTGGACCTGGTGGCGGAGAACACCAAGTCATCGTGCCGGATGAAGGAACTCGGCGAACGCACCCCCATGAGCCAGAGCGCCGTCTCCAAGGTGGTGGACCGGCTGGAGAAGGCCGGGCTGCTGAGCCGTGAGTCCTGCGCCGAGGACCGCCGCTCGCTGTACCTCAAGCTCACCGCGGCGGGCCGCAAGCTCCACCAGGCTGCCGCCGTCGAACACCGCGCGCTGCTGAAGGAAAACCTGGCCTAGCCGCTCCTGACTGCTCCTTGACGGGGCCACCTCCTGCGCGTACAACCAGCCGTATCGGTTCAGATGCGGGCCGTTGCACAACGAGGTGTGAGGAGCAGGAGATGGCAGTCGCGGTCATTATGGAATTCAAGGGCGCCACGCTGGCGCAATACGACCAGGTCATCGAAAAAATGAACCTGACCAAGGGCGGCCCCGGTCCGGCCGGCGCCCTTGGGCACTGGGTGGCGGCAACGGATGACGGGCTGCTCGTCACGGACCTGTGGCAATCCCGCGAGCAGTACGAGGCCTTCGCGCGGGACCAGATCGGTCCCTACAGCGCAGAGGCCGGGATACCGGAGCAGCCGAAAGTGACTTACCTCGACGTACACAACTACTTCACACCAGGTGCTGACGCCTGACCGACGAGCGCCCTCGCGGCGGCGGTGGCGGCCGCCACCGCCGCCGCTGTCGTCAATCCCCGGGCGGTACCGGGCTCGTGGCGTGGCCGAGGATGTGCGCCACCGGAGGGGTCAATGACTGGACCGCGAAGCCGAACCGCTGGTTGTCCCGGACGGTGAACCCTGCCTTCGTGATGGCGCCGAGGGTGTCCCGGTTGGGGTGGCATCCGCCGGCCACGCGCTGCCATGCCGGTGTGAGCAGGTCTTCGACGGCGGCCAGGACGGGGCGCTCGGAACGGACGTGCTCATAATAGGCAAGGGTCCCGCCGGGGCGCAGGACACGCCGGATTTCCGCGAGCGCGGCAGCCTGGTCCGCCACGCTGCACAGCACGAGGCTGGCGACGACGGCGTCCGCACTGCCGTCGTCAGCCGGGATGCGCTCGGCTGCGGCAGCCTTCACCGTCACCGGCACGGCGGAGGTGGCGGCGCGGTTCAGGGCGAGGCTTCTGAGATAGTCATCGGGCTCCAGGGCCAGAACGTGGGTGACCGCCGGCGGGTAGAGCGCGAAGGCCGATCCGTCCCCCGCGCCGATCTCGATGCCCCTCCCGGACAGGCCCGCCAGCATGCGGCGGCGGTGTTCGGTGGCGCCGCGGCTGTTCATCCGCCCCACGGCGCGTGCGTAGGCACGGGCGAACCGCGGATGCTGGAGGTGCTTCAGGGCACTGCCGCTCTGGTCCGCGTCGTTGTCCATGCCGTTCACTCCTTAGGGTGTTGCCTCTGCGGCTCTCGCCTTTTCCTCGTCGTACGACCTGAGGCCGTGCTTCACCCCCAGGCGGATAATCCAGTACAGCGCCGTCGCGATAAGTATCGTCGGTACCGCGAACCCGAGCACGGCTGCGACTATTCCAAGCATGTTTCCCCCTGTGCATTTGGTGCTTGGCGACGATCCACACCGGGGGGGCGCGGCGATCGATGCTGTCTGCCTTGCACTCAAAAGCCGGCGACGCACCGCCATCGAACAGCCAGGGGTTGGACTCGTGGCCGTTCTTGGTGGGCCGGGGCGGGGTCAGCAGCAGTCCTGATCGTCGTCGCAGCAGGTGTCATCGCAGCAGCCGGTGTTCATGAGTATCACCCCCTCCCCTAACGGGTTTGCCTATGCAGAGGCCGGAGTCAGGGAGGCGATCAGCGCCTCCACACGGGTCTTGATCTCGTCCCGGATAGGCCGCACCGAGTCCACTCCCTTGCCCGCCGGATCTTCCAGGACCCAGTCCTCGTAGCGCTTGCCCGGGAAGTACGGGCATTCGTCGCCGCAGCCCATGGTGATGACGACGTCGGACTCCTTCACCGCCTCGGTGGTGAGGATCTTCGGAATCTCGGCGGACATGTCGATGCCGACGTCGGCCATGGCCTGGACGGCGGCCGGGTTCACCTTGTCCGCCGGCTGGGACCCGGCCGAACGCACCTCGATTGCGCCCTGGGACAGGGTGGTGAGGAACGCGGCAGCCATCTGGGAACGGCCGGCATTGTGGACACAGACGAACAGGACGGAGGGCTTCGCGGTCATGAGAGCACCTTTCGGGTGGCCGCTTCCGCGGCGGACGTGGCAGTGGCTGGGACTAGCGTCGGATAGAGGAAGCGGACCAGGACGAACCCCGCGGCGCCGCCGAGGATCTGGGCCAGGATGAAGCCGGGAGCGGAGGCCGGCGCGATCCCGGCGAACGTATCGGTGATGGTCCGGGCGACCGTCACGGCGGGGTTGGCGAAGCTGGTGGAGCTCGTGAACCAGTAAGCCGCGGTGATGTAGCCGCCGACGGCGAACGCCACCCGCTCTGCCCTGCCGGAACGGACCGCGCCGAACACAATAAGCAGCAGCCCGACGGTGGCGATGACCTCGCCCAGCCAGAGACCGGCGCCGGTGCGTTCGTGGCTGGAAAGTGTTACGGCGTCGAGACCGAACATCAGGTTCGCCAGCACCGTCCCGGCCACGCCGCCGAGGAACTGCGCGCCGATCAGCGCCAGGGCAGCCCCCGTGTCGATCATGCCCAGGGCCCGCTCCACCAGAGTCACCACCGGATTGAACGATGCCGAAACCGGCTGCAGCGCCACGATCAGCGCCACCAGGGCGGCGCCGGTGGCGACGCTGTTCTGCAGGAGCTGCAGGCCGACGTCGTCCGGGGAAAGCCGGGACGCCATCACGCCGGAGCCAACGACGGCCATGACCAGGAACGCTGTCCCGGCGAACTCCGCGCCGGCCTTGCGCATTAGAACGGTCACTTCGCCTGTCCCCCGATCAGCGCAGCCAGGTTTTCCAGTGCCTCGGTGCGCGCCCGGTAGTACACCCAGACACCGCGCTTCTCGCGGTCCAGCAGGCCGACGTCGTGCAGCAGCTTCAGGTGGTGGCTGATGGTGGGCTGCGAGAGCTCGAATGCGTCGTTCAGGTCGCAGACGCAGGCTTCGCCGCCCTCATGGGAAGCGACAAGGGACATCAGCCGCAGCCGCACCGGATCGGCCAGCGCCTTCAACAGCGGGGCGATGCCCTCCGCCTCGGACGCAGAGAGCGGCTCCCGGGCAAGCGGGGAGCAGCACGCCGCCGTTTGAACGGGGGTCAGTTCAAGAGACATAGACACATATAAATATTCGCACTCATCTATATCCGGGTCAATGCGCCGCGGCTACCAGGCCCCCTTCAAAGCGATTGCCCCCTTGACCACGATACCCCTGGGGGGTATATTTTCAGCGTTGTCAGTGAATGGCTTGTCCAGGCCCGTAACCACGGCGCCGTTACTGCCGCTCAACCCCAGCGACCTATACCTACTCCCGCTTAGGAACGCCTGACATGCACACCTCACATCAAGCCCCGCGTACGGCCACCGCCGGACACGCGGAACACAACGCGCCGGCAGATCCGGCACCCGACCCAGCTGCCGGCGTCGGACATGGTCCGCACCCCGGACACAACGCCCACGACGACCACGTGGTGCACACCCACGGCCAGCACACCGGGCACAGTACCGCGATGTTCAAGAACCGGTTCTGGCTGGCTCTGGCCCTGTCCGTTCCGGTGGTGTATTTCAGCCCGATGTTCGGGGACCTGCTCGGCTACATGCCACCCGAGTTCCCGGGATCCGCGTGGATCCCGCCCGTCCTGGGCACCGCGGTCTTCCTCTACGGCGGCCAACCGTTCCTCAGGGGCGGCCTGAATGAACTGAAGGCACGCCGTCCGGGCATGATGCTGCTGATCGGCATGGCGATCACGGTCGCGTTCGTCGCCTCGTGGGTGACCAGCCTGGGCCTTGGCGGCTTCGACCTGGACTTCTGGTGGGAGCTGGCGCTGCTCGTGGCCATCATGCTCCTGGGCCACTGGATCGAGATGCGCGCCCTCGGATCGGCACAGGGCGCCCTGGACGCACTGGCAGCCCTGCTGCCCGACGAAGCCGAGCTCATCACGGATGCCGGCACGGAGACCGTCAGCGTCTCCGAGCTCCGGGCCGGGGACCTGGTGCTGGTCCGGTCCGGCGCGCGGATGCCCGCGGACGGCACCGTGGCCGAGGGGCAGGCCGAATTCGACGAATCCATGATCAGCGGCGAATCCAAGACGGTTCCCCGTTCTAAAGGGGACGCAGTGATCGCCGGGACGGTGGCCACCGACAATACGGTCAGGGTCCGCATCACCGCCGTCGGGGACGACACCGCACTCGCGGGCATCCAGCGCCTCGTCGCCGAGGCCCAGGCCTCCTCGTCAAGGGCGCAGGCCCTCGCCGACCGGGCCGCGGCGTTCCTGTTCTACTTCGCCGCGGGCGCCGGCGTCATCACCTTCATCGTCTGGACCCTGCTGGGCAGCGTCCCGGAAGCGGTGACCCGCACCGTCACTGTCCTGGTGATCGCCTGCCCGCACGCGCTGGGCCTGGCTATCCCGCTGGTGATCGCCATCTCCACCGAGCAGGCGGCCCGCGCCGGGGTACTGATCAAAAACCGGATGGCGCTGGAGCGCATGCGCAC
Source organism: Arthrobacter sp. NPDC058097 (assembly GCF_042884885.1). Classification (NCBI taxonomy): domain Bacteria; kingdom Bacillati; phylum Actinomycetota; class Actinomycetes; order Micrococcales; family Micrococcaceae; genus Arthrobacter; species Arthrobacter sp. NPDC058097. The sequence continues at coordinate 321,585 of NZ_JBHVSZ010000004.1, forward strand.
GGTCGGCGTCGTCCTGTTCGACAAAACCGGCACGCTCACCAAAGGTGAGCCGGAGGTACGCGAACTAGCAGCCGCCGACGGCGTTGGCCGGGACGAGCTGCTGGCCCTGGCCGCCGCCGTGGAAGCGGACAGCGAACACCCTGTGGCGCGTGCGATCGTCGGGGCGGCCAGGGAGCAGGGCCTTTCCGTTCCCCAGGCAACCGGGTTCAGCTCCATGACAGGCCGGGGCGTCCGCGCCGTCGTGGACGGCCGGACGGTGCAGGTGGGCGGGCCTTCCCTCTTGCGGGAACTCGCCGTCACCGAACCCCGTGAGCTGGCCGCGGCCACCGGCCCCTGGATGGACCGCGGCGCCGCCGTGCTCCACGTCCTGGCCGACGGCCGGGTGCTGGGGGCGGTCAGCCTCGAAGACGCCGTCCGAACCGAGTCCCGGCAGGCCGTCGCGGCCCTGCAGGACCGCGGCATCAAGGTGGCCATGATCACCGGCGATGCCCGGCAGGTCGCCCAGGCCGTTGCGGCCGAGCTGAACATCGATGAGGTCTTCGCCGAGGTTTTGCCCGCGGACAAGGACAAGAAGGTCAGCGAACTGCAGAGCCGGAGCTTCAAGGTGGCGATGGTCGGGGACGGAGTCAACGATTCCCCCGCCCTGGCGCGGGCCGAAGTCGGCATCGCGATCGGCGCCGGAACCGACGTCGCGGTGGAATCAGCAGACGTGGTGCTGGCCGGGAACGATCCGCGGGCCGTGCTGTCCATGGTGGATCTGTCCCGTGCGAGCTACCGCAAGATGTGGCAGAACCTGGTCTGGGCCACTGGCTACAACGTCATCTCCGTCCCGCTGGCGGCAGGGGTGCTGGCGTTCGCCGGGGTCACGCTCTCCCCCGCGGCCGGTGCCGTGCTTATGTCGGTGTCCACGATCGTCGTCGCCCTTAACGCCCAGCTGCTGCGCCGGGTCAAACTGAACCCGGCACAGATCCGCTGAACACAGCAGACCACGTAACCATCACACCTGGACCCTGCGGCCCGGTAGCCTTAAACCACACTGGTCCGGCACGGAAGGAGGAATCGTCATGACTGCAGCCCGCAGCGTTGCCCCGACCTTCCTGCGCCGTGCCGGAATGTTTTCCCTGGTGCTGGCTCTGATTGCCGGGATCTTCGGCATGCATGTCCTGAACGGCCACCACCTCATGCACGGCCCGGCCGTCGCGGCGGCGGCCGCGGAATCCGGTGGGCACTCGCACCGGCCAGGCGAGGCCGCCCACGGCATGAGCCCCGATGCTGTGCACGCGGTTGCGGGCCAGGAGGTTTCGGCTGCGGCCGGGTGCCCGGACGGGGACTGCAGCAGCAGGCAGGCGATGACCGTAGCCTGCACCCCCTCGGTCAAGACGAGCACATTGGCTGTGCCGGCGCCGGGTACAGCTGCGTTGGGTACGGCGGCAGTCCGTGCAGGCCCGGCGGGACCGGTGAGCGGGCGCAGCGCCTACAGGCCAGACACACCCTCACCAGGTGAACTGTCCATCAGCCGGACGTAAAACAGGACCCTGCCGGAACCATCCGGCCCAAGCACCAGAGACGCGGCCTTTGTCCGCGTGTTCGCGCGCCTGACTGAAGCGCGCAATCCCCAATTTCCGGCGCCCGGCGCCGGCTGAATGCTTGAAGGACCTGATTGACATGACCAAGAAGTTTCTGACCCTTTCCACCGCCGCCCTTGCTGCAGCGATCACCTTGGCCGGGTGCGGCGGCGGATCCGGCAGCGGAACCACCACAACCGGCATGGACCACGGCTCCGCGTCGGCCACCGCCTCGGCCTCTGCGAGATCCGGCAGTGCCAGCGCATCCGCTGCGGCCCACAACTCCGCCGACACGATGTTCGCCCAGATGATGATCCCGCACCACGCGCAGGCCGTGGAGATGAGCGACGTGATCCTCAAGAAGCAGAACGTGCCAGCCAAGGTCACTGCCCTCGCAGAAAAGATCAAGGCCGCCCAGGCCCCCGAAATCGAAACCATGACGGGCTGGCTGAAGAGCTGGAACGAACCCACGGAAGCGCCCGGCGGGCATGACATGTCCAGCCACGGTGCCATGGGCGGCATGATGAGCGCCGACGACATGAAGAAACTCGACGCCGCCCAGGGCACCCAGGCCGCGAAGCTGTTCCTGACCCAGATGATCGCGCACCACCAGGGGGCCATCATGATGGCGAATGTCGAGAAGGACGGCGGACAGAACCCCGACGCTGTTGCCCTCGCCGGGAACATCAGCACCGCGCAGCAGAAGGAAATCCAGGAGATGAAGGACCTGCTGGCCGCTCTGTAGCCAGCGTCCGGGCCGGCACGACCGGCACCGGCGGCCACCACTGCCGGTGCCGGTTCGCTGGGATGTTAGGGGTGGGCAGACAGCGGAACCGGGCAGGTCTAGGGTGGCGTCATGAAAGGCAGGCACGGACACCGACAGGAGCACACCATGACGCACCACATCACTGCCATGCTCAACGCCCACCCCGGCGGCATCGGCACGGAGGACAAGGAGAAGCTGGCCGCCTGCATCGCCGCCTGCTTCCAGTGTGCCCAGACCTGTACGGCCTGTGCCGATTCCTGCCTGGCCGAAGAAAAGGTCTATGATCTCGCCAGGTGCATCCGGACGGATCTGGACTGCGCCGACATCTGCGCCGTGACCGGCGCCGTCCTGACCCGCCAGACCGGTGACAGCTCCGCGATCGTCCGGTCGATGCTCGAGGCCTGCCGGACCGCCTGCGCCGCGTGCGCCGACGAATGCGATAAACACGCACACATGCATGAACACTGCAGGATCTGTGCCGAGGCCTGCCGCCGCTGCGAAGACGACTGCACCACGCTCCTGGAGTCGCTCACCTAGGGGGCCGGCGCCCCGGCCTGCGCCCCGGCAGGCATCCGACCGGCCGTTCGACCCATCCCGGCCACCCGCCGTCGAACGCCGGGCAAAGCAAAGGCGGTGGCATGCGCGCCGCATGTTACCGCCCTTGTTTGAATTGCGTTCCCTACGAGAGGGCAGTGCGCACCGGTGCGGGTGCGGCCTGCAGGATCCCTTCCCAGGTGCGGCCGAAGCCCCAGACCCGGCCGGCGCCCGTTGCCGCCAGGGCCACCATGGCAGCGGCGTAGATGATGTGCTCGTCCAACACGGGATTGGTCTTGAGGGGCAGGGAGCTGAGCCACATCAGCAGCATCAGCGCGGTCCCGCCGACGGCCGCGGCGCGAAGGGCAACTCCCAAGACCAGCGCCCCTCCGACCAGCAGCAGGCCGAGCATGAAGGCGGCATCAACGGCCGGGTTGCCGGCAAGCGGCTGGAAGGCACCCGCCAGCGAGCCCTTGAGGCTGCCCAGGTAACCCGCGGTGGGCGACCCGCCGGCCATCCAGCTCTTGGCTGCGGGGGTGGCGAAGCCAAGGCCGAACGCCTTGTCCGTGAAGGCCCAGAGCAGAACCGAGCCAAGGAGGATGCGCAGGACGGCCAGGGCACGTGCCGCCGCTGTGGGGGCCGCGCTGGTGTGGGTGGGAGTGGTCTGTTCGAGAACGGAGGAGGGCATAGCTTCCTTGCGGTTGGGGGCGGGTGACCAATGGTTGTATTAGGCAACGAAAATGTGACCTAATTCCGGTCCAGCCTACCGTTCCGGGCAAGCCGTCCTGAAAATCCCCGGGCTTTGTTTCACATCACCGCTGCGGCCACCGCGGCCCCGGAACTACGCGCAGGTCGCCTTTCCGTTGCCGGCGAAGCTGACCAGTGACTGGCGGGTGTAGCCCGTGAAGGTGGCAGTGAGGCGGACGGTGCCGGCGCCGCCGTTGAGAGCTTCCTTAACTCCGGGGGTGTCTGTGCCGAGGTCAATGGTTCCCGGGAAGCTGCCCACGCTGTGCTCGGCGCCATAGGTGCCGTTTGCTGCGTTCCTGAGGGCGGCCGTCATGGTGCCGCTGGTGGTGGGGGTAGCCGTCAGGGTGGCGGTCTTGATGTTGGGGTTGGTGCTGGTGATGCAGTTCAGGACCGCTTGGTCGCCGGGCCAGATGGGGGCGGCGGAAACCGTCATGGTGGTGGTGGCCGTTTGCTGCCAGAGTCCGACGGCGATGCCGCCGCCGGCTCCCAGCAGCACCGTCACCGCGAAGGCGATGATGGCCGCTTTCCCGCCCGGGACCTCCCTGAGCTCTTTCATGCCGGCCCCTGCCCCGCTTTTTCTGCTCCGCGGCTGCGGCGCATGCCGCGGAGGGTCCTGACAATGAGCACGGCCCCGTAGCAGATCAGCGCCGCCGCCCTGACAGACATCCACAGGCCCCGGTCCGTGTTGTGGGCCATGGAGTTAGTGAGCACGGTGTAGGTCTGGGAGCCGGTGGCCCGCGGCACGAGTATCAGCGACAGGGCAGCGAAGACCAGCACCAGCAGCAGCGCCAGGGTAACGAGGCGGACAACCGCCGCCAGGCCGCGGCGGCCCCATGAACCCGCGGGAGTTTTCGAACGGTCCTGTTCCCCCATGAGGGGAGACTATCAAGGACAGCCCGCGGGCACACCGCATAGTTGGCGCGCGGTGAGGGGAACCGTGATGTTCACGGACTGCCCCTTTACGGTGGCCGGAGCGTTAGCGGCGAGCGTGACCTGGAAGCAGACCACCGCGCTGCCGCCCTTGGGAACAGCGGCTGAGGTCAGGCCGGTGGTGGCCGTCAGAGTCGTGTTGTAGCCGGTGGTGACCGAGCAATCGGCCGTGGTTGCGCCCATCTTGGCGTGGACGGTCAGGAACGCCGCGAGCGTACCCGTTCCAACGTTGGCCACATTCGCGTTTTCGGCGGTGATGCTGATGCTGAACGTACCGCCGGCGTCGGAGGCGTTCGCCACCGTTGCACCGGCGTACGCCGAGGTTCCCGGCGTCAGGGAAGCAGCAGTGGAGTTGAGCGACAGGATGGCGGCCTGCCCGCTGGCCTGCGTCATCGGGGTACTCACCCCGGACGGGGACCCGGTGAGATTGACGGTGAACGACGCCGCTTGCACCGTTCCGGGTGCGGCCGACGTGGCGGCGTTCCACAGCGCGTACGTGCCCTGAACGGCCAGCAGGCCCAGGAGCACCGCAGCGGCAATCAGGGCCGCTGCCCGCAGCGGACGCGGGACGCGCATGGTTCCTCCTCCCGGCAAGCTGGTCATGGTCGTACCGGTTGTGCGGCCGCGTGGCCGCACAACCCGCCGGTATCAGCCTAGGACAGGCCGGACTGCGTGATCTGGTTCAGGGCGAAGCCGACGCTGCCGAAGTTGTAGGTCTTGGTCACGTCAGAACGGCCGGTGGTGCCCGACAGGAACTCGAACGTGATGGTGGCGGTGACGGTCTTGGAGGAGGTCAGCGGGTTGGTCACAGTCACGCCGCCCACCTTCAGTGCCGGCGCGGTGACAACCACGTTGGCGGGGTCGAATCCGTTGGTCGGCGTGGCACCGGTCGCGGTGACGTTCGCGGCCATCTTGTCGCCGGTCAGGGTCACGGTCAGGGCCTGGGTGTAGGTGAGCTTGTCGCCCGGAACAACCTTGTAGGTGGAGATGTCGATGGTGGCACCGGCCCGGTCGGTCCAGACGCCGGCGGCGGCGGTGACGTTCAGGTCACCGGCGATGACGGTGCCGGGGGCGCCGGTGGCCTCCGCGTTCCAGGAGGCCAGGGTGCCGCCTCCACCCAGCAGCAGTGCAGCGCCAACGGCGATGGCGGCAGTTCCCTTGATCAGTGCGCTGTTCTTCATGATGAGACCCTTCAAAATCTGTGCGGATGGTTTTCCTTCTGCACAGAACAATGCCGGTGGAGCCTCAGGACAAGATGCGCTAAATGATCAGGATTCACTCAAGATTTTTGGGTCAGTCCTCGAAATGGGTTGCCGCTGCCGGCGCACCGGAGAACCCTGCCACGATCTCCTCGGCGAGGTCATGCAGCTTCTGGTTCCTCGTACTGGAGCCGCGCCGAAGAATCTCGAAGGCTTCGTCGTGGGAACAGCGGTTCTGCGCCATGATGATGCCGCAGGCCAGGTCGATCGCGGTCCGGCTTTCCATGGCCGCCTTGAGGTTCTCGGCGAGCTGGTCCGCGGCCGCGATCCGCAGGGCAAGACGCAGGGCCTGGGCGGCCATGACCGCGAAAACCTCTGCATCGGAGACGGCGTCATCGGTGAACAGACCGGTCTCTGGGGCGAAAAAGTTCAGGACCGCGGCCGCGTCCGGCCCCAGGTCGAGGGGCATGCCCAGAACGCTCCGGCATCCCGCGGCCTCGAGGGTCTTGCAGTACTGCGGCCAGCGCCGGTCCGTGGCCACGTCGCCGAGGAGCACCGGTTTCCCGGTCCGAAGCGCATCCTCACAGGGCCCCTGGTCGAGCCGATCTTCGATTTCGTCAAGCATCACCGCTTCGTCGCTGCTGCCCGCGATCGTTGCGCTGCGCTTTCGCCGGTGCAGCGTCACGGCGCACTGGATCGGCGCATGCGCGGACCGTGTCAGCGCGGTGGCCGCGAAACCGGCCATCCGGTCCAGGAAGCCCGTGATGTCCTCGGAATTGGTGATCAGGGCGTGAAGCTGCTCGAAGTCGTCCGACTGATCTCCGGTGCTCATAACCACAAACGTTAGAAGCAGCGGCACAGCAGGACAAGAGTGTCCGGGCGCCCCCGGTCGGACACTTACGACGGCGGCCAGCCGGCCGCCGTCGTAATTGTCACCGCCCTACCGGCTCGCCAGCCTAGGACAGGCCGGACTGGGTGATCTGGTTCAGGGCGAAGCCGACGCTGCCGAAGTTGTAGGTCTTGGTCACGTCAGAACGGCCGGTGGTGCCCGACAGGAACTCGAACGTGATGGTGGCGGTGACCGTCTGCGACGTCTTCAGGGGGTTGCTGACCGGGGTGCTGCCGATCGTGAGGACGGGCGCGGAAACCACCACGTTCGCCGGCGTGAAACCGTTGACGGCGCCGGCGCCCGTTGCCGTGACATTCGCGGCCATCTTGTCACCGGTCAGGGTCACGTTCAGGACCTGGGTGTAGGTGAGCTTGTCGCCCGGAACAACCTTGTAGGTGGAGATGTCGATGGTGGCACCGGTCCGGTCAGTCCAGACGCCGGTGGCGGCGGTGACGTTCAGGTCACCGGCGATGACGGTGCCGGGGGTGCCGGTGGCTTCCGCGTTCCAGGAGGCCAGGGTGCCGCCTCCACCCAGCAGCAGTGCAGCGCCAACGGCGATGGCGGCAGTTCCCTTGATCAGTGCGCTGTTCTTCATGATGAGACCCTTCAAAACTTGTGAGTGGATTTCCTGCTGAAATGAACAATGCACGGCCAAACTCAGGACTCCATGCGATAAACCGTCAAGAATCAGTCAAGAAAAACAGCCTGCTTATGGTGGTATCTTGAGTCACCGCCACATTCGGGCGGTGACTTACTTTCTGGCGCCTGCCGCGTACTCCGACGTGCGCTGCCGGACGCCCGTGCAACTGGAAGCTGGGGCTTGTATGCGCTTTTTCAAGAAATTGCGCGCCGGAAGCGGTGCGCTGGCCGTTGCTGCAATGCTGGCCGTGACGGCGGCGGGTCCTGCCGGTGCAATCACCGGCGACTACGTCAAGGACACCGAGCATCCCTTCGTGGGGCTGATCGTTTTCTACGATTCCGACGGCGGGTTCAACCACAGGTGCTCCGGCTCCCTGCTGACCCCGACGGTGTTCCTTACCGCCGGGCACTGCACCGCCGGCGCCTCCTCGGCGCGGGTCTACTTCCAGCAGGACGCCGGCGCGGACTGGAGCCCGGCAACCGGTATTGACCCGGACACCGGCTACCCGAGCATCTGCGCGGCCGGAACTGAGGGGACCCAGTGCGCCACCTCGGATGAGATGTACAACTACGGCTACACGAGCATGGACGCGGTCCCCGAAACCAAGGACGCCGGCCTGGTGATCCTGGACCAGCCCATCGAGCTCAGCGAATACGGCCGCCTCGCAGCGGCCGGGACTCTCGACTCACTGGCCTCCAAGCGCGGGCAGCAGGACACCACGTTCACCTCCAGCGGCTTCGGCATCTCCGCGGCCAGCCCGTCCGCTGGCGAGACCTCGTTCCGGGAACGGCTCATGGCCGAGTCCAAGCTGACGAACCTCACCAGCGCCAGCGCCGACGGCTACAACGTCCAGACCAACGGCAACGGCAAGGGCCTCGGCGGCACCTGCAACGCTGACTCCGGCGGCCCGCTGTTCTACGGCACCACCCAGTCGAACATCATCACCGGCATCACGTCGTTCAACCACAACCGTTACTGCAAGGGGACGAACTTCTCCTACCGCACGGACCGGCAGGACGTGATCAACTGGATCAAAGCCAACACCACCGAAGCGGAATTCGGCCAGATCGACTTCGCAACCGCTGACTGACACCTACGACGGCGGGTGGCCACCCGCCGTCGTACGCTTCCCTGCCTGGACCGCCGCTTCCGGCGGCTACGCCAGGAACTCAGCTGCGGCCTTAACCGCAACGGTCCGCACGGCATACACCGGGGCGAACACCGGCCGCTTGGGCAGCAGCGGGGCGGCCGGCGCGGGGTCGTGGACGAGCGGCAGTGCCGCACGCTGCATCGCAATCCGTTGCCACGCCCACGGCAGGAAATAATTCCGCGCCCAGGCGAGGTCCCCGGCACGGGCGTCGCGCCAGTTGCTGTTCGGCAGGGCCTTCGGCTCCAGCGGCTGGAGCGAGTGCTGCACCTGCAGCGTGTTCAGCACCTGCATGGCGATGGTGTGGTGGCCCAGCGGCGAGAAGTGCAGCCGGTCCGGATCCCACATCCGCGGATCCCGGAGCCCCGGCAGGGTCCACAGATCCACCAGCAGACAGTCATGCGCGGCGGCCACAATCCGGATGTTCTCGTTGAAAATGGCCACCCTGGAACGGCTCCGGCCCAGGAACGGCGTGTGCCGCCAGTCCGGGCCGGCGAACAGCACGATCGTGGCGCCGGTGCCACTCAGCCGTTCGACGCCGGCTTCCAGCTTGGCCGCCAGCTTGTCCGGATCGGTCCGATGGAACACCATGTCATTGCCGCCGGCCGACAGCGTTATCAGGTCCGGCTTCAGCTCCAGCGCCGGTTCGGTCTGCTGGTCAAGAATCTGGTCCAAGAGCAGGCCACGGATGGCCAGATTGGCGTAGGCGAAGTCCTTCCGCTCCGCGCTGAGCTCCTCTGCCACCCGGTCCGCCCATCCCCGGAGCCCTCCGGCGCAGCGTTCCTCGGGGTCGCCGACACCCTCGGTAAACGAATCTCCCATTGCCACATACCGGCTCCAGGGGTGTGGGGCCGTTGCGTCTGCAGCGGAGTTTCGGGGTCCAAATCGGCCGATGTGTTTCATCGCCTCGTCCTCTCCCTTACGCCCCTGGCGCGGTACGCCTGCGGCGTTATCCAAGGAACGTCCGAACGCTGCGGGAAATTCCTGAAAACTTCCTCCGACTTGTGAATATTTTCCCGGCGGCGGAGGCGCGAACGTACAGTTGTGGCCCCATTTGCCGCCCTGATTGGGGCCACAACTGTACGTTCGCGCGTTCTGGTCACGCGCTGTCTGCCCACTGTCCGCCCGACGGCGGCTGGCGGGGCAATCGGCCCGTCAACCAGAGTGACTCCACCCCATAGGCCGCCGGCTCCCCCGGTGTTAGATTCAAGGTGCCTGCGTCCCTCTGACCTGCAAGGAGTTCCTGTGTTGCTGATCGGCGGCCTTCCGGCCCACATTCTCCTGGTCCACGGCGTCGTCGTTTTCGGGCCGCTCGCGGGCCTGGGCGCGGTCGTCTACGGACTGGCCCGCCCGACCCGCCGCTACCTCGCCTGGCCGCTGGGCGTGCTTGCACTCATCCTGGCCCCGCTGACCCTGATCGCGGCGGCCGCCGGTGAGCAGCTGCAGTCAACGCGGGGCGCCACCGACACCATCGCGGCCCACGCCCGGCAGGGCGACATCCTGAAGGTGACCGCCGTCGTCTTCTTCTTCCTGGTGCTGCTGATGCTCGCCGCAACCTTCACGCCGCTGGCCAGGCGCGTCCCGGCGCTGGCCGCACTCCAGCGTTCCCGCCCCGCCCGCATCGTGGCCTTGGTACTGGGCGTGCTGGCCGGCCTGTTCGTCATCTACCAGAGCGTGATCACCGGGCATTCCGGATCGTTCTCCGTCTGGGGCGGCTAACCGGCCCGGCGACCCATGGCCTTCCCCGCACTCACGTGGAGTTTTTTGTCCATTTGTCGCGAGTTAGGGCGCCTTCAGAGGCCATTTTCTGGACAAAAACTCCCACGGATTCGGGGGGCCGGGACCGACGACGGGCTGGGTATGCCCTCTGGCATGGGGACCATCGGGCTGGTCCGCCGCCGGCCTACTTTCAGATTACGCCTCCTGGTTGGAGCGCATCCGGCGCTCCGGGCGATCAGGGACCGCGCGGGGAGGGCGGCGGCAGCTATTTTCGTTGACGGTTCCGTGCGCGTAACCGACACTGAATCGATGAGCGGCAGCGATGAAGAGAAGGAATCAACCATCGATCAGGTGGTGGAACGGCTTGCGGGGCGATTCCCGGACGCCGACCGGGGACTGATCGCGGGGATCGTTTCCGAGGAGTATGACGCGCTCGATTCGGGCCGGATCAGAACGTTCATCCCCACGCTGGTGGAAAAGGGGGCGAAGACGCGGCTTCGCCGTGAATTGGCACCCGACGGCTTCGGGGCCGGCACCTAAGACGCGGCGCCCCGAGGCTACGGCACACCTAGGCTACGGTTCGAAGCGGGCACTGCAGAACGCGCAGCTGGTCAAGATCGAGCAGCTGGCGGGTTCCGGTCCGGGCATCAGCGATCCAGAACAGCTCCAGGGCCGGGACCACGGCCAGGACCTTGCCCCGGTGAACCAGTGTGCCGTCCTGCCACGCCTCGACCCGTTCACCCCGGGACAGCTCCGAACACGAGCGGATCTCCCTGTACATGGCACTCACGCGCAGCTCCTTCCAGCGTCCGACCGGTCAAGACCCAGTAAACAGGCCCTGGGTTTCGGCAACGTGTCGCCGGGGTGACTTTCCCGCAACCAGACCGGCCGCCGTCGAAATTCAGCTGGCTCAAGGCAGCCGGCTGCTGGGCCCCCAAGGTGCCCCCAGCTTTCCCCAAGCCCGGCAAGACAGATTTGTCATACGCAGAACAGGCCGGCGGTCACGGGCAATGATTGCAGGTCGAGTCGCCGGGCCCGGAATGTACCCCATGCTTTCCAGGCCCGGCGGAAAGGCTCCCCGAACGTGCGCCGCGGCACCGCCCGGGCTGTCGCACGCCAAAGGTTTTTCCAAGGTCCGGCCGGGAGAATTTTGCTTGCCGGACACTCGTCTGCCGCGCGACAACCGGCTGGCACCGGGAACGGCGGAGCCCTCCCCGGTCCCGGTGCCTTATGACAGCAGCCAGGTGCGCCCCCCCTAGGCCCCGGCCCAGCGGCGCAGCGTGCTGTTGATCAGGCCGATGAGGACGGCCGTCCACCAACAGGCCTGCGAAATGCTGAGCGCCACCATGAGCCTGAGCCGCAGCCTGCGGCCGAGTTCCCCGAAGCGCGTGCAAGCAGGCAGGGCCAGCAGCTGGTGCATGGCCGGCGCGATGCTCAGGCCGTTGAGCATGAGCACCAGGACGCAGGCGAGCTTGATGACGGTGACCGGGTTGGTCAGGTCGGGGTCGATCAGGGCGCCGGACACCAGCAGCAGGGCAAGCCCGCCCCAGATCAGCGGCTTCGCGGCGGCCTCCAGCTTTCCGGATTCGTGCATCTGCACCTTGCCCAGCAGCCACAACAGACCTAGCCAGTCCACCACCAGGATAGTGCCGAAGGAAAGCACCAGGGCAAGGATGTGGACGGCCAGGCCGATCCGGTGAAGCTCAGGCCCGCAGTCAATGAAGTGCCCCACAAGCAGCGAGGCCGTCCACCCTGCAGTACACAAGGCCCCGAGCAGAACCAGCCGGACCCGCTGGCTTTTCCGACTGGCCGGGGCCTTGGTGGTCAGCGGTTTGTGAACGGACTGGGGTGCGCCGGGCGGTGCCGGGGCAGGTGCTGCTGGGGACATGCTGCTGCCTTTCAGGGTCGCCGGCGTAACTGCCGGCGGGTGTGCGCCGTGCTGCGATGCACGGCGCCATGCGGGGAGAGTGATGGTGCTAGTTAGGTAAACCTAAACCGGGAGATTACAGCCCAGGGTCGGAATTAGGCAAACAAAATGTTCGCTAATTTCTCCAACGCTTGTTGTAAGTCTGCGGCGTCCCCGTTTGGCCGCCCGCTGTTTTGCCAAAAGAGGCCGCTTGAGAACGTTCGAAACGGCCCATTTTGGTAACTGCAAGACCACAACCCCCAAAGCGGCCCTTTATGGCAAAACCACGAGGCAAGCAGAGCCCTACCTGTTGACGACGATGAACCCGGACGGCGGCGGAAGCGGCCGCGGTGCAGCTGACGTCGGATGGGCGCCTGGCGCCAGGTCGACGACGATGCCGGGCAGAGTGGTATCCCCGGGTCCGGCGCATGCCTCCTGCCAGACCTGGCCGCCAGCCATACCGAGCACCGGGATGAACAGCAGCAACAGAAACAACTTCCTCACCACGCACCGCCCTCCACTCGCGCTTGCCCTCTTGCCGTACCATCACCCTCGCGGCTGCACCATGGAAAAAGGGCACAGGAACGGCCCCCCGTTTATTTGCCAGCCAACCCCTTTCGGGGGTGCCGCCACCGGGTTTTCCAAGGTCATCACCCGTCCGGACGGCGTCGCCTACGCAAGCGCTTGCGCAACGCGGTGCCTGTCCCGTAGCGTGGCCTGCTGTGACGGCGAAGATCGAAGAGGTTGCGGAGCGGGCGGGAGTGGCCGTGTCCACGGTGTCCCGGGCGCTGCGCGACGTGCCCGGCGTTTCGCTGGCTACCCGGCAGCGGATCAAGGACATCGCGGCGGAGGTCGGATACCTGGCGTCACCGAACGCGGCACGGCTGGCGACCGGAGTCACGGGCACCGTCGCGGTGATCGTCCCGGATGCCACCAAGTGGTTCTTCGGGCAGGTCATTTCCGGTGCCGGCACAGCGCTCCGGGCCGCCGGGCGGGACGTGCTGCTGTATGAACTCGGGGATGCTGACGGGCGCCGCCGCTTCTTCGAAGGGCAGACACTCCGCGGCCGCGCCGATGCCGTGCTGGTGCTTTCGCTGAGGCTAACGGAGGAAGAGACCCACAGCCTGCGCACCCTGGGGCTTCCCGTGGTCCTGCTCGGGCAGGGCTCCGAGGTGTTCGGCAGCGTGCGCGTCGATGACCGGGCGGCCGCCCGGAGCGCGGTCCGGCACCTGATCAATCTGGGCCACCGCCGGATTGGGCTAATCGGAATTGACGACGCCGACGAGGTCACCTCGGGCGGCACGCCGCCCATCTCGCGGCTGGCCGGTTACCGCCAGTCGTTGCTGGCTGCCGGCATCCCGCTGGACGAGGACCTCGAACAGTTCGGAGCGAACTCCGTGTCCGGCGGGGCGGAGGCCATGACCCGTCTGCTGTCCGCGCCGGAGATGCCGACGGCTGTCTTTGTCGGGTCGGACGAGATGGCGTTCGGCGCGCTCGGGGTGGTGCGCGCAGCTGGACTGGCCGTTCCGCGGGACATCTCCTTCGTCGGCTTCGACAACCACGACCTCTCGGAGGTCATGGACCTCACCACCATCGACCAGGACATCCGCGGCCAGGGAGAGGCAGCCGCCCAACTGCTGCTGGAAACCCTCGCCGCGGCGCCCGGGGCGGCCCCGGCTAACCGGACCATCGACGCCAGGCTGGTGCTCCGGCGAACTACTGCCCCGCCGTCGTCCGCTTTACCCGCTTCGCCCAACTCCGCTGCTTCACCCATCTCCCCAGAAAGCAAGGAAAAGACCTAATGGAATACCGCAAGCTCGGATCATCCGGAATGTACATCAGCGCGCTGGCCTACGGTAACTGGGTCACGCACGGCGAACAGATCGACCAGCATGCCGCAAACGCTTGCGTACGGAAGGCGCTGGACCTGGGCATCACCACCTTCGACACAGCCGACGCGTACGCCGGCACGCGCGCTGAAAGTGCCCTCGGCGAAGCGCTGCGGGGCACCCGCCGCGAAAGCCTGGAGATCTTCACCAAGGTCTACTTCCCCACCGGCGAGGGCAAGAACGACCGCGGGCTGTCCCGGAAGCACATTTTGGAATCGATCAACGGCTCCCTGGCCAGGCTGGGCACCGAGTACGTGGACCTGTACCAGGCCCACCGCTACGACTACGAGACGCCGCTCGAGGAGACGATGCAGGCCTTCGCGGATGTGGTCCGCGCCGGCAAGGCCCACTACATCGGCGTCTCCGAATGGACGGTTGACGAGATCCGGGCCGGAGCCGCGCTGGCCAAGGAGCTGGGCATCCAGCTGATCTCCAACCAGCCGCAGTACTCCATGCTGTGGCGGGTCATCGAAGAGGAAGTGGTCCCCGCCAGCGTCGAGCTCGGCATCAGCCAGATCTGCTGGTCCCCGCTCGCCCAGGGCATCCTCACCGGCAAGTACCTTCCGGGTCAGGCCGCACCGGCGCAGTCGAGGTTCGCCTCCGACGACGGATCGCTGAAGGAAAACCGCTACCTCCGCGAGGACATCCTGGGACGCGTCCAGCAGCTCAAGCCGCTTGCCGACGAGGCCGGACTGTCCATGGCCGGACTCGCCGTGGCCTGGGTGCTGCAGAACAGCAACGTCTCCGCCGCCATCGTCGGGGCATCTCGGCCCGAGCAGCTCGAGGACAACGCGAAGGCTGCCGGGGTGAAACTCGACGAATCCCTGATGGCCAGGATCGACGAACTGCTGGACCCGGTGGCCGAACGCGACCCGCAGAAGGTCGAATCGTTCAAGGAGCGCCCCTAGCGGTACGGAGTTTTTGTCCAGATATTGGCCGCTGGAGGCCTCCAAAGTCCGATTATCTGGACAAAAACTCCACCGGATGCGGGAGTGGCAACGCACTTTTAACCGCATTTGACAAGCGTTGTTAGGCCTGCCTTACCCGCGTAGTATCCGGTCCGTTACCGGTTTCCGGCGCCACGGTCGCCGTTGACCTGTTTTCAGCGCAGGTGCTGGCCGGACCGGTCATACGCTTGCGCCCAATCAGGGACGGAGCAAGCAAGATGACACTAGAATCCACAGCACCACAGGGCCTCTCCCGGCAGCACCAGGGCTGGCGACGAGCGGCGGTGCGGTCCTCGGCAGTACTTGCTGTGGCCGTGCTGGCCGCGGGGTTCCTCAGCGTAGCCGGGCCGGCAGAAGCCGCATCCTCGAAGGGATGCGTCGGCGGCGGGTTCACGGTGCTGGGCCACACCAGCGACTTCGATGCCACCGTGCCGGCCCCCAGCGGCCTGTTCCGGGTCCAGGGAAAGTATGTCCAATTCGACGTTGATCCGGTGAACTTCGCGATCCACAATTACGCGTTCACCGGGGCTGCCAATGAGCTCGACATCACCGGCGGCCGGTTCACCCCGGTCTTCGCCAGCAAGATCCCTGACCACCGGGGCCTGGTGCTCAACTCCGCCATCGCGCTGGAGGTCAAGGACGAGGATGCAACACTGTCCCGCACGGGAACCGGCGGTCTGTCGATGAGCATCCAGGCCAAGGACTGCGCCACGGGCGGGCTGTTCCAGATGGAACCCGAACGCGGCGACGGAACCCGGACCCGGATCGTGCACCGCATCGCCGATGGCGCCTTCTACTTCGACAACGCCAACTTCCGGGCACGCCTCGGTGACTTCGTCGGATCGGCATGCACCAGCGTGCAGACCGGGCCGCCGAGCCAATTCTGCGTCCGGGTCCGGACCAGGGTGAACATCGGCAACGACGTCTCGTCCCGCTTCGTGGTCCGGGACAGTGCCCAGGTGGCTGACCGCGTCCTGCAGCCTGCCTGGGGTCCGGACTTCACCAACAGCCTGGGCCTCGCCGAAACCCGCGACCACTGCGGCGGCATGTCCATCTGGGACGTTGCCAGCGGCGGCAGGATGGGCATGGTCACCGGTGAGGACGCCGTCGAGGTGGCAAATTCCCCCACCGACTGCGTCCAGGACTGCCAGGCACAGAACCAGGTCCGCGGCCGCCTCGCCGTCCTCGGTTTCCCCTTCCCGGTGGCCGCCGGGAGCAAACTGACGCCGCGCACCTCAACCGACGGGCTCAATGCACCACTGACGCCTTAGCCCCGCGCGGAATGCATGCGGCCCCCGGAAGCGCTTGCCTTCGGGGGCCGTGCGCATGCTGGTCTCTCACCCGCCGGTCCAATAAACGCGCTCAACCCGCTCTGCCATGTCGCGCAGGTGTGCGAGCATGGCCCCCGGAGGGTCCCCCGGGCGCTCCGCGATGTGGCGCAGCAGGCCCAGACGGACCTGCTCGTCTGTGTCCGTGTCATTCAGGATCTCGAACATCATGCGCTGGACCTGGCGGCTGATAATCCCTCCGCTACATCGAACCTCCATCGTCACCGGATGTTCCCACGGCCGGGAGCTGCTCCTTTGCGGCGTGCTGTCCTGACCCGGCGTCGGTACCGGCAATGCGTGGTTCAGCATGTTCATCACGCTCCCTTGATTGATCCCCCGATGTTTCCCGATCAGCACTGTGATCAGCCGGGACACCTCCAGGGAAAGTGAGAGTCGGGTCCCCATAGTGGGGGCGAAAACTCCGTGCGGGGGGACTCTGGGGCCCACCCAGGGCGACGAGTCCAACCCAGCGAAAAGCTTTCCAAGGTTTCCGCAGGGCGGTCATGAAACGATGGCCCTGACCGCGGATCTTGGATAAATCTTGGATGTCCCCTGTACGTTTCCTAGATAAGGGTTACCTAACCTTGACGCATGCCCACCACACGCAACGTCGCCTGGGACGGGCGCCTGCAGTCCTTCAAAGGCAGGGACACAGCCAACTACGTGACCACGGCCGCTGACCTCGCGAAAACCTGTGCCTCCTGCCAGGGTCTGCTGGAACCCGATGAACCCGCGTCCCTCCTCGTGGACATCACGCAAAGCACGGCGCCGGACGGCACCGAATACCTCACCTTCACGGACGCACTTTGCCACCGGCGGTGCAGCGGCCCCGGCCTGGCCGTCCGGCAAACACCGTGGCAACCGGACACCCTGTCCCCCGTTGCCGCCCGGGTTGTCCTGACCCAAAAATCCAGGGGCGGCCGAACCCGGGTGGTCCCGGTACTGGTCTTCACCTTCGTCCCGGTCCTGAGCTTCCGCGAGGACGGCGGTGAACTGACTTCAGCCTTGGTCTCGCTCCTGCTCGGCCGCGGCTTCCAGCTGGCCATGAGTCCGGACTACGCCGCCATCCTGGAACAGGCCACCGAGGCAGCCGCCAACTGCAGGATCAGCGTCACGCCGGCTGGCCTCCTCCGACTCAGGATCGACGGCGAAGTCCTCTACCGGGAACAGCTGAACACCGGCAACGCCGACGACGCCGAGTGGCTCCAGGCGGCAGCCCAGGGCGGGCACATCCTCGTCATCAGCGGGGACAACCTGGGCATTACCGAAACCGGCCTCGACATTAACCCCGCGGCCCGGCACGGCACACTGGTCATCGGAACCGTGCCCGTCAGCGGCGGTGACGTATTCGTGTCCGCGACCCGGCTGCACGACACCGGAAGGGACGCGGGGTCATCGCGGCCCAAAGGCGAGGACGACCGCTTCGGCCGGTGACGCTCGAACTTGATCGGCCCCGAACAGGGCCTACCGCAGTGCGGGACATTTTCGTTTCTAGGTATCAAAACACAAGACATGTGCTCATTTAGATCCCTTGTTTAATCAGTATGCTTACTAATAGGGTTACGTGAATGGGGTCACGCTGAAACCGAACTAGGAGAACACCATGCGCAACATGAGGAAAGCCGGCGCGACTATCGCACTCACTGGCTCACTCTTGCTGACTGGGGGAGCACTAGCAGGTCCCGCAGTTGCTGCAAACCAGGCCCAGGATGGTCTGGTCAATGTCGCCATTGGCGATGTTAGCGTTTTGAACAACGCCAATATCGGCGTCGCAGCAAATGTGGTGGCTCAGGTCTGCGGCCTTAAGGTCGGACCCGTGGCAGTACTGGCAAGGCAGGTGGACCGTTCCGGTGACGCCGTAACTGTCTGTCGTGCACCAAGTGGCCCGGTCGTGATTTCGCAGAACCAGTGACCCGGAGGGTTAGCTTGAGTTGACCCTGCAGCCCTGAAGCGCTGATGCGTTTCCCGACTGTACTGAGGGACTGCACCCCGTGGGGTACAGTCCCTCCCCTTTGCCCTGAGGGCATACTGAAGCCTCGGGGCATGCCGCCTCCCTCCAAGAAAACGACGTGGACCGGCAACGGGCTATGTGAGCCTCGCGGGATGGGCACCATCGGGCTCGTACGCCGCCGGCGCCTGTCCCGGTCCGGCTGCTACTTTGGTCCGGGAGTTTCCTCCGTGTCGGTGGCAGCTGTTTCAGTGCCAGCCGCATCAGTTGCGGCCGTAGCGGCTGCGGCCGTATCGGCGGCCTCGCGGGCCGGGCCCACAACACCTTCGCTGCCGTAGTCCCCTTCGGTGTAGCGCCCTACCTCCGACTCCGCTGTCCTGCCACCGGCGATTCCAGCCTCGTCGTAGTCACCGCTGACGAACCGCCCGGCTTCCTTGGCCTTCCCGCCGAGCGGCTCGGGCAGGCCTCCCTCGATGCCTGCTGCACCAAAGTCTCCGCGGCTGTACTGGCCTTCCTCTTCACCCGCGTGGGGGCCACGTTTGACGCCTGCGGCACCATAATCGCCCTTGATGTACCGGCCACGCAGCTCGGGTTCTTCCGGCTGTTGCCCGGTCGCTGCATCGCTCGTGGGATCTTCAAATTCGCTGCTATCCGTCATGGTTCTGCCTCTATTCATTGACGAATTGCCGCGTCCTCCAAGGGGCGCGTTTAAAGTCTAGCCAGCTCCGCGGCACCCCAACAGGCCGTAAATATTCGGGGTTGAAGGCACTCCGCGGCCCAGGCTGCCCCACGTTCCTGAGAATTTGCAGCCAGCCACCTGAGAAATCTTTGACAATTCTTGGATTATCCCTGCACCTATCCTCGACGGGTTATCCCTAGCGTTGAGGCATGCAGCCACGAGCAGTCCCCACAGCGTCCATTAGGGGCATCCTCTCACCGCAAACGCCGCCGTAATGGGCGCGGCCAGGTGGGCGACGCGCAAAGTTCCTCACGCAACGGGAATTCCGTGCGCGCAGGGAAATATGCGCGTCGCCGGCCAATGTCCGGAGCGGACGGGACGGCCGGATCCACCCCAAACCCCGCCCTGACCTCGCGTTTTGTAGGGGGACCAGTGAGGGGGCCGAGGGGGTGCAGTCCACCCTGAAGGGTCAACCACGGCACAGGATTTTCCAAATGACGCGCCTCAATACTTCATTCGAAGCGTCAGACAGGGCGCCGCTCAGGCGGAACGAACCGATGCACGCGGCAAATGTTTTACGGCGTCAGGGTATTTCTCTGGCCGCCCGGTTAGTCAATTTTCTATCAGAATCTTTCGGCAGGCTGTGGGGGCCCATAAATGAAACACATCAGAATAATCCTGTACTCGCATGACTCACTCGGTTTGGGGCACGTGCGGCGAAACCTGGCACTGGCCAGCGCGCTGAGCGAGCAACTGCCCGGCCTGACCGGCCGGCAGGTCACCGGCATCCTGGTGGCCGGCACTGCCCTCGCCCCGGGGTTCCGCATTCCCAAGGGGTGGGACTGGGTGATCCTGCCCGGCGTCATGAAAGGCGCGGAGGGCTACGAGCCCCGGGACCTGTCCGTCCCCCTGCAGGACCTCGTGTCCCTGCGCGGGAAGCTGCTGGACTCGCTGCTGCAGGGCTTCAATCCGGATCTGGTGATCGTGGACCGGCACGCAACGGGAGTCCACCTCGAACTCGAGGGAGCGCTGCGCCGGCTCCGTGCCTTCGGAAAAGCCCGCGTGGTGCTGGGGCTTCGTGAAGTACTTGACTCCCCTGCGGCGGCCAACGCCGAATGGGACGGCATCGGCGGTCCGCGCCGGGTCCAGGAGCTCTTTGACGCGGTCTGGATCTACGGCGACCGTTCGGTTCACGATCCCGTGGACACCGGCGAAATCCCCTTCTCACTACGGCGGATGGTCAGCTACACCGGGTATTTGGCAGCGGGCCGGCCGAAAGGTTCAGGAAAGCTGAAGATGCCCGGCAGGTACGTCATGACCACCGTCGGCGGCGGCGCGGACGGCTACGCGCTGGCAAACCTGGCCGCTGTTACCCCGCTGCCCGCCGGCCTCAGGCACCTCATCGTGGCCGGACCACAGATGCCCAAAGCGCAAAGGCGCGACCTGCAGCGGAAGGCGGGTCCCGGCGTCGTAATTGTGAAGGCACTGGAGGACATGCTGGCGCACATCAGCAACGCCGAGGCGCTGGTTTCCATGGGCGGCTACAACTCGGTCTGCGAAATCCTCAGCACAGCCGTTCCCGCGCTGATCGTGCCGCGGGACCATTCCCGCAGCGAGCAGCGGATCCGGGCAGCGTCGCTCGCCGCCGCCGGGTACCTCGAACAGCATGAGCTGGCCTCGCTGACACCGGATGCACTGGCCGCCTGGATCGCCAGGCGGGCCGGCACCAAGGTGGACCGCCGGGGCGCGCAGCTCAACGGGCTCTCCCGGGTTCCGGGACTGGCCGCCGACCTTCTGAAGCCGCAGGCACCGGACCTTCTCGGGACGCTCAGCCAGCAGATCACCAGCGAGCCGATGGTCAGCGCCCAGCTCAACAGCCTGGCCCAGAGCCTCCGGGGAGGTGCCGCACGTGCAGCAGTCTGAGCCGGTCACCGCCTACGTCCTGAAGATGTATCCCCGCTTCTCCGAAACGTTCATCGTCTCGGAAATCCTCGCCCGCGAGGCCGCCGGCGAACGGATCGAAATCTTCGCGCTCCGCCCCACCACCGATGCCAGGTTCCACCCCGAACTGGCACGCGTCAAAGCCCCCGTCACCTACGTTGGCCGGCCCCAGTCCACCAGCGGGGTGTGGGAATGCTTCCGCGCGGCCGCGTCAGCGGGCCTGACCGACGATGTGGCACTGGCCTTCGGGGACCTCGCCGCGGCCGACCCTGACGATGCCGTCCAGGGCATCAACCTGGCCGCCGAGCTGCAGCGCCGCAACGTCCGGCACCTGCATGCGCACTTTGCCTCCGCCGCGACCGCTGTGACCCGGCTCGCCTCCCTGGTCACCGGCATCCCGTATTCGTTCACGGCGCACGCGGCAGACATCTTCCGGGACACCGTAAACCGCGACGACCTGCGGGCTAAGCTGGCCGACGCCCATCACGTGGTGACCATCAGCGACTACAACCTGCAGTACCTGCGCCGCCACTTTCCGCAGCAGGCCGAGAGGCTCCGCCTGGTGCGGAACGGTCTGGAACTGGCCCGTTTCCCCTACCGGGACCCGCGGCCGGTCGGGGGCACGGTGCGGGTGGCCGCCGTCGGACGTCTCGTGGAGAAGAAGGGGTTCCAGCACCTGCTCCCGGCGCTGGCCTCACTCACCGGCTCCGGTGTCCGTTTGGACGTGCGCATCGCCGGCACCGGCATGATGGACCAGGAGCTGCAGACGGGGATCGGCCGGCTCGGGCTCAGCAGCCAGGTCCGGATGCTCGGCCCGCAGACCCAGGACCAGATCCACGGGCTGCTGGACTGGGCCGACGTCTTCGTCGCACCGTGCGTGGTGGGGTCGGACGGCAACGCCGACGGCATCCCCACCGTGCTGCTCGAGGCCATGGCCACCGGCACGCCCTGCGTTTCCACCGCCGTCACGGGCATCCCCGAGGTGATCCGGGACGGCAGCACCGGCGTCCTCATCGAACCCGGCGACCCCGTTCTGCTAGCCCAGGCGATCCGCCGGATCACCTCGCCAGCGACGGACAGGACGCTGCTGGCCCGGAATGCGCGGGACCTGATCGAACGCGAGTACGACGCCGGGCGGCAGGCAGCTGCCCTCCGGCGCCTCTCGCTCCAGACAGTTGTGCAACGTCCTGTTGCGGAGCATGCGCTTGCGGACCGGCCCGTTTCGCAGACTTCAGAGGCGGTGGCCTGATGCGCGTCGCCTACATCTGCGCTGACCCCGGCGTCCCCGTCTTCGGCACCAAGGGTTCCTCGGTCCACGTCCAGGAGATCGTCCGGGCCTGGCGCCGGGCCGGTGCCGACGTCACGGTCTACTGCACCCGCGCCGGGACCGACCGGCCTGCAGACCTCGCGGGGTTGCCCGTCGTCGAAATCCGGCCCCAGTCTGCCTCCGGGGCGGGGCGGGAGCACGCCATCCGGGAAGCGGCGGTTGCCCTGGCGCTGGCTGTTATCCGGGACGGCTGCGATGTGGCCTACGAGCGGTATTCGCTCTTCAGCCCTGCCCTGGCCATGGTTACGTTTGCCGGTGCGCTGCGGATCCCGTCGGTGCTGGAGGTCAACGCCCCGCTGATCGAGGAACAGCGGCAGTACCGCGAACTCCACGACGCCGGGCTGGCGGAGCGAATGCTGCGCACCAACGCCGCCGCGGCCGGCGTGCTGGCCTGCGTCTCCGAGCCCGTGGTGCAGTGGGTGGAGGCCCGCGTTCCCGGGGCCCGGACGGTCCTGGCGCCCAACGGCGTCAACACCGAGCGCATCACGCCGCGCCGCCCCGTCCGGCTTCATGCTGATCACCTGACCGTGGCCTTTGTGGGGACGCTGAAGCCCTGGCACGGCGTCGGCTACCTTCTCCAGGCCGTGGCCCAGGCCAACATCCGCAGTGACGGGCCAGCGTGGCGGGCAAAGATCATTGGCGACGGACCGTGCCGGCAGGAGCTGGAATGGACCGCAGAGCAGCTGGGCGTGGACGCCGAGTTCACCGGCGCCGTGGCCCCGGACTCCGTGCCCGGGCTGCTGCACGAGTGCGACGCCGCCGCGGCACCCTACCCGGCACCGGAACCCGGCCGGGACGACTACTTCTCGCCGCTGAAGGTCTACGAATACCTCGCCGCGGGCCTGCCGGTGATCGCCTCCAGGGTCGGGCAGATTCCGTCCATCCTGCAGCACGAACGCACCGGCCTGCTGGTGAAGCCGGCCGACCCTGGCGCGATCGCCGCTGCACTGGGGCGCCTCGGCGCAGACGCCGCCCTGCGGGACCGCCTGGGCACCCGGGCGAGGGCGGCCGCCGTCGGGCTTTACAGCTGGGACAGCGTCCTGGCAACCATCCGCCAGGCGCTGGCAACCGAAAGGAGCGTGGCCTGACATGGGCTCGAGAGCTGCACAGGCAAGCGCCGCGCCGGCCAGGCCGGAGTCCGGGCTGCGGCGGACGCTGCGCTGCGTGCGCCCGCATTTGCAGGGCCACCGGTGGCTGATGGCGGGCGGATTCTCCGCCCTGGCGTTCGACGTCGTTTTCCGCCTCATCGAGCCATGGCCGGTGAAGATGGTGGTGGACGCCGTCTCCCGCGCTTTGGGCGCGACCCTCCGCAAGCCCGGGCCCTCCATGGACGCCAGCGTTCAGACCCTGCTGCTGTGCGGCGCCATTGTGGTGGCGATCGCCATTGGGCGGGCGGTGGCCAACTACTGGTCCGCGATCTGTTTCGCGCTGGTGGGGTCCCGGGTGGCGTCGGACCTGCGGGCCCGTGCCTTCCGCCACGTGCAGAGCCTTTCCATGCGGCACCACACCCGCGCCTCCACCGGTGACACGGTCCAGCGGCTGGTGGGCGATGTGTCCCGGCTGCAGGAGGTTGCGGTCACCGCCGGCCTGCCGCTGCTCGGCAACATGGTCACCCTGGTCCTGATGACAGGCATCCTGCTGTGGCTCGACCCGCTGCTTGCGCTGGTGGTGTTCCTGACCGGCGGGGTGTTCGCGCTCCTCTCCCGGTCCAGCTCCGGGCGGATCACCGCAGCGGCCGGCAACTCGCGGAAGGGCGAAGGAAACCTGGCCACCACCGCGGCCCAGACCCTCGGCGCCATCCGCGAAGTCCAGGCCTACGGGCTGGAGGACACCATTAGCTCCGGCTTCCGCAAGAGCAACCAGGCCACGCTCGGGACCGGCGTGGCGGCGCTGCGGCTGGCGGCCGGACTCGAACGCCGCACCGACGTTCTCATCGGCGTCGCCACTGCCGTGGTTCTGGCCGGCGGCGGCTGGCGGGTGCTGGAGCACGCCATAACCCCCGGCGACCTGGTGGTGTTCCTGATGTACCTCAAGACCGGGATGAAGCCGCTGAAGGACCTGGCCAAGCAGACCGGCCGGATCGCGCGCGCCACCGCTTCCGGGGAGCGCGTCGCGGACCTGCTCGAAGCCCAGACGGACCTGCCCGAAAAGCCCCACGCCCGGGTTCTCCGTTCCACCGCCCCGGACATCGTGCTGGACAACGTCTCCGCCGGGCACGGCGAAGGGACGGTGCTGCACGGGATCAGCCTCACCATCCCGGCGGGCGAGCATGTCGCCATCCTGGGCCCGTCCGGCGCCGGCAAGTCCACGCTGGCTTCACTGATCCTGCGCATGATTGACCCCGGCACCGGGTCCGTCCGGGTGGGCGGCGAGGACCTGCGCGATCTCCGTATCGCGTCCGTCCGCTCGCACGTGTCCATCCTCTTGCAGGACTCGGTGCTCTTCGGAACCTCGGTGCGGGATAACATCCGCTTCGGCCGGCTGGACGCCACGGACGCAGAGATCGAAGAAGCTGCGGTTCTGGCCCAGGCGGACGGCTTCATCCGTGCCCTGCCGAACGGGTACGACACCGTGCTCGGTGAGGCCGCGAAGGATCTCTCCGGCGGCCAGCGGCAACGCATCGCCATTGCCCGGGCCATCCTGCGGCAGGCACCCATCGTCATCCTGGACGAGGCCACCGCCGGGCTGGACCCGGTTTCGCGGAACTCCGTCCTGCAGGCCCTCGCCGCACTGACCCGCGAGCGCACCTCCATCACCATCACCCACGACGCCCACTCCGCCCGCTCCTGCGACCGCATCATCTGGCTGGAGCACGGCCACATCATCGAGGTCGGCCGACCGGACGAACTGCTCCTTGACCCCGGCTCACGGTTTGCCCGCTGGCTGGAGGAGCAAGGACTTAGTGCGCAGCTTGGTGACGCTGTGGGTGCTTCGGACACTGCCAGTGCTTCGGATGCCGTCAGGGTGGAAGTGCCATGATCACCCTGGCACCCCGGGCGGCGCACGCAGAACGTTCCCTCGCCCGCCGCGACGCCGCACTGCCCGGCCTCCCCTGGCTGCTGGACAACGGCCGCCTGTCCGAGCTCCTCGGCGAAACCGTCCGGGTCACCCGGGTGCGCTACAAGCCCGGCACCTCCCTGCTGGTGGCATTCCGCAGGACCCGCAACGGCAGCTTCGACTACGGCTGGGCCATGACCCGCACCCCCGCCAGCAGCGGCAAGCTCCTGGAACGCGAGCACACCGCCCGCGGCCGCGGCGGGGACATGCGCATCCTCCGGCCGGACCACGGACACCCGGACACCCTGGTGGCAGTGGGCGGCGTCGAGGACGACTGGGCCCTGCACAGGAACCTCACCTGGCTGAAGAGGAACGGCATCGGCCGGCTGGACCTCCGCCTCCGGGCGGGCGCTGCCCCGCTGGCCGGCAGCAGCGTGCTCCGCTACAAGCCGGAACGGCGGCTGGTCCTTCTGGCCCACAAGGCGAGCACCGCCGTCGTGATTAAAACGGCGGCCAAGCCCGCCGGCCCCGGACAGCACACCCAATTCCTGAACCGGCTCCGTCACCACGACGTCCCCCTCCTGCCGCAGATTGCCGACGACGAATGCCTCGCCAACGGGATCAGCGCAAGCACCGCGTGGGGTACCGGCGATCTCGCGGCGCACGGCGACACCACCGACGCGCGCGCCGCCGCCTACACCGCCGGTCAGGCCCTTGCCGCCCTCCACTGCGTTCCCGTCGCCGCCGGAGTTGCCGGACCAGCCGCCGGTCCCACCCCGGACAACCCGGGTGACGGCCTCGCAGCGCAACTGAAGGCCACACGCACCATGGTTTCCGCTCTGCTCCCGGAGCTGGAGCCGCTGGCCAGGGACCTCGAAACCAGGATCGCCGCACTGTTGCTCGGCCGGCACCGGACGGCACCGGTCCTGGTCCACGGGGACTTCTCCCCCGACCAGGTGCTGGTGGGGGATTCGGAGGTCCGCCTCATCGACTTCGACCGGGCGGGAATGGGGACGGCGGAGGCCGACCTGGGATCGTTCGCCGCGGCTGAAGAGGCCGCGCTTCTTCCTGCGGCCGGTGGTGTGGCCGAGGGCGGCTTGCCCTCCAGCGGCGTTCCCGACGGCGGAGCTCCCGCCGGCACTGCTGCCGGCGCCCCTGCCAGGGGGCCTGCCGGGGGACCCAAGACGGTGCTGCTCACCGAGGGCTACCTCGACGCCGGGGGGCGGTTTTCGCAGGCCGCGGTGGATGCCTGGGCATCCTGCCGGCTCTTCAACAGCAGCGTTGACCCCTTCCGCGACCGGTCCCCCGAGTGGGCCGCCGACATGACCTGGCACCTGAGCCGGGCGAAGGAGCTGATCCCATGACCTGGTATCCGTCTGTCCCGCGCCGGGTGACCGACGCCGCGGGCACCGTCTGGTCTGTCCGGCGCGCCTGGCCGGGCACATCACCGGGTTCCTACGACCTGGAAGTCCGCTGCCCGGACCGGCCCGGTGTTCTGGCAGGGCATTTCAGTGATGGCATCTTCGAGCCCGTCACCGTGGACGACCGCCGTCTCCCGGCCCTCGCTGCGGAGTCGGTCAAAGGTGAGATGGTGGTGCACCGCGCCCACAAACGGGCCGTCCTCCGCGCCACCGACGCCTACATCAAGGTCTTCCGGCCCGGCCGGGCACTGACCGCAGCCGCAAGCCACAACATCACCGCCGCCGCCCTGACCGAGGGTGGCTTCGGCACTCCGCGGCTGGTCAGTGCCGGCTCCGACGTCCTGGTCTTGGGCCGTCTGGCGGGGCGGTCTTTCTACGAGCTCGGTCAAAGCCATTCCGCAAGCGCCGCACGAACCGAAATTGCAGGACAAGCCGGAATTGCAGGACAAACCGGAATCACCGACGCTTCCTATGCCGCCCTGTGGGCCCGGTGGTCACGTGCCTGGGTGGGAACCGTAACTGCAGCGGGCAGCCCCGAATTCCAGGACAGCCTGCACCGGCTTCCGCTCCGCGACGCGCAGAAGGAAGCCGCGAGCCTCCAGCGCTGGGTGGATCACTGGCTCCGGCACAGCGAGGGCGTCGCCGCAGCTGCTCCGGCCCGCGCCGTTCTCCTTGCCCGGGCCCGGGCTGTCACCGAGGCACTGCTCAGCACTTCCCCGGATCCTGTGGGCTGGGGCCACGGCGACCTGCACGACAAGCAGATGCTCGGCGGCCAGGAACTTGGCGGGTCGCCCGCTCCGGGGCTGCTGGATTTCGATGAGTCCTGCCGGGCCGAGGCTGCCCTGGACCTGGCCAACCTCGACGTGCACCTGGAACTGCGGTGGCGGCAAAACGTGCTCACCACCCGCCGGTACGCCATCGCCCACGCTGCGGTCGTGTCCGCTGCCGAACGCCTGCACGCGAGCCCGCACCGCTTCGCCGCCTACGCCGCGTCCACCAGGCTCCGGCTTGCCTGCCTCTACTCGTTCCGCCCGCCCTGGGGCGCCGATGCCGCGAGCTACCTCGTCTCCGGACATCCCGCCGCCGGCAACTTCCCCGGCGGCCGCCTCCCTGCCGGCAACCTCCCTGCCCAGGGCCCGGCCCTGCCTGAACGAACCCCGATAGGAGCCTGACATGAACAACCCGCCAACAGCGGCCGAATTACCCGCAGCCGGCCTTTCCCTTTCCGTCATCGGCACCGGATACCTCGGCGCCACGCACGCCGTCTGCATGGCACTGCTGGGCCACCGCGTGGTGGGGATCGACGTCGACGAGACCAAGATCCGCTCACTGGCCAGCGGAACACTGCCGTTCTACGAGCCGGGACTGGACCTGCTGCTCCGCCGGATGCTGGACAGCGGCAGGCTGAGCTTCACCACCGATTTCTCGGCCGCATCCGGCGCCGACATCCATTTCCTGTGCGTCGGCACCCCTCAGATGCCCGATTCTCCTGCCGCCGACCTCCGCTTCCTGGACGCAGCCTTTGCCCGGCTGGCGCCGCACGTGGACAGGGACTGCCTCGTCGTCGGCAAGTCCACGGTTCCGGTGGGCACGGCGGAGCGGCTGACGGCGTTCCTCCAGCTGAGCGCACCCGCGGGAGCCCGGGCGGAGCTGGCCTGGAACCCGGAGTTCCTTCGCGAGGGGCACGCGGTGGAGGACACGCTGCATCCTGACCGGCTGGTGTTCGGTGTTGCGTCCGGCTGGGCCCGGGACCGGCTGGCCGCCTGCTACGCACCCATCATCGCGGACGGCACCCCGGTGGTGGAGACCGACCTCGCCACCGCAGAACTCGTCAAGGCCGCCGCCAACTCCTTCCTGGCCACCAAGATCTCCTACATCAACGCAATGGCCGAGATCTGCGAAGCCACCGGCGCCGACGTCAACCAACTCGCCACCGCACTCTCCTACGACAACCGCATCGGCGGCCGCTTCCTCAAACCCGGCCTCGGCTTCGGCGGCGGCTGCCTGCCCAAAGACATCCGCGCCTTCACCCACCGGGCCCGGGAACTCGGCGTCGGACAGGCCGTCGGGTTCCTCCAGGAAGTGGACGCCATCAACCAGCGCCGCCGCCAACGCACCGTGGACCTCATCACCGAAATGGCCTGCGGCGACCTCACCGGCGTCCACGTCACCGTCCTCGGCGCCGCCTTCAAACCCGACTCCGACGACATCCGCGACGCCCCCGCCCTCGACGTCGCCCGCATGCTCCACCAGGCCGGCGCCAAAGTCACCGTCTACGACCCCCAAGCCATGGACAACGCCCGCCTGGCATACCCCGACCTCGCCTACGCCAAGAGCCTCCAAGACGCGGTCACCGGGGCCGAGGTCGTGGCCCTCCTCACCGAATGGGACATCTTCCGCCAAGCCGACCCCGCCGCACTCGGCGCCCTGGTGCAGCTGCGGAACATCGTGGACGGCCGGCACGCCCTCGACGCCGACGCCTACCGCGCCGCCGGCTGGGACTACCGCGCCCTCGGCGCGCCCAACAAGCTGCCCGCCCCGGTTCCCGCGCCGACGGCGGTACCTGCGGCGGCGCACGGAGCGCTCATGACGCACTGACCTGGAGTTTTTGTCCAGATATCGGCCGCTAAAGGCCCCGGAAGTCCGATTATCTGGACAAAAACTCCTATCTTGACGAAAACTCCAGCGAGAGGGTCAGGTCCGTCTGTGCCGCCGAGTGGTCCCGGTTCCTGGCGGCCATCACGACCGAGTACGGACCCTTCCGCAGCTGGCCGCTGCCGGTCCGGGTGAAGCCGTTGGACTCATAGAATGCCTCGGCCGACGCGAGCACCTGGTCCGCGCCGCCCGGGACCGTCAGCAGCAGGGTCCTCGCTCCGGCGGTCCCGCCAGAGCCATGCAGCTGGCCCGGCGGAACGGGAACGTCCGCCGGCCAGTCCGCCGGCAGGGCAGGCAGCGTGCGGGCACCCTCTCCCCCTTCGCCGTCACGGTCTGAACCACGACGGCGGCCGCCGGCCTGGGCGGACGGCGAGGCCGCCGTCGTACTTCCGTTAATGGAGGACGACGGCGGGACAGCAGCCGGCGCCCGGCTCGCCGCCGCCGGCGCAGTTCCCAGGGATGCGGTGACGGGCGGCACTGCCTGTGGCGGCACGGCGCATCCTGCGAGCGCGGCAGTGGCGAGGACCGCCGAAGCGAGTCCCCGCCACAGAACCGACCGATGGTTCATGAGAGCCGGCCGGTCACCACGGCGACGGCACCAGGGCCGCGGTGTTGCCGGTGCCCTCGCCGTTCACGAGGAACGGCAGGTGCCAGAGGTCGTTCGGCACGATCGCATCGCCGGGCTTCACGTTCTCCGGGAAGATGTACTCGAACACCGGCGCGAGGTACTGCCCCGGCTGCAGCCCGTTGGCCCGGGTGGGCGCGTTCTTGAAGCACGCGTCCAGGGCGGCCTGGTTGATGGTGGTGGTGCTGACATTTACCGGCGTCGGGAGGCAGAGGCTGCGCACGCCTACCCGGACGGTCCGGTCCGGCTGGCTCAGCAGCCCGTTGGGTGCCTTGGTGGCCCGCAGTCGTGCCCGCTGCGGCTGGGCCCCGGTGTTCTGGGTGGTGATCCCGCCGGTGGGGCCGCTGATGGGAACCCCGTTCTCACCGGTCATTTCGAACGGCGTGATCCAGCGGTTGCGGACCGAGCCGTCCGGGTTGTGGTCCTCGTAGTAGATGTCGACCGCGGTCTTGACGTCCGTGGTTTCGGCCTCGAGGAAGATCCGGTCCTGGGTTTCCTGCGCTGCGCCGTTGACCGCCGTCGCCAGCGGGTCCGCGGTGCCGACGCCGAACTCGCCGATCGCCAGGTAGCTCGGCTGGCTGCCGGGCTGGGTGTAGATGCCCAGGTTGGCCTCGATGGTGTGGGCGGAGATGTAGTCCTCGGTGCCGTGGAAGAGCGTGCCCGAGTAGTCCACGTAGTCCCCGATCTCAAACGGTGCCTGCTGCGACGGGTCCGGGCCCGTCGTCGGAAGGCCGGTGAAGGCCGGCATCACGTACTGCGAGCAGTACTTCTGGCCGGGCGCCGGGGCGCTGAGTTCGCCGCTGGCCGGCAGGGCGACGCCGGCGATGCTGAAGTTGCGGCAGCCGGGGGCGAGCGGTCGGTTCCTCTGCGGGCAGAGCGGATCGTCCTTCACGCTCGGGTCGGTGCGCGGGATACACAGGGGGTAGCCGGTGGCGGCGTGCACGGTGGGGTTGTCCTGGTCCACGCTGAAGCGGTTGTCTGGCGACTGGCCGTTGCTGAACCGGCCCGTGTCCGCGCCTGTGCTGTCGTGGAGGCCGGCAATCTTGGGGTCGTTCAGCTGCACGGTCACGGTGCCGCCGGCCGCGTTGGCGATCTTCAGGGCGCCGTTGGCGTAGTCGATCCCGGTGATTTCGCCGCGGCCGGTGTTCACCGACTGCTGGGAGACGAAGGCCAGGCCGGCGATGTGCTTCGCACCAACCATGTTGCCCACCGCCCTCAGCTCCAGGCCGTCGGTGCCCAGCGGTGCGCTGCCGCCGGTGCCGTGAACGAAGTCCGCCCAGCTCAGCGTGTTGGCCGGCATCTGGACGATGAGGTTGCAGGGGATGGTGACGACGACGCCGTTGATGGTGACGGTGCCGCCGAAGTCGGACGGGTCCGCCGTGGGGCAGGCGGTGCCGTCCACGGTGGCGTTGCGGGCCAGGCCGGTGTCGTCGAAGCCGTGCAGCTGCGCGGCGGGGACGGACAAGGGCGGGGTGGGCAGCGTGGGAACCACCCACGGGGAGACGATCCCCTTGGGCGGCTTGGCTGTTCCGCCGCCGCCTCCCTTGGCCAGGGCGGTGCCCACACCGCCGGTGGCGATCAGGCCGGCGGCGGCGCAGAGAATGGTGGCGTTTCGAAGCGTTTTGGGCCGTGCGGTGGTGGTCCTCATGGCTGGTCCTTTCGGAGGCTTTCCTGTGCGGGACTGTTCCTGTGCGGGACATGCAGGAACAGGGTTCCTGCGCTCATGAGGGTGCGTTGCGTGCGGTGGAGACAGGCTCGGGTGCACGGCCCGCACGTGGCGCGGACCGACGTCGTACGTTCTTCTTTGCCGGGGCAGCAAAGGCAACATTTGGTTGCCGAGGCCAACCATCTCGCCAGGCGGTTGGGAAAAGCCTGTGCCTGAGATCGACGCTTCCCCCAGTTGAGTGCCCCCGGCCCAACTGACTCGCAGTTAATGTCGTTTTCAAGGCCCATAACGACCACAACTGCGAGTCAGTTGGGCCTTCGCGTGTGGAACAATCGAATAGCCCTTTGAAAGGAGCCTTCCACCCATGCGGCAGCCGGACCCGGGACGACAGGTACCCTCCGGCTACCGGACACCCGCGGCGTGGGCCCGAGTGCTGCGCGACTCCCCCGCCACCGTCATCTTCGTCGTCCTTTTCTGGGCGACGGGCGCCCTGTCCGCCGCCACCCGTTCCGGCCTGCCGTTTCTGCTGCCGAACATCGCGGTGACGTCACGTTCGGTGCCGGAGCACTGGTTTTCCCTGCTGCTTTCCGCCTTCTGGGAGCGGGACCTTGCCGGGTACATCGTCGGAACGCTCGTGGTGCTGCTCGCCGGGTTATCCCTGGAACGCCGTCTTGGATCCCTGAAGTTTGCCTCGGCCGCGCTGGCCGGCCACGTGCTGGGGATCGTGGCGACGCTGGGGTTCCTCGCTGTGGCCCGGGGTCTGATGGGCAGCTGGATCCGGGACCTGAGCGGGCACTTCTTCCTGGGGCCGAGCGCCTTGGCCTGTGCGGCCGCCATGGCTGCGACGGCTTCCCTTTCCACGCTGTGGCGGCGGCGGATCCGCGTGGTCATTCTGGCCGTGCTGCTGCTGTTTGCCATGTATGCCGGCGGCTTCGAGGACCTGGTCCGGCTCGGGGCGGCCGCGGCAGGCGGGCTCCTGGGTCCGGTGCTGCTGGGCCGCCGGCCGCGCTTCGGCAGGCCCGCCGTCTCCCGGCACGAGGCCCGGATCCTGGTGGCGCTGCTCCTGACGGTCGCGGCGATCGGGCCGGTGGTCGCGGGACTGGCGCCGCACGCCGTCGGACCTCTCTCCGTGCTCAAGTTCCTCTTCACCAACATCCAGCCGGTGGACCCCGCGGCGCTGCAGGCGTCCTGTTCCCGGCCGGCCGGCCTCCGGGACTGCGCCGCCGCCCAGCTGCAGCTGCGGGCCGGGGCGGGCGGCATCTTCATGGCCATCCTGCCGTCGTTCCTGCTGCTCCTGTTCGCGGACGGGCTGCGGCGCGGGCGGCGGTTCGCGTGGGCGGGTGCCCTGCTGATCCAGGCCTCGCTGTCGCTGCTGGCCGCCGTCACCATCGCCGGGGTGCTCCTGCCGCCGCCGGGTCCGGGGCTGCCGTCGCGCGAGGGTGTGGGCGGGATCGAGCTGTCCGGGTATTCGCACCCGCTCAGCCTGGTGCTGCCGATGCTCCTGCCCGTCTTCCTGACGCTGCTCCTGCTGGCCGGCCGCAATCTGTTCCCGGTGCAGGCACCCCGCGGCACGTACCTGCGGCTGGCGCGCCGGGTTGTGGTTGCCTTTGTCCTGCTGAGCGTTGTGTATGTGGGCCTTGGACTTTTCCTGGCCGGCGGATTCACGCCCGTGCCCGGACCGCTTCAGCTGCTGGCTGACGTCCCGGACAGGTTCCTTCCCCTCGGCTTCCTGGTGGACCGCTCACCGGCCTTCTTCCCCGAAAGCACCGCCGCCGTCGTGCTTTACGAAAGTATCGGCGTCGTGTTCTGGGCGTGGACCGGAGCACTGCTGCTCCGGACGTTCCTCCGACCGGCCCACGGCCGGCACAGCGCGGACGAGGAGCGGGCGCGGCGGATCCTGAAGTCGCACGGCGGCGGCTCGCTCTCATGGATGACCACGTGGGACGGGAACAGCTACTGGTTCTCCGGCTCGAGCTTCATCGCGTACCGGGTTCGCAGCGGGGTGGCGGTGGCGCTCGGGCCGCCCGTGGGTCCGCGCTCCGAGCGGGAAGCGGCGTTCACCGCGTTCGCCCGGCACTGCAGGTTCAGCGGGTGGACGCCGTGCTTCTACTTCGTGTCCGAGGAACTCCGCGGCCTGGCCGGATCGCTGGGCTGGGGTTCGGTGCAGGTGGCGCAGGAAACCGTGCTCCGGCTGGACGAGGTGTCCTTCCGGGGCAAGAAATTCCAGGACATCCGCACCGCGCTGAACCGGGCAGCCAAGGCCGGCATCCGTGCCGAGTGGACCACGTTTGCCCGGGCGCCTCTTGCTGTCCAGGCGCAGATCGAGGCGATTTCCGAGGAGTGGGTGGCGGACAAGAAGGTCCCGGAGATGGGATTCACGCTGGGCAGCCTGGATGAGCTGGACGACCCCGAGGTCCGCTGCCTGCTGGCGATCGACGCCGACCACACCGTCCACGCGGTGGCCTCGTGGCTGCCGGTCTACCGCAACGGGTACGTGGTGGGCTGGACCCTCGACTTCATGCGGCGGCGCGGCGACGGGTTCCGGGCGAGCATCGACTTCCTCATCGCGTCTGCTGCGCTGAGCCTGCAGGACGAGGGCTGCGAGTTCATGAGCCTGTCCGGGGCGCCGCTGGCGCGGGTGCCTTCTGCTTCGGTTGCGGGCGGGGGTCCGGCGGCTGCGTCGGATGGCTCCGCCGTCGGTCCTGGCGGGCCCGACGCGAACGGCGCCCTCGACCGGATGCTCGACTGGCTCGGCGCAGCGTTGGAGCCGGTGTACGGATTCCGTTCCCTGCTGGCGTTCAAGGCGAAGTTCAAGCCGGACTACGAGCCCATGTACCTGCTCTACCCGGACGCGGCTGCCCTGCCCGCGATCGCCAACGCCATCACCCGCGCGTACCTGCCCTCGATCAACCTCGGCCAGGGCCTGACCCTGGTGCGCGGCCTCCTCACCCGCCGCTGACCCAACCAGGTAGCAGATCAGGGCGTTCCCAGCGCCGAGAAGGCCCTGTGCTGCTACCTACTTGGGCCCGGGGCTACGGAAGCGCGAAGCCCGTGTACCGTTCCAGCGCGTCGAGCAGTTCCGCCTGGAACGCCGCGTCGTGCACGGCCGGATGGGGCTCGCGGGGCTGCTGGTGGAACCAATAGCCTCCCGACACGCGGTCCTCGGCAGAATTGCGGGTGGCCAGCCAGATCTGGGTGACGTGCCCCAGCTCCAGGTCGTCCGGCGCGCTGCGCCCGCCCATCCGGGTGGGAACCCAGCCCGGATCCACCGCGTTGCTTTCAACATCCGGCAAGCGGCTGGCCACGATGGCCGAGAGCGTGGTGACGTACAGCTTGCTGTCCGAGTACGCCGCCGGCCGCCGGCCCGCGTTCCGCCAGTCGATTCCCTGCAGGTCAGGCGTGCCCCACCGGTGCATGCCGCTGCTGATGTACACCATGCGGCCTGGCCGGTCCATGATGGCGGTCAGAACGTACGGCGCAACGGTGTTCACCGAAAAGATCTCATTGCCGCTGTACACCCCGGCGTTATGGATGACGGCATCGTACGGGCCGTACTCGCCTGCCCGTTCCGCCACACGCACCGCCCCGGCGAGGTCGGCCAGGTCCCCGACGACGGTCCCCGCGGCCTGGTCCCGGACCGGGCCGGCATCGGCGAAGCGCGACTCATGACGCGCGTGCAGCACCACGTCGTGGCCCTGCTGACTCAGCGCCCGTGCGGCGTTCAGGCCGAGTCCGCCGGCAGAACCGGTGATGAATATTCTCGCCACTCCTCCACAGTAAAGGCGACACTCCGGCGTCTGACAGGTACTGACAGGGACTCCCACGTTTCATGGCACGGTCAATAGGGTAGATATCAACAAGTCCCCCTGCAGCGCCGGAAGAAATTGCCGCGCGAAACCGGGAAGAGACTTGGGGGTCCCTGTGGTTACCCCTAACAGCAGGGTCTGCCTCACGCCACCGCGATGGGGTTCAGTAGATGAAGAGACGGCCGATCCCTTTCATCTGCGGCCCGTTCACCCACACCGACACCTAGGAGAACCATGCCTACCGTCAACGCCTACGCCGCACCCTCCGCTTCCGAAGACCTCATCCCCACCACCATCGAACGCCGCGACGTCGGCCCGCGCGACGTCCTCATCGAAATCAAGTACGCCGGCATCTGCCACTCCGACATCCACACCGTCCGCGGCGACTGGGGCCCGCAGCAGTACCCGCTCGCACCCGGCCACGAAATCGCCGGCATCGTCACCGAGGTGGGCTCCGAAGTGACCCGGCACAAGGTCGGCGACCGGGTAGGCGTCGGCTGCATGGTCAACTCCTGCAAGGAGTGCGCCAACTGCCTCGCCGGCGAGGAGCAGTACTGCCTGAAGGGAATGGTGGGCACGTACGGCGCCGTCGACCGCGACGGCACCATCACCCAGGGCGGCTACTCCACCCATGTGGTGGTGGTCGAGGACTTCGTCGTCACCATTCCGGAGGGCATCGGGCTCGACGTCGCCGCTCCCCTTCTGTGCGCGGGCATCACCACCTTTTCCCCGCTGCAGCGCTGGGGAGCCGGACCCGGCAAGAAGGTCGCCGTCGTCGGCCTCGGCGGACTGGGCCACATGGCCGTCAAGCTCGCCCACGCCATGGGCGCCGAGGTCACCGTCCTGTCCCAGTCCCTCAAGAAGCAGGAAGACGGCCTGCGCCTCGGGGCGGACCAGTACTACGCCACGAGCGACGCCGGCACGTTCGAAGCGCTCGCCGGCAGCTTTGACCTGATCATCAACACCGTCAGCGCCTCGATCGACATCAGCTCCTACCTGCAGCTGCTGTCCCTCGACGGCACGCTGGTCAACGTCGGCGCCCCGGCCGAGCCGCTGCCGGTCAACGCGTTCGCGCTCATCGGCGGACGCCGTTCCTTCGCCGGTTCCATGATCGGCGGCATCCGCGAAACCCAGGAAATGCTCGACTTCTGCGCCGAACACGGCCTCGGCGCCGAGATCGAGGTCATCCCGGCCGAGAAGATCAACGAAGCCTACGAGCGCGTCCTCGCCTCGGACGTGCGCTACCGCTTCGTGATTGACACCGCCACCCTCTAAGGCGATTAACGCTCGACGGCGGGCCGGTCCCATAAGGGGCCGGCCCGCCGTCGGCCGTTCCACCGGCAGCACCGTCGGCGCGCTGTTCGTGCCGCTGGCCGCGGCCGTTCCCCTGGACGTGGCGCTGGTGATCATCTTCGCCAGCCGCCACCGCGGGTACCCGGCCGGTCCCCGCGACGTGCGCCTGTCCCGTTCACCCCAGTAACTCTTGCGCTGAACCTGCGGCTACATTGCCTTCTTCTTGAGTCCGGGGCTGCATCATCCTTCAACAGGATTGGATGGCGCGAACACCGGGACGACGAGGAGGTCCGATGGAGTTGGTGCGGCAGTGGGGCAGTACAGCGGAGACGGAAGCCGTGGGCGCTTTCTGGCGGTGGTGGTCCGTGGCAGGGGCCGGCCTGATCACGGCAGCCGTCATGAGCGGCGTCTACGGCGACCTTCCGGAAATGATGGGTGCCATGGTGATGGCGATTAACCCCGAACTGCGCTGGGAGACCGGCCCGGGCGCCCGTTCGCGGCACCGGCTCTGCGTCTCCGGCGGCGGGGATCCGCGGCTGCGGGTCCTGGCCGAGCGATGGCGGCGGGCGGCTCCCCCGCCCACGGATACCTGGGAATTCGCCGCGGCCAGGGAGCCCCAACCGGTCATACTGACGGGCACCCTCGAAGGCCTGGGCGAACAGGTGGACCTGGGGCTGGCGCGGATTGCGGTGGACTGGGATGACAGAAGCGCTTTGGCAGAACTCACCGTTTTCCACCCTGCCTTCACGACGATGGGCACGAACGACTGCCACCGGGCCGCCCGCCTGCTGGTGGACTGGTTACTCGGCGAGGACGATGTCCAGCGGTGGGTCGGCGCCGTCAACGTGACCCGGGCCGATCCCCGCGACAGCCAGCCCGCCGCAGTCGTTCCCGAATTCTTCCAGGCGGTGGCAACCCTGAACCCGGACCCGCGCTGGACGATGCGGGAGGCCAGGACTTCCTCGGGGCACCGGGTGA
Source organism: Arthrobacter sp. NPDC058097 (assembly GCF_042884885.1). Lineage (NCBI taxonomy): Bacteria > Bacillati > Actinomycetota > Actinomycetes > Micrococcales > Micrococcaceae > Arthrobacter > Arthrobacter sp. NPDC058097. Next base: position 359,127 of record NZ_JBHVSZ010000004.1, read on the forward strand.
TCGTCTGCGCCCTGCGGCCCTTGCGATGGATCGACCACCCGATGCTGGACCTGCACACTGCTGTCCGGATCAGCTACCGGCGGACCGGGAAGGACGGACTGCCGGACGATGGATTACCTGACGGGGAGGCGCTGCTGGGACTCCTCCACCTCGAAAGGGACCTGGAGTTGGCGCTCGGGCCGCGGGGCAGGATGGTGGCTTCGGAAACGTCCAAGGGGCTTCGCGTCCTGCATTACTTCAGCGACTCTGAGGACCAAAACGGACGGGACAGCTTCGACCGGTTTGCCCGGACCCGGAAAGACGTGCAGGTGGCCCACACATATGATCCCGGGTGGGCGCGGGTGCGGAAATTTATCTAGGCCGTGTGAGCCTTCGGGTAGGCAAGCGCCAACTCCCACTTCTTTTTGGCCCGGGCAAGGACGATAATTAAGGCGACCACCGGGGCTGGGCCGGCGGCGGTGCCGCCTGCCTGAGACCAGGGCGGCCCCCCCAGCCGCCGCCGTCCCTTAAATCGGCTCGGCAGAAATCGTCTCGACACGCCTGACGGCGAGTCCTATCGTGGGGCCATGAGCGATGTTCCCGCCGATGATGCTCCTGCTCCGGACAGCGATAAAAGCACTCCCGATCTGCTGGCCGACGCGCTTTCCCCCGTTGTAGCCCCCGAATCCACGGATGAGGAACGCCTCAAGGAGCCCACGGAAAATCAGTCGACAAACGAGCCTGAATCGGAACCCTAACAAGCAGAAGCACCGATAGGCGAGACTGTGGACCGGCTGGCTGCAACGCGGCTCAGGCGTGCGTGGGTTCCTCGACCAATGCCGTGGCGATGCTGTCCGCATCCTCCAGCGCGGCCAGGTAGCGCTCGGCGTCGAGGGCGGCTGCACACCCGGTGCCGGCCGCGGTGATGGCCTGGCGGTAGCGGTGGTCCACGGCGTCCCCGCACGCGAACACTCCGCTGAGGTTGGTGCACGTCGTGGGCGAATCCACCTTGATGTACCCCTCGCCGTCGAGTTCCACCTGGCCGGCCACCAGCTCGGTGCGCGGCACGTGCCCGATCGCCACGAACAGCCCGGTGGCCGGCTGCTTCCGGGTTTCGCCCGTGCGGGTGTCGGTCAGGGTGACGCCGCTGACCTTGCCGTTGCCGTGGATCGCCGTGACGGCAGAGTTCCACGCGAACGTGATCTTGGGGTTGTCCTTGGCCCGCTGCGCCATGATGCGTGAGGCGCGCAGCTCGCCCTTGCGGACGACGACGGTCACGGACTTCCCGAAGCGGGTCAGGAAGGTGGCCTCCTCCATCGCGGAATCGCCGCCGCCCACCACGATGATGTCCTGGTCGCGGAAAAAGAACCCGTCGCAGGTGGCGCACCAGGAGACGCCGTGGCCGCTGAACTGCTTCTCCTCCGCCAGCCCGAGTTCCTTGTACGCCGAGCCGGTGGCCAGGATGACCGCCGGGGCCTCATACGTCTCGCCGGCGCCGGTGACCACGCGCTTGAGGTGACCCTTGAGCTGAACGGACGTGGCGTCGTCGAACACCACCTGCGCGCCGAACCTCTCCGCCTGCTGCTGCAGGCCGTCCATCAGCTCCGGCCCCTGGACACCCTCCGGAAAACCGGGGAAGTTCTCTACCTCGGTGGTGTTCATCAGCGCTCCGCCGGCCGTGACCGAGCCCGCAAGGACCAACGGCTTCAGGCCGGCCCGGGCTGCGTAGATCGCGGCGGTGTAGCCGGAGGGCCCGGAGCCGATGATGATCAGCTGCTCGCTGGTGACCTTCGCGCTGCTGGCGTCCTCGGGGCTGGCGTCCCCTGACTTGGCATTCTTGCTCACTGCTTGCTCCTTCTCTTCAGGCTTCTTTCCGGAAACTGTTACTGGGCCTCAACTGTTACTGGGCGTCGGCGTGCCGGGCGGGCAGCAGTTCGGTGACCAGGGCCTCGACGCGGGTCCGGATTTCGTCGCGGATCGGGCGGACCGACTCAATGCCCTTGCCCGCAGGGTCGGCCAGCTCCCAGTCTTCGTAGCGTTTGCCGGGGAACACTGGGCATTCGTCGCCGCATCCCATGGTGATCACGACGTCGGCGTCCCGGACTGCGCCGGTGGTGAGTTCCTTGGGGACCTCGCGGGAAATATCAATGCCGACGTCGGCCATGGCCTCGACCACGGACGGGCTCACCTCATGTGACGGCTGGGGGCCGGCGGACCGGACCTCGATCGCTCCCCGGGACAGGCTGGTGAGGAACCCGGCAGCCATCTGGGACCGGCCGGCGTTGTGCACGCACACGAAGAGGACGCAGGGCTTCTTGGCGGGGTCGGCGGTCATGGCTGTCTCCTGAGGTTGGCGGTCGGAGCGCGGTGTCGCCGGAGGAAGCGGTGCCTGCCCACAGACCTGCGTACTCAAGTGCAACAAGAGCCGGCAGTTTCATCAAGAGGCTGGCTGCTTCCACAGGACTGGCGGGTCTGGAGTTTTTGTCCATTTGTCGCGACTTCGAGGGCCTCCAACTCGCGACATCTGGACAAAAACTCATGGTCTCAGGACGGAACCGCCGGATCCAACGGCTGTCCCCGGCTTTGTTGTCAGTGCCCGGGATATTGTCAGTGCCGTCGAAGATGATGTTCGTATGTCAACTTTTCCGATCAGATCCGCCCGGGCCCGGGACGCCGTTCCTAGAGGACGCATGGGCTACGACATCGGTGCCGACCAGCTTCTTCTGCACACTATCCAGACCGAGGCAGCGTTCGAGGCACTTCTTTCCCATGGGGTGCTGGAGCCGGACATTGCACTCGCCGAACCGGATTTCGCGGACGCCTACGCCTGGATGCTCCGGCAGATGGCCGCCCGGCTGGGGACTCAGGGTGACGGGGCGCTCTGGTTCTGGGCGCGGATCAGACGCGAGGATCTGCTTGAATCCTGCCGGCTTTCCCGAGGCGAGGTTCTGCTGACATGCCGCGTGCCGCGGGAACGTGTTATGCTCTCGAACTTTGGGGACTGGCATTCGGTGCTGAACGCATGCCCGTTTGTCCCGGACCTTCCGGGCGAGAGCGACGACGCCTTCAGCGCCCGTATCGACAAAGTGCTTGAGGATTTCTATGACCGGCTCAAAGCGGCCGGCGCCCGAGACGCGGGCATCTCGGGCTGGCCCGGACACCTGAGGGCGGAAGCTGAGCGGAGCTGGGAGTTCGCGCTCGAGCCGGCAAACTACGGCAGGTTCGAAGCCTGGCAGGGCACGATGCACAGGCTGCACCTCGAAGACGTGGTGGAGGCGGTGAGGATCGAGAGCTGACCCCAGCCCAGTCCCTCTCGTCAGCGCGGCTCGTTTCGTGGGACGATGCGGCATGGACAGCAACACGGCGGGCCATATCGTCCTGCTCGGGGACTCGATTTTCGACAACAAGGCCTATGTCAACGGCGGGCCCGACGTCGTCGAACAGTTGCGCGGCGAGCTGCCGCCGGGTTGGATGGCAACGCTGCTGGCTGTCGACGGTGACGTGATCGCCGGGGTTGACCGCCAGCTGCGTGCCCTTCCCGACGGCGCCACCCACCTGGTAATCAGCGCCGGCGGGAACGATGCGCTCGGTTTCGCCAACCTGCTCGAAGCACCCGCACAATCCGTGGCGGAGGCGGTGACCATGTTCGCCGACGCCCAGGAGCGGTTCGCCGCCGACTACGAACTCATGGCCGAAGCGCTCTCAGCGACGGGGCTGCCGGTAGCGGTGTGCACCATCTACGACACGCCTTCCGCCGGGCCCTACTACCGGATCATCCGGACCGCCCTCACGGTTTTCAACGACTGCGTCACCAGGGCGGCGTTTACCCGCGGCCTCAGCGTGCTCGACCTCCGGATCATCTGCAACCACAACGGCGACTACGCAAACGCACTCGAACCCTCCGCGCAGGGGGGTGCCAAAATTGCCGGAGCCATCGCCGCGCTGCTGGACCCGGGCCGCCAGGTGCCGCGGTCAACGGTCATCGGCGGCAGCTGACCTCACCCGGGGCATGGAGTTTTTGTCCACTTGTCACGACTTCGAGGGCCCCTAACCCGCGACATCTGGACAAAAACTCCAAGGGAGCTAGCGGAGAGGGGCTGTTGAAGCACGGACCACCAGCTGCGGTGTGACGCACCTGTCGGCGATGGGCGCGCCGGGATCGCTGAGCCGCTCCAGCGCGACGGTTCCGGCAATCTTCCCGAGCTCCACAGCATGAAGGTCCACGGAGGTCAGGTCGATGCCATGAAGCCGGGAAGTCCGCGAATCGTCGTAGCCCACCAGCGACAGGTCACCGGGAATCGTCAGGCCCACCGCGTAGGCGGCCTCGCGAACCCCCAGGGCGAATTGGTCGTTGTGCGTGAACACGGCCGTCGGACGGTCCGGCCCGCCCAGCAGCTCCCCCGCCACACGCTCCGCGGCCTCCTGCGTGAAATCGTCGGCCGCCACGGTCTGCGGGGTCAGGCCGGCGGCCCGCATCACCTGCTCGTAGGTTTCCCGGCGGACGGTGTGACCGTCAATATGCGGCCCGGCCAGGTGGGCGATCCGCGTGTGCCCCAGTCCAAGGAGATGCTCGACGGCGGCCCGGGCGCCGGCGCGGTCGTCCGGGTACACGCTGTCGACGCCCTCCACCCGGCGCGTCACGCTGACCACCGGGACCAGCTGGGCCAGCTCCCTCACCCGTTCATCAGGATCCAGCAGCGTCGCGGCGATGATGATCCCCACCCGAGCCTCGATCAGGGAGTCGACGGCGCCCTGGTCCTCGCCGCCGATCGAGCGGGAGACGCTGAGGATGAGCCGGTTGCGCGCCTGCGGCAGCGCCAGGCTCACGCCGTTGAGAACGTCTGAAAAGACCTCATTCCGGAGGTCCAGAAGGTAAAGCCCGACGGCGGTCCGCTGCTTGCTTGCCAGGGCTGCGGCTGCCGCGTTGTGCCGGTACCCCAGGCGCTTGGCAGCGTCGAAAATCGCCCGTTTGGTCTCGTCGCTCACGCCCGCAGCGCCGCGGAAGGCAAAGGACACGAGCGTCCGCGATACCCCGACTTCGCGCGCAACATCGGCCTGTGTAGCCGGGCGATGCTGGCGCTGAATCGTCATACCGCCATCCTCCCACGGCGGGAAACAGGAGAAAATTAAGTCATTTGTAAGTTTGACCTTACATTTAAGCCTTTCGCGCGTTAGTCTGGATGTGACCGCGGGCACACGTCCCGCAAACTTGAGACAAAGGAGTCCTTATGTCTGCTACCCAAGCCCAGCGCGACGGCGCGCATACGCCCCCGCTGCCGCCGCTCACGAACGGCCCGCACCGCAAGCGCCTCGGCATGGTCGCCACGGTCGCAACCTTCGGCGGCCTGCTCTTCGGCTACGACACGGGTGTCATTAACGGCGCACTCCGGCCGATGACCGCCGATCTCGGCCTCACCCCGATCACCGAGGGCATCGTGACCAGTTCCCTGCTGTTCGGGGCCGCGGCCGGCGCCGTGGGCGGAGGCCGGCTCGCCGACGCCTGGGGCCGCCGGAAGACGATCATCCTGCTCGCCATCCTGTTCCTCGTGGGCGCCCTGTCCTGCGTGTTCGCGCCGAACTTCGAGGTCATGGTGGTCGGCCGTGTCATCCTCGGCCTCGCCGTCGGCGGCGCCTCCTCGGTGGTGCCCGTGTACCTCGCCGAGCTGGCTCCCTACGAAATCCGCGGCTCGCTTGCCGGCCGCAACGAACTCATGATCGTCATCGGCCAGCTCGCCGCGTTCGTGGTCAACGCCATCATCGGCAACCTCTGGGGCGAGTTCGGCGGCGTCTGGCGCATCATGCTGGCTGTCGCCGCGGTGCCGGCAGTCGCCCTGTTCCTCGGCATGCTCCGGATGCCGGAGTCCCCGCGCTGGCTCATCTCCCGCGGCCGCACCCAGGAAGCCCTGGCCGTGCTCAAGACCATCCGCTCATCCGACCGCGCTGAAGCGGAGATGGCCGACGTCAAGCACCTCGCCGACGAGGAAAAGGAAATGAACCTGTCCGGCTGGGGCGCCCTGAAGAACAAGTGGATCCTGCGCATCCTGCTCGTCGGCATCGGGCTGGGCGTGGCTCAGCAGCTGACCGGCATCAACTCGATCATGTACTACGGCCAGTCCGTGCTGGTTGAGGCCGGCTTCGACTCCCGTGCCGCCCTCATTGCCAACATCGCTCCCGGCGTCATCGCCGTCGTCGGTGGCGTCATTGCGCTCACCATGATGCAGCGCGTCAACCGCCGCACCACCCTGCTCCTGGGCTTCACGCTGACCACCGTCTGCCACTTCCTGATCGGCATCGCCTCCATCGCACTGCCGGTCGGCAACCCGGCACGGCCCTTCGTGATCCTCTTCCTGGTGGTTGCGTTCGTCGGCTCCATGCAGACGTTCCTCAACATCGCCGTCTGGGTGATGCTCTCGGAGATCTTCCCGCTGCACATCCGCGGCTTCGCCATCGGCGTCTCCATCTTCTGCCTCTGGATCGCCAACGCCTTGCTGGGCCTGTTTTTCCCGACCCTGGTGGCATCGGTGGGCATCACCGGAACGTTCTTCATGTTCGGTGTGGTGGGCATTCTGGCCCTGATCTTCATCTACACCCAGGTCCCGGAAACCCGTGGCCGCACCCTCGAAGCACTCGAGGAGGACGTCACCACCGGCGCCATCTACCTGGTCCACAAGACCCCGGCGACGGCAGCCCACTAACATCTCCCTGCCTCGCCCTGCGCAGTGTCGCCTGGCCCAACAACCGCACAGTCCCCGTCCCCTGGATTCACCGAATCCCGCGGACGGGGCTTCTGCGTTTAGGGCGCTTTACGTGCCGGCGGGCTGGAACAGCTCGACGACGTTGCCGGCGGGATCCTCCAGCAGGATCTGCTGGCCGCCCGGTCCCTTCACAATCTCGTTCCGGAACGTAACGCCCGCGGACCGCAACCTGTCCACCTCGGCGGCGATGTCGCCCACGAGGAGATGGATCCGGTTCCATCCGCCCGGTGCCGGGACCGCGCCGTCGGGCATTGGCCGGCCTGCCGAGCTGGTAGGTCCGCTCAGCAGGAGGCGCAACTGGCCACGCGCGACGTCGGCAAATGCCGGTGCCGCGTTCATTCTTACGGTGAAGCCGAGGTGCTTCGTGTAGAAGCCGACGGCGGCGTCGACGTCGTCCACCATGTACCGGACGCTGACAAAGTCCTTAACGTTGACCAGATCCTCAGGATTACTGGACATTTCCCTTCTCCTCTCCAGGCGAAAACAAGGTCAGATGTGCTGGTCCACGATCACCGGGTTGCCGTCGGGGTCAAGCACGATGAAGCTGGCCGGCCCGGTGCCCTCGCCGGCCTCAGCAACGAAGGGGACGCCCTGGTCCTTCAGCTGGCGTTGGAGGTCGCGCACGTCGGTGAAGGAATCGAGCTGTTGCGCATCCTGGTCCCAGCCCGGGTTGAACGTCAGGGAGTTCTTCTCAAACATGCCCTGGAAGAGGCCGAGCACCGTCTGCCCGTTCCGAAGGATCAGCCAGTTCTGGTCAATTTCGCCCCCGGACCGGGCGAATCCCAGCTTCTCGTAGAACGCTGCCGAGGCCGCGATGTCCTTGACGGCAAGGCTGAGTGAGAAAGCGCCGAGTTGCATGTGCTGCTCCAGTCTCCGGAATTCTCCGGGCCATGAATATTTCCGATGGTACTCGCGGGCCGTCCGACCGGTCCCAGACAGCACTCTTCCAGAACCCGCTGACAAAACCCGCCCCCGGCACAAATCCACGGGAAGAGCCTCGGGTGGCCGCCGGCTAAACGCGGGCAGTGCACATGCGCGGGGCTAGAAGGCCTCCGTGTGCTCCAGTTCCGGCAGGACCACCAGCGGGTCTCCGGCAAAATGCAGCCTGCGCGCTGACTGCCCGTCGAGCCAGGAGAAGACGACCGAGCCGTCAAGGGGCACGCTGCCGGCAACACCGGCGCGGGCGGGGCCGCCCGGTTTCCGGATCTCTGTCTCCGCCCCCGGGGTCAGCATTCCCCACAACGCCGGAAGGTCGGCGTCGTGATCGTTGCCAGCGTTCGCGTCCATGCCTTAATGGAACCAGCTCGGGGTGAACAGCCTGTGAACGTGGCCTGTGCAACACGCCATGTCATTTTCGGGCGGGGCCGAGGGAGGGTGTTGCCGGGTCCGCCGCGCGAGGGGGGGAGTGCGTGCGGACCCGGCAGTTCTGAAGGTTCGGGGCGCGGATTCCGTTCCCTTCAGGACAGTGCCACCATGGCCCGCTGACGTGGGGAAATAGCTGGGACACCTTGGGGCGATCCCTGCGAAACCCCCCGCTCTCCCGCGCGGGCTCAAAGGAACTCCAAAGTTCTTCCAAGGAGGAAAGCCGAAACTTGATGCAGGCCGGCGGCGGTGGCCCTTGGTCCACCCTCCGGGACCTGGCTGCCTAACCCAGTCCGCCGCCGGCCCCGCGCCAGCCAGTGGGAACTGAGGCCTCCTATGTACAAGGGAGCTACCGGGGGGTAAGTTCTATTAAGGAACTCCCGCCATCATTCCGCGGGGGACCCCTTCCGGCGTTGTGCAGCGCCAGAAGGTTTCGTCGCTGCAGCCTCACGGCGGCCACCCTGCACCTGAGGAAAGAGCCTGCCATGGCCCCCTCGCATTTCCAGAAATTCCTTTCCGACGCCACCTCCCCCGCGCCCGACACCGACAGCCCGCTGGGGCCCGACTGCCTGTACGGGCTATACACGAGCTGGTGCCTGATCCAGGGACTGACACCCAAATCCGACTCGTCCTTCCGGGCCGGCATGCGCCGGTGCCGGGTCAACCTCCGCGGCACCCGGCGGCGGATGAAGGGACGCGCCGCAGCCGACTACATCATGGCCAGCTATCCGCTTGCGAGCTGACCATGTCACTCAGATCACCCGACTTCCGCTCCGACGGGGCCGACCGGGCCCGCGTTTTGCCGGTGAGATGCACCAGGTGCGGCACCGACCGCTACTTAACTATCAGATCGGTGATGAGTATCCCGGACTGTCCCACCGACGTCGTCCTGGTTGCCTACACGTGCAGCCGGTGCCGGCGCTTCAGCGAACATCCTGCCCAGGTTACCGAGCTGTCCGCGGTCCTGGGCCGGCGCGAGCAACGAGGGGACGTGCTCATCTTCGGCGGCCATTACATGCACTGTGGGCAGCCCATGGCCAAGGCGGAATCGGAGGTCCGCAGGCTGTCCGCACCGCTATCCACAGAAGGCACGGCGGACGACACCCTGGACGTTTACCTGTCCACGCGAGTCCTCAGGTGTACGTGCGGTTTCCAGATGGAACTGCCGGACTGACGGGGATCGTACAGTTGAAGGACAAACCTACGCACGGGTAACTTTATGCGGGGCCCCATCCTATTCCCCCATGCGGATGGTCGTCCCCGGGAAGCCCCGCACCGCCTTCACAATGGTGCGGGGCTTTTTCGTGCCCCGGACATGCACTTCTTGAGGTTTCCGTCTTACACTGTCCACACCTACTAAAGGCCGGGGGGCACGTTGGGTTCACGGGGCTTTGCCTGGTCATCGAGGATGACAAGGATATTCGCGATCTGCTCACTCTTCTTCTGAGGCGGATCGGATTTGATGTTCATGCCGTGGGCAACGGTGTTGACGGCGTCGCCGCGGCGTGGGAGCACCACCCCGTCCTGGTAACGGTGGACCTGAACCTGCCGGACATGGACGGCCTCGAGGTGGCGCAGCACATCCGCGCCCGCTCCGAGGCACCCATGCTGTTAATCACCGCCAGGGCAGAGCTCGACGACGAGATGGCCGGCATGGCGTCGGGGGCCGCCGCGTACCTGATCAAGCCTTTCCGTCCGCGGCAACTCACGGAGACGGTGAACAGGCTCTGCCCCGTGGGTCCGCTGACGGCGCACGGCCTTGAGTCGCGCGCCTAGCGCATCTTCGCCGGACGTTGGCGGGTCCCGCACGAGCCCACGGCACCCGGCCGGCCGCCGTCGTGCTTTCCCGTCTCCGCGTCCTATATCCGCAGGTGGCAATTCGGTTCCATAATGTCCCCATAAACTTCGGGGACCCCCGCACCGGCGTTTGCCGGAGAGGCGCGAAAGGGTCCCAGGTGGCCACCCGGCTCTCGGCGAAACGGGCGGCGACGCGGCCCGGGCACGGACGCCAGTCCGCTCCCGGCACCGATCAGGGGGACCATCGCCATCAACCCAACAGCGCATTAACTCAACGAGGAGTGAACTGTCATGCTCAAGGACCTACAAATCGCGGCTGTCCTTCCGGCGAAGGATGTAGGCAGGGCGAAGGAGTTCTACCGGGACAAGCTGGGACTGGAACCGGTGGAACCCGCAGACGACAACGTCATGTACGAATGCGGCAACGGGACCAGGTTCCTGGTGTACCAGACTGACAACGCGGGCACCGCAAAGAACACCCAGATGGGCTGGGTGACCGACGACGTCGAGCGGGACGTTCAGGAATTGCAGGGCCGCGGCGTCGTGTTCGAGGAATACGATTTCCCGGGGCTGAAGACCGAGAACGGGATTGCCACAACAGACGGCGGCAAGGCCGCCTGGTTCCTGGACAGCGAAGGCAATATCTTAAGCCTCTTCGAACGCCAGTAGTAGTTCAGGGGTCGCGCAGCTCCGGACCCGCAAAGTCCCGGACTCGCGCAGCTTCGCCACTGGAATCGGAAAGGGGACGGAACCGCGCTGTTCCGGCCCCTTTCCGTCTAATCCGCGGCCCCCGGGCGGTGGCGAATGTCCACTTGCCCCGCGACGCTCCGGCCCCTCTGCGCCTGCCGGAGCAGAGGGCCCCCAATGGAGAGGATTGAAGAAACGATGAATTCATCAATTCCTCAATTACGAGTCTCGCCCAGCGGTGGCACCCCGTCAATAGCACGAACGCTTAGTGCGCAAATCGGAACCTGCCGGAGTTCGCCCGGGCCGGCTTTTTGAGCCGTCGGCAGGTCAGTCGGCTCCGCGTTCCGCGACCGCTTCCCTGGACACCTCGGCAAGCGTGAGGCTGCGCTCGCGCGCCTCCGTGAGGAGTCCCGCCAGGGCCTGCTCCGAGCTGCGGCCGGTCCGGGCACTGACGGACCGGACGGCGTCGGTTATCAGGGCGCGCCGGTTCAGGGACTCCTCCAGCACAGCTGCAGACTCCTCCGTCAGGATGGTCCCGGATCGTGCACGGGATGCGCCAATGCCGGCCAGGCCGCCCGAATCGGCCGCCGCCCGGGCACTCAACACGGACTCGGCAGCGGCGAGCAGGTCTGCAATTTCAGAGAAGGCCAGCCAGTACTGGAGCCGGCCGCCGGCCCGGCGGCCAGTCACCAGGTGCTGAGCCCGCAACTGTGCAAGCTGGCCGGCCAGATGCGAAGGTTTCAGTCCCGTGGCTGAACACAGCTCCGCCACGGAAGCCGGCCCCGACGCGAGCACAGCCAGAACCCGGACCCTGGCGGGATGAGCCAGCACCTTGAACAGCTCCGCCTCACCAGCCGCGACCCGCACTCCGAGTCCCCCACGTTCCGTCACCATTGCCCCAATCTGACAGATATACACGTGTCCTTAACCGATTATCCCCTCACAGAAGCCACGCCGACGCAATGAATCTGGCATTTTTCGGAACCCGGCATTTCCGGCAGAAAATCGTTGCGATTCAAGGGCCGGTACCCCCTCGCGGCAGGCGTCCTGCACTGAAATAATTGTCTTAAACGTTTTCCACGCGGCAGTCTGTCACCGGAACGGCACTCTGCGCATTCAGGAGAGGAATTAAAGCCCGTGCCTGTTTCAGCAGCCACTTCTGCACGGCCCGGTGTACTCCTGCCCGGCCGGCCAGGTCTCCGCGGGCCCTGCCGCCATCCCTTAACCAGGCTCTGATGCAGGCCAACCTGCCCCTCGCCGACGAACTCGCGGCACTCACCGCCCGGATCGCCGACCTCTTGCTGACCCACGAAACAGTCGACGAGGCCGTGTCCGCGCTCGCCCAGGCCCTGAAGGAAGCCATCCCGGGGACCCTCGGTGCCGGCGTCAGCCTGATGGATACACGCGGCCGGCGCACCAGCACGGCCTTCACCGATCCCGACATCCTGCGGGCAGACCAGCTCCAGTACGACCTTGGGCAGGGGCCGTGCCTGACCGCCTGGGCCCAGCAGGCAACCGTGACGGTCGATGACTGCCGCACCGACCACCGCTGGCCGGCCTGGAGCCGCGCCATCACGGACCTGCCCCTGCGCTCGGTGATCAGCACGCCGCTATCAACGCCCGACGGCGCCATTGGGGCCCTGAAAGTGTATTCCCCCCTTCCAAACGGCTTCGATTCCAAGGCCATCCGCCTGCTCGAACTGCTAGCACGGCCCGCCGCACTCATGCTTGCCAACACCCAGGCCCGCGACACGGCGCAGCGCCTCAGCGACGGGCTCATCGGCGCACTTGGCGCCCGCGACGCCATCGGGACAGCCACGGGAATCGTCATGGAACGACTCCATATCAACCGCGACCAGGCCCTCGCCACGCTCATAAGTGCCTCGCGGCGCAGGAATGAACCGCTGCACCAGCTTTCGCGCGACATCATCGACGGCGGAGAGGTGTAACCGGCCGTCACAAAACCGCCTTCAAGCGGGCCGCAACGGCCTGCGCATCAGAGGGCTGCCGCCGTCGGGAATTACCTCACCGCGGAGGTCCCGGGCAGGTTGGATCGGACCCGGCTACAGCATTTTGCGCCGCCGAGCAAGTTTGGCGCGCACGGCATTTCCAAGGAAAATAGCGAGTCAGCACACAAATGCACGTCCCGCTTACTTCAGGAGACAGAGAACCATGACGAACAACATTGCCCCGGGTGCCGGGCTGAACGCCGCCCCGACCGCAGCCATGGTCGCTCTGGACGAGCTGGACCTCACGCCGCAGGGACTCGCCGACGCACCGGCCAGCGAGCTTGACCCGGACACCCTCGTCCACCCCGGCCCGTAGGTCAGGTTCCGCAGAAGGTCCGGTACGGTCCAAAGCTTTCCGGCGCAGCCTCTGCGTAACGTTCGACGCCGGGACGCTCGTTATAGGGGTCCGTCACCGTCTCCAGCAACCGCCGGAGCGGGTCAAGGTCACCGTCCGTTGCCGAGCTGAGCGCTTCCTCAACAAGGTGGTTGCGGGGCACATAGGCCGGGTTGACCCGGTCCATCAGGCCGGCGTCGGGGTTCAGGGCCCGCCACCGCCCGGCCCAGGCAGCGAGGCCGTCCGGCTCCGCGGCCGGATCCCCCGCCGGCTGCGCGTTGCCGCGGGCAACGCTTCCAAGCCGGCGGAAGAACGACGTGTAGTCGAGGCGCCCCGCCTTGAGCAGCGCCAGCAGTTCGTCAATCACGGGCGAAGCCGCGCCCTCAGCGATGCTGCCGTCCAATCCAAGCTTCGCCTTCATGCCGGCGAACCACGCGCCGCTGTACTGCTCGCGGAAAGCGGCCAGTGATTCCTGCGCCTGCTCCACCGCACGCTCTTCATCGTCGTTGAACAGCGGTAGGAGCGCCTCCGCCAGTCGGGTCAGATTCCACTCCGCGATGAGGGGCTGGTTGGCGTAGGCGTAGCGGCCGTTCTCGTCGATCGAGCTGTAGACCGTGGCGGGGTCGAAGGCGTCCATGAAGGCGCACGGGCCGTAGTCGATGGTCTCCCCCGAGATGGCCATGTTGTCCGTATTCATAACCCCGTGGATAAAGCCCACCAGCATCCACCGGGCCACGAGCGAGGCCTGGGCGCTAATCACGGCATCGAACAGGGCGAGATACGGATTGTCCGCCTGGGCGGCGTCCGGATAGTGGCGCGCGATGGCGTGGTCCGCAAGGCGGCGCAGGAGCCCCCCGTCACCGGCGACCCGGGCATACTGGAAACTTCCCACCCGCAGATGGCTGCTCGCGACGCGCGTAAGCACCGCCCCGGGCAGCACCGTCTCCCGCTGGACGGAACGGTCCGTGGCCACGACGGCGAGTGACCGGGTGGTGGGGATGCCGAGGGCGTGCATCGCCTCGCTGACGATGTATTCGCGCAGCATCGGCCCCACGACGGCGAACCCGTCGCCGCCCCGGGCGAAGGGGGTGCGGCCGGAGCCTTTCAGGTGGATGTCACGGAGGCGTCCTTCGACGTCGGAAATCTCGCCGAGCAGCAGCGCACGGCCGTCCCCCAGCCGCGGCGCAAACCAGCCAAACTGGTGGCCGGAGTAGGCCTGCGCAACGGGAGTGGCGCCGTCGGGCACTGCATTGCCGATGAGCAGCGGCAGCCCTTCCGGGCTTGCCAGGAACTCCGGGTCGAAGCCCAGCTCGGCGGCCAGCGGCTCATTTAGGACGAGCAGCCTCGGGGCAGGGACCTCCTCGGCCTTCCAGGGGATGGCCATCTCGGCAAGCTCCGTGGCGAAGCGGCTTTCGAAGGTGACGGTTGATGCGGCTGGAGCGCTCATCTTTCAAGCATACGTTTCGGCCCGCCCCTCGGCCGGGCGGGTGCCATCCAACAATTTTGAAACCATGTAGGAAGTCTACTTACTATTAGATGGTAATCATGCTTACTATTGCTGAGTGCTGGTTCATCAGCAGCAGCTAACCCTCAAAGGAAAGAGAGCAATGATGACCGAGAACCCATTCGGCACCGAAACCACGGGCCTGGGCACCGCAGGCTCGGGCACCACGGGCTACGGCACAACTGAAACGGGCACCAACGGCTACGGCACCACCGGCGCGGGCACCACTGACTACCCGGGCACCACCGGCTACCAGGATGACAGTTCCTCCAAGAAGGACGTGGCGAAGGATGAGGCCGCGAACGTGGCCGGCCACGCTGCCGGGGCCGCCCAGAATGTGGCCGATACGGCCAAGACCGAGGCGAAGAACGTCGCCTACGAAGCCAAGAACAGCGCACGGGACCTGCTGCACCAGGCGAAGTCGGACCTCACAGACCAGGCCGGCACCCAGCAGACCAAGGCCGCCGAGGGCATCCGCAACATCTCCTCGCAGTTGCGCACCATGGCGGACGCACCGGACCAGCAGGGCGTGGCCGCGGACCTCATCCGCCAGGCCGCCGACCGCTCCGAGTCGGTCGCATCCTGGCTGGACAACCGCGACCCCGGCTCACTCCTGAACGAGGTCAAGTCCTTCGCCCGGCAGCGCCCCGGGACCTTCCTGCTCCTCGCGGCAGGCGCCGGCCTCCTGGCCGGACGGCTGGGCCGCAGCCTG
>NZ_JBHVSZ010000005.1:0-27077 GCF_042884885.1 Arthrobacter sp. NPDC058097
AATCGAGGAAATCACCACGGGCACTGACGGGAAACAACTTTGGCATCTGAACGCTCCATCTATCAGAGCGTTGCTACGACCATATGACTTTGCCGGTTCTAAAGTCGCGACAAGTGGACAAAAACTCCAAAGGACGAGGCTAGGTGAGGCGCTCCAGCACCACGGCCATGCCCTGCCCGCCGCCGACGCACAGGGTTGCGAGGCCCAGCGTTCCGTCCTTCTCGCGCAGGCCGTTGAGCAGTGTGGTGGTCATCCGGGCGCCGGTCATGCCGAACGGATGGCCCAGCGCGATGGCGCCGCCGTGCACGTTGAGCTTCTCGGGGTCGATCTTCAGTTCGCGCGCGCTGGCCACCACCTGCACGGCGAAGGCCTCGTTGAGCTCCACGAGGTCGATGTCGTGCATGTCCAGGCGGGCCCGGGCCAGCGCCTGCCGGGAGGCTTCCACCGGGCCCATCCCCATCAGTTCGGGGGACAGGGCGGTGGCGGCGGTGGAGACGATTTTGGCCAGCGGTTCCAGCCCCAGGTCGCGGGCCAGGTCGTAGCTCATGACCACCAGGGCGGCGGCGCCGTCGTTGAGCGGGCACGCATTGCCTGCCGTGACCGTGCCCTCCCGGCGGAAAACCGGCTGCAGGGCGCCGACGGCGTCGAGGGTCACGCCCGGCCGCGGCGAATCGTCCCGGTCCACCACCGTGCCGTCGCGCCGCTCGTACGGCGTGATTTCGCGGGTGTAGAAGCCGGAGGCAATGGCGGCCTCGGCCCGGTTCTGGCTCAGCACGGCCCACTCGTCCTGGTCCGCGCGGCTGATCCCGTAGGACGTGGCCACGTTCTCGGCGGTCTGGCCCATGGCGATGTAGATATCCGGCATCCGGCCGCCCAGCCGCGGATCCGTCCACGGCGTGTTCGACTCGGCGCGCGCGGCCGTGCGCTGGCGGGCCGGCTCGAACAGCGGGTTGTGGTTCCGGGCCCCGGTCTCGCCCGCGCCGGCCCAGTCCTGGTAGCGCGACACGGCTTCGACGCCGGCCGCCACGAACGCCTGCCCCTCGCCCGCGCGGATGGCATGGAAGGCCATCCGCAGGGTCTGCAGGCTGGAGGCGCAGAACCTGTTGACCGTCGCGGCGGGCACGTTGTCCAGGCCGGTGAGGATGGTGACGACGCGGGCCATGTTGGAGCCCGCCTCGCCGCTCGGTTCGGCGCAGCCGAGGTACAGGTCGTCCAGGCCCGGCCCGCTGTCCCCGGTGGGGTCGAACGCCGGCAGTTTGGCCAGCGCCGCCCGGACCATGGCGGCTGCCATATCGTCCGGCCGCTCGTCCTTCAGTGAGCCCTTGAAGGCGCGGCCGATCGGGCTCCTGGCGGTTGAAACAATGACTGCCTCAGACATGCGACCAGCCTACGCCCGCCGCCGGGTCTGTTAACAGCGGGGCGCTACGCCAGCCGCATCGCCCCGGCTGCCGGGGTGACCGTGAAGATTTCCGGTGCCGTGTACCCCGCCTCCGCGAAGGCCCGTACGACGGCGGCACGCACCTGCTGCTCCTCGCTCACCGGAGTCAGGGCGATGGCGGCGCCGCCAAAACCTCCGCCGGTCATCCGGGCGCCGATCGCACCGTTCGCCCTGGAGGTGTCGACGGCGAGGTCCAGTTCGGCGCAGGAGATCTCGAAGTCGTCGCGCATGGATGCATGGCTGGCGTCGAGCAGGTCGCCGATGGCCGAGGGACCCTGCTGCCCCAGGACTTCGACGGTCTGCAGCACACGGTCGTTCTCGGTGACGATATGCCTGACGCGGCGGAACGTGACCTCGTCCAGCAGTCCGCTGGCCTCTTCCAGATCTCCCGGCGTGACGTCGCGCAGCGCCCTGACGCCCAGCACTTCGGCGCCGAGCTCACAGGACGCCCGGCGGGAGGCATAGCCGCCGTCGGCATGGGAATGGGAGACCTTGGTGTCGATGACCAGCAGGACCAGGCCCGCGGCCTCGGCCTCGAAGGGGACCAGCTGCACGCTCTGGTCGCGGCAGTCCAGGAACACGGCGTGGCCCTTCGAGCCGCGCAGTGACGCGGACTGGTCCATGATGCCCGTGGGCGCGCCGACGAAGTCGTTCTCCGCGCGCTGGGTGGCCAGCACCATGTCCTCCGGGGCCAGGCCTGCGCCGGTGAGGTCGTTGAGCGCCGAGATCACCGCGCATTCAATGGCGTGCGAGGAGGACAGCCCGGCGCCGAGCGGCACATCGGAATCCAGCAGCAGGTCAAGCCCGGGAACGTCGATGCCGCGCTGCTGCAGGGACCAGATGACGCCCAGCGGGTACTTGGTCCAGCCCTTTGCCCTCCCGGCCTCCAGTGAAGCGGTGTCCGCCGTTGTGACTCCCTGGTCGCCGTAGGTCGAGAGCAGCCGGATGGTTGAGTCCGGGCGGACGCCCACGGCCACGCGGGCGGTCCTGTCGATGGCGAACGGCAGCACGAAGCCCTCGTTGTAGTCCGTGTGCTCGCCGATGAGGTTGACCCGGCCGGGGGCCTGCCACACGCCGTCGGGCTGGCGGCCGAACGCAGCGGAGAACCGGGCCTCGAGGTCGGTGGCGGTGGCGGGGGCAGTCATGCGTGGGCTCCTTGGGTGAGGTCAGGTTCGATCAGGCCGGGTGCAGCCGGAGCGAGCGCCTCGGCCGGGGATGCCGGAACGGTCACCGAGCGGAGCCGCTCCGCCACCAGTTCCGGGGTGGTGTCGTTGATGAAGGCGCCCATGGCCGCCTCGGAACCGGCCAGGAACTTGAGCTTGTCCGCCGCGCGGCGCGGGGAGGTCAGCTGCAGGTGCAGGTAGCTGGCGGGGCGCAGCAGGTCATCCACCGGGGCCTGGTGCCAGGCCGAAATGTAGGGCGTCGGAGTGGGGTAGAGGGCATCGAGTCGCTTCAGCAGGTCGAGGTAGACGTGGGCCAGCTCGTCCTTCTCCTCCCCGGTCAGCCCGGCCAGGTCCGGGACCTGGCGGTGCGGAACGAGGTGGATCTCCAGCGGCCACCGGGCAGCGAACGGAACATACGCGCTGAAGCTGTCACTTTCCATCACCATCCGGCTGCCGTCCTCCCGTTCGGAGCGCAGCAGCGAGCCGGTCAGCGTCTGCCGCCCGCCGGCGTCGTCATAAAATCTGCGCGCGGCGGCGCCCATGACGGCGCCGCGCGGCGTGACGTAGGGGTAGGCGTAGATCTGGCCGTGCGGGTGGTGCAGGGTGACGCCGATGTCCGCACCCCGGTTCTCGAACGGAAAAACCTGTTTGATGCCGGGCAGCGCGCTGAGTGCCGCCGTCCGGTGCGCCCAGGCCTCCACCACGGTGCGGGCCCGGGTCTCGCTCAGGCCGCTGAAGGATCCCGTGTGCTCCGGGGTGAAGGTGACAACCTCGCACCGCCCGAAGGCCGGCCCGGTGGTGCCCCAGCCCGGGTTGGCGGGGACCGGACCCAGGGCCGGGCCGAGGGAGGGAAACCGGTTCTCGAACACCACGACGTCGTAGTCCGGCGCGGGAATCTCGGACGGGTTGGAGTCCGTGGTGGGGCAGATGGGGCACTGGTCCGCGGGCGGCAGGTGGGTGCGTGTCTGCCGGTGTGCCGCCACCGCCACCCACTCGCCGGTCAGCGCGTCATATCTGACTTCGCCGGGCTCCCCGCGGGGCGGAAGGTCCCTGCGGTCCGGAGCCTCTTCAACGGAGCGCGCGCGGGTTGAGCCGGCGTCGTCGAAGTAGAGCAATTCGCGGCCGTCGGCGAGCTGGGTGCTGGTGATGTGGGTCATGCGTCGTGTCCTTTGAACGCGGTAGCCGACGGCGGCTGGCCGTCCGGGAGGCTGGGAGGGAGAGTAGTTGGGTCTGGTGCAGAGGGGGCCGGGGTTTGTTTCATGGGTGCCAGCCGCAGCTCGCCGACGGACTGCCGGAGCAGCCTCTCGGCGTCAGGGCCGGCGGGGCTTGTGCTGATCCGGTCGTCGGTGATGAGGACGCCAACGGCGGACAGCGGGGCAATCCCGGCAAGCGCCACGGTTCCGTACTTGGTGGCGTCGGCGAGCACGGCCAGCTTGTCCGATGCCGCTATCATGGCGGCGTTGACCTCGGACTCGAGGAGGTTCGGCGAGGTGATGCCGGCCTTCGGGTCGAAGCCGTGCACGCCCATGAAGCACAGGTCGGCGTGCAGGCCGTCCAGGGCGTGCACCGTCACCGGACCCACAAGGGCCTCGGACGGCGTGCGCTGGCCGCCAAGGACCACGGTGCGGATTCCGCCGTCCGCGCGGTTGCCTCCCTGGCTGTCCGGCGCCAGCGCACTGGCCACCATGAGGGAGTTGGTGGCCACCGTGAGCCCGAGATCCCGCGGGAGCAGCCGCGAGAGTTCGTGGGTGGTGGTGCCGCCGGAAACCAGCAGGGTCATGCCGGGGCGGAGCAGCGTCAGCGCCTCCGCGGCGATGGCCCGTTTCGCGTCCGCTTCCCGGGCCGACTTCGCGCCGAACCCCGGTTCAATGGCGCTAAAGGCGGCCGGGCGGGTGGCGCCGCCGTGGACCCGCAGCAGCAGGCCCCCGGCGTCGAGCGCATCGATGTCGCGCCGGACGGTCATCTCGGAGACGCGGAGCAGCTCTGCGAGCTCGGCCACCCGGACGGTGCCTTCGGCGTCGAGTTCCTGGAGGATGAGGTGCTGCCGCTGTGTTGCGAGCACGCTGCTCCTCCTTTCCTGTTGACCCGGCCCGCCGAGGGGCTCGGCGGGCCGGGTGGGCCGCTGGTTATCGCGTGAGCCCCGTCACTGTTTGTGCCTGTTCCCATTGTGGCACAAAACGCTCAAAAACAAATAGTTTCTAACAAAAGATAACAAGTGCTGGTCCTGGCGGGCGCGCGTGCGCGGTGCTGTGTGCGTTGTACGGTAGGTCCATGACTTCCGGCATGACTTCCGAGACCAGCGAATCCCCGAGGACCCAGCGGCGCTACGCCACGGGCAGGCAGTACGAGCTCAGGCGGGGCGACGCGCTCGCCGTGGTCACCGAGCTGGCTGCCGGGTTGCGGTGGTACAGCCGCGGGGAGGTCCAGCTGACGGAGTCCTACGGGGATTCCGACATTCCGCCCGGCGCCACGGGCATCACCCTGGCGCCCTGGGCGAACAGGGTGGAGGACGGCGTCTGGCACCTGAACGGCAAGAAGCAGCAGCTGGACATCACCGAGGTTTCCAAAAACAATGCCAGCCACGGGCTCCTGCGGAATGCGTCGTACTCCCTCGTCGCTGAATCCGAGTTTGCCGTGACTCTCGAGGCGCCGGTGTTCCCCCAGCACGGCTACCCGTTCCTGGTGCGGCACCGCGTGGAGTACTCCCTGGCAGAAGACCTGGGCCTGGAGGTGAGGCAGACCCTGGTCAACGACTCCGAAGCCGAGGCGCCGTTCGTGCTGGGCGCCCACCCGTACCTCCGGATCGGCGATGTCCCCTCCGAGGAGCTCACGCTGACGGTGGACGCCGCGACGCGGCTGGTGGCGGACGAACGCCTCATCCCGCGCAGCTCGGAACCTGTATCCGCGGACAGCGACCTTCGGCAGGGCAGGACCGTGGGGGACCTGGATCTCGACGCCGCCCTGACGGATCTGAAGTTCGACGGCGGGATCGCCCGCCACACGCTGACGGCGCCGGACGGCCGCAGCGTGAGCCTGTGGCAGGACGAGACGTGCCCGTTTGTCCACGTGTTCGTCAGCCGCATCTACCCGGGCCGGCCCGCGGCTGTGGCACTGGAACCGATGACGGGGCCGGCGAATGCCTTCAACTCCGGGGACAGCCTCCGCTGGCTGGCGCCCGGGGACTCGTTCACCGTCACGTGGGGCATCCGCGCCGACCTGGGCTAGGACGGGCGAGCCCTGTTTCCCATAGCCGGGCGGCTAGGGAAGTATTGGGCTATGACGCCAGCAAGGGACGCCACACCAGAGAACGCCGCCAACACGAGTGCCAGCGCGACGGGCAGCGCCGGCGCAGCCACGACGAGCGCCGGTGCCACGGGCAGGGCAAGTACAGCAAACCCGGCCCGGCCCTTCGGCCGGCTGGAGCCGCGGCGCATCCGCACCGACCGTGACCTGGAGCAGGACATCCCCTACGGGGTGCGCATAGCGGCGGCATGGGCGTGGCGGCTGGGCCTGATCCTGCTGATGACCGGGGCCCTGGTCTGGCTGCTGGCCAAGGTCAGTTTCCTCATCATTCCCGTCATGGTGGCGGCGCTGCTGGCCGGCCTGCTGAGCCCGGTGGTGGGGTGGCTGCGGAAGTCGCGCATCCCCAACGGGGCCGCGGTCGCCATCACGGTCCTGGGCTTCATCGGACTCATCGCCGGCTCCCTGGCCCTCGTGGGCAGGCAGCTGGCCCTCGGATTCCAGGAGCTGTGGGGCCAGGCGCTGACCGGTGTCCAGCAGGTCCAGGACTGGCTGGCCGAGGGCCCGCTTCACCTTACTGCCACCCAGATCGACCAGTACATCAAGGAGGCCACGGCCGCGCTGCAGAACAACAGCAGCAGCATCCTTAGCGGCGCACTGTCCTTCGGGAGCACTGCGGGGCACTTCGCGGCGGGACTTGTCCTGGCCCTGTTCATCCTGATCTTCTTCCTCCTGGAAGGCAGCCGCATCTGGTCCTTCCTGGTCCGGCTCCTGCCGCGGCAGGCGCGCGTCCCGGCCGACGGCGCCGGCCGGCGCGGCTGGACGTCCATGGTCAGCTACGCGCGGATCCAGCTGTTCGTAGCTTTCGTGGATGCCGTCGGCATCGGCGTCGGCGCCGCTATCATCGGTGTCCCGCTGGCACTGCCGCTGGGCGTGCTGGTGTTCATTGGTTCCTTCATCCCCGTGGTGGGCGCGCTCGTGACGGGTGTCATCGCGGTGTTGCTCGCCCTGGTGGCCAACGGTCCGGTCAATGCGCTGATCATGCTGGGCATCGTGCTGCTGGTGCAGCAGCTGGAAAGCCACATCCTGCAGCCGTTGGTCATGGGCAAGGCCGTCGCCCTGCATCCGGTGGCCGTGATCCTGTCCGTTGCCGCCGGTTCCTACCTGGCCGGCATCCCCGGTGCCCTGTTCTCGGTGCCCATCCTGGCCGTAGCAAATTCGGCGATTCGGTATATTGCCGCCAGAACGTGGGAACATGAACTTGTGCCGGCTGCCGCGGGTACCGCAGACCTGGCCTCTGCCGATGAGGACACCACCTTCAGGGACGTCCGGCTGCCGGGCTCGCATTCCAGCCACGGCAACCCTGCCGGCACTGCACACGGCGCCACGGGCGGCAACGCCGCCCCCGGTGCCGACGTCGAATCACCCAAAGGAGAATAGTTCGTGAACACCCCTGAAAGCCTTCCCGTCACGCTGGACGATGTCCTTGAGGCGCAGAAGCTGCTGGACGGGATTATTGCGCGGACCCCGGTGGAATCCTCCCGGGCCCTGGGCGGCATGGTGGGCGGCGAGGTCTACTTCAAGTGCGAGAACCTGCAGCGCGCCGGCTCCTTCAAGGTGCGCGGCGCCTATGTGCGGATGGCCCGCCTCTCCGAATCCGACAAGAAGCGCGGCGTGGTGGCGGCCTCCGCCGGCAACCACGCGCAGGGCGTGGCCGTCGCCGCCAAGAGCCTGGGCATCAAGGCCCGGATCTACATGCCGCTCGGCGTCGCGCTGCCCAAGCTCGCCGCCACGCGCAGCCACGGCGCCGAAGTGGTCCTGCACGGGCACAACGTGGATGAGGCCCTCGCCGAGGCCCAGCGGTACGCCGACGATACCGGAGCGGTCTTCGTCCACCCCTTCGACAACGTGGACGTCGTGGCCGGCCAGGGGACCCTGGGCCTGGAGATCCTCGAACAGGTCCCCAACGTCGACACCATCCTGATGGGCGTCGGAGGCGGCGGCCTGCTGGCCGGCGTCGCGGTGGCCGTCAAGGCCCGCGCCAAGGAACTCGGCCGCGAAATCCGCATCATCGGCGTGCAGGCAGAAAACGCGGCCGCCTACCCGCCGTCGCTGGCAGCAGACGCCCTGGTGCCGCTCAAGAAGGTGTCCACCATGGCTGACGGCATTGCCGTGGGCCGGCCCGGGCAGCTGCCGTTCAGCATCATCCGCGAGCTGGTAGACGATGTGGTTACCGTCAGCGAAGACTCCCTGGCCCGGGCCCTGATCTTCCTGCTGGAACGCGCCAAGATGGTGGTGGAGCCTGCCGGTGCGGTGGGCGTGGCTGCCCTCATGGACGGCAAGATCGAGAACCCGGGGACCACCGCCGTCGTCCTCTCCGGCGGCAACATCGACCCGATGCTGATGCTCAAGGTGATCCAGCGGGGCCTCTCCGCCGCCGGCCGGTACATGACCGTGCGGATGATGCTCGATGACCGCCCGGGTTCGCTGGCCACCATCGCGCGCATCATCGCCGAGAACGACGCCAACGTGACCGGCCTTGACCACACCCGCGTGGGCGGGTCCATCAGCATGGGCGACGTCTCCATCACGGTGAACCTTGAAACCAAGGGCCACGAGCACGGCGAACAGGTCCTCGGCGCCCTGCGCGCGGAGGGCTTCCAGCCGATCGTGGTGCACTAGGAGCCGGGATGCTGCACAGCCCGGGAGAGGCGCCCGCCACCAGGGAAACGGCCGCCGCCCGTGCGAAGGGCGGACTGCTGGTGGTGGGATCCTTCGTGGTGCTGCTGTTCGCCATCGAGCTGCTCAACACGGTGCTGCTGCACTCGCTGAACGGCGTCTTCGGGCTCCGGCCCAGAAGCGCCGACGGCATCCTGGACGTGTTCACCTTCCCGCTGCTGCACGCCAACCTCAACCACGTGCTGTCCAATGCCCTGCCGCTGATCATCTTCGGGTTCCTGGTGTTCCTGTCCGGACTCCGGGTTTTCCTCACGGCCGTCGCCTGCAGCTGGCTGGGCTCGGGGCTGGCCGTCTGGCTGTTCGGTGCCGGCGGGGTCACCGTGGGCTCGTCCGGCCTGGTCTTCGGCCTGTTCGCGTTTCTCCTGGTGCGCGGGTTCTTCAACCGCAGCTGGTGGCAGATCCTGCTCTCGGTGGTGCTGTTCCTGGCCTACGGCAGCATCCTTTTCGGGATCATTCCGAACGTGGCAGGGTACGTGTCCTGGCAGGCCCACCTCGGCGGCGCCGCGGGCGGCGTCCTGGCAGCCGTCGTGCTGCGGGCACGGGCCTCACGCCGTTAGGCGCACCAGCGGCGCGCGGCCGCGCTTGGCGGCGAAGGATAACCAAGGCGATTAACGCACGACGCCGGCCGTCCCCGGAGTGGGGAGGCCGGCGTCGTGCGTTTGCTGGGACCGCGGACGGAAGCGGTACTAGCCCGAGTAGGGCTTGGCGGAGATGATCTCCACCGAGATGTCCTTGCCGTTCGGGGCGGTGTAGCTGAGCTTGTCGCCCTCCTTGTGGCCCATGATCGCGGCACCGAGCGGGGACTTCTCGCTGAAGACGTCCAGGTCGGAGTCGCCGGCGATTTCGCGGGAGCCGAGCAGGAAGGTTTCCTCGTCACCGGCGATGTGGGCGACGACGATCATGCCGGGCTCGACGATTCCGTCGTCGGCCGGTGCCTCGCCGACGTGGGCGTCGCGCAGCAGCACGGTCAGCTGGCGGATGCGGGCCTCGATCTTGCCCTGCTCTTCCTTCGCAGCGTGGTAGCCGCCGTTCTCCTTGAGGTCTCCCTCCTGACGCGCAGCATCGATCTTCTGGACGATTTCCGCGCGGCCGGGGCCGGAAAGGTGGTCCAGCTCTGCCTTCAGGCGGTCAAAAGCTTCCTGGGTAAGCCAAGCTGCAGGCGCGCTGTTAGTGGTAGACACGGACTTCTCCTCTAGTGGGTGTACAAGCGGTCTTACAAACAAACACCCCGCCACGGTGGCCACCTGTGGAACTCAGTAACCATCTCAGCGGGGTAAAGGTATTGATCCATTGTAGTCAATCCTGTGGAGTAAACCCAATAACCAAGCGGCGTGGGTCACATGGTTCTTTTTGCTGCCCGTTTCTGTGGGCGTTGCGTGGGCCCGGGGGCCTAGGAGGCAGCGGGCTTCGGGATCCAGCAGCTGTCCACGACGCCCGAGACCGCCTGCGATTCGGTGCGGAGGACAACCCGCTGGGCGAGGGTGCGCCCGCCGTCGGCACTCTGGCCCTGCGCCGCCTGGTCCACCGGCGGAATGTCGACTACCTTCCAGCCGACCACTGCGAACTTGGAATCGAGGGCCTTGATGGCGCACTTGACCGCGGTGCCGGGCTCCCGCGTCACCTGGAAGTCCACCTCTGCCTGGGTGGCATCCGTGGTCCGGTAGCCGATGTCCTTGTATGTCACCGACGCCATGGAATTGGACGTGGAGACCCAGGCCAGGAAGCCCATCCCGATCGCCAGGGCCGCGATCACCGCCCAGCGCCCGGCCTTTCGGGACAGCCTGCGCTTTGGACGGCCATAGCGATTGGCTAGGCTAATGTCTGCAGGCTGGGAAGTGCCCGGCTTGTCCTCGGTAGTCACCCTTCCAGTTTAGTGGCGATCATCCGGGGGAAAATCCGGCGCCAGCATTGCAGTCAGCCCCAGGAGAAAGAGGAGCAGTCCCAGATGACAGCGTCCACCAGCCAGTCGTCCACGCTTCGCCTGCTGGCAGTCCACGCCCACCCGGACGACGAGTCCAGCAAGGGCGCAGCCACCATGGCCATGTACGCCGCGGCCGGTGTGGACGTTATGGTCGCGACCTGCACGGACGGATCGCGCGGCGACATCCAGAACCCGGCCATGGAGGCCGAGCCCCATCCAAAGCGCGACATGGCAGGCGCCCGCCGCCTCGAAATGAACGAGGCCGCCCGGCTGCTGGGCATCCGGCAGCGCTGGCTGGGATTCGTGGACTCCGGCCTGCCCGAGGGTGACCCGCTGCCGCCGCTGCCGCCCGGATGCTTCGCGCTGCAGCCCCTGGAACGGGCAGCCGCCCCGCTCGTCCGGCTGGTCCGGGACTTCAAGCCGCACGTCATGGTCAGCTATGACGAAAACGGCGGCTACCCGCATCCGGACCACATCATGGCGCACCGGGT
Source organism: Arthrobacter sp. NPDC058097 (assembly GCF_042884885.1). Taxonomy (NCBI): domain Bacteria; kingdom Bacillati; phylum Actinomycetota; class Actinomycetes; order Micrococcales; family Micrococcaceae; genus Arthrobacter; species Arthrobacter sp. NPDC058097. The sequence continues at coordinate 10,993 of NZ_JBHVSZ010000005.1, forward strand.
TGCGGTGGAGGCCTTCGAGGCCGCCGGCGACCCTGCGCGGTATCCGGGTACCGGGGAGGCATGGGAGCCAAGCAAGCTCTACTATGACCGCGCCTTCAGCCCCGAACGCTTCCGTGCCCTGCACTTTGCGCTGGAGGAGGCAGGGCTCCAGTCGCCCTACGCCCAGCGGCTGGCCGCCTGGCTTGAGGCCGACGCCGAAGGGCACACCCCGCCGCCGCCCACGCATGAAACCACCACCCAGGTGGACTGCGGCGACTTCTTCGAAACGCGCGACGACGCCCTCCGCGCCCACCGGACCCAGGTGGACCCGCTGGGCTTCTTCTTCGCCGTGTCGGCGGAGATGCAGGCGCGCGTCTGGCCCTGGGAGGACTACACGCTGATCCAGTCCAAGGTGTCCTCCGAGCTGCCGGAAAAGGACCTGTTCGCGGGGCTAAGATAGAGACAAGAGACATTTTCTATCCCTTGTAGAAATATCCCAGTGGAACACCTGGTAGAAAATTCCCTGCAGAAGACCCGCGTGGAAGACAGTGTGGCGGCCGGAACGGCCGCGGCCGCGCGCGTACCCAACGGGCCGGACGTTAGCCCACGCGGCGGACGGCGGCCCCAGCCTTGAGAAGGTTTGAACTGTGCACCATTTGCTCATCGCCCTGGCATCGTCCCCGGCACCCTCGCCGTCGCTGCGCCCCGGCCTGTCCCAGGACCAGGTCACGCCTGGCCTGCTGGGCTTCCTGCTGACCGCCTTCATCGTGGTGCTCACCGCGCTGCTGATCGTGGACATGGTGCGCCGCATCCGCCGCGTCCGGTACCGTGCCCAGGTGGAGGAGGAACGCCAGGCCGCCGCCGAGGCGGCCGATATTGCCCGCGACGATGCCGCCAACGGCAATGCAGGCCGCGCCGACACCTGATCCCGGTACGGGGCAGCCCGGGCCGGGGGAGCGCAATGCCCTCGGCGCGGAACCCTCTGCCTACCTTCGCCAGCACGCCGGCAACCCGGTGCACTGGCAGCCCTTCGGGGACGCCGCCTTTGCGGCGGCCGCCTCCCGGGACGTCCCCGTGTTCCTGTCCATCGGCTACGCCGCCTGCCACTGGTGCCACGTCATGGCCCGCGAATCCTTCGAGGACCAGGCCACCGCTGACTACCTGAACAGCCATTTCGTGGCGGTCAAGGTGGACCGCGAGGAACGTCCCGACGTCGATTCCGTCTACATGGCCGCCACGCAGGCCATCAGCGGCGAGGGCGGTTGGCCCATGTCCGTCTTCCTGACGCCCGGCGGCCTGGCTTTCCACGCCGGCACCTATTTCCCGCCCCGGCCCCTGCCCGGGCGTCCCTCCTTCCGCCAGGTCCTCGAGGCCGTGCATGAGGCGTGGACCGAACGCCGCGGTGCCGTGGAGGAGAACGCGCGCTCGCTCGCGCAGAACATGGGCCAGGTGCAGCTCGCCGCGGCCGTGGACGTGTCCCGTCCGCCGGACGTGCTCGACGCCGGGCTGTTGCCCGCCGCTGTCCGCTCGCTGGCCGCGTCGGAAGATCCCGACGACGGCGGGTTCGGCACCGCCCCCAAGTTTCCGCCGTCGGCCGTCCTGGAGTTCCTTCTCCGGCACGCCGCCGTGCCCTCGGACACCGCCGACGAGGCGAGGGAGATGGCCGGACGAACGCTCGCGGCCATGGCCCGCTCGGCGCTCTTCGACCAGCTCGAGGGCGGCTTCGCGCGGTATTCGGTGACGCGCGACTGGTCCGTTCCGCACTTCGAGAAGATGCTGTACGACAACGCCCAGCTGCTGCGGGTCTACGTGCACTGGATCCGGCTGGGCGGAACGGCCGGATTCCCGGCGGCCGAGGCTGCTGACGTTGCGGCGCGCACCGCCGACTGGATGCTCACAGCCCTGGGGCTTCTCGAAGGAGGCCTGGCATCCTCGCTGGATGCCGACTCCGTGGTGGACGGCGAACACCACGAAGGGGCGAGCTACCTGTGGACCCCCGAGGATCTTGAGCGGGTGCTCGGCGCGGAGGATGCCGCTGCCGTCGCCCGGATGATGAACGTCGGCGCCCGCGGTACCGTGTCGGAGTTCGGCTCGCCGCTGCACCCGGGCCGGGCGCTGGACGGCCACGAGGCGCGGCTCTGGCAGGCGGTGCGGCCCCGCCTTCAGGAAGCCAGGGCACGCCGGCCACAGCCCGGGCGGGACGAGAAGGTGGTGGCGGGGTGGAACGGACTCGCCGTGGCTGCGCTCGCCGAGGCCGGGACAGTCCTGGACCGGCCGGACCTCGTGGCGGCGGCAGCCCGGATCGCCGGCTACCTCGAACGGGTCCACTGGCGGCCGGCACCGGGGAAGCCGGCGCCGGCGGAACAAACACCGAATCAACCGGCTGCCGGGGAGCTGATCCGCGTTTCGCATGGCGGCGCGGCGCGGGGAATCGGCGGCCTGCTCGAGGATTATGCGTTCTGCGCGGACGGCTTCCTGGCGCTGGGCTCGGCCACCGGCGATGCCCGCGGGTACACCCTGGCCGAGGCGCTGATCCAGTCGGCCTGCGTGCGGTTCGTGGACGGTGGAAGGCTCGCCGACTCCGCCGGGGAGTCGGCGCAGGTGGTCAGCGCCCAGGGCGGAAAGCCGGGCCTGGACCCTTTCGACAACGCCACGCCCAGCGGCGCGGCCGCCTTTGCCGGCGTCCTGCTGGGCTATGCCGCGCTGTCCGGCTCCACGGACCACCGGATCATGGCCGGGAACATCCTGGCCCTTGTGCCCCCGCTCGCAACGCGGGCGCCGCGCATGGCGGGCTGGCTGCTGGCCACAGCGCAGGCCGCGCTGGCGGGGCCGCTGGAGGCCGCCGTCGTCGGACCCGCCGGTCCGGAACGGGACGCCCTCCACCGCGCGCTGCTGCTGTCCCCGAGCCCGGGGCTCGTGGTGGCGGTGGGTGACGCGGAGGCGGGCGGCGGCGGGAAAGCCGGCTGACGTGCCGCTGCTGCGGCAGCGGCCGGCAGGGCCGGGCGGTGCGCCACTGGTGTACGTCTGCCGCGGCATGGTCTGCGACCGGCCCGTGGCGACCGTGGAAGAGGCGCTGGAACGCGTCAGCTCAGCACTGCGATGAGGATGGCCGCGAAGTGCGCTGCAAACGCCAGCACGGTGAAGGCGTGGAACAGTTCGTGGAAGCCGAAGTGCCGGTAGCTGAAGTTGGGCTTCTTGAGGGCGTAGAACACGGCCCCGGCGATGTACAGGGCGCCGCCGATGCAGATGAGCAGGGCCGCCGGGACGCTCGCCGCGAAGAAGGCGGGCAGGTAGAAGAGGGACCCGCAGCCCAGGCCGATGTAGATGGGAACGTACAGCCAGCGGGGTGCGTCGGTCCACAGCAGCCGGAAGAGGACACCCAGGATCGCGGCGGACCAGATCAGCCAGAGGAGGAACTCCGCCGTCGGCCTGTCCAGCAGGCTCCACGCCAGGGGAGTGTAGCTGCCGGCGATCACCAGCATGATGTTGGTGTGGTCCAGGCGCTTGAGGACGCGTTTGACGCCGGGGGACCAGTTGCCGCGGTGGTACACCGCGCTGACGCCGAACAGCAGCACGCCCGTGAGCGCGTAGATGGCGGACGTGACCTTGCGGTCGGCGGTGGGAGCCACCGCGACCAGGACAATCCCGGCCGCCAGGGCGAACGGCGCGGTGACGGTGTGGATCCATCCCCGCCACTTCGGCTTGATGGTCAGAAGTTCCGCGATGCGCGCTGCGGCGTCGTCCACGGCGGTGGGTTCAGCTTTCGACGGCTCCGGTCCGCCTGATGCGCCGTCCGGGGCGTTGCTTTTCATGTCATACAGAATAACCTACGGTTCAGTAAGTTACCCGCGAGTAACGTCTCGGCTGGTGGAGGCCTGTGGCTCTGCCGGCGGGTCGCTGGGCGGCCGGCTGCACGCGCCCGCCGCCTCCGGGCGGTAGCCTAGGACTTGCACAAAGTCCTACAGAGGAAGTCAGGTGAGTCTCCGGATGGAATGGCCCGGGTTCCTCTATGGCTTCTACGAGCGCAAGCTTCTCCGCTCCCTGGAGCCGGAACGGATCCCCCGGCACATCGGGGTCATGGTGGACGGCAACCGGCGCTGGGCCCGGCAGTTCAATGCCCCCACCAGCCAAGGCCACCAGGCCGGCGCGGACAAGATCCACGAGTTCCTGGGCTGGTGCCAGGAACTCGGCGTCCGGGTGGTCACCCTCTACATGCTCTCCACGGACAACATGAGCCGCTCCGGCGAGGAGCTGGACCTGCTCATGGGCATCATCGCCAATACGCTGGACCGGCTCGACGAGGACGCCGACATTTCGGTCCACGCCATGGGCGCCCCGGAGCTGCTCCCGGACTACCTGGCGGAGCGCCTGACCAAGCTCACGGCCCGGACTCCGGTGCGCGAAAAGCTCCACGTGAATGTCGCCGTCGGCTACGGCGGCCGGCGCGAGATCGTGGACGCGGTGCGCGAGCTGCTGCATGACGCCGTGGCGCACAAGGCAGACATCAGCGAACTTGCCGACTCCCTGAGCGTGGAGGACATCTCGCGCTTCCTGTACACCCGCGGCCAGCCCGATCCGGACCTGGTGATCCGGACCTCCGGCGAGCAGCGGCTCTCGGGCTTTTTGATGTGGCAGAGCGCCTACAGCGAGTTCTACTTCTGCGAGGCCCTCTGGCCGGCCTTCCGGAAAGTGGATTTCCTCCGCGCCCTGCGCGATTACGCCGGCCGGCAGCGCCGCTTCGGCTCCTAGCTTTCCGGTGGCTGCCGGCCGTCGCTTGGGCTGCCGCCGTTCACGCCGAATTCACACACCGGCAACAGGAATCGCCGGAAGAAGACGTTGGAAATTAGTTCGGGGCGATTTACGTTAAATCCATCAGCAGGCAAACCGCCGGCTGATCGGGGAGGCCAGTACATGGAGCGATTCTTCGCACCGGTTGTATGGGAGGCCGGATCCGGCCTCGTGGCCGAGCCGCCTCACCAATAACAATTCCGGGCATGTGCCCCGGGGCTGGAGTCGATGTGGCTATTTCTGAACAACTGCCCGACGTCATCACGGACAAGGGTGAGAAGGCTACCTCTCGCGCCAAGCGAGCCAATTCAAAGACCGGTGCGGACACGAAAGACGCCGCAGCCGGTCTTGCTGTTTCCGGCCCAATGACTGAAACCCAGCCGTCAGTCTCCACTTTCGTCATCGACACCTCCGTGCTGCTGTCCGACCCCCGCGCGCTGCTGCGCTTCGCGGAGCACGAGGTCGTTGTGCCGATTGTGGTGATCACCGAACTTGAAGGGAAGCGGCACGACCCTGAACTCGGCTACTTTGCTAGGAAGGCGCTCCGGCTCCTTGATGACCTTCGCATCCAGCACGGCGGGCTGAACCGGCCCATTCCGCTGGGTGACGCGGGCGGGACGCTCATGATCGAGCTGAACCACATCTCGGCCGAGGTCCTGCCGGCCGGATTCCGCGCCGGTGACAACGACAGCCGCATCCTGGCCGTCGCCAAGAACCTCGCCAACGAGGGCCGCAACGTCACCGTGGTGTCCAAGGACCTCCCCATGCGGGTCAAGGCCTCGGCCATGGGCCTGCTGGCCGACGAGTACCGCAACGAGCTCGTCAAGGATTCCGGGTGGACCGGCGTCGCGGAGATCGATGCCAGTGACGAGGAGATCTCCACGCTGTACGGCCACGAGCCCGTCTTTATCCCGGCGGCTGCCGAGATGCCGGTCAACACGGGCCTCGTGGTGCTCAGCAGCCGGGGCTCGGCCCTGGGCCGCGTCGGTGCCGACAAGCAGGTCCGGCTGGTCAAGGGGGACCGCGATGTTTTCGGCCTCCACGGGCGCTCCGCGGAGCAGCGGCTCGCCATCGACCTGCTGATGGACCCGTCGGTGGGCATCGTGTCCATGGGCGGCCGTGCGGGCACCGGGAAATCAGCCCTTGCGCTGTGCGCCGGCCTTGAGGCGGTGCTGGAACGCCGCGAGCACCGCAAGGTGATCGTGTTCCGCCCCCTCTTCGCCGTCGGCGGCCAGGAGCTTGGCTACCTGCCGGGCTCGGAGCAGGAAAAGATGAACCCCTGGGCACAGGCGGTCTTCGACACCCTGGGCGCGCTGGTGAGCCAGGAAGTCGTGGAGGAAGTCATGGACCGCGGCATGCTGGAGGTCATGCCGCTGACCCACATCCGCGGACGCTCCCTGCACGACGCCTTCGTGATCGTGGACGAGGCCCAGTCACTCGAAAAGAACGTCCTGCTCACCGTCATGAGCCGGATCGGGCAGAACTCGAAAATCGTCCTCACCCACGACGTTGCCCAGCGCGATAACCTCCGGGTGGGACGGCACGATGGCATCGCAGCCGTCGTCGAAACGCTGAAGGGACACCCGCTCTTCGGCCACATCACCCTCACCCGTTCCGAACGCTCGCCCATCGCGGCGCTCGTCACGGACCTGCTCGAAGGGGCGTAATTTAGCACCGAGTTCGGAAGGGCCGTGGCCGGGTTCGCCGGGCCACGGCCCTTCGCCGTCGCCGTGTGCCACTGGGCGGCTTTCGAACCCGGGTACCCATCCAGCCGACGTCCTTTTGCCAAAAATGTGGCCGCATAGAACCGAGCTTAAGCGGTCATTTTGGTAACGCGCGGGCGAGGGGCGGGCCAAGCTCAACCAGGTGCGACCCCCAGCAGGAACTTCGCCGTCGGTTCGTGGCCTTTTACCTTTAGCTGCCACTCGGGGCGGCGGAAGCCTTCGGGGGTGAGGCGGGCGCGCTGGACCGTTTCCTGCTTGCCTCCCCAGGACATGCGGGTGACGCCGTTCAGTTCGTAGCCGAGCGACCGGGAGACGCCCAGGGAGGCGGCGTTCCAGTCGGCGGCCTCGGATTCGCAGACTTCGGCGCCCACCCAGTCAAAGGCGTAAAGCGCGACGGCGGCCCGCCTCGTCGCGCAGGGGCCCCAGCGTGAGCCGGGGAGTGGCCAGGGTGAGGGCGAACGGGGGCCACACGGAGGTCAGCTCGGTCATGCCGGAAGCCTAACGGATGGGCGCCACGACCGGGCATGCTCGCCCAGCCTACGTGCAAGCCCGGCTTAAAGCGCAGCGCCGCCGTCAGCTCGTGTGGTGCGACAAACCGAGGGACAGCCGGGTGTTGCCGGGCCCTTCCAGCACCAGGGCAATTGCCTGGTTGGGAAGCTCGAAGACCATGGTGGCATCCGCGCTATCGCCCGGCTTGAGTTGTGTCTTCCCGGGCGATGTCCAGAGCGGATGAATGCTGTTGGCACCCAGCCCGGTCACGGAAAACTGCGACGTGTCCACCGCGACGCCGTCACCTTCCAGGGCGGTGAACTGCACCAGGATCCGGACCCGGTGGGTTCCCGCTGACGGGCCCTCGTCCAGGACCTGGACGCGTTCCGGCGGAAGCCAGCCGTCCTTCTCCAGCGGGATGATGCCGTTGACCCGTGCCGTGCCGCCGGCGATCACCGCGCTCGCGCCCAGCGGGGTGCTCGCCTCCGGCTTGGCCGTAAGGAAGAGGTACCCCAGCACGAGTCCCACGGCGCAGAGCAGGGAGATCGGAATCAGCATCAGCTTCCTTCGGCGCCGGGCACCGGTCCTGCCGGTGCCGGCCGTGTCAGGTGGTGTCGATACGTCTGGGGCCATGGTTGACATGGCACGAGTGTGAAGCTGCCAGGTTGGAAAAAGCCTGCACGGACCCCCGCATTCCGGGTGGCCCCGCCGGACGGGCTTGGTCAATCCGGCTTGGTCAATCCGGCTTGGTCAATCCGGGTTGGTCAGGCGGGGTTAGGCCGCAGGGGCCACTGGATGTGCTCCCGGACGTCGGTCAGGTTCATCGGCTCGGCCACGAAAAGATCGTCCAGCATGTACTCGTCCACGGCCAGGATCCGGATGCGGTGCCCGGGAAGCTGCCCCTCGCCGTCGTGCGGTTCGGCGGCTACGCACACCCCGGTCCCGGCATCGATGCGGATCCTTGTCCGGCCGGGGCCGCAGAGGGGTGCCGCAGCATCCAGCGGCCGGTAGCCGGGGTTGGGGGAGACCACGGTTTCCAGCGCGGGACGGCCTTCATGCGTCACCTCCTGGACGGGCTCCAGCAACTCGACGGCGTTGGCGTTGGGGAACTCCAGCGGCACGGGTGCGTTTCCCGCCAGTTCCACCGGATCCAGGGCGGCTGCGAAGCGGCCGTTGCCGAACGATGGTTCGCCGTACGCGGCCTCAGGGCGGCGCCGCACCAGCCCGCCGTCGTCGTACACGGGGGTCACCAGGTGCGCAGGGAGGAGCCATGACTTCCGGGTGGCGCTGATGTACAGGCCGTCGCGGGAATCGTTGATGCCGGTGGTGCTGCCGAGCAGGGTGCCGTCGCCGGACTCCAGGCGGAGCGCGCCGGGGCGGCGCAGCCAGGCGCGGACCGTGCTGCCCGGAAGGCCGCTGCCGGGTGTTTCGGTGTATTCGAAGCGCAGGGACTGCCATTTCCACGGGGATGAGCGGCAAAGGTTACGAAAGGAGGCGGCCGACGTGGGCGTCGCACCGCCGCCGTGTTCCTGCCGGTGTTTGGCGTCCCAGGTCCCCATATCCACAGTTTACGCGCGCCCCCAGCGGCAGGCCGGGCAATCCAGTAGCATCCGAGTGTGATCCAACGACTGGGCGAACTGTGGGAAGCGGCACCGCCGGCATTCTGGCTGCTGCTGGCCGCGTGCGCCTACTTCGCCGTGATGGCGGTGCGGCTCACGGTCATCGATGTCCGGCACCACCTGCTGCCGAACCGGATCGTCTTCCCCTCCTATGGCGTGGCCGGGGTGCTGCTGCTGGGGGCGGTGCTCATTCTCGCCGTCGGGGACCCGTCGGGAGTGCCCGACGGCGCCGCCCGCCTTTTCGGCGTGCCGGCACTGAGGATTGCGGCCGGGGGAGCTGTGCTGTGGCTCTTCTACTTCGTGCTGCGGCTCGTGTACCCGCCGGGCATGGGGTTCGGGGACGTGAAACTCGCCGGCGTCCTGGGCCTGTACCTGGGCTACCTCGGCTGGCCGCACGTATTCGCGGGGACGTTCGCCGCATTCCTGCTTGGCGGGCTGTGGAGCATCGGCCTGCTGGCGCTGCGGCGCGGGACCCTCAAGTCGGCCATCCCGTTCGGGCCGTTCATGCTGGCCGGCGCAGCCGCAGCGATGGTGCTCGTCCCCGCGTGAGGGGAACCCCCAACCACCCGCACTACCAGCGCGAACGTACACCTGGGGCCCCAACGCAAAGCGCGAACGTACACTTGGGGCCCCAACCGACCGCGCGAACGGACAGTTGGGGCCCCAAGCCGCGCCAAGCGGCAGGTCAGCGGCGCTGGCCGGCCAGCTCGCCGTCGTCGTCCTTCACTCCGTCAGCATCACGAACCGCCGGTTCGAGCACTGCCGCCTCACGCAGTTCCGGCTCGCGGACGGAGGCCTCGCGCAGGGCGGCTTCCAGGAGCTCCGCCTCCTCGCCGCCCACGGCCTCGCCGCGGGCAACCATCCCGGCCGTGTCCGAGAGCGGGATCTGCTTCAGCGTGATGGCCAGGACCAGGGCCACGGCGATGAACGGAACGAGGTACCAGAACACCGGTGCGAGGGAGTCGGCATAGGCGTTGACGATCGCGTCCCGGAGCTGCTCCGGAAGCTGGCCGAGGGTCTGCGGATCCAGCGTCTTGGTGGACTGGGAGGCCTGGCTGGCAGACGCTCCGGCGCCGGTGAAGGCGTTTGTCAGGGACTCCGCCAACCGGTTGGTGAAGATGGATCCGAACACCGCCACGCCCAGCGCAGCCCCCACCTCACGGAAGTAGTTGTTGGTGCTGGTGGCGGTGCCGATCTGGTCTGCCGGAACAGAGTTCTGCACCACGAGGACGATGACCTGCATGATCAGGCCGAGGCCCGAGCCGAACAGGAACAGCTGGACGCAGATGACCCAGATGGGCGTCTCGGCCGACAGCGTGGTGAACCACAGCATGGCGGCGATGGTCAGGCTGGCGCCGAGGATCGGGAACATCTTGTACTTGCCGGTCTTGGAAATACGGATGCCGGAGTAGATCGACGTTCCCATCAGGCCGGCCATCATCGGGAGCATGAGGAGCCCGGACTCGGCGGCGGAGGTGCCCGAGGACATCTGCAGGAACGTGGGCACGAAGGCGATGGCGGCGAACATGCCCAGGCCCAAAGTGAAGCCGATGGCGGTGGAGTTCACGAAGATGCGGTTCGTGAAGAGGCTCAGCGGAATGATGGGGTCTTCCGCCCGGCGCTCCACCATGACGAAGGCCGCGGCAGCGATGACGAGGCCCGCGCCGAAGGCCCAGGTGACGGGCGAGTCCCAGCCCTCATCCTTCTTGCCGCCGAAGTCCGTGAAGAAGATCAGGCAGGTGGTGGCGACGGAGAGGAACAGGACACCCAGGATGTCGATCCGCTTTTCGGCCTTCTTGTTCGGAAGCGTCAGGGTGAACCAGGCGATGGTGAACGCGGCGATGCCGATGGGGATATTGATGTAGAAGGCCCACTCCCAGGTGAGGTGGTCCACGAAGAAGCCGCCCAGCAGCGGGCCGGCCACGGCCGAGAGGCCGAAGATGGCGCCGAGCGGTCCCATGTACTTGCCGCGCTCCTTGGCGGGAACGATGTCCGCGATGATGGCCTGCGAGAGGATCATCAGGCCGCCGCCGCCCAGGCCCTGGATGGCGCGGAAGATCACGAAGCCCCAAAAGTCCGTGGCGAAGGCGCAGCCCACTGAGGCAAGCGTGAACAGCGCGATGGCCACGAGGAACAGGTTCCGGCGGCCCAGGATGTCGCCGAACTTGCCGTAGACCGGCATGACGATGGTGGTGGCGAGCAGGTACGCGGTGGTGATCCAGGCCTGGTGCTCGACGCCGCCGAGCTTGCCGACGATGGTGGGCATGGCCGTGGAGACGATGGTCTGGTCGAGGCTGGAGAGCAGCATGCCGGCGATCAGCGCGGAGAAGATGATCCAGATGCGTTTCTGGGTCAGCAGCAGCGGTCCGGCTGCGGCTTTGGAACTGACGGCGGTGCTCATGGCTGTCCTTCTGCGGAGGTGGCTTCAGTGGGGGATGGGTCGGAGGCGGGGCGGGAGTACGGCTGGGAGAGCAGCAGCCTGGCGGCTTCGAAGTTTTCGAGCAGCAGGTCGCGGTACGGGCGGGTGTTGCCTTCGGAGAAGTAGGCGAGGCTGGTGTGCCGGGCAATGTTGCCCATGACCACCACCGCCATCCGCACCACGGGGTGGCCGGCCGGAACGCCTTCGCGCTGGGCCAGGAGCTGGGCGAAGTGGGCTTCCCGCTCCTCCGTGGCGCCGATGATCTTGAGCATCAGCTGCGGTTCCTTCTTGATGACGCCGATCAGCTGCCGGGTTTCCTCCTCGGAGCTGCTCATCCGCTCGGACATGCTGAGCGAGAGCTGGAGGAGGTCCTGCAGGAGGGTGGCCGAGATCTCGCCCCTTGGGGACCCCTGTCCGCCACGGAGGAACTCCTCGAAGACGTCCCCGGGCAGCTCATCGTCCACATGCCCCAGGATGGCGTCTTCCTTGGTGGGGAAGTAGTTGAAGAACGTGCGCCGGGAGATGCCCGCCTGTTCGCAGACGTCCTCCACGGTGTAGCCGCTGAGGCCCCGCTCGGAGGTCAGGGAACGCGCGACGGCGGTAATCGCAGCCCGGGTCGCCGCCCGCTTGCGCTCGCGGAGGCCGCCGCCAATAGTTGCACTATTATTCACAGAGTAAAGTTTTGCACTCAATCAAGAATGGTGCAACTTTGACTTGGGCTGGCCCGGGGCCTCTAACAAACCTCACAGGAGTTTTTGTCCACGTATCGCGACTTGGAGGGCCCTAAGTCGCGATATCTGGACAAAAACTCAAGAACGACGACGGCCGCCCGCCTTCGCTGGGAAGGTGGGCGGCCGCCGTCGTACTTCTTGAAATGCCTACAAAATCAGGCCTTGTGGGCCGGAGCCGTCATGGTGGTGACGTCCAGTGCCTTGTCCAGGTCGGCCTCGGAAACCTTGCCCTCGCCCTCGCCGACGAAGCCGAGCTTCTCGGTGGCCTGGCGGACGGTGAGGCCCTCGGCCACGGCCGTCTTGGCGATCTTGGCGGCGTTTTCGTAGCCGATGTACTTGTTCAGCGGGGTGACGATGGACGGCGACGCCTCGGCGAGGAAGCGGGCACGCTCGACGTTGGCGGTGATGCCGTCGATCATCTTGTCGGCCATGACGCGGCTGGTGTTGGCCAGCAGGCGGACGGACTCGAGCAGGTTGGCGGCCATGACGGGGATGCCGACGTTCAGTTCGAAGGCGCCGTTGGTGCCTGACCAGGCGATCGCGGTGTCGTTGCCGATGACCTGGGCGCAGACCATGATGGAGGCTTCGCAGATGACGGGGTTGACCTTGCCCGGCATGATGGACGAGCCCGGCTGCAGGTCCGGAATGGCGATTTCGCCGAGGCCGGTGTTGGGGCCGGAGCCCATCCAGCGCAGGTCATTGTTGATCTTCATGAAGGAGATCGCGATGTTGCGCAGCTGGCTGGAGGCTTCGATGAGGCCGTCGCGGTTGGCCTGGGCCTCGAAGTGGTCGCGGGCCTCGGTCAGCGGCAGGCCGGTGTCCGTGGCGAGCAGTTCGATGACGCGCTCCGGGAAACCGGCCGGGGTGTTGATGCCGGTGCCCACCGCGGTGCCGCCGAGGGGAACTTCGGCAACGCGGGGGAGCGCGGCGTTGATGCGCTCGATGCCGTAGCGGACCTGCGCGGCGTAGCCGCCGAATTCCTGGCCCAGGGTCACCGGGGTGGCGTCCATGAGGTGCGTGCGGCCGGACTTGACGACGTCCTTGAACTCAACGGCCTTGCGCTCCAGGGATTCGGCGAGGTAGCCGAGGGCCGGGATGAGGTCGTTGATCAGCGCCGAGGTGGCGGCAACGTGGACGGAGGTGGGGAACACGTCGTTGGAGGACTGGGAGGCGTTGACGTGGTCGTTGGGGTGGACCACCTTGTCGCTGCCGGCAGCCTTGAGGGCACGCGAAGCCAGCTCGGCGAGGACCTCGTTGGTGTTCATGTTCGAGGACGTGCCCGAACCGGTCTGGAAAACGTCGATGGGGAAGTCGCCGTCGTACTTGCCCGTGGCCACCTCGTCGGCAGCGTCAGCGATCGCCTTGGCCAGCTCGCCGTCGAGCACACCCAGTTCAGCGTTGGCCTGGGCAGCGGCCTTCTTGACCCGGGCCAGCGCCTCAATGTGCGCACGTTCCAGGGTTTTTCCGGAGATCGGGAAGTTCTCGACTGCACGCTGCGTCTGTGCGCGGTACAGGGCGTTCACGGGGACGCGGACTTCGCCCATCGTGTCATGTTCAATGCGGAACTCTTCAGTGGAAGTCATGGGGCTAGCTTAGGACGCCCGGGCGCCGCATCGAAAACCGTGAACGGCTTGCTACAGGCGGCCCGCCCGGGCGCTTTCGGGCCTCTATTAGAGATCGCCGATTCCGGAAACAAGCTCCGCGTGGCCCTCGGCCAGGCTGTAGGAGAGACCGATGACCGCTGTCCGGCCGGACTCGATTGCGTCTGAAATCACACGCGAGCTGTCCACGAGGCGCTGGGAGGTCTGTTTGACATGCTCCACCACCATGTCGTTGACCTCCGTCTGCTCGTTCCGCAGGGAGGTGAGAACCGACGGCGTGATGCGCTCCACGAGGTCGCGGATGAAACCCGTCGGCATCTGGCCGGTTTCGACGGCGTCCTTCGTGGCACTGACCGCTCCGCAGCTGTCGTGGCCGAGGATCACGATCAGCGGCACGCCCAGCACGCCGATGCTGTATTCGAGTGAGCCGAGGACGGCGTCGTCGATGACCTGGCCGGCGGTGCGGACGACGAAAACGTCACCGAGTCCGACGTCGAAGATGATTTCAGCGGCGAGCCGGGAGTCCGCGCAGCCAAAGATCACCGCGAAAGGATGCTGGTTCTCCACGAGCGAGGAGCGCCGCGAGGCGTCCTGGTTCGGGTGCGAGGATTCACCGGTTACGAAGCGTTCGTTGCCTTCGCGCAGACGGCGCCAGGCCAGGGCAGGAGTCAGATTAGTCGTCACCTGCCCACCTTACGGCGCGGGGGTCACCGAGGGGGAAACAATGACAGCAGGGTTACTTTCCAGGGATTTGACGACGGCGGCAGCCAGGACCGCGAACTCGTCCAGGTTGGCGTCGCCCGCAAGGACCACGGTGGTGCCGCGGTAGGCGAGGACCATGCTCTTCTCACCCTTGCCGGTGTCATGCAGTTCCCAGTCCTTACCGCCGGCGTTGCGCGTGCCGGTGACGGGGGCGTTCTTGGTCTGCTGCAGGAGCCACGTTGGGTTGGCCTTGCTGGTCTGGGTCAGGCCGATGAATTTTTCCTTGGGGGTCACATACCCGACCTCCCAAGCCGCGACGCCGGTGCCGGAGGCGGCCGTCCAGCGGGCGTAATTCGGGTGGAATGTGTCGCCCGGCGCGGGGGCCGCGGGTGTGAATCCCGCCACACCTGCGGCGTTCCCGGCCACGGCGCTGACGTCGATGTTGGGGCGGAAGCCGTCCGACTTCGGGGACGGATTCATCAGGACGATCGGCAGGAACGCAGCGACGCTCACCAGCAGGGCAATGATCATTCCGATCACCGAGGCATTGGCCCGCTTCGCGGCGGCCGCGGGGATTACGGGCTTAGCCGGCTGGCCTGGTGTTGCCGGGGAGGGGGCGGCGGCCTGGAGGCGGCTCGAGGGGGCGGACTGGTCCTGCATATCACTCACCCTTCTATAGTCGCGCATGCGGGGTCCGAACTCACATTCGAAGCCGGCGGCGGTGAGGCCGTGCGCCCGTTACGGTGCGGGGTCATGCGCCGCCCGGGACCCCGCCGTGACGACTATGATCAGTTACAGAGGAATCACCGCGATGGTCGACTCAGGCCCCGCGGGTTCAATGATCGCCACTCGAAGAAGAGGTTCACGTGTCACCAGCGTCCATTACCCAGAAGTACTCAACGCTTTCCCCGTCGCTCGCTGTCGGAACCGACGAGCCGGACCGCAACCTCGCCCTTGAACTTGTCCGCGTCACCGAAGCCGCGGCAATCGCCGGCGGCCACTGGGTGGGCTTCGGCGACAAGAACAAGGCGGACGGCGCCGCCGTCGACGCGATGCGTTCCTTCCTTCAGACCGTCCACTTCAACGGCGTCGTGGTCATCGGTGAAGGCGAAAAGGACGAAGCCCCGATGCTGTTCAACGGCGAACAGGTTGGTGACGGCACCGGCCCCGAGTGCGACGTCGCCGTCGACCCCATCGACGGAACCCGCCTGACCGCACTGGGCATCAACAACGCCCTGGCCGTCCTGGCCGTGGCCGAGCGCGGCTCCATGTTCGACCCCTCCGCCGTGTTCTACATGGAGAAGCTGGTCACGGGTCCTGAAGCCGCCGATATGGTTGACCTGCGTCTGCCGGTCAAGCAGAACCTGCACCTGATCGCCAAGGCAAAGGGCGTGAAGGTCAACCAGCTCAACGTCATGATCCTGGACCGCGACCGCCACCGCCCTCTGGTGGAGGAGATCCGCGAAGCCGGCGCGCGCACCAAGTTCATCATGGACGGCGACGTTGCAGGTGCCATCGCGGCTGCCCGCTCCGGCACCGGCGTGGACGCCCTCATGGGCATCGGCGGTACCCCGGAAGGCATCGTTGCCGCCTGCGCCATCAAGTCCCTCGGCGGCGTGATCCAGGGGCGGCTGTGGCCGACCAGCGACGACGAGAAGCAGAAGGCGATCGACGCCGGACACGACCTCGAGCGGGTCCTGTCCACCAACGACCTCGTCACCAGCGACAACTGCTACTTCGCGGCCACCGGCATCACCGACGGCGACCTCCTCCGCGGCGTCCGGTACAACAAGGAGAAGGTCCTGACGCAGTCGATCGTCATGCGCTCCAAGTCCGGCACCATCCGCTTCGTGGACGGCGAGCACCAGGCCAGTAAGTGGGAAGGCTACGCCCGCAAGAGCTAGCCCCTTCGGCTCCGGCCGTTTCAAGCACACGCCTCGCGCGAACGTACAGTTGTGGGGGCGGCCCCCCCCCCCACCCCCGGCGCCCCCCCCACCGAACACGGCGGCAACCCCCCCCCGGGCCAGAGGCGG
>NZ_JBHVSZ010000005.1:27087-357770 GCF_042884885.1 Arthrobacter sp. NPDC058097
GTTGTGGCCCCGAATCCACCCGGATCCGGGGCCACAACTGTACGTTCGCGCGAGTCCCCCCCGGGGATTCCTAGGCTCCGGATGCCTGGCGCCGGAGCTGTCCCTGCAGTGTTGCCCGGACCTTCTCGAGAACGAACGGCTTGTCGCCGTCGAGATCGTCCTTGAATATTCTGAGCTCCGTCCACCCCAGCCGTTCCGTGATTTCCTTGCGCTTCCTGTCGCGAGCTGCCTGAATGGGATCCGAATGGTGCCCGCCGTCGTATTGCAGTGCGAGGCGGTGCTCCGGATAGGCGGCGTCCGGCCACACCGCCGGTTGGCCCCAACTGTTGTGGATGACATGGTTCAGAACCGGTTCGCCGAGCCTGGTGCGGGCAAGAACCAGCCGCATGCGGGTCTCCTGCGGCGAGTCGGCCCCTACGCGGATCTCGGGGAGTGCCAGCCGTGCAGTCTTGATTCCCCGCATGCCCGGGTGTGAAGCCACCATCCGGCGTAGGTCCTCAATTGCTGCCAGCGGAGTCCGCGGCAGAGGGAATTCGGGTCCGTGCGCAACCACCACCGAATCGCCCGCGGCTACCAGTTCGTCGACGGTGAACAGGCTTGCGAGATCCAGCCACGTCCTTGCCGGTGAGGTGACCCGGACGCCGTCGTGAATCACCACCTCGCCGGGCTTGAAAGTCAGGCGGTGGCCAACGACGTTCCGCCGGCGGGGCTTACTGCAGCCTCTCTCACGCGCGACATGGATGCGCCAGTCTTCCTGCATCCAGCCGGGTAGGCCAAGATCCCAGATGCGTGCACCGGAGTGGTGGGTGAGGGTAGACGCGTCGTCCAATGCGGTATAGGCGCGCAGGTTGGCGCCAGTGGTGGCATCTGCGCCGAGTGGAACGCGGATCCCGCGCGAGGGTACGGCCAGGTCCGGTTGGCGCTGGCGCTTCCGGGACACGCCGCACGAGGCAGCTTCGGGGCTAGTGAATGACCCCGCCGCCAGCTGGTGGGGCAGTTCTGAGAGAGCCATGCTCCAGTGTGTACCGGACGGAGGGCCATCAGGACGTTATCCACAGGCACAAATCCCGGAGCTGGCGCGAACGTACACTTGTGGCCCCAAAACCACAGGTATTTGGGGCCACAAGTGTACGTTCGCGCTCGAGGGAGGGGCTTAAGTGTACGTTCGCGCTTAGCGGGTGGGGCGCTTGAGAAGGGACTTGATGCCGTCGCGGAGTTTGCGGGCCGCCTGGTAGGCAGCGTAGCGGGGCCGGTTGATGGGCAGGTCCCACGTGCCGGGGTAAGCGATCTCGCGTCCGCCGAAGGACTTCTTGAACGCGGTGAACCCTGCCCACTTGTGGTCCGGCTGGTCGGCCGGGGCCACGCCCCACAGGTCCACGTGCTTCAGGCCCTTCTCCTGGGCGTCGGCCATGAGCGTCACGAGGAGGGGAATGCCCGCGCTGAGCTTGCGGTGGGTGTCATCCATGGCCGCGTGGGCGTAGGTCCGGGTGTCCGCGGAATCGTAGGCCAGTGCTGCCGCCACCGGGCCGCCGTGCAGGTCGGCGATGAACAGCGTTGCTGCGCCCGCCGGCATGAGGGACTGGGCCACCTGCGTCAGGTACTCGTCACTTTGCGGCTTGAAGCCGTTCCGCCGTGCCGTCATGTGCAGGAAGTTCAGCAGCACCCGGATGTCCTCGGGATCTTGCGTGGCGCGGAACGTGACGCCCTTCTTGTGGATGTTCCGGTACAGGTTGCGGTTGACCGGCTTCATCTCCGCCAGGACGTCCTTGAAGTCCCGGTCCAGGTCCACGATCCAGCTGAGCTCGGGCTGCTGGTTCACCGGGGCAGGCTGCAGGCCGCGGTTCCGCAGCGTCCCGGGCGCACTTTCAGGATCGAGACCCACCGGCTCGATCCGGACAAACACGGCGCCGCAGGACTTGGCCAGCGTGCGGAGGGCGGCCAGCGCGGCGTCGAACGCCTCAACGGACCCGGCCACCGGACCGTACGGCGCATACAGGACCTTGCCCGCCGGGTTCTTCTCCTCGATGGCCAGGAAGCTCCAGCCGGGACCGGACTGCCGGTGCACGTGGCGTCCCAGGGACTTCTGGAAATCCTCCCAGGCCTTCGTTTGCAGGAAATATTCCACAGCTGGTCAGGCCTTTGTCGAGGTGGTCACGGCGAAGGCCACGGCGTTCTCCGTGGCCCCGGACACGGGGTGGACATTGACGGGGGCTTCGGCGGCCGGCAGGAACGCGCTTGCGCCGTGGCCCAGCTGAAGGTCGCCCTTCGGCGAGTCAAGGATTACGGAACCGGCGACGACGATGACCACCGCGGCGCCCGACTGCGCCAGCGGCACCGGCTCACCGTCCGGCCGCAGTTCGATCCGCTGGAGCTGGAACTCCCGGAAGGGCGGGAAGTAGAGTTCCTGACCGAGTTCGGAGGTTTCCGCCCGGAGCATGGGGAGGCCCACCGATTCGAAGACGATCGTGTTCAGCAGCTCGGGAATGTCGATGAACTTGGGTGTCAGGCCACCGCGGAGCACGTTGTCCGAGGACGCCATCACCTCGACACCCACGCCGTGCAGGTAGGCGTGGACCTTGCCTGCCGGGAGGTAAACGGCGTCGCCGGGCTGCAGCGACAGGCGGTTGAGCAGCAGGGAAATCAGAACGCCGGGATCGCCCGGATATTCGCCGTTGAGGCTCAGTACCGTGGACAGCTCCAGCTGGTAGGGGGCCATGGGCGCACCGGAGGCCAGCGCATCGACCACCCGGGACGTGGCTTCGCTGACTGCCTCGCCGCCGGCGATCAGCCGTTCGAAAGCAGACCGTAGGGCCTTCTCCTCCTCGGGCTGCGAGAGGTCGTCAATGACGTCCTTCAGAACCTGCGGGACGCCGTTCCCGGGAAGCTCAAGGCAGCCTGCCAGGTGGAGGAAGATGTCACGGGACTTCTCCGGTGCACGGAATCCGCACAGCGACTCGAACGGGGTCAGCGCGAAAATCATTTCCGGCTTGTGGTTGTCGTCATGGTAGCTGCGGTTCGCCGCGTCGGCCGGAATGCCGGCCTCGTTCTCGCGGGCGTAGCCGGCCCTGGCCTGCTCAAGGCTCGGGTGCACCTGCAGCGACAGCGGCTTCGCGGCGGCGAGGATTTTGGCCAGGAACGGCAGCCGCGGACCGAACTCGGCCACCGAAGCCGCACCCAGGAAATGCTCCGGGTCCTCACCGATTAGTGCGTCCAGCGGCGTCGTCGTGCCGTCCGGCCGGATGGCCACCGACGGCGAGTCAGGATGGGCGCCGATCCACAGTTCGGCTTCCGGACCACCGGATTCCGGCCGGCCCAGCAGGCCGGCGATCGCCGTCGTCGAGCCCCATGCATACCGCCGCAGGACATTGTCTATCTGGTACACGCCTCGTGTCCCCCCTCGTTTGGTGAAAATGCTCAAAGCGGTGCGCACTGGCCGTTGGTGGCCACAAGGTCGCGGATGGCCTGTTCGTTGCCCTCGCGCTTGAACTGGTTCAGCATCGCTTCCGTGATCGGTTCCCCCTCGGGGGTGGTGGTCACCGGGGTGAAGTCCGACGACGACGACGGTGCCGGTGAGGGGGTGGTGGCCGGAAGCCCGGCCATGGGACCAACGGCGCCTGCGGCGGAGAGCCGGCTGCCGGGAACAGTTCCCGGCTGCAGCACGGTGTCTTCCTGCACCGTGTCTTCCGTCGCGGCGGCGGCCGGCGATTCTGAACTGGCGGACGCGAGCAGCTTCTTGACCCGGTCATGGATCTGGTCGAAGTCGGGCACCGTCGAGAAGGACGCGTCGAAGTCCGGCGGCCCGATGGTGAGCCGTTTGATGTCCTGGCCCTTCGCCTTCATGGCGAGGTCCACAAAACTGCCGAGCTGGCTGGCGGAGATGTTGGAATCCACCACCTTGGTGCCGGCGTTGGCGATGTCCTCGAACTTGGCCAGCAGGGTTGCCGGATCCAGCTGTTTCAGCATGGCCTGCTGGACGCACTGCTGCCGCGCGATCCGGGCGTAGTCGTCCACGAACTCGCGGGACCGGCCATACCAGAGGGCGTGGTATCCGTCGAGCTTCTGGTCGCCGGCCGGGATCCAGCCCAGGGGCATGCCGTGGATGCCGTTGGCCTCGTCGATCATGTCGCCGCTGATGGGCACCCAGCCGCCGGCCTTGATCCGGATGCCGCCCATCGCGTCAATCAGCTTCGCGAAGCCGTCCATGTCCACCAGCACGTACGCCTGCACAGTGATGCCGAGCGTGCCGGAAACTGCCTCAAGGGTTGCCTGCGCTCCGGGATCCGCGACCCCCGGGTACAGGTCCTTGTGCTCGTTCGTGACCTCGGTGTTGATGGCGTTGATGAGGCATTCGTCGCCGCAGTTGTAGCCGTCAGGGTAGATCTTCCGCATCGGAGAACCCTCGCTGAACCGCGCGTTCTGCAGGTTGCGCGGCACCGAGATGATGGCGGTCTGGCCGGATTTGGCGTCAACGCTGAGCACGGACAGGCTGTCCGGGCGCCGGCCGGTGCGGTCCGCGCCGGCGTCACCGCCCATCATGAGGAAGTTGTAGCGGCCGTCCACCGGGTCGATGGCGGGGCCGTTGGCGTTGAAGATGCTGCCGATGGCGTTCCGGCTGACGTTGAGCAGGTACGCCGCGTAGCCCAGCGATCCGCTGCTCACCACCATCGCGAGGACAAGGGCAACCACGACCGCGGGCCGCATCTTGGCGGGCAGCAGCACCGGCCGGATGAGCCGCAAAGTGTTGACGAACAGCACCAGCCAGCCCACTGCCAGCGCGGCCAGGACCAGGACGATGAGCAGCGAGGCAACCGGATTGGTGATGATGTTGATCAGCAGGGTCCGGTTGGCGAACAGCAGTACCAGGGCAAGGACCGCGAGCAGCCAGGCGCTGAGGGTAACGCGCAGGGCGATCCGGCCCAGCTTGCGGTCCCCGGCCACGATCTGGGCGCTTCCGGGCACCAGCAGCGTGAGCAGGATCAGCAGGAACGCGCGCTTGGTCCGGACGGGTTCAGCAGCGCTCGACGGGTTGCGGACGGGATCCGTCAGGGGGCCCGTGGACGGCAGTTCGGTGTTGGACATGGCAGATCCCTATCGGCTGCTCCGCAGAGCCACGTTTGAGTCGGAGAAGACCTCGTTGACTTTCTGGCGGAGGTTGGCGCCCTTCCGGCTCGCCACGTCGTTGAGTTCCTGTGCAAAGTCCAGGAGCTCCGTGCGGAGGCGGGCGGCGAGGTCATCGGTGCCGGCGGCCAGCATACGGACGGCCAGCAGGCCTGCGTTCCGCGCCCCGGCGATGGAGACCGTGGCCACCGGGACCCCGGCGGGCATCTGCACGATGGAGAGCAGGGAGTCCATGCCGTCCAGGGTCTTGAGCGGGACCGGCACGCCGATCACCGGCAGGGGAGTGACTGACGCCAGCATGCCCGGAAGGTGCGCGGCACCGCCGGCGCCGGCAATGATCACGCGGAGGCCGCGCTCGTGCGCCGTCTGTCCGTAGCGGATCATCTCGGTGGGCATGCGGTGGGCGGAGACAACGTCCGCCTCGAAGGGAATGCCGAACTCGGCGAGGGCGTCAGCCGCCGCTTCCATGACGGGCCAGTCCGAATCCGAGCCCATGACGAGGCCTACAAGAGGGGAGGGGGCACCGGCGTCCGGGGCTGCTGCGGGTTCGGGGCTCATGGGGTCTCCTCGGGGGTGCCTGTTGCCGCCGCCGGCAGGCGGCCGTCGCGGATGATGTTGGCCACAGTGGTGGCGCGATGGCGGAGCGAGTCGACGTCCGCGGCGGACGCGCCCACCAGGTTGACGTGGCCGATTTTCCGGCCGGGACGCACGGATTTGCCGTAGCAGTGCACCTTGGCGGCCGGTTCTGCCGCCAGTGCGGCCGGGAAGGCGGAGAAGAGGTCCTGGTTGTCGCCGCCCAGGAAGTTCTTCATCACAGCGACCTGGCCCAGGACGTCCGTGGCACCGAGCGGCAGGTTCAGGACCGCCCGCAGGTGCTGTTCGAACTGGCTGGTGACGGAGCCGTCCTGCGTCCAGTGTCCCGTGTTGTGGGGCCGCATCGCCAATTCGTTGATCAGGAACCCGGCGCCGCTGCCGGGCGTCTCGAACATTTCCACGGCCATGACGCCGGTGACGCCGAGCTCGTTCGCGATCCGGAGGGCAGCCTCCTCGGCGGCCGCAGCGACCTCGAGGGAGATGTTCTGTGCCGGCGCGATCACCTCGTCGCAGACGCCGTCCACCTGGATGGTGTGGACCACCGGCCAGGCACGGGATGCCCCGTCCGGGGTGCGGGCAACAAGTGCCGAAAGCTCGCGGCTGAACTCGACCTTGGCCTCGGCGAGGAGCGGGCTCATGGACTCGAACCAGTCCGCGGTCTCCGCAGCCTCCTCGGGGGAGCCGACGATGCGCACGCCCTTTCCGTCGTAGCCGCCGCGCGGGGTCTTGAGCACCACGGGCCAGCCGATCCGGTCCCCGAAGCTGACCAGGCCGGCGACGTCGTCCACCGCGGCCCATTCGGGGTTGGGCAGCTCGAGGCGGTCAATGGCGGCGCGCATGACCAGCTTGTCCTGGGCGTTGACCAGCGCGTCAGGGCCGGGCTGGACGTTGACCCCCGCTTCGATCAGGGCATAGAGGTGGTCACCCGGGACGTGCTCGTGGTCAAACGTCATCACGTCAAGGCCCTTGGAGAATTCCATCAGGGCGTCGAGGTCCTTGTAGTCGCCCACGGGGGCGTTGGGGACAGCGGAGACCGCGGATACGTCTTCGCCTTCGGCCAAAACACGGAGTTCAAAGCCCAGGGCGGTGGCGGCAGGGGCCATCATGCGCGCAAGCTGGCCGCCGCCAACCACGCCGATTACTGGAAAAGTCACATGTTCCAGCCTACAGAAAAGGAGCGCGGTTGCCGTCTTTCGTGGCTTGAAGCTCCCCAAGTCGCACGATTTTTGGCGGCGCGGCCGCGGATGGGACCGTCCAGTGCCGGGTGCTCTGAGGATACTCCCGGGAAACGGGGCTAAAATGGGAGCTTGGCCCAACGGCCCCCAGTATTCAGACGGCCACGGAGGGTCATGATTAACACACTTGCAGAGCGCATCCGGGGACTCGCCTCGCTTTTCTGGCGCGAGGTGGCGAAGTTCGGTGCCGTGGGCGGTGTGGCGTTTGTCATTGACAACGGGCTGACTTACTACCTGATGCACGGACCCATGACGGACAGCGAGGCCAAGGCCCGCTTTGTGGGCGCCACCGTCGCCACCGTGTTCTCCTGGATCGCCAACCGCCTCTGGACGTTCCGGCACCGCCGCCAGGCCAACGTGCTCCGTGAATTCCTGATGTTCATCCTCATCAACGGCATCGGCATCGGCATCTCCACCGGGTTTACGGCCCTGGCAAAGTACTCGCTGGGCGTCACGGACAAGAACATGCTCTTCGCCGCGGGCGTCGTGGGCATTCTTGTGGCCACGGTGGTCCGCTTCTTTGCCTACCGGTTCCTCGTCTTCAACCAGGAACTGGACCAGGAGCCGGAGTTCTCGCACGACCACGAGATCATCGAGGTCCACCACCACACCGCCCGGCCGGCGGAGCGCGTCCTGGAACCGGAGGTGGACGACCCCGAGCGGCCCGTCCGCCCGAGCTAGGTCCACCTCACTCGCCGTGGATGCGCTCCGCTGCGAGAAGTTTCTCCGTCAGTTCCACGTCGCCGTGGACCAGCACCACCGAGCCGTCGCTCTTCCACGCGCCGAGGGCGTTGGCCAGCGCCGACTCGAGGCCGTCGGCCGCGCGCACCAGCAGCCTCGCGCTCGGCTCGTGTCCGGCGGCAAACTCCGCCAGGAGGGCCTCGTGGCGGACGGCTGAACCCGCTGAGCTGCGGACGGCGGGAGCCCCCGGATCGGGGTCATTGTGGGCCATGAACACGTCGCCGTGGGATCGGACCTCCGCGGCATAGTCGAGGACTCCTGCAGGCAGTTCCCCGGGCCACCGCATTGCCAGCGCCGGCAGGGGAACCGCAACAACCGCGTCGAATCCGTCCTCTGCCGCGTCCGGTTCAGCGGTGGCGAGCAGGTCCGCGTCGCCGGAGCCGAGCACCACCTCCATGCCCAGCTGCCAGGCGGCAAGGGCCCAGATGATGGATTTCCAGTGCGCGGGAAGGTCGAGCCGGAGGCGCATTCCCGGTTCGGCGTCGAGTTCGTCCTGAAGCAGGTTGCTGGTCTTCGCGACCCAGTTGTCCAGCACGCGCCCGGAGAGTTCCACCCGCTCCGCGTCGGGGCCGTACCAGGTCAGGCGCGGCGAGGTGGAGTGGCCCGAGCGCAGGGCCGTCATGAGGTCAGTGGCCGGGATGTTCATGGCTTCATCTTGCCACGCCTTCTGGCGTGATCTCCGGCACAGCAGTTTGTAACGTCGTTTGCCTTAACCTCGCGGCACGAGGAAGAATTGCCGGAATTGCGCCCGCGCCAGGCCGGATACTAAGGTTGCTGTCAAATCCCGTATCTGTCCAGCGCGGTGCTGAAAAATAATTCCCGGGCGTGGCGCGCCCGCTGATCGGCCAGCGTATTGATTATTATTCCGTCGCGGCTTGACTCCCCTTACTTACACGCGTGTAATTAGGTATCGAAAAGCCGCGGCGAACTCTCAGGAACTCCACGTAGTGTCCTGAACGTCGGGCCGGGGGCCGCACTACTCAGGAGGGGACGCCATGGGGCAAGCGGAGCGTATGCATGATGATGCTGTTATGGCCGGCCAGGCCACAGCAAAGTACAGGTCTCGGGGAGTACCCAGCGACTGGTACGTAGATCCGGCCGATCCGGACGCCGCAGAGCGGTACAACCAGGACACGTCTGCCTCGCTGCAGGACCAGGCCACGGCCTTCCTGGCGCAGCATGACGCCCTCCAGAATGAATCCCTGCTGGCCGGTCAGCCGGAGCAGGATGAGGATGATCTTGATCCCCCCATGGAGATCCGGAACCCGGCATCCTCCACCCTGGCGCAGCCGGTGTGGATCGGTTTGCCCCTGGGGCAGGATTTCGACGACGAAGGCGAGCTTGGGTGGCAGACCGACGCCCTGTGCGCGCAGACAGATCCGGAGGCCTTCTTCCCGGAAAAGGGCGGTTCCACACGGGACGCCAAGAAAGTCTGCGGAGCATGCAGCGTGCGGTCGCAGTGCCTTGAATATGCACTGGCGAATGACGAACGGTTCGGGATTTGGGGTGGCCTCTCCGAGCGTGAGCGCCGACGGCTGAGGAAGCGAGCGGTCTAATTCTTCAGGAAGTACACGTCACTGCCGTTGTGGTAGCCCACAACGGCAGTGATTATTTGCCCAGGACACTTTCAGCGCTGGCCGGACAGACCCGGCCGGCGGACACCGTGATCGGGGTGGATACCGGCTCACAGGACACTTCAGCCGCCCTGCTGCAGCGCGCCCTTGGCGAGGCCAACGTCATCACCGCCAATGGCGGCAGGACGGGGATGGGCGCCGCGGTGCGGGCCGGCCTGTCCGCCCTGGCCCCGTGGAAACCGCAGGGCACACACGACCGGTCCGAATGGATCTGGCTCCTGCACGACGATGCGGCACCTGCCCCCGAGGCGCTGGCCGAGCTGCTGCACGCCGTGGAGCGTGCCCCTTCCGTTACTGTCGCAGGCTGCAAGCAACTGGACTGGAACGCCAAAAGGCGACTGATCGACGTCGGGCTTTCCACCAGCCGCTGGGCCGAACGCCTCACGCTGATCGAGGCGGACGAACTCGACCAGGGCCAGTACGACGGACGTTCCGACACCTTCGCCGTCAATTCCGCCGGCATGCTGGTCCGGCGGGACATCTGGGAGCACCTTAAAGGCTTTGACCCCGCGCTTCCCGGCACAGGCGACGACGTCGACTTCTGCTGGCGCAACCGGCTGGCCGGACACCGCGTGGTGGTGGTTCCCAGCGCGAGGATGTTCCACGTCTCCCACCGGCCGCATGCCCTCGGTACGGCCTCGGCCGCGCGCCGGGCACAGGTTCACCTACGGCTTAAGCACGCACCGCTGTGGGCACTGCCGCTGCACGCCGTCGGCGCTCTCCTCGGGAGCCTGCTCCGGCTGGTCTTCAGCATCGCCGTAAAGGATCCCGGGTACGGTTTTTCGCAGCTCCTGGCCACCGCCGCGGCCCTCGCCAGGCCCGCCGCCCTCGCCCGCGGACGGCGCAACGCTGCCCGCACGCGCCGCGTCCGCCGTTCCGTGGTGAAATCGCTGCAGACCGAGCGTCGAGAAGTGTGGGGCCACCGGCGCTCGCTGATGGAAGCCCTGGGCGCGGACGATGCACGGGCCTCCGAGGACAGCAATGACCCGCTGGAGGAGCAGCCCAGCGGCGATTCGACGGATGACTTCGCAGCCCTGTCCACCAATGAGCGGGGCTGGGTGGGCAACGGCGCGGTCGCCGCCGGCATTCTTGCCGCAGCGGCGTCCTTCGCCGGCCTTGCCGCGCTTTTCCAGGCCGACGCCGCCGCCGGCGGGGCGCTCCTTCCGGTCTCAGCCCGGCTCGAGGATATCTGGCACCATGCCTCCAGCTGGTGGATCGGGCTGGGCGCCGGACTCCCCGGGCACGGCGACCCCTTCGGCTACGTCCTCTGGATCCTTGGGCTGCTGGGCGGAGGCAACGCCAACGGTGCCGTCATCTGGCTGCTCCTGCTGGCCATGCCGCTCTCCGGCCTGACTGCCTGGTTCGCTGCCGGCGCCCTGACCTCGTACCGCCGCTTCCGGCTTGCGGCTGCCCTGGTCTGGGCGGCAGCGCCCGCCCTGCAGGTGGCCGTCAATCAGGGGCGCATCGGGGCCCTGCTCGCGCACCTTCTGATGCCGCTGCTGGTCCTGGCGCTGCTGCGGGCCACCGGCTCGGCCTTCGGCCGCGGCCGCTTCGCGCCGGTTCCGGCCGGCAGCCCCGCGGACCAGCCGCCGGCCAAGCCCGGAGTCAATGGCACGCCGTCATGGACGGCGGCCGCAGCCGCCGGGCTGGCACTGGCGGCCATCACCGCCGCCGCACCCTCGCTCCTGCTGCCGGCCGCCGTCGTCATCATTCTCCTGAGCCTGCTGCTGGGAAAGCGCGGACGCACGCTGTGGTGGGCACTGCTGCCGAGCGCTGCGCTGTTTGTGCCGTTTGCGCTGTCCACCCTCGACCGGCCCCGGGCGCTGTTGGCCGATCCCGGACTTCCGCTGCCGTTCGACGGCGCCCCGGTATGGCAGCAGATCCTGGGCCAGCCGCTCAGCTTCGACCCCGCCGGCGGCCTTGCCGGACTGGCGCTCTTTTCCGGCGGCTCCGTCCCGTGGGCGTTGCTCCTGGCCCTTCTGGTCGGAGCCCCGCTGCTGGCGCTGGCCGTGGCCGCGCTCTTCGTTCCGCTCCGTGTCCACGCGGGCCGCCGCGGCCGCATCGCCAGAGTCCTCTGGGTGGCGGCACTCGTGGTCCTGGCCGGCGGGTGGCTGGCGGCGCACGTGGCCACCGGGGCCGGCGCCCAGTCGCTCGTGGTGCCATTCACCGGTCCGGCCGTTTCCGCTGCCGTTTTCGCGCTGCTTGGAGCGGCCATCATCGGCGGCGACGGTCTGCTGACACTCGCCGGTGCCGCACCGGACAGCGTGACCCGTGACGGGGGAGCGCGGCCCAGTGCCGTGGCCCGCGGTGCCGCGGCGCTGGCGCTGGTGCTCCTCCTCGCCGGGCCGCTGGCCGCGCTGGCGGCCTGGACGGTGCAGAATGTGGTGCAGCCGGCCGACGCCGCGGTGCACGCTGACACGGCGGACCTCGGGACGCCCCGGCTCATTGGCCCCACTGACCCGCGGATGCTGCCCGCCACCGCCGTGGACCGCGGCGAGGGCCCGGAGCAGACCCGGACGCTGCTGATCAGCACCGGCGAGGACGGAACGTACAGTGCCACCCTGATGCGCGGGGGAGGCACCACGCTGGACAGCCTCTCCACCATCGCCGCCGCCCGGAACATCCTGGGCAACCCCGGGCAGGAATCGGTCCGCGACGACGACGAGGTCACCTCGGCGCTTCGCACCAGCGTCGCCACCCTGGTGGCCGCCCGCGGCGTCGACCCGCGGCCCGAACTGGAGCGACTCGGCGTCGGATTCGTCGTCCTGCGCTCCGCGGACACGGCCGCCCAGCTGACCGCCAGCCGGATGGACGCGGTTCCCGGGCTGACCGCCGTCGGTGCTACAGACTCAGGCTGGCTCTGGCGTGTGACACCCCTGAACGACGCCGTCCTCCAGCCGGCCGACGTCGCACACCGGGTACGCATTGTGGACAGCAAGGGCGCCACGGTCGGGCTGGTTCCCTCGGATCTGACCGGCGCGCAGGCGGCGGTGCCCAAGGGGCCGGAGGGCCGGCTGCTGGTGCTCGCCGAGCGGGCGGATCCCGGCTGGACCGCCTGGCTCGACGGGCGCAAACTGACCTCCACCACCTCCGGCTGGTCCCAGGCCTTCACGCTGCCTCCGCAGGCAGGCCAGGTGACAGTCAGGTACGAAAGCCCCTGGGCGCTCTGGTCCGGCATCCTGCAGGCCGCCGTCATCGGACTGACCGTCCTGCTGGCGCTGCCGATGCCGGCGCGGCGCCCCAACACCGGCCTGTCCAGGGACGAAGGCTCCCTGCGTAAGGAATACCAGAATGCATGAGGAAGAGAACGACGGCGGGGCTCCGGCTAAGCAGGGCAGCGGAGCGGCAGCCCGGGCTAAAGGAAGAAGCGCGGCCGGCCGCAGCGCTTCAAGAACCAGCGCGTCCGGGTCCCGGTCCGGCGGCGCCACCCGTATTGCCGGCCGGCGCGGCGTCGTGGCCGGGGTGCTCTCCGGTGCGGTCATCCTTGCCGCCGGCGGAGGCGTTGTCGCAGGAGCCACCCTGGCGCCGAAGCCGTCGACGGCCAAGCCCCTCGTCGCGGCGGAAGCGGCGGTGCCGGCCGGAAGCGTCCAGGACGTCTGCCCCGCTCCGGCGCGGCTCCTCGAAGGAACACCGGTAGGAACCGACCCGCAGTTCAGCCCCGAGTCCGCCACGGCCAAGAGTGCCGTGTCCGCGGCCGTAATCAGCTCGGCGGGCGGCAGCCTTCCCGGCAGCGTGCTGTCCACGCTGAAAGGGTCCGAGCTGCAGCGGATCGCCAAGGAGCCGGCCTCGGCGACGGCTCCCGCAGGCTCCTCCGGAGTGCTCGCCGGGGTCGTCGAAGGGCAGGCTGTGGACGATGTCAGCATGCTGTCCGCCGACGCCCTCGCTAACCGGCAGCCTGCGGCCGCAGCCCTCATGGCCTACACGGCAACGGACGGGGACCTGCAGGGTTCGGCCGCTGCCGTTTGCCAGACCCCCTCCAACGACCTTTGGCTCAGCGGCGCCAACACCGCGGTG
This sequence comes from Arthrobacter sp. NPDC058097, assembly GCF_042884885.1. NCBI lineage: Bacteria > Bacillati > Actinomycetota > Actinomycetes > Micrococcales > Micrococcaceae > Arthrobacter > Arthrobacter sp. NPDC058097. Next base: position 40,424 of record NZ_JBHVSZ010000005.1, read on the forward strand.
GGCCGCAGCAGCGTCATCCACCTCACCAACGCCTCCACCACCCCCGCAACGGTGAACCTTGAGCTGTACGGAAAGGCCGGCCAGATCAAGGCCTCGGGCAGCCGCGGCCTGCTGGTGGGACCGAAGTCGACGCGCTCAATCGTCTTGGCCGGTCTCGCTCCCGGTGAAGAACGGCTGAGCGTCCACGTCCGGAGCTCGGGCGGGCCCGTCAGCGCCTTCATCCAGCAGAGTGTGCTCCGCGGGCTGACCTCCGGCGGCGTGGATTTCATCGCGCCCGGAACATCTGCGGCGCCGTCCCAGGTGATGACGGGCATCGACATCCAGGACGCCGGGGACGTGAAGTCACTCACCGGTGAATCCGGTTTTGACGACGCCGGCCCGTCGCTGCAGATCACCGTGCCCGGCCCGTCGGACGCCGTGGTGGAGGTGAAGCTGTTTGGCCGCGCCGGGCAGCAGGCCCTCCCGCGCGGAGGCGTTGTCACCGCGAAGGCCGGCACCGTCACCGAGGTGCCCCTGGCCGGCGTTCCCGCCGGCAAGTACACCGTTTCCGCCACATCGGACGTCAGTATCGTGGCAGCCGCACGGGTGAGCCGGGGCCTGAAGGCCAGCCAGAGCCTGGACTTCGCGTGGTCGCCGGCCAGCGCCCAGCTGGGCAGCCAGCACGTGGTCCCGCTTCCCCAGGGCGGTGAGCGGGAGCTGGTCTTTGGCGCCCTGGACGACAGGGCCACCATCTCCTACACCCCGATCACGGCGGACGGGAAGCTCCGTGCCGCGGCCACGGCAGACATCGCCGCCGGTACCACCACGTCCCTCAAGGCAGCCGACGAGATCGGCAACTCGGCAGTCGTCGGCTATCTCGTGTCCGCCTCCGGCGGAGCGGCCTACGGCGCTGTGCTGATGGAACGGGAAGGCCGGAACGATGTGTCCACGGTGGCCATTGCCCCGGGCGCAGAAGGACAGGAAAAAGTGCCAGTGACGCTGGGCTACTAGCCGCCGACGCGGGCCGGCCGAAACACTCCGGCCCGGAAGGCGCCGGCGGAAATGCCGGTGGTGAAAGTGGGCGGTGAAAACCCGGCCCGGCCGCGCTCAGTAGCGCCGGCGGTATACCGGGTCCAGCGTTTCCGGGGCCACGCCCAGCATCTCGGCGGTGTGCTCCACCACCACGTCATGCACCAGGTCCTGGAGTTCCTCCTTGACGGGGCAGGCCTGCTCAACCACGCGGCGGTACAGCGTGATGATGGGGCCCTCGTCCTCGGTGGCGGGGGTGTAGCAGCCCAGCGGAGGTGGCGAACCCTCGGCGAGCAGCTGTTCCAGGTTCGGCGGAATCTCATCCACGGCGAACCGGACGCCGTCGAGCGGCTTGCCCCAGATGTCATGGAGCCGCTGGGCGGAGTCCATGACGAGTTCATCGAACCGTTCCGAGCGGCTTCGGTAGCCGGGAAGCGTGGGCAGCAGCAGTTCGCCCCGGAGGCCGCGGCCGTGCCGGTTGCGCCGGCGCTGTGTGAAGCTCCGGCCAGCGGGGGTCCCGGCAGCGTCCCGGGGCGTTTCCGGGTCAGCCAACCGGACCGTAAAACCCGAAGCATGGTGCGATGACTGCATATACAGACTTTAGACCCGCCGAATGATTTGCGCGACATAACCGGACCGGTGCGCCGCCGCCGTGGCGCGGGCCGTTCGTCAATGTCGGGAAAACCGACTGAGGCGGAGTATTCTGTGTTTTCGTGGGTGCAATACGTCAGTGTTCCAGGTCAGCCTGCCGCCAGTCTGCGGTGGCAACTTTGACGTACGTTTACGCGGACTCCACCGCTGTCCTCGGCCCGCTGGCAACCTACGCGGAGCCGCACTGCTACGACCTGTGCGAGCAGCATGCGGGTTCGCTGACCGTCCCGCGGGGCTGGGAAGTGCTCCGCCTGGCCATGCCTTCGCAGCCGCCCCAACCGGGCCCCGACGACCTTCTCGCCCTGGCCGACGCCGTCCGTGAGGCTGCGTCCCGCCCGGCGGTCCCGGCTGCAGGTCAGCGCGCCGCTCACTCGGCGCTGGAAGCGCCGGCTGCCACCGAAGGCACCCGGCGCGGCCACCTGCGCATCCTGCGCGAACCCTCCTGACGCCGGCGCGGACCGTCCTGGCGCCGAACTGGCGGTAGGCTGGAAGCTGAAATCCGTCAGCCACAGTGCTTGTGCCCAGCAGGGAGCCTCCACCATGCCAAAGATCAGTCCTGAACTGTTGTCCGTTCTGCGGTGCCCGGTCACCGGATCGGCTCTGACCCAGGAGGGCGAGGAACTCGTCTCCACATCGGCGGCGGAGGGCGGCGAACGGGTGCGGTACGCGATCGAAGACGGCATTCCGCTGTTGCTTCCCCCCGAACTGCGCGCCGCAGCCACGGCCGCCCGGTCGGACCAGCACGACGCCGGCGACGCAGCGGCCGCCCCCACCGCCTAACACCCAGCCAGCACCGCAGAAGGCCAGACGCCGGATACAGCAAAGGATTCACATGACGTTCGATTACAAGGTTGCCGACATTTCCCTGGCCGAGGCCGGGCGCCACCAGATCCGCCTCGCCGAGCACGAGATGCCGGGACTCATGTCGCTGCGCCAGGAATTCGGGGCCAGCCAGCCCCTCAAGGGAGCCCGCATCGCCGGGTCGCTGCACATGACCGTGCAGACCGCAGTGCTCATCGAGACCCTTACGGCCCTCGGCGCCGAGGTCCGCTGGGCTTCCTGCAACATCTTCTCCACCCAGGATGAGGCCGCCGCAGCCGTCGTGGTTGGCACCGGCACCGTGGAGGACCCGCAGGGCGTTCCCGTGTTCGCCTGGAAGGGCGAAACGCTGGAGGAATACTGGTGGACCGCCGAGCAGATCCTCACCTGGCCCGGTGCTGACACGAACCCCGAGCTGGGCCCGAACATGATTCTCGACGACGGCGGCGACGCCACCCTGCTGCTGCACCGCGGCGTGGAGTTTGAAGCAGCCGGGGCCGTTCCGGCCGCCGCAGCCAACGACCCCGAGGAATACGGGATTGTCCTGGACGTCCTGCGCCGGACGCTGGCCGAGGATCCGAAGAAGTGGACCCGGCTCGCCGCCGGCATCCACGGCGTCAGCGAGGAAACCACCACGGGCGTGCACCGCCTCTACCAGCTCGCCGAACAGGGCAACCTGCTCTTCCCGGCGATCAACGTCAACGACTCCGTGACGAAGAGCAAGTTCGACAACAAGTACGGCATCCGGCACTCCCTGCCGGACGGCCTCAATCGGGCCACCGATGTCCTCATCGGCGGCAAGGTCGCCGTCGTCTGCGGTTACGGCGACGTCGGCAAGGGTGCCGCCGAGGCGCTCCGAGGCCAGGGCGCCCGCGTGATCGTCACCGAAATCGACCCCATCTGCGCACTCCAGGCCGCCATGGACGGCTACCAGGTGGCCAAGCTGGAGAGCGTGCTGGACCAGGGCGACATCTTCATCACCACCACGGGCAACAAGGACGTCATCATGGCCGAGCACATGGCCGGCATGAAGAACAAGGCCATCGTGGGCAACATCGGGCACTTCGACAACGAGATCGACATGGCAGGCCTCGCCCGGATCCCGGGCATCCGGAAGGTCGTGATCAAGCCCCAGGTCCACGAATGGGTCTTCGGCGGCGACTCGGCGGACAGCACCCGGTCCATCATCGTGCTGTCCGAAGGGCGCCTGCTGAACCTCGGCAACGCCACCGGCCACCCGTCGTTCGTCATGAGCAACTCCTTCGCCAACCAGACCATCGCCCAGATCGAGCTGTTCACCAAGAAGGACCAGCCCGAAGGCGAGCGGGAATACGAAAACCAGGTCTACGTGCTGCCCAAGATCCTGGACGAGAAGGTGGCGCGCCTGCACCTCGATGCCCTGGGCGTGGAGCTGACCGAGCTGTCCAAGGACCAGGCCGAGTACCTGGACGTGGACGTGGCCGGTCCCTTCAAGCCGGAGCACTACCGCTACTAGCAGCGGCGCCTTACACAGCACCCCGGCGCGCCGTGGCACTCCACGGGGGCCGGGTTAGCTGTGCCGTGCGATAAAATTGACTGGTCAGCGTTACCGCTGGGCACACGGACGGATGCCGATCGGCAGCCCGGTAGGGCACGGAGAAACCAGTCATGACGGAAAAGAACAACCGGAAAACCGGCAAGATCATCGCCGTCATTGCCATTTGCGCTGCGGTTGCGGCCGGCGGAATCGGCGTCGCCACCGCCCCTGGCTGGGCCAACCCCGCGCCCCAGTCCGAAGCCTCCAGCCCCGTCCGCAACGAGCCCGGCCTGGCCACCCCCGTCGTCAAGGCCGTGGAGCTCGGTGTGACACCGCTCGACGGCGCCAAGGGCGTCAACCCCGCGGTGGCGCCCTCCGTCAAGGCCGTCAATGGCCGCGTCCAGGACGTTGTGCTGGAGCCAGCCGCCGGGGGAGAGGCCGTCAAGGGCACTGTCAGCCCTGACGGCAGCACGTGGACGGCCGTCGACCCGCTGGCCTTCAACACCCCGTACAACTACAGCTACACCATCGTGGATGGGGCGGGCCGGGAAACCAAGAAGGTCCAGACCTTCACCACAGTGGAGCCCGCCAACGAGGCGGACGCCGCCGTGTACCCGGAGAACGGCTCCACGGTGGGCGCCGGACAGCCCATCGATATCGTCTTCAGCGAGCCCGTCACCAACAAGGCTGCGGTTGAAAAGGCCGTCAAGATCACCGTCTCCTCGAAGCAGCCCGTGGCCTGGCACTGGTACTCGGACCAGAAGGTCCGCATCCGCCCCGAGAAGTTCTGGGCTTCAAACAGCCAGGTCACCGTGGACATGAAGCTGTTCGGGGTGGACTTCGGCAACGGCATGATCGGCAACTTCAACGCCAAGGTGCAGTTCAAGGTGGGCCAGCAGCGCCTGGCGGTGGTGGACGACAACACCAAGACCATGAAGGTCTACTTCGACGGCAAGCTGGTCAGGACCGCGCCCGTTACTCTCGGCGGCTCCGACTGGCTTTCCCCGTCCGGCTACGCCGTGATCATGGAGCAGGAACGGCACTCCAAGTTCAACGCCGGAAGCATCGGCCTGAAGCCCGGCGACAAGGGCTACTACCCGCCGCTGACCGTGGAGTACGCCAACAGGCTCACGTCCTCCGGCGTCTACGTCCACCAGGCGCTCGAGTCCGCATGGGGCTACGTGGGCGTATCCAACGTCTCGCACGGCTGTGTCGGGCTGCTGCCGGTGGACGCCGCCTGGTTCTTCAACAACATGAAGTCCGGCGACGTCGTCCAGGTCCTGAACACCGGGGCTGCGCCGGTCGAGCCGCTCGAGGGCTACGGCGACTGGAACATCCCCTGGGCCCAGTACACGAAGCGCTGACGCGCCGCGCCAAACGCCAAGGCAGTATCAGCTGTCCCGCGTCACCGTGAACGGCAGCCGGTGCAGCCGTTCCCCGATCCGGTTGCTTTCCGTGCGCGCCGCGCCCAGCCGGCGGAGTTCGCGCGCGCGGCGTTCGGCCAGCACCGCAGCCAGGTAGTCATCGGGAGTGGTTCCCGGCGGCGGTGACGGTGCCACATACCCGGACATCTCGGTGGCGAGGGCCGCGGCCATGCCGCTGCGCGACAACGGCGACATCCGCGGCGCCTGGCGCATGAACTGCGCGGCACGGCGTCCGAGGGCATCCGGAATCCGGCCGATGTCCGCGGCGTTTGCCCAGGCGGCCAGATGGCGCGGCATGACAGGGACGATCGTGGGCTCCACGGGGACCCGGCGCCGCAGTGAGTAGGTGCCGGCCACGATGTCGCCCAGCCGGCGGGACCTGCCGTCGAAGAGGGCGACGGCGATGGCAACGCCGCCGAAGGTCAGGTAGATCTCCAGGAAGCCGATCAGCGCCCTGATGACGGCATGGCGGAAACGGATGGCCCCGCCGTCGTCACGCACTATCCTCAGCCCGGCCGCCAGCTTCCCGAGCGAGAGGCCCCGGGTCAGGGTCTCCACGGTTGCCGGGATGATGACGAAGCACAGCACCACGCTGACCAGGGTGAGCGCCGTGGCGGCGGCCTCGTCCAGCTCATCCCGGGCCGCGCCCATTGCCATCAGGATGGCTATCAGCAGCGCCGTATGCACCACGACGTCGAGCAGCAGGCCGAGTGAGCGTGCAGCGAAGGACGCCGGACGGAGTTCGAGGACGACTGCCTCGCCTGTGATGAGTGGACTCAATTCCTGCCCCGTACGTCGTTCCGGCCACCGGTCGCCTAAGTCTAGTTCTCCGCAGGCTAGGGTAGGAGCGTGGACATGGACGCCTTCTCCGCCGTCAACTCGGACACGTGGTCGCGGCTGCATCACCTGGCGAACAAGCGGCGCCTGAACGGTGCCGACGCCGACGAACTGCTGCGCCTGTACCAGGTCACCTCCGCCCACCTGTCCCTGCTGCGTTCCACCGGGCCGGAAAGCGGCCTGTCCGCGTCCCTGTCTGCCACGCTGGCGCAGGCGCGCACCCGCTTCACCGGTGCGCGGTCGAACTTCATGGAGGACCTGGCCCAGTTCTTTGTGCTCTCGCTCCCGGCCGCCCTGTACCGGATCCGCTGGCTGACCGTGGCCTGCGGCGCCGCGTTCTGCCTTGTAGGCTGCGCCTTTGCCCTGTGGATTGGCACCTCGCCAGAGGCCCTGCGGGCCGTTGCCTCGGAAGCGGAAGTCCAGCGGTACGTGGAGCAGGACTTTATCGACTACTACTCGGAGAACCCGGCGGCGTCATTCGCCGGCGCCGTCTGGACCAACAACGCCTGGATCAGCGCCCAGGCCGTGGCACTGGGCATCACCGGATTCTGGGTGCCCATGATCCTGTTCACCAACGCCCAGGGCGTTGGCGTGGCCGCCGGAATGTTCGCCGCGGTGGGAAAGACGGACGTGTTCTTCAGCTACATCCTGCCGCACGGCCTGATGGAGCTGACGGCGGTGTTCGTGGCCTGCGCGGCCGGGCTGAGAATCTTCTGGGCCATGGTGTCGCCGGGCAACCGGACCCGGTCGCGCGCCGTCGCGACAGAAGGCCGGTCCATGATCACGGTGGCGCTGGGCCTGGTCCTCGTGCTGTTCGTCTCGGGCCTCGTGGAGGGCTTTGTTACGCCCAGCGCATTGCCGGTATGGGCGAAAATCAGTATCGGCGCGGCAGTGCTGGCGGCATACTGGTTGTATGTGCTGGTGTGCGGCGGACGGGCCTACCGCTCCGGCGCCCGCGGCGACCTCGGCAGCCAGGACACCGGCTCAACAGAACTTGCAGCCTGAATATTACTGCCTGCCGATTATTCACGCAGGTGGCGGGGTGGCACATCGCGGTGCCGGAGCGGCTGACGGTAGGCTCTTGGGGAGATACAGAGCGCTGCGTGGCCCGGCATTCCCGGTGACCATGGAGTGTGGACGCCTACGGAAGTGAAGCTGCAGTGAAAGACAATACTCCGACACCGTCCGGACGCCTTGATCCGCGGCTGGATCCGGCGGCGAACCCCGCCCTGGATCCCGCGGAGGACACCGACGAGCCGGCGTTTGAATGGATGAAGCCCGCGCCTGCAGCGCGCGCCGCCGAGGGGGAGGGCGCCGCCGGTGCTGCCTCCCCCTCCGCAGCACGTCCGGCCGCCGGTGCCGCTGCAAACCGGCCGGCTGGTTCTGCTTCACATCCGGCGGCCGGTTCCGCAGCGGCCGGTTCACCTGCGGCCGGTTCCGCTGGGGTCCAGCCGGAAAGCCGTGCCGACCGCAAGGCGGCGGAGGCGGCTGCCGCCGGGAACGCCGAAACCGAACCGGACGCTGAGCCCGGCCGGATCGCGCCGGCAGGCCAGGACGCTGGCTCGGGACGGACCGCGGACATGCGCCAGCCTGCCCGTTCCTCCGCCATGGGCACGCACTACAGCGAGCCGCTCCCCACATCGGCGCTGCAGGTCCGTCCCCCGCAGGAGGAAGTGGAGCGCCGCAACGCGGAGCGCGAGCAGGCAGCCAGGGCCAAGCCGGTGCTGCCGCGGTTCCTCCAGGTCCTGCTGGCCATCTTCTACCCGGTGATCCTCCTGGTCCTGGCCGTGCGCGCCGTGACCAGCCCGCTCTTCCTCTGGGTCGAGTACCACCGGCCCGGCTTCCCCGGGGACGGCTACGGCTTCAACGCGGACGACCGCATGACCTACGGCTCCTACGCCGTGGACTACCTGAGTAACTGGTCCGGTCCGCGCTACCTCGGTGAACTGATCAACCGCAGCGGCGAAAAGCTGTTCAAGGACGGCGAGGTCAGCCACATGGCCGACGTCAAGCTCGTCTTCCTGTCCGCCTTCGGAGCCGGGGCACTGCTGGTCCTGGTCAGCATCATCGCGATTATCTACCTGCGGCGGCGCACGCCGGGCGGTGTCCGCCGGGGGCTGTTCGCCGGCTCCATTGTGACGCTGGTGCTCATCATCGGCCTGGGCACCCTGGCCGCCCTCGGCTGGCAGCAGTTCTTCACCGAGTTCCACCGCATCTTCTTTGCCGCCGGTTCCTGGACGTTTGCGCTGGAGGACACGCTCATCCGGCTCTTCCCCGGGCAGTTCTGGATCGACGCCGGCCTGGTCATCGCCGCGCTTGTCCTGATCACGGCCGTGGTGACGCTGATCCTGACCTGGCCCACCCGCAGGCGCCGCGGCCTGGCCCCGGCCCGGAAGGGTCGCAAGGGCGGCGACGCGGAGGACAGCGACGTCAAGGACGACGCCGACGACGTTCCGGAGAATGGCACAGCCCGGCCCGTCAACCTGTGACGCCCGGCCGTCGGTGGCCAGGTAGCAGTACTGGTGACCGGGCCGGAAGGCCTGTTCAGCCGTACAGCTGCTCGATTTCCGCTTCAAAGTCCTTGACGACGGCGGCCCTCTTGAGTTTGAGGGAGGGTGTCAGGTGCCCGGACTCCACGGTGAAGGCGGCATCCAGTATCCGGAACTTGCGGATGGATTCGGCCTTGGACACGAGGCTGTTGGCTTGGTCCACCGCTTCCTGGATGGCGGTGCGCACCGCGGGGTCCGTCCGGGCTTCCGCTGGGCTGAGCAGCCGAACGCTGTTCGCCGTGCACCACTGCTCGAGGCCCTCGGGGTCGAGGTTGACCAGGGCAGCAACGAACGGCTTCCCGTCACCGACCACCACGGCGTGGCCCACGAGCTGGTGTTCGCGGATCTTCTCCTCAAGCGGCCCGGGAGCCACGTTCTTTCCGGCGGCGGTGACCAGCAGGTCCTTTTTGCGTCCCGTGATGGTGAGGAACCCGTCGGCGTCCAGCGAGCCCAGGTCCCCGGTATGGAAGAAGCCGTCCTTGAACGCCTCGGCGTTGGCCGCCTCGTTGGCGTGGTAGCCCTTGAACACGCCAATGCCACGGACCAGGACCTCACCGTCCTCGGCGATGCGGATGGTGGTGCCCGGCGCCGGGATCCCCACCGTGCCCACCCGTGCGAGGCGGGCGGTGTTCACCGTGCACGGCGCGGTGGTCTCCGTCAGCCCGTAGCCTTCGAGCACGGCGATCCCCGCACCCCGAAAGAAGTGCGCGTCGCGCGCGTTGAGCGGGCTGGCTCCGGAAACGGCGTACTTCATGCTGCCGCCGAACACCTGGCGCAGCCGGGGATACACAAGACGGTCGAACAGCGCGTGCTGCGCCCGCAGCACGGCCCCCGGACCGCGGCCCTTCCCGCGTGCGGCGGCGTCCAGTGCCTCCGAGTATCGGACGGCCACCCCTGAGGCGGCACTGAACAGCCGCGACTTACCCGCGGCCTTCGCTTTCTGTTCCGCTCCGGCATGGACCTTCTCGAAGATGCGGGGGACAGCCAGCAGGAAGGTCGGCTTGAACGTTCCCAGGTCATCCAGCAGTTGCGCGGTGCCGGAGGTGTGGCCGAGGGTCACTCCGGCCGTGAGGCACACCACCTGCACGGCCCGGGCCAGCACGTGGGCCAGCGGCAGGAACATCAGGGTCCTGGCGTTCTCCTGCTGCAGCAGCTCGGGCAGGAACGCCACGATGTTCCTGGCCACGAGGGCGAAGTTGCCGTGCGTGATCTCGCAGCCCTTGGGCCGGCCGGTGGTGCCGGAGGTGTAGACGAGGGAGGCGACGTCCCGCAGCGCGGCTGCCGTGCGGTGCCGCTCCAGTTCGGCGTCTGACACCCCGGCCCCCGCGGCGGCGAGGCTGGCCAGGTTGGGGGCTTCGCCGTCGTAATCCATCCGGAACACCGGCACTAGGCGGCCGGCGAGCACGCTGGAGGCGGACAGGACCTGGTCCAGCAGCGCCGCCTTCTGGCGGTCCTCCGCGAAGACCCGCCCGGCGCCGGAGTCGGACAGGATCCACTCCACCTGGCTCGCCGAGGAGGTTTCGTAGATGGGCACGGTCACGCCGCCGGCAAACCAGATGGCGAAGTCCACCAGCGTCCACTCGTAGCGGGTGGCGGAGAGCACGGCCACGGTGTCCCCGGGTGCCAGGCCGCCGGCAATGAGGCCTTTGGCCAGGGCGGTGACCTGGTCAAGAAAGTGCCCGGCGGTGACGTTCTGCCAGCCGCCGGCATCCCGGCGGGCGTAGACGGCATGCGAAGGATTGTGCCGGTAGCAGTCCAGGAGCAGGTCGGTGACGTTGCTGCTGTCCTCCAGGGCAACCATCAGTTCCGTGCTTGCTTCCCTCACAGGCGGGTCTCCATTTCGTTGATGATCACGTCCGGGGTCCACCTGCAATCGTGCCTCAGATCCAGGAAGGCATCCACATTCTGAACCGCCAGTCCTGGTAGGTGATCATTTCGGCGGTCCAGACGGGGTAGAAGAAAGATGAGATGAGGACCGCGGCCACCACGAAGAGGGCAACCCCGTACAGCCCGGAGCGCCGGCGCCATGGCGGATCGGTGGTCTTCCCCAGCACCAGTCCCAGGCAATACACGAGCGCCAGGACCAGGAAGGGCTCAAAGGACACCGCGTAGAAGAAGAACATGGTGCGTTCCGGGTACATGAACCACGGCAGGTAGCCGGAGCCGACGGCGGCGAGCACCGCCCCGGCGCGCCAGTCGCGCCTGCCCGCCCACCAGAACAGCAGGATGACGAGCGAGATTGCGGCGCTCCACCAGATCAGCGGGTTGCCGACCGAGAGGATGGCCGTGGTGCAGTTGGTGAAATCGCAGCCGGGGGTGCCCTGCTTGGGCGACTCGTAGAAGAACGAGGTGGGCCTGCCCATCACGAGCCAGCTCCAGGCGCTCGCCTCGTACGGATGCTCCGAGCTGAGCCCCTGATGGAACTTGTAGGCTTCAAGGTGGTAATGCGCCAGGGACCGCACGGAGTCCGGCAGCCACCCCCATTCCGCGCTGGGGTTGGTCTCCGCCCACCGCCGGTAATAGGCATCAGTGGACCGGAACCACCCTGTCCAGGTGGCTACGTAGGTCACGGCGGCCACGGGCACGATGCTGACGAACGCGAGCAGCCCGTCCTTGATGATTCCGGCGCTGATCCAGCCGCGGATGCCGGCGGTCCGGCGGGCACTCAGATCCCAGAACACGGTCAGGAGCCCGAAGCCGGCCAGGAAGAAGAGCGCTGACCACTTGGTGCCGACGGCCAGGCCCAGGCAGATGCCTGCCACTACCCGCCACCACCGGACGCCCAGCCAGGGGCCGGACAGCAGCTGGAGCGATGATGGCCTGCCGGCAGGGGAGGCGGCCGCCTGCCTCCCCAGCCTGGCCGCGAGCCTGCGCCGGCCGTCGTCGCGGTCCAGCAACAGCGCGCCGAAGGCGGCCAGGACCCAGAACATCAGGAAGATGTCCAGCAGCGACGTGCGGGACATGACCAGGTGGTGCCCGTCGACGGCGAGCAGCAGCCCGGCGGCCCCGCCCAGGATCAGGGAGCCGAAAAGCTTCTGGGCTATCAGCGCGAGGAGGGCGACGGACAGGGTGCCGGTCAGTGCGGCGGCGAACCGCCAGCCGAAGGGGTTGTCTGCCCCGAAAAGCCACATGCCTGCCGCGATCATCCACTTGCCCACGGGCGGGTGCACCACATATTCGGGGGTGTTCAGCAGCACGTTGGGGTTGCCGGCCACGAATGCGTCATTGGCCTTGTCCGGCCAGCTCCGCTCGTAGCCGCTTACCAGCAGCGAATAGCCGTCCTTGACGTAGTACGTCTCATCAAACACGAGGCTGCGCGGTACATCCAGCCGGACGAACCTCAGGATCCCGGCCACGAGGGCGGTTATGGCCGGAACCAGCCAGAACCAGAGCCGGAGCGACGGCGGGTAGTCCCGCCAGGTGCGGATGCCGCCGATCAGGCGCCGGGTGAGGGCGTCTGCCGTGAAGGCCTCCGAGGGCCGGGCGATCCAGCGCTTCCCGTGCAGGCGGCCTTCCGTGGCGGGTGCGGAAGGCGGGGTACTTGCTGGTTCGGCCCCGTCAGGCCGCACGGAGGTCTGCGTCACGAGCCCATGCTACCGTTTGCGGCTGGTTCGGCCCTGAAGAAAGGCGAGAAGGCCGGGCGGCAGTAGGCTGGATCCGTGGACCATGAAGCGAGCACCGCCCCTGACAGCAGTTCCGACCCTACCGGCAGTGCAGAACCGGCAGGCGGCGCCGAACCGGCCGGCAGAACTGGGCAGGGCCTGCGCAGCGCCGGTCCCGGACGGATTGTGCTGGCGGCGACGCCCATCGGCAACGTGGGCGACGCTTCGGCCCGGCTGGTGGAGCTGCTGGCAACGGCGGACATCGTGGCGGCCGAGGACACCCGCCGCCTGCACCGCCTGGTGCAGAGCCTGGAGGTCGCCGTGAGCGGACGGATCATCAGCTACCACGAGCACAACGAGGCCACCAAGACCGCGGAGCTCCTGGACCAGGTCCGTTCCGGAAAAACCCTCGTGATGGTCACCGACGCCGGCATGCCCGCTGTCTCCGACCCCGGCTTCAGGCTTGTCGAAGGCGCGGTGGCCGCCGGCCTCACGGTCACGGCCGTCCCCGGCCCCTCCGCAGTCCTCACCGCGCTGGCCCTGTCCGGCCTGCCCACCGACAGGTTCTGTTTCGAGGGGTTCCTGCCGCGGAAGGCCGGCGAACGCGCCTCGCGCCTGGCGGATCTCGACGCCGAACGCCGCACCATGGTCTTCTTTGAGGCGCCGCACCGGCTTGAGGCCATGCTCCGGGCGCTGCACGAGCGCTTTGGCCCGGACCGGCGCGCGGCGGTGTGCCGCGAACTCACCAAGACCTACGAGGAAGTCCTCCGCGGCTCGCTCCGCGAGATGCTGCAGTGGGCGGAGGCCAACGAAGTGCGCGGTGAGATCGCCGTAGTGGTGGCAGGCGCACCGGAGCGCGCACCAGGCTCGCCGGAGGACGGTGTGGCCGCGGTCAACGAACTCGTGGCCAAGGGCGTGCGGCTCAAGGAAGCCGTGGCGGCCGTCGCGGAGGAAACCCGCGTGAGCAAGCGGGAACTGTACTCCGCGGTGCTCGCGGCGCGGTAGCGTCCCCGCCCTGGTGGCTGTGCTCTGCCGGGCCCGTCCCAGCAGTGCCCGTGTGCCCGGTTCAAGCGGTGCTGCGGAGCCCGCGGCAGCAGCCCGGCGATAGCTTCCCACCCTCCCCGCGACGCTGCCGGAACGGCTGTGCAGCTGCACAACAAATGGCGGGACGGGCAGTGCGCCGATGCGTAGACACTGCCGAGATCCCGGCAGTACCGTGGCTTTAATCCAGCCAAGCAAGCAGCGGGCGGCAGGCGGCGGCAAGCCGTATGCAGGAGCTGCACATAACCGGCAATCCGATTGCTGACGAGGGAGTCACCGTGTCTGTCACCACACAGTCCACTGCTACCGCAGAACGCGAAAGCGAATTGCTCGCGTCTGTTCCCACCGGCCTGCTGATCAACGGCGAGTGGCGTCCCGCGGCGTCGGGCAAGACGTTCGACGTCGAGGACCCGGCCACCGGGAAGACGCTGCTGAGCATCGCCGACGCCGGTCCTGAGGACGGCAAGGCGGCGCTGGACGCGGCCGCCGCTGCGCAGGAGTCCTGGGCGAAGGTGCCGGCGCGGGAGCGCGGCGAGATCCTGCGGCGGGCCTTTGATCTGGTCACCTCGCGGGCCGAGGACTTCGCGCTGCTGATGACCCTGGAGATGGGCAAGCCGCTGGCCGAGGCCCGCGGCGAGGTCACCTACGGGGCCGAGTTCCTGCGCTGGTTCTCGGAGGAAGCCGTGCGTGCGTTCGGCCGTTACTCGGTTTCCCCGGACGGCAAGTCCCGGCTGCTGGTGACCAAGAAGCCGGTGGGTCCGTGTCTGCTGATCACGCCGTGGAATTTCCCGCTGGCCATGGCGACGCGGAAGATTGCCCCGGCGGTCGCGGCCGGCTGCACGATGGTGCTGAAGTCCGCGAACCTGACGCCGCTGACCTCGCAGCTGTTCGCGGCCGTGATGCAGGAGGCGGGCCTGCCGGCCGGTGTCCTGAATGTGATCCCGACCTCCACGGCGGGTGCGACGACGGGCCCGCTGATCAAGGACCAGCGCCTGCGGAAGCTCTCGTTCACCGGTTCCACCGAGGTGGGCCGCCGTCTGCTGTCGGACGCCTCCGAGACGGTGCTGCGGACCTCGATGGAGCTGGGCGGCAACGCCCCGTTCGTGGTGTTCGAGGATGCCGACGTCGATGCCGCCGTGGCCGGTGCGATGCTGGCGAAGCTGCGGAACATGGGCGAGGCCTGCACCGCGGCGAACCGCTTCATCGTGCACGAGTCCGTCGCGGACGAGTTCGCGGAGAAGTTCGCGGCGAAGATGAAGGACATGACCACCGCCCGCGGCACCGAGCCCGAGTCCAAGGTGGGTCCGCTGATCGACGCGAAGAGCCGGGACAAGGTCCACGAACTGGTCACCGACGCCCTCTCCGCCGGTGCCACCGCCGTGGTGGGCGGCGCCCCCGTGGAGGGCCCGGGCTACTTCTACCAGCCGACCATCCTCAAGGGCGTCACCGAGGGAACCCGGATCCTGTCCGAGGAGATTTTCGGCCCTGTCGCCCCGATCACCACGTTCTCCTCCGAGGACGAGGCCGTGCGCCTGGCCAACAACACCGAATACGGTCTGGTGGCCTACGTCTTCACGAAGGACCTCAACCGCGGCATCCGGATGGGCGAGCGGCTCGAGACCGGCATGCTCGGCCTGAACGCCGGCGTCGTCTCCAACGCGGCAGCACCGTTCGGCGGCGTCAAGCAGTCCGGCCTGGGCCGTGAAGGCGGCCTCGAAGGCATCGAGGAATACCTCTACACCCAGTACATCGGCATCGCCGACCCCTACGCCGGCTAACAAAGCAGGCTCCGGACACACCGGGTGCAACGACAAACGGCGCTGGCCCGCAGGAATCCTGCGGGCCAGCGCCGTTTTGCCTGACGGGAGTCTGTCCCGGCGTCTAGCGGGCCGCGGCCCGGATGCCGGCGTACTCCTCGCGGGAGACCGGCGTGGCGTCCGGCGATCCCAGTTGGTGGAGCGGAATGCGGTGTGTTTCCCTGGCGGACCAGGCAGCTATGGCCCCGATGACGGTGATGCCGAAGCAGATGGATCCGACGGTGAGCGGAACGTTTGCCGAACCCGGGGGAGCGACCACGGCGAAGAGGCTCGGCAGGAAGGACGTGATCAGGAGGCCGATGTTCTGCGAGATGGCGAACCCGGTGACCCGCGTCCGGGAGGGGAAGAGTTCCTGGAAAAAGCTGGCGAAGGTGGCGTTCCAGACCTGGTAGAGCGTGCCCCACATGAGTATTGCGAGGACGATGGTGAGCGGCACGTTGTTCTGGCTGACGGCGTAGAGGTACCCGTAGGCCAGCGCGCCGGAGCCCAGCGATCCGACGATCATCAGGGGCCGGCGGCCGAACCGGTCCGAGAGGTCCCCGAACCAGGGGATGAGGGCGAGTGCGATGACATTGGCCAGCACCGGAATCCAGAGGTAGACCGTGGTGCTCATGCCGATCCCGTACCCGGGCTGCGTGGCGTAGGCTGCGCCGAACACTGCGACAGTGACGCCCACAACGTTGACCAGCGTCATGCAGACCGCCCGCACCACGTTCAGTCCGCTTTCGCGCAGCACCTGGACCACCGGCATCCTGGGAACGTCCTTGTGCGCCTTCTCCTCCACAAAGACCGGCGTCTCCTCAACCCGGCGGCGGATCATGTAGCCGGCGAACACCACCAGGGCGCTGAGCAGGAACGGGACACGCCAGCCCCAGGCGTGGAAGTCTTCGGAGGACAGCACAGCCGAGAGCGGGAGGAAGACGGCGGCGGCAATGATCTGCCCGGCCTGGGTGCCCTGGAGGGCGAAGCTTGCGTAGAAGCCGCGGCGTCCGAACGGTGCGTGCTCCACAATCATGGCGCTGGCCCCGCTTAGTTCCCCGGCCACGGCGAAACCCTGGACGAGGCGAAGCAGCAGCAGCAGGGCCGGGGCCAGGATGCCGACCTGGTCGTAGGTGGGCAGCAGTGCCACCGCGAAGGTGGAGACGCCCATGAGCAGCATGGCCAGGACCAGGACGTTCTTGCGGCCGTGCCTGTCGCCCCACTGGCCGAGGACGAAGGCCCCGATCGGGCGGGCGACGTATCCCACGGCGTAGGTGCCGAGCGAGGCGATCAGCGCGACGGTCGGGTTTCCGGCCGGGAAGAAAACGGTGGGAAAGACCAGGGCGGCTGCCTGGGCGTAGATGAACCAGTCGTAATACTCCAGGGCACTGCCCACCCAACCGCTGGCGGCAGCCTTCCTGGTGCTGCTGGTCCTGCGCGTGCCGGACTGTTGCGGTCCAGCCGAAGCCCGCAGCTTGTGTGTGTCGCTCTTCATGTCGTCCTCCTTTGGACAATCGTCTGCCCCGCCGGAAACGCCCCGTGGCTGGGTGTCGGATCGGGTGGGAGGGTGCGCAAAAGGCTGCTGTGGTCCGCGGACACTTTCCCTGGTTTCCCAAGCTGTACTGGTCCTTGGAATGCGCTTTCCCGTTTCACAAAGATAAGGTGGTGGCGGTCACATGTCAAACATTGGAAATGTCGGCCGGATGCAGTGCGGGGGGCGTCCGGTGAGCGGGCTGGCCGTCGAGCCGCGGCTAGCCTTCCCGGAGGTGCCGGAGTCCGCTGCGGGTCCTCCGCCACAGCACCGAGGCAGCGCGTCGCATCCGGAGCCCTGCCCGGCCGAGGACGCGGAAAGGCCATCCCGCAACGGCTCCCCAGCGGGAGAGCACCGACGGCGGCAGCCAGTCGGCGCGGAGCCTGCCGACCACGCCGGCGTTGCGGCGCAGCGTCTGCCGCACCTGGCCGATGTGCCTGACGGCGGTTTCCTCCGGCAGGCCGCGGCGGGTGCCGTCCGGGCCGGCGGGCCGGCCGTACTGATGCCGCTCGTAGGCATCCGTCAGGACAGTCACGGCCTGGACGGTCCCGGCGTCGGGCCTGCGTCCGGTGCCGGGTTCGGTGCCCGTGCCTCCTCCCGTCCCAGGGTCGGGTTCTGACCCTGCCCGCTGGTTCATGGCTGCCGAACCGCGCAGCCTGGCTGAGAACGTCCGCGGCGTCTCGCTCGGTTCGGGACGCACGCCGTAGTCCGTGGCCAGGTCCTGCAGTTCGGACCAGACGAGCGGCGGTTCAGCCAGCCGGTCCCGGCCGGTGCCTGTGCCCCGGAGGCGCCTTGCCCTGATGCCTCCGCGCACCAGGCGGGGTGTGGCGGCCAGGAGGGCAAGCAGCAGCACCCCGGCGGCGCTGTAGAGCACGGGCGCCAGCTGGTTCCCGGCGTCGGCCGTTCCGCTCCCCGGAAGGGGCAGCGGGGCAGGTGCCGGTGCGGGGGTGGCGGTGGCACCGTTGCTCGGCACCAGGCCGTCGTTGTTCTGGTCATTGGTGCTGGCGCTGCCGGACGTTGAGGAGTCCTGAGCATAGGGCGGCACCACGCCGCGCGAGGGGGTGGGTTCAAAGGGAACCCAGCCGAGGCCCTGGAAGTACAGCTCGGGCCAGGCATGGGCATCACGGGCGTCGACTTCGAACTCCGGGAGCGCTCCCTGGCCGGCGACGGACACCGTGGCGCCGGTCAGCCTGCCCGGCGCATAGCCGACGGCGATCCGGCTCGGGATGCCTTCGAGCCGGGCCATCACCGCCATGGCGGACGCGAAATGGATGCAGTAGCCGCTCTTCTGGGTCAGGAAGTCTGCCAGGACTGACAGCCCGTTTCCGTCATATCCGCCCTGGACGGGTGACTCCAGGGAATACGTGAAGTCCGGGCCGCGCAGGAAACGCTGGATCGCCATTGCCTTGGCGTAGGCTGTGCGGCCGTTGGCCGTGACGGACTCCGCGGTGGTCCGGACGATGTCCGGAATATTCGACGGCGGCCGGATGAACTCCTCGGGAACGCCCCGGACGGGGGCGGAGGACGCATCCAGCAGTTCCGTGGTCAGCTTCGGGACAGAGGACTGCACCAGATACTGCTGGTCGCGGGAGTTGGTGTCGGTGCCCTTGATGCTCAACGTGGCGGGATCCCAGCTCCACCGCCCGGTCAGCCCGTTGACGGATTCGGGGGCGTACGGGACGGGGAGGTACGGGCTGGTGAAGTCACCGGTGTTGACCACCGTCACCTGCCGGGTCTGTTCGGGTGCCAGGATCTCGTGGCCCACGTCCATCCGTCCGGTGCCGGCCCGGCGGCTGGCGTTGCGGTCGTCCGGGGACCAGGCCTCGCCGTCGAAGCGGTCAACCGTGACCGAGCGGAGGTAGAGCGGCGTGGTGGCGTTGGTGGCGTAGGTGATCCTGCCCTCGCCGGTGGGGGTCCGCAGGCTGCTGCCGAGGCTGATCATGGGGTTCAGTCCCGTTCCGGTACCCCAGGGGTTCAGCCGGGAACCCTGCGGGAATGTGCCCTGGTCAAAGCCGGGAACCACAATCTGGAGCAGCAGTGTCACCACCAGGGCCACGGCTCCGGTCAGTGTTGCCCGCCTGATCTGTCCGGGGTTGCGGGCCGTGTCCGCCTGGGTCCGCGCATCCGGGGCAAACCACTGGCTGCACGCGAGGATCGTCAGATAGCCGGCCGCCGTCACCACGAATCCCAGCCATCCGACGCTCTGCGGCTTGATCATGGCCGGAACCACCAGTACCGCCAGCAGGCCGAGTCCACTGGTGGCGGGCATGCCCAGGGGGAGGGCCAGCGCGTCCACGAGGATGACGACGAGTCCCAGCGCCGCGCACGTCACCAGGACGATGCCGGCGTTGGGCGCCACCGGCGAGCTCTCGGCCAGCACCGTCTCGCTGGCCCGGCGAAGATGCCTGCCCAGCGCGTCGAGGGTGGCCTGGGACGGGAGGAAACCCGCGATGCTGTCACGCCGGAAAAAGGTGAACGTCAGGATGAAGGCCAGGGACACCAGGCCTCCGGCCGCCACCAGCACGGGCGCGGCGCGGAAGGTGCGGAGCAGGGCCATGGCCAGCGAGACCACCACCACCGTGGTCAGGACCGGCAGGAACCATGCCCATCCCCGAAGGACGCCGTTGAGAGCCAGAGACGCGCCGCAGACGGACGCCGCCACTGCGCCAGCCATGACCCACGGGTAGGGGCCGGCCCCGAACCGTCCGCCGCCGGGGGAAGCCGGCGCGGGCTGCGGCTGGGCATCGGCTTCCGCCTGCCGCTGTGGTGTCAGTGTCACCGCCCTACCTCCGCCCCGCGGCGGACGTCCGCCGCAGCCGTCCACATGGCGGCGTCGCCTTCGTCGAAGTACATCCAGGCGGCCGGCAGCGAGGTGGACGCCTCGACGGCGACGGCGCGCCAGCCGCCGAACCGCAGTGCCTCAAGCACATCGTGGCAGTCCGCGGGTTTCTCCGTGATCACCACGGCAAACGCGTTGGCGGCGTACCCGGCTGCGGGGGCGAGGGCCCGCGCCTCCGCGAGGGAAATCTTCCCGAGCAGCGCCAGGACCGGGCCGCGCATCCGGTGGGCCGCGAGCTTGTCCATGAGCCGGTCGTCAAAAACGGACTGGGCCGGATCGGCACTCCCCGCATGCTCGCGGCGGCCGGGATCGTGCTCCTTGCGCGCGTGGTGCGGGCCGGTCAGCTGGATCGCGGCAAGGCTTTCGGCGATGGACTGCAGGCCGGCCGCGCCGCTGTACTCCTCGTTGTCCGGCTCCGGCGCCGAGGCGGAACGGTGGAAGGCAGGCTCGCCGGCCGCGTCCAGGAACCGCAGCGAGTAGTTGAGTTCGGCGAGGTGGGCGCCCACGGACATTGCCGCAGTGACGGCCCACTCAAAGGTGTCGCTGGTGACGAGGTCGTTTCCGTCGTCGCCCGGGTTACCGAACACCGAGCCGTAGCCCGAGCCGTAGCCCGAGGAGTGGGCCACGAACCGGTGGTCCAGGATGACCGTGGCCTCGGGGGTGGTGACGGATTCCTCCTGCCGGACCATGAGGGCGCCGTGCCGGGCGGTTGCCGGCCAGTGCACCCGGCGCATCGGATCCCCGTGCCGGTACTCGCGCGTCATGACGTCGTCGTCGCTGGGGTTGGCCCGGGTCCGGGTGGCGGTGATGCCGTCGTTGCCGCGCGCTCCGGCAAGGCCGGTGGACGGAAGTTCGACGGCGGACGGCGTCACGGTGAGAGTGTCGCCGTCGTCGATTGAATGGCGGTGCAGGGACAGCCCGAACGGATCCGTGAACTCTACGGTGACGGGGCCGATGGTGAACTGTCCGCGCTTTCCCGAGCGCAGGTGGTACTCGTAGCGGCTGGTGCCGCCCGAGGCGGACCTGGCGGGAAAGCGGAACGCCGGGGATTCACCGAACCGCGGCGGCAGCCGCTCCTCCATGACGACCCGGCCTGTGCCCAGCCCGGTCCGGGCGACGGCGAGCCGGACCGTGGTGACGGAGTCGGTCTCGACCGTGGAAGGGCTGAACTCCCGGTAGACCCGGAATCGCGGTTTGACCACCCTGATGCCGGCCAGCGAAACGAGCGGCAGGACAACCAGCAGGACGCCGAGGGTCAGGAGGTCGCGGCGGCCCATGACCTGGGCGCAGAGCAGGGAGACGGCGCCGGCCGCCAGGAGTCCCCAGCCCCGGGAGCTGAAGAGATGTCGGGGGAGGCTGTCCAGCAGTGCCACGGTGACGGTCCTGACTAGCGGCTATGGCGGAGTTCGGGCGATGTCCGCCCGGCGTTTGCCGTGTCCGTCATCTCTTGGCTGACGGGGATCCGGGCCAGGATGCCACGGATCACGCCCTGCGGGGTCTCGCCCGTGCTGGCGGCCTTGCGGTCCAGGATGATGCGGTGCGCCAGCACCGCCTCGGCAACGGCCACGACGTCATCCGGCAGAACGAAGTCACGGCCGTCCAGCGCCGCCGTCGCCTTCGCGGCCCGGAGCAGCTGCAGCAGGGAGCGCGGGCTCGCGCCCAGGCGCAGCATGGCACTGTCGCGGGTGGCCCGGCCGACGGCCACCGTGTACTCCTTGACGGCTTCGGAGACGAACACCTGCTGGACGGTGGCAATCATGGCGGCGACATCCGCCGCGGTCACGACCGCCTTGACCCGGGCCAGCGGGGACGTGGCCTGGTGGGTCTCGAGCATTTCGATCTCGGAGTCCTTGTCCGGGTATCCCATGGAGATCCGGGCCATGAAGCGGTCCCGCTGCGCCTCCGGGAGCGGATACGTCCCCTCCATCTCGATGGGGTTCTGGGTGGCAACCACCATGAACGGTTCGCCCAGCTTGTAGGAGTGTCCATCCACCGTGACCTGGTGCTCCTCCATGCATTCGAGCAGGGCGGACTGGGTCTTGGCGGAGGCCCGGTTGATCTCGTCGCCAATCACGATATTCGCGAACACGGCACCCGGGCGGAACTCGAACTGGCGCGAGGACTGGTTGTAGATGGAGACGCCGGTGACATCGGAGGGGAGGAGGTCAGGGGTGAACTGGATCCGGCTGACGGAACAGTCGATGGTGCGCGCCAGCGTTTTGGCCAGCAGCGTCTTGCCCACCCCGGGGACGTCCTCCAGGAGCAGGTGGCCCTGGGCGAGCAAGACCGTCAGTGCCAGCTTCGCGGCCTCGGCCTTGCCGTCGATGACGGTGTTAATGGCGCTGAGGATGCGCTCGCTCGCGGCACGGAAGGCCGGGGCTTCCAGGGGTACGGACTTGTGTCCGTTGAGGGCGTTGACGCCGCGCGCAGCACTTCCAGTGAAGCCCTGTCCGCCGGGAGGTGCTTCGTCGATCGTGATGCGTCGGTGCGGTTCCATCGGCAACCTTTCAGCCCAGAATGAAGCGGAACGAAGCGGCGGAGGTCTGCCGTTGCCCTCGTTGGGCGCTCACATCCGTCCGTAACCAGCGTACTAACACAACTGCCGTGGCTAACAGAGAGTTCCCCGTAAATCTCCGGGTAATGCTAAGCCTGGCTGAGGAGTTGCGGGACGCCGCGGAAGGAACAGCGCGAACGTACAGTTGGGGCCCCATTTCCACCCGGATTTGGGGCCACAACTGTACGTTCGCGCTTCCGTGTTTAAGCACAGCCGGGGGCGGATAGGCTGGATGAATGCGGCATTCCCTGACTCCCCGGCCCTACGGTGCTCCCGGCAGCGACGGCTCCGGCAAGCGCGGCTTCCCGCCGGCGCCCGAACCGTTGCCCGTACCCGTGATGGACAACCACACGCACCTGGACTTCCCGACGGACGATGTCCGGGTGGACGTTGCGGCCGCCCTCGACGCCGCCGAAGCCGTGGGTGTCTGCGGTGCCGTGCAGGTGGGCTGCGACCTCGAATCCTCGAGGTTTACCGTGCGCGCCGTCGACCTGGATCCGCGCCTTTTGGGGGCGGTGGCCCTTCACCCGAACGACGCGCCGGACTATGCCGCCCGCGGTGAGCTTGAGGGCGCCCTGGCGGAGATCGAGGAGCTCGCCGCCCACCCCCGCGTGCGCGCCATCGGCGAAACCGGCCTGGACTTTTTCCGCACCGAAGGCGAGGGGCTGGCCCATCAGCGTTACTCCTTCCGCCGGCACATCGACATCGCGAAGCGGCTGGACAGGACTCTGCAGATCCACGACCGGGACGCGCACGACGACGTGGTCCAGGTCCTGCGCGAGGAGGGCACTCCGGAACGGGTGGTTTTCCACTGCTTTTCCGGGGACGCGGAGCTCGCCCGGATCTGCAACAGCGAAGGGTGGTTCATGTCCTTCGCGGGCACTCTCACCTTCAAGAACGCCACCAACCTCAGGGAGGCGCTCGCCGTGGCCGATCCGGAGCTGGTGCTGGTTGAAACTGACTCGCCGTTCCTCACCCCGCATCCGCACCGCGGCCGCCCCAACGCCAGCTACATGGTGCCGTACACCGTGCGGTCGATGGCGGAATTGACAGAAACGGACCTGTCCGAGCTGTGTGCCCAAGTGAGCGCAAATACCGTGCGGGCATACGGATCCTGGGACTAGGTGCCGGCAGGCCACGCGAGCGGAAATACATACCTGGTAGGCAAATATTTTGGACGGTTTATAACGCTTCGGTTACAGTGAAAAACTATTAGCCGGGGTCGGGGAAGGCCTCCGGATGATGTAACTCACTTTCGTGACAGGCAGGGCGCCTTCGGATGCCCTGCCATGTGAGTGTGGCGACGCACATCCCTGCGGCCTGCTCCGGCCTGTCCGGGGCCACCTTTAGGTGACCGCCGCGGGTACTCCTGTGCGTTTTTCCCCGTGCCCGGATGGCTCAAAAGTTACGGGCAATCGTGGTCAACTTCTTCACGTCAGACGGCAAGTTCAGTTTCATCAA
The DNA here is from genome assembly GCF_042884885.1 of Arthrobacter sp. NPDC058097. Taxonomy (NCBI): domain Bacteria; kingdom Bacillati; phylum Actinomycetota; class Actinomycetes; order Micrococcales; family Micrococcaceae; genus Arthrobacter; species Arthrobacter sp. NPDC058097. Next base: position 64,052 of record NZ_JBHVSZ010000005.1, read on the forward strand.
GGTCGGCACGCAGCTGGTGGTGCTCTCGGCCCTCGTGCTGGGGCTTGTTGCCTTTGTGGGCAGCAACAAGACAGTCACCCTGAATGTCGACGGGAAAGTAAGCTCCGTGCAGACCTTCGGCGGCACCGTCGAACAGGTGGTGAAGAGCGCGAACGTTGAGCTGCACCCGGCCGACCGCGTCTCTCCGGCGCTGGACGCCAGTGTTGAGAACGGATCCGTCATCAACGTGAACATGGCGAAGGCCGTGAAGGTCAGCCTGGACGGTGCGGAGAAGACCGTGAGCACCACGGCGCAGGACGTGGGCGGGCTCGTGACCCAGCTCGGTGTCGCCAGTTCGTCGGAGCTCTCCGTGCCGAAGAGCGCCCAGCTGGCGGTGGACGGTTCGTTCGTGGCCATCTCGACGCCGAAGACCGTCAGCATCATCGCCGACGGCAAGGCCAAAAAGACCACCACCACAGCAGCGAACGTCGGCGAGGTCCTCAAGGACGCCGGGATCCGGCTCGCCGCTTCAGACCGGACGTCGCAGCCGGCACACGCCCCGGTGGTCAACAACATGGTGATCAAGGTGTCCCGCGTTACCGGCAAGACCGCCACCGTCACCGAAGAGGTCGCGTTCCAGACGCTGACCACCGACAGCGCCACCCTTCCCAAGGGCGAAGAAAAGGTCACCCAGGAAGGCGTTGCCGGTGAGACGACCCTGACCTACAAGCTGGTCCTGGTCGACGGCCGTGAGGCCTCCCGGACTCTCGTCTCCAAGACCACCACCCGCGAGCCGGTAACCGAGAAGATCACGGTCGGCACCAAGGAAGCGCCCAAGCCGGCAGCGGCCGCAGAGGCCGACGGCGGGAACACTGGCGCGGCAGCCCCGGCCATGATGAACGTGGCCATGTGGGACAAGATCGCCCAGTGCGAATCGGGCGGCAACTGGTCCATCAACAGCGGCAACGGCTACTATGGCGGGCTCCAGTTCGACGTCCAGACCTGGATCGGCGCCGGCGGCGGCGCCTACGCCCCGAACGCCGCCCAGGCGTCCAAGGCACAGCAGATTGACATCGCCAACCGTGTCTACGCCGAGCGCGGCCTGCAGCCCTGGGGCTGCGGCTGGGCAGCCGGCAGCTAGCTTGCCCGCGCCGGCAACCACCGGCGCAGTAAACCCTTCTGCCTCGGCAGCTGACCACAGCCGCGGCGGCCGCGAAGGCCGGGTCCGGAAACCTCCGGGCCCGGCCTTCGCCGTACCCGCGAACACCGGCCCCGTTCCATCTGGAACGGCCGGGATAGGATACCTAGGTGACTGACCCGACCCCCTCCGCCTCCGGCACCGCGCCCGCTCCACTGTTCGGTGCCTCCGATATCCGCAGGCTGGCCGGGGAGATCGGCGTCCGCCCCACCAAGACACTTGGCCAGAACTTCGTCATCGACGGCAACACCATCCGCAGGATCGTGGCCGCCGCCGGCATCGGCCCGGACGAGACGGTCCTCGAAATCGGCCCCGGGCTGGGGTCGCTGACGCTGGGGCTCCTTGACGCCGCCAAGGCGGTGGTCGCCGTCGAAATTGACCCCGTCCTGGCCGCGAAGCTGCCGGAGACCATCCGGCAATGGCGGCCCGACTCGGCCGGCGACTTCCACCTGGTCCTCGCCGACGCCATGAAGGTGACCGAGCTGCCGGCCGAGCCCGCCGCGCTCGTCGCCAACCTGCCCTATAACGTCGCGGTGCCGGTGGTGCTCCACCTGCTGCAGCACTTCCCGTCCATCCGGCACGGCCTCGTCATGGTCCAGGACGAAGTGGCCGACCGGCTCGCTGCCGAACCCGGATCCAAGATTTACGGCGTGCCCTCGGTCAAGGCCGCCTGGTACAGCAGCATGCGCAAGGCCGGCGTCATCGGCATGAACGTGTTCTGGCCGGCACCCAAGATCCAATCCGGCCTTGTGGCCTTCACACGGCGCAAGCCGCCGGCCACCACCGCCAGCCGTGAACAGGTCTTCGCAGTGGTGGACGCCGCCTTCGCACAGCGCCGCAAGACGCTCCGTGCAGCCCTGGCCGGCTGGGCCGGCAGCGCCGCCGAAGCGGAACGCTGCCTGGTGGCGGCCGGGGTCGACCCCACTGCGCGCGGTGAAGTGATCGACATCGCCGCGTTCGCCAGGATCGCCGAAGCCCGCAACGCCGCGGACGCCTAATGGCGGTCCATGGCCTGAAGGGGCGTTTTGCGGCAAGAACCGTACGGGTCAAGGCTCCGGGTAAAGTGAACGTCTCGCTGGATGTGGGGCCGCTGCGGCCGGACGGCTACCACTCCGTGGCCAGCGTCTATTTGGCGGTGTCGCTGTACGAGGAAGTCGCGGCCACCAGCACATCATCAGATGGCATCACCGTCAGCATCAGCCCGGACAGCACGCTGGACCTCGACGGCGTGGACATCCCGCTCGACGAGCGGAACCTCGCGTACAAGGCGGCCGCCATTATGGCCGACGTGTCTGAACACTCCACCGGCGTGCACCTTGAGATCACCAAGCGGGTGCCCGTGGCGGGCGGCATGGGCGGGGGGTCCGCGGATGCGGCTGCCACACTCCTGGCGTGCGACGCGCTGTGGAACAGCGGGCTGTCCCGGGATGAGCTCGCCCAGCTCGCCGCCGAGCTCGGGGCGGACGTTCCCTTCGCCCTGCTGGGCGGCACGGCCGTGGGGCTGGGCGTGGGGGACGACCTGTCGCCTGCACTGGCGAAGGCCCAAATGGACTGGGTGCTGGTCACGGCCGAGTTCGGGCTGTCCACCCCGGAGGTCTTCCGCACCTTGGACCGGCTCCGCGACGCCGAAGGCCTGGACGTCGAGGAACCCACGGCGGTGGACCCGAAGATCCTTCAGGCCCTGCGCAGCGGCGATGCCGATGCCTTGAGCAGGGTGCTGGTCAATGACCTGCAGCGGGCGTCCATCGAACTCGCCCCCGGGTTGCGGGATACCCTGGGCCTCGGCGAATCCTGCGGAGCCATAGCCGGAATCGTTTCCGGTTCCGGACCCACCGTGGCCCTCCTTGCCCACAATCCCGAAGCGGCGGAGAACCTCGCCGGGGAGCTGGAACACAAGGGCCTCACCGCCCTGGCCGTCCACGGCCCGGTGCCCGGCGCCCGCATCATCTCCGATACGCTCCTTTAATACCTTCCACCTTCACAGCAGAAAGCAGTTCCCCGTGGCACACCTGCTTGGCGGCGAGAACCTCAAGGTCTCGTACGCAACCCGCACCGTTCTGGACGGCATCACCCTTGGGCTCGAAGAGGGCGACCGGATCGGGATGGTGGGCAGGAACGGCGACGGCAAGTCCACGCTGATGCGGCTGCTGGCGCTGCGGTCCACACCGGATTCCGGCCGGGTCACCAAGCGCGGGGACGTCAACATCGGCTACCTGGACCAAAGCGACGTGCTCGACGCCGACCTGACGGTGGGAACCGCGATCGTCGGCGACAAGGCAGACCACGAGTGGGCTGCCAACCCGCAGATCCGCGAGATCATGGGCGGCCTGGTGTCCGACGTCGACTGGCACGCCAACGTTCACGCCCTGTCCGGCGGCCAGAAGCGGCGCGTCGCGCTGGCCAAGCTCCTCATCGAGGACCACGACGTCATCATGCTCGACGAGCCCACCAACCACCTTGACGTCGAGGGCGTGGCCTGGCTGTCGCGGCACCTGAAGACCCGGTGGCGGCCCAACCAGGGCGCCTTCCTCGTGGTCACGCACGACCGCTGGTTCCTGGACGAAGTCTGCAACAAGACGTGGGAAGTCCACGACGGGATCGTTGACCCGTTCGACGGCGGTTACGCCGCCTACGTGCTGGCCCGCGCCGAGCGCGACCGCACGGCGGCCGTCGTCGAAAGCAAGCGCCAGCAGCTGGTGAAGAAGGAACTCGCCTGGCTGCGCCGCGGCGCCCCGGCCCGTACCTCCAAGCCGAAGTTCCGGATCGAGGCGGCCAACGCACTGATCGCCGACGTTCCGGAGCCGCGTGACTCCACGGCCCTGAGCAGGATGGCCACCGCGCGCCTGGGCAAGGACGTGCTGGACCTGGAGAACGTGTCCCTGGATTTCGAGGGCGGCGATCCGGAGCAGGACGCCGGCCGGAAGCTGTTCAACAACATCACGCTGCGGTTGGCACCGGGGGAGCGGCTTGGCCTCGTCGGCGTCAACGGTGCCGGCAAGACCACCCTGCTCAAGCTCCTGAACGGCGAAATCCAGCCGTCGGCCGGAAAGGTTAAGAAGGGCAAGACGGTGGTCACCGCCGTGCTCACCCAGGAGGTCAAGGAGCTCGACGACGTCGCCGACCTGCGCGTCATCGAGGTCATCGAGCGCGAAAAGCGGTCCTTCAGCGTGGGCGGCAGGGAGTTCACGGCCGGCCAGCTCGTGGAGCAGCTCGGCTTCACCAACCAGAAGCAGTGGACGCCGGTACGGGACCTCTCCGGCGGTGAGCGCCGGCGCCTGCAGCTGCTGCGGCTGCTGGTGGGCGAGCCCAACGTGCTGATGCTGGACGAACCCACGAATGACCTCGACACTGACACGCTTGCCGCCGTCGAGGATGTCCTGGACGGGTGGCCGGGCACCCTCGTGGTGGTCAGCCACGACCGCTACCTGCTCGAACGCGTCACCGACCACCAGATGGCACTGCTGGGGGACGGGAAGATCCGCGGCCTTCCCGGCGGCGTCGACCAGTACCTCGAACTCCGCGAGAGCGCCCTGGCAGGCTCCACCGTCACCGGCGGCGGAAACCCCGTGACCGGCCCGTCCGGCACCGGAGACGCAGGCCCCGCCGGGCCCTCCGAAGCCGAGAAGCGCGAGGCCCGCAAGTCCCTCAACCGCGTGGAGCGCCAGCTCAACAAGCTCGCCCAGCAGGAAGAGAAGATCCACGTCCAGATGGCCGCCAGCACCAACGACGGCGACTTCGAACGCCTCGGCGACCTCAACCGGCAGCTCAAGGACCTGACCGACGAAAAGGACGCCCTCGAGCTCGAATGGCTGGAGGCGTCCGAAGTCCTCGGCGAGTAACTGGGTGAGAGTTTTTGTCCAGATATCGCGACTTCGGAGGCCTTTAGCGGCCATTATCTGGACAAAAACTCCATCCCCTTCTAAGGCTCGCTGCGGAGTTCCGGGTCCTTTTTAAGGCCGGTCAGGCCGTTCCAGGCGAGGTTAACGAGGTGGGCTGCGACGGCTCGCTTGTCGGGCTGACGGGCGTCCTGCCACCACTGTCCCGTCATCGCCACCATGCCCACGAGCATCTGCGCGTACATGGCGCCATCGGCTGCACTGAAGCCGCGGCGGGCGAATTCGTCGGACAGGATGTGTTCAACGCGGGCGGTCACGTGCGAGAGCAGGGTGGAGAAGGCGCCTTCGGGCTGGGACGGGGGAGCGTCCCGCATGAGGATGCGGAACCCGTCGGTGCGTTCCTCGATGTAGGTGAGCAGGGCCAGGGCGGCGCGTTCCACGAGGACGCGCGGCTTGGCTTCATCGGCCAGGGCGTCGTTGATGGCGGCGAGCAGGATGCGGAACTCGTACTCGACGACCTGCGTGTACAGGCCCTCCTTCGAGCCGAAGTGCTCGTAGATCACCGGCTTGGAAACTCCGGCGGCGGCCGCGATTTCCTCGATGGTGGTGCCGTCCAGGCCCCGGATCGCGAACAGCGCCCGGCCTACCTCAACGAGCTGGGACCGGCGCTGCGGTCCGGTCATCCGGGACCGGGGGATGCGCCCCGCCGCTGCTTCGGGCCTTGCTGGCAGTTTCCCCGGACCGTCAGTTGTCCCTGTGCTGTTGCTCACCGTCCCATCATGCCTTACGTCAAGCGGCGGGCAGGGTGGCGGCGGGTCCCGGCGCGCTGCCCCGGCCGGTGCCGGCGCACCCGAAGCGCCGAGGTCGCACGAGCGTCAACGTTCGTGGCAGAATTGGTTCTCGTGCCCAGGCTTAGCGCCGGGCATGGTCCGCTCTGGTGTAATGGCAGCACCCCGGCCTTTGGAGCCGTGGAGTATAGGTTCGAATCCTATGGGCGGAACAGCTGCATCAGAGGTGTCCAGTAGGATGAACCCTGTTGCCGGTTCCGGGCACAGGTTCGGACACCGCCGCGCAGGCAGCCGCGGATGCAGTACAGCGCAACCGAGCAAGGAGAGCCCGTACGTGAGCCCCGAGAAATCCGGCCCAGCCGCCGTTATCGTCCTAGCTGCAGGTGCCGGTACCCGGATGAAATCCCGTACCCCCAAGATCCTCCACGAAATCGGCGGCCGTTCCATGGTTGGCCACGCCCTCCTGGCCGCCCGCAGCATCAGCCCCCAGCGCCTGGCCCTGGTGGTCCGGCACGAGCGGGACCGCGTCGCCGCCCACCTCACCGAACTGGACCCGGACGCCCTGATCGTGGACCAGGACGAGGTTCCCGGCACCGGACGCGCCGTCGAGGTTGCCCTCGCGGCCCTGGACGCCAAGGAGCCCGTCGCGGGAACCGTCGTGGTCACCTACGGCGATGTCCCGCTGCTCACGGGCGAAATGCTCTCCGAGCTGGTGTCCACCCACGAGCGCGAGGGCAACGCGGTCACCGTGCTCACCGCCATCCTGGACGACGCCACCGGCTACGGCCGCATCCTCCGCGGCGAGGACGGCACCGTCACCGGCATCCGCGAGCACAAGGACGCCACCGACGCCGAGCGCGCGATCCGCGAGATCAACTCCGGTATCTACGCCTTTGACGCCGCTGTCCTCCGGGACGCCCTCGTCCACGTCACTACCGACAACTCGCAGGGCGAAAAGTACCTGACCGACGTCCTCGGACTCGCCCGCGAGGCAGGGGGCCGGGTGGCCGCCGTCGTCACCGCAGACCGCTGGCAGGTCGAGGGTGCCAACGACCGCGTGCAGCTCGCCGCCCTCGGTGCCGAGCACAACCGCCGGATCGTGGAAGCCTGGATGCGGGCCGGCGTTACCGTCGTCGACCCTTCCACCACCTGGATCGACTCCACGGTGACCCTGGCCGAGGACGTCCGGATCCTGCCCAACACCCAGCTGCACGGCGCCACCACGGTGGCGAGGGACGCCGTCGTCGGCCCCGACTCCACGCTGACCGATGTCAGCATCGGCGAGGGCGCCAAGGTGACCCGGACCCACGGTTCAGGTGCGGAAATCGGCGCGGGGGCCAGCGTGGGCCCCTTCACCTACCTGCGCCCGGGAACCGTCCTGGGGGACACGGGCAAGATCGGCGCCTTCTACGAAACCAAGAACGTCAGGATCGGCCGCGGCTCCAAGCTGTCCCACCTGGGCTACGCCGGGGACGCCGAAATCGGCGAAGACACCAACATCGGCTGCGGCAACATCACCGCAAATTACGACGGCGAGAAGAAGCACCGCACGGTGATCGGCTCGGGCGTGCGCACCGGCTCCAACACAGTATTCGTCGCTCCGGTCACGGTGGGGGACGGTGCCTACAGCGGCGCCGGTGCCGTGATCCGGAAGGACGTGCCCGCCGGTGCCCTCGCGCTGTCCATGGCAGCACAGCGCAACGCCGAGGGCTGGGTTGCCGCCAACCGTCCCGGCTCGCTGTCCGCGGAACTGGCAGCAGCCGCCGCGGCCCGCGAAGGCCGCACTGATTCCTCAAATTCCCCCGCATCTACAGAAGAGGGCTAGCAACCATGACCGAAATTACGGCTCACGGCGAGAAGAAACTGGTGCTCGCCGCAGGGCGTGCACACCCGGAGCTTGCCCGGGAGATCGCCAAGGAGCTGGGCACGGAACTGCTGCCTGTGGACGCCTACGACTTCGCCAACGGCGAGATCTACGTCCGCGCCGGGGAGAGCGTTCGCGGAACCGACGCCTTCGTCATCCAGGCGCACCCCGCACCGCTGAACAACTGGCTCATGGAACAGCTGATCATGATCGATTCGCTGAAGCGTGCCTCCGCCAAGCGGATCACCGTGGTCTCGCCGTTCTACCCGTACTCCCGCCAGGACAAGAAGGGCCGCGGCCGCGAGCCCATCTCCGCCCGCCTCGTGGCCGACATGTACAAGACGGCCGGCGCCGACCGCATCATGAGCGTGGACCTGCACACCTCGCAGATCCAGGGCTTCTTCGACGGCCCGGTGGACCACCTCATGGCCATCCCGCTGCTCGCCGACTACATCCGTACCCGCGTCAGCGCCGACAACATCACCGTGGTCTCGCCGGACACCGGCCGCGTGCGTGTGGCCGAGCAGTGGGCCGAGCGCCTCGGCGGCGCGCCGCTGGCCTTCGTCCACAAGAGCCGCGACCTTACCGTACCCAACCAGGCGGTCTCCAAGACCGTGGTGGGCCAGATCGAGGGCCGCACCTGCGTGCTGATCGATGACATGATCGACACCGGCGGAACCATCTCCGGCGCCGTGCAGGTGCTCAAGAATGCCGGCGCCAAGGACGTCATCATCGCGGCCACGCACGCCGTGTTCTCCGAGCCCGCAGCCCGGCGGCTCTCCGAGTCCGGCGCCCGCGAAGTGGTGGTCACCAACACGCTGCCCATCCCCGCGGATAAGCAGTTCCCCGAGCTCACCGTGCTGTCCATCGCGCCGCTCATCGCCCGGGCCATCCGGGAAGTGTTCGACGACGGTTCGGTCACCAGCCTTTTCGACGGCAACGCCTAAACAGTTCACTGGGTTGAGCTTGCCGGGATTCGGCAAGCTCAACCGCCCGCCCGGTTCGTTTTCAGCAAACGGGCCGGGCACTGGTAAGCTATTTCCCGATACCTTGGCGAGGGAGAGCACCTCCGGAACACCGCATGCGCGGAATTCCGGACTGCTGGTCTCCGTTATCGACTGGGTCTGAACCACCCTTCTGGTGGGGCCGCCTTCGGGCCGCCCGGCGTTGAAGGTCACTCCAGACCTCCGCCCTTGCTGAACCAACAATCCACCAGGAGATTCACATGTCTGAGCAGAAGCTCGCAGCAGAAGCACGCACCGAATTCGGTAAGGGCTTCGCCCGCCGCGCCCGCGCCGCCGGCCAGATCCCCGCCGTGATCTACGGCCACGGTGCAGAGCCCATCCACATCACCCTGCCGGCCAAGGCCACCACCCTGGCTGTCCGCACGGCCAACGCCCTGCTGTCCCTGGACCTCAACGGTGAAGGCCACCTGGCCCTCGTCAAGGACGTCCAGCGCGACCCGATCAAGCAGATCATCGAGCACATCGACCTCCTGACCGTCCGCCAGGGCGAGAAGGTCACCGTTGACGTTCCCGTACACACCGTGGGTGAAACCGCCCCGGGCACCGTGCACAACCTGGAACTGACCGTCGTCTCCCTCGAGGCCGAGGCAACCCACCTGCCCGAGGCCGTCGAGGTCAACATCGAGGGCCGCGCCGCCGGCGAGCACATCCACGCCTCCGACCTCGCGCTCCCCAAGGGTGCCGTCCTGCTGACCGACGCCGAGGCCCTGGTCGTCAACATCTCCGAGGCCGCAGCACCGGCTGAAGAAGAAGAGGGCGCAGCCGAGGAAGCTCCCGCAGCAGAGGCTCCGGCCGAAGAAGCTGCTGCCGAGTAATTCGGGCACAACCCTTCCCGCGCTGTATCCGGCGCGGACCGGTGGCCGGGTCCTTTTCGGGCCCGGCCACTGCCGTCCCTGCCCGCCTGCGTGCAAACCCCGCCCTTAGGATTGATTCATGACTGACACCTGGCTGATCGTAGGCCTTGGAAACCCCGGACCCGAGTACAGCGGCAACCGGCACAACGTCGGCCAGATGGTGCTGGACGGCCTGGCTGAGCGGATCGGCGGGAAGTTCAAGGCCCACAAGGCCAGGGCCCTCGTCGTCGAGGGCCGCCTGGGGATCGGCGGTCCCCGCGTGGTGCTGGCGAAGCCCGGCACCTACATGAATGTCTCCGGCGGTCCGGTGTCAGCGCTCGCCAGGTTTTACGACGTCGAGCCGTCCCGGGTGGTGGCCGTCCATGACGAGATCGACATCCCCTTTAACACAGTGAAGCTGAAGATCGGCGGCGGCGAGGGCGGGCACAACGGCCTTCGGGACATCTCCAAGTCCCTCGCCACCAAGGACTACCTCCGCGTCCGGGTGGGTGTAGGCCGGCCGCCGGGCCGGATGGACACCGCCGACTATGTGCTGCGCGATTTCGGCACCGCGGAAAAGAAGGAGCTGCCGTTCCTCCTTGATGATGCCGCCGACGCCGTCGAGCTCCTGATCAGGGAAGGCCTGACGGCCGCGCAGCAGCAGTTCCACACCGCCAAGGTGTAGCGCCTTCGGCCACGGTTTCCTCCCCGCCGCACCAACCCTCAAGGTCGCATCAAGGTCTGCGAAATGTGAACGCAGTGCCCTATATCCCTGCAAAGTAACGGGGTAGTCTACTTTCTAAGCGGGGGAGGCGATGGAGCCTTTATCCTGCCGGGCGGGATGTAAGGAAAAGTTCATGTCAATTGAGCCACTGAGCTGGGCACGTGGGTCTACGGCGGGCGTGCTGGCGGCACCGGCGGGCGTTGCAGGCGGGACGGACCTCCAACGATGGTCGGTTCCCGCGCGCAGCGCAGACCTTGACGCCATCCGCACTGCGCTGACAGATCCCGAGTCCCTGGGCGTCGTTATAACCGGTGCCCGCGGTGTGGGCAAATCGTCGCTGGCCCGCACCGCCGTGGCGGAGCTGGGTCCCGACGTCTGGGCGCTCCAGCTGCGCAGCCCCCTGACCGGCTCACAAACCTCGTACGGCTGCCTCGCGTTCCTGCTGGCCAGGCTCCCGCAGCCGGCTCTGGCTTCCCCCACCGCCATCCTCCAGGGGATCACCTCCCTGATCCGGTCCGACGCCGCCGGCCGTGAGTGCGTCATCACCCTGGACACCACCGGCCAGATCGACGATATGAGCGCCGGCGTCATCCTGAACATCATGCTGACGCACACCGCCCGTGTCATCGCCATCGCGCCCAGCACCAGCGACCTTCCGGCGGACTTCCACTGGCTGCTCACCGACCGTCGGCTGACGGAAGTCCGGCTGGACAACCTTAACGAACTGCAGACCCGGCAGGTGCTGCTGACGCTGCTGGGCCACCGCGTCTCGGCCTCGCTCGTGAGCACCTACCACGCCATCGTTGGCGGCAACCCGCTCCTGCTCAAGGCGCTTGTCACAGAGCAGCAGCAGTCCGGAAACCTTGTCCTGTCCGATTCCGTCTGGACGCTGCGGGACAGGGTGGTGCTCGACGGCGCCACCGGCCTGGATGACATCGTCCGGTCCCGCTGGTCCCGGGAAGAGCCGGAAACCCGCGAGGTCATCGAGATGCTTGCCTGCGCGCGGCGGGTCCCGCTGGCCAGGCTGTCCGAAATTTACGGCACCTCTACCGTGGCCGACATGGAGGACGCCGGGCTGCTCACGGTCGCCGACACTGGGGACCGCTGGGTTTCGCTGCGGGAACAGTACCTTGGCGACGTGGTGCGCTCCTGGCTGAGCATCTCCCGCCGCCGCGAACTCCGCGCCCTGTTGCTGGGCGGCCACGAACCCGAGCTGTCTGCCCTGACCTTGGAGGAGCGGATCGAGTTCGCCGCCTGGACCAGGGAATGCCAGGCCGAGCTCAGCCCTGCCATGGCCGTGGCCGCCGCGGAGGCGGCGGTGCAGCTGTTTGACCCGCGGTTCGCGATCGCCTGCGTTGAAGGCCTGAAGAAGACCGACGACGTCTGGGTTGACGCGCAGCTGCACAAGGCCGCCGCCTACCTCCTGCTTGACCTTCCGGTGCAGGCGATGGCCGCACTTGATGACATTACCCAGGGACAGCTGGACGCGCTCGATGAGGAGGCCTTCGCCCGCATCGTGGCGGCCAAGAGCCGGGTCATGGTCTGGCTGCCGGAAATGTGCGCCAACGTGCCGGACGAGCTGGCAGCCGCGCGGAAGCGGCTGGGCGTTGCTGCGGGAGTGGCATCCAGTTGGCCCGAGCCGCTGGGCACGGCGGCGGACGCCATCACCCTGGCTGAATTCGAATACAAGTACTTCATCGGCGACTACGCCTCCATGGTCGCGGAGCTGGAGGAGGCCGTCGACCCTGCGGTCAACAAGGACCCGGCCTTCAGGATCCAGGCTGCACTGCTCCTGATGCCCACCCTGTCGGCGGTCGGCCGGGAAATGGACGCCCTCCAGCTGATGCGCCGCGTCGGCGGACAGCTCTCTGATGCCGGGCCGGTGACCGGCCTGCGGGAACGGTTCGCGATGACGGCGTTCAACGTGCTGCTGCAGGCCGGCCAATGGAAGCGGTGCCTGGAACTGGTCGGCCCGCCGAAAGGGCAGGAGGAACGCCGGCTGGCCTATCGGACGTCCGCCACGGAACTGGCGGCCGGCATCGCCTACGTTTTCTCGGGCCGCGGTGCGGTGGCCCTGGACTCGCTGCTCTCCGCTGTCGCCCAGCTGGAGCTCCGGCCTGTGCTCAACATGCTGCAGGCCGCCTACGCGGCCACCGCCTTCGCCTACGCCCAGATTGGCAACGCCGGGCAGGCGCACAAGTACCTCGACAAGCTCCGCGGGGTGCGCGGCCACTGCAACTTCGGCACCCTGTTCGTCACCGAGTTCTGCTCGGACATGGCGGGCCGATGGCTGGGGGACACCGACGCCGTGAAGCGCCTGCTCGGGGCAGCACACCGCGACATCGATGCCGGCCGCTACACGCTGGCGGGCATCAGCCTGCTCGGAGCCACCGTCAACGGGACGGATGAGGACTTCCGCCTGATGGAGGAAGTGGCAGCCCACCGCCAGGGGACCCTCGCCGAGATCTCACGCCTCATCGCCGTGGGCACCCGCACCAAGGACGCCAAGGTTCTGTTGGAGGGTGCGCACCTGTGTGCCGAACTGGAGCTCGACGCCGTGGAGGCCCGGTGCGTTGCACTCGCCGTCGACTTCGCCCGCCACTCCGGCGATTCCGCCTCCGCCCGCGTTGCCCAGGCCCGGCTGGACAGCCTCACCGCCACGGTGCCCAGCCTGCCGATCGTCCCCAGCAGCGGAAGCCCGCTCCTTACCGCGCGTGAACGCCAGATCTCCCGGTTGGCCGGCAGGGGCGTGTCCAACCGCGACATTGCCCTGGAGATGGGCGTATCGGTCCGAACGGTGGAAGGCCACCTCTACCAGGTCTTCACCAAACTCGGCGTGACATCCAGGGGTGATCTGCCTGGCCTTGTCTAACAGCTCCTCAGCAAACAGCGCTGCGCCCAACTCTTCGTCCCACGGCGTCTCGTCCAATGGCCGCGGCGCCAAAGCGGAATCCGAAGTCCGCCAGCTGACCGGCCGCCGTGAAGCGATCGAGCATGTCTGCACCATCATCCGGAGCCGCGCCAGCCAGGCTGTCTACCTCATGGCGGGTCCCGGCGTCGGAAAGACAACGGTGACGGACGCCGTCCGCGAGAAGCTGGCAGGGGAGATGACAGTGCTCCGCATCCACGGCAGCTCCTCGCTGTCCAAGGTCCCGTACGGCGTGCTGGCGCCCTACACCTCCGGGCTCGCCCCCGAGGAAGCAGACTCGCCGGTCGCGGTGCTGCGGGCCGTCTGGGCCCACTTCCAGGAGCTGAAGGGAAGCAGCGACCTCAAGGGCGGCGCCGACGCCCCGGTGCTCCTGGTGGTGGATGACGCCCACCACCTCGATGACGCCACGGCCAGCATGGTGGTGGACATGACGTCGGCCGGCTGGGCGACCGTGCTGGCTGCCGGGCGCCCGCGGCCGGGCCTGCCCCAGGCGCTGAACCAGCTCTGGTATGACGGTCTGGCGGAACGCATCGACCTCCGGCCGCTCAGCGGCGAGCAGGTCAGGGAAGTCGTGGAACACACCTTGCAGGGCACGGTTCCGGTCAGTACCGTCCAGTCGCTGTGGTCTTGCTCGGGCGGCAACCCGCTGCTCCTCGACTGTCTGCTGAGCGACGCAACAGCCGCTGGAATCCTCGTCCAGCGGAACGGGATCTGGGTGCTGCTCGGACCGTTGCCTGCTGACGGACCCAGGCTTTCGGACCTCGTGGTCAAGGATCTGCTCCGGAGAACGCCGGAGGAGCAGGATGCGCTCAAGGTGATCGCCCTGGCCGAGCCGGTGCCCAGGGGCCTGATCGAGGACGTCTGCGGTGCCGCCGTTGTGCGTTCCCTGCTGGACAACCAGGCGGTGACCGAATCAGCCGCGACGCACACCGAGCTGCGTCTCACGCACCCGATCCTGGGCGAATCGACGCGGCGCCAGGTGTCCGTCTCGCGGAGCCTGCAGCTGCGGCAGAAGCTTGATGCCCACCTGGATCCCGCAGCCGCCAGTGCGGAGGGCAGGCTGCGGCTGGTCGAGTGGTCGCTGGAATGCGGCCTCGATGTGCCGGACCGGGACCTGCTGGACGCAGGGCTGCTGGCTGCGACCACGTTCAACAACGCCGGCGCCCGGCTTATGGCCGGTCACGTGCGGGCCCCGGAGCTGCAGGCTCAGGCGCTCTCCATCACCGCGCGGGCCCACTTCAACGAGGGCAAGTACCGCGCGGCCGCCGAACTCCTGGACAGCTGCTGGCTTGACCTGGCTGGGGACCCGGAAGCACCGCAGGTCCTTATGCTCAGGGCGTCATCCCACATGGCCCTGGGAAAGTCCGTGTCGTCGCTCAGGGCTGAATCGCGCCAGCAGCTGGAGGAGGCCGGGATCGCCCCGGACGGTGCCTGGCAGGACAGGATCCACGGCCTGCTGGAGATGGCTGCGGCCGGCGACCACGAAGGCATCAGCGCCGTTATCGCGGCCCAGGGCGCCGCGGATCCGGAGTCCTTGACTGGCGTCGAAGCAACGCAACACGCCGTGGCCCAGGCCCTGTTTGCCCAGACGCTGGTGGCTGCCGGACGGTCACACCAGGCCCATGCCGCAGCGGCGGCCGCCGGCCCCTTCCTGCCGGCGCTGAGCGGCGGCCTGTACTTCTTCAACGAGTTTGTCCTGACCCGGCTGGCCATCAGCACCCTCGCTGCCGGCAACTGGGAGTCCGCCGAGCACGAGCTTTCCGGTTATCCTGCGGAGCGCACCGAGGGCGCTTCGACCTTCGGCGGCGGGATCCAGGCGCTGCTCGGCCTGGGACTGCTGCGGCAGGGCCAGCTGGAGCGCGCCTACCAGGTCCTCCTGCCCGCGGTCGAGGCGCTCCGCGTCAATGACCCGCTGCAGGAGTTCAGGTTCGGCTCGTCGCTGGCCTTTTACGCCGCGGCACGGCTGGGTGACACCGCCCAGGCAAAGCGGCTCGAACAGGACTTCATCTCGGCGCGGCACGCCAGCGGACCCGGCTGCGACACCATCGCGGAAGCCTATGCGGCCGCCGCGGCCGAATACCTCGACCGGAAGGGCAGCGGACTGGAGAGGCTCCGTGAGCTGGCGGGGTCCGAGTCCGTTGCCGACCATCCCGGAACCAGGATGGAGTGCCTCATCCTTTGCTCGGATCTGGGCGATCGGTCGCTGGCCCGGGAACTCGCCGCCCTCGCCGCCACCGTCGAGGGCCGGTGGGCAGCCGGCTGGCGGCAGCTGGCCCAGGCCTGGGCCTCGGAGGACGCCGACGTTCTTATGGACACCGCCGCCGCCCTGGAGGAAGCCGGCCTGCTGAACCTCGCCCGCGAGGCGTACGCCAGGGCCGGCGCCCTGCTGGATGCCGCGGGCGAGCGGCGCCGGGCCCGCCAGGCAATCGCCCACCGGGAGAAATGCGACCAGGAGCTGGGCGAACGGTTCCGGGAAAGCCCGTTCGTCGCCTCCGTCCCGAGTGTCCACCTGACCCGCCGGGAGCGGGACATCGTGGAGCTGGCCGTGCAGGGCCTCTCCGACCGCGAGATCGCCCAGCACCTGATGGTGTCCGTGCGGACCGTCGAGGGGCACCTGTACCGCAGCTACGTCAAGCTCGGCGTCCGCCGGCGCGACGAACTCGCGCTCGCCCTGCCGAAGAAGTAGCCGTTCCGCGAGTTGATTTTTTCTGGCCCCACGGGGCAAAGTCCGCGCGGTTACGGGCCGGACCATGCCACCTGCGGGAACCAGTAGTTAAGTACTCGGAAAAACGAGTACCGGATACTGGTGCCCCCGGCGCCAGTACGCGATTAACTATTAGTGGCAGCGGAAGCAGGGCTGATCTCCCCCCGAAGCTGCCACCAGATTCTCCAGGTCTCGCACCAGTTTTTCCGGCCCTCCGGGTCCGGGCAAGGCGGGGCCGGCGACGTCAGAGCCTTCTGAGACCGAGGCTCTCCCCCCAGCCGTCGCCGGTCCTTACAAGTAGTCCGCAACAGGCGGATATCCAACGGCGTGATAAGGGCGGCCCGCAGCGACGGGGGCCGCCCTTCGCATGTGCCCGGCCAGGAAAGGCCCGGCCCCTGGCCTCTGCTTCGCCTTGCCTCTGCTGCGCCGAAGGTGCTGTGGGACAATTGAGGGGTACCTCAAGGCACCCAAGGAGTCCCATTGGCCGTAGTATCAACGCCAACCACGCTTACGCGTGCCCTTTCCGCGATGGACAATGCCGAGGTCCTGCGGATCCGCAACGACTTTCCCGTGCTGAACCAGACGGTCAACGGACGCCCGCTCATCTATCTGGATTCCGGCGCCACGTCGCAGAACCCGCTGAGCGTGATCGAGGCGGAACAGGAATTCTACGAGCAGCGCAACGCTGCCGTGCACCGCGGTGCCCACCACCTTGCCGTGGAGGCCACCCAGGTGTTCGAGGACGCCCGGCAGACCGTCGCCGACTTTGTCGGCGCGGACTATGAGGAAATCGTCTGGACTTCCAACGCCACCGAGGGCCTGAACGTCATCAGCTATGCGCTGTCGAACGCCGCCCTGTGGGTAGCCCAAGGGCGCGGCGACTCGAAGCTGCGGGACCTCGCCTTGGGACCGGGCGACGAGATCGTGGTTACCGAAATGGAGCATCACGCCAACCTGATTCCCTGGCAGGAACTGGCCTACCGGACAGGCGCCACGCTGCGGCACATCCCGCTGGACGACGCCGGGGTGCTGCGGATGGATGAGGCAGCGGACATCGTAGGGGAGCGAACCCGGCTGCTGGCGTTCACCCACGCCTCGAACGTGCTGGGCACCATCAACCCGGTTAGCGAACTCGCCGCCCTCGCCCGGCGGGCAGGCGCCCTCGTGGTGCTGGATGCCTGCCAGTCGGCGCCGCACCTTGCACTGGACGTCAAGCAGCTGGATGTTGACTTCGCCGTCTTTTCCGGCCACAAGATGCTGGGGCCCACCGGCGTCGGTGTGCTGTACGGCAAGCAGGAGCTCCTGGACGTGCTCCCGCCCGTCCTGACCGGCGGATCCATGATCACCACCGTGACCATGGAGCGCGCGGAGTACCTCCCCGCGCCGCAGCGGTTCGAGGCCGGGACCCAGAAGATTTCGCAGGCCGTGGCCCTTGCCGCCGCCGTCAACTACCTGACGGAAACTGGCATCGACCGGGTGCACCACTGGGAATCCGAGCTCGGCCAGCGCATGGTGGCCGGCCTGGAAGCCATCGACGGCGTCCGCGTGCTGGGTCCGGCCGCCGGCCAGGACCGCATCGGCCTGGCGGCGTTCGACGTTGCCGGTGTCCACGCGCACGACGTCGGGCAGTTCCTTGACGCCCGCGGCATCGCGGTCCGCGTGGGCCACCATTGCGCGCAGCCGCTGCACCGGCGCCTGGGCCTGACGGCCACCACCCGGGCCAGCGCCTACTTGTACAACACCACCGACGACGTGGACGAATTCCTGGACGCCGTGTCCGGAGTCCGCGCCTACTTCCGGGCCTAGCCCAGGCTGGCCCCGCAACCCGATGACAGGTACCTGAGCATGAGCCTCGACCAGCTTTACCAGCAGATCATCCTTGACCACTCCAAGGCCCGGCACGGCAGCGGACTGGCAGCAACGGCCGCCCCCGACGGCGCGTCAACCGGCCAGTCGCACCAGCTCAACCCCGTGTGCGGCGACGAGGTCACCCTCCGCGTGGCCGTGGACCACGGCACGGTCACGCAGCTGGCATGGGACGGGGCAGGCTGCTCGATCTCGATGGCGTCCGCCTCCGTGCTGAGTGAACTCGCCGAGGGCATGACCGTGGACGAACTCCGCTCGGTGATCGGCAACTTCCGCGAGGTCCTGCGGTCCCGCGGCAAAGTCCCGGCCGACCCCGAAATCCTGGGTGACGCCGCCGCCTTCGAAGGCGTGGCCCGCTACGCCGCGAGGGTCAAGTGCGCCATGATCTCCTGGGTCGCGGCCGAGGACGCCCTGAACCAGGCGGCCTGACCGCACCTGCTTAGCGGCCCGGGCTCAGCCGTCCTGGCACTCTTAGCCGTCCTGTTCGGACCGTTCGAAGACATCCGGGACGCCGTCGCCGTCGTCGTCCCTTGTCTCCTCCGCCTCCAGGCGCCGGTAGTGCCTGTTGCGGGCCTTAAGCACGACGGCGGCCAGCACCGCCGCGGTCAGCGAACCGGTGAGGATCGCCACCTTTGCATGGTCGTCGTGGGCCGAGCCCGACCCGAAACTCAGCTCTGCGATCAGCAGCGAGACAGTGAAGCCCACGCCGGCCAAAAGGGCCAGCCCGGCGACGTCCACCCACTTCAGCCCGTCGTCGAGCTGCGCGCGCGTGGTTTTCGTGACCAGGAACGTTGCCCCGAAGACGCCAACGGCCTTGCCCGCGACCAGTGCTGTCACGATCCCCACCGCCACGGGGTCGGCCAGGGCGATCGTCAGTCCCGGGGCACCCCCGAGCGCCACGCCCGCAGAGAAGAAGGCGAATACGGGAACCGCAAAACCCGCAGACAGCGGACGGAGCCGGTGCTCCAGGCGTTCGGCCATGCCGGTGCCGCCGTCGCCGGTGCCGCCGTCGGGATTGCTGCCCGGGTGCCGGTCCCGCCGCGAGGCGGCCACCGGGACGGTGAAACCGAGCAGGACGCCCGCCACCGTGGCGTGGATGCCTGACGCATGCACCAGGCCCCACGTGGCAGCAGCGAGCGGCAGGAGCAGGTACCAGCGGGTGACCCGCTTCTGCACCAGCCAGGCGAACAGGGCCAGCGGGGCAACGGCCGCGAGCAGCAGGGCCGGCTGGAGCCCGGAGGAGTAGAAGAACGCAATAATGCCGATGGCGATCAGGTCATCCACCACGGCAAGGGTGAGCAGGAACGTCCGCAGCGCCGACGGCAAGTGGGTGTTGATGACGGCGAGGACCGCCAGCGCGAACGCAATGTCGGTGGCAGTGGGGATGGCCCAGCCCCGCAGGGCCTCGGCCCCCTGGTTCCAGACGATGGCGGAGTAGATGATGGCGGGCAGGGCAACGCCGCCCACCGCGGCCGTTACCGGGACCGCCGCCCGGGACGGCCGGCGCAGGTCGCCCGAGACAAACTCGCGCTTGAGCTCCAGGCCGGCAATGAAGAAGAACAGTGCGAGCAGCCCGTCGGAAGCCCAGTGCCCCAGGCTCAGCTGCAGGTGCCAGGGCTCGTAACCCAGCTTGAGGTCCCGCAGCCCAAAGTAGGCGTCAGCGGCGGGGGAATTGGCCCAGATCAGAGCGGCAGCCGTGGCGGCCAGGAGGAGCGCGCCGCCGACTGTCTCCGTCCGGAGGATCGCGGCGATGCGGAGGTATTCGGGATAGCTGGAGCGGCTGAAGACCGGGAATTTCCGGGAGGGGAATTTCCGGGACGGGCGGGACGGCTTGGGCATTTGAGCTCCTCGCGAGGGATCGGCTGACGTCTTGCCGACCAGACTTCCCGGCGCACCTTGAATACCCAGCTTATCTGACTCGCGACGGTCCGCGGATGGGTTTGTCTCCGCTGGTTGAGCTTGCCGGAACCCGGGTTCCGGCAAGCCCAACCAACGGAGCCGCCCGACGCGTTAGCTGACGAGCCCCGCGATTCCGATTGCGGCGGTGGCGGCGCCCAGCACCATGGATACCGTCACCAGGACCACATGGACGGTGAGGAACTTCGTGGCCTTGCCGGCCGCGTCCCGTGCCCGCGGGTCCTTCATGACGCGTCGCAGGAACTGCGGCCACACGACCAGGGACCACACGCCCGAAACGATCAGGACCAGGGCAATGAAGGCAGGGACGTCCACGGGACTAGTGGCTTTCGAGCCAGGCCTGGGCCTGCTGCGACTGGATGTTCAGTGCCTTGCCCACCATGGGCTCGGCGGCGTCGGCGATCTTGCCGCCCAGGAACGGCACGGAGGACGTGACGTTGCCTTCGAGTTCAACCCGCGTGCTGCCGCCGTCGGCAACGAGACGCTGGACCGCGGACACGTCGATCGGCGCGCCGGCGATCTTCAGGGAGATGGTGCTCTGGCGCGAACCGTCGGCGGCCGGGGCCTCCCAGTTTTCGACCTGGGTCACCTTCAGGCTCTCGCCGACAAACTTGCGGGCGATTTCCGGCAGACGCGTCGTGGGAAGCGTGCGCACGGATGTGGTGCTGAACTCTCCGGCGATGTCGCCCGCCACCGTGAAGGACTCGAGGCTGCCGCCGACGAACTCGCTGGTGTGGCGCTGGAAGTCCTCGTTCGCGAAGACTGCGGTGACGCTGTCGACGCCGTGGGGAAGGGTGGTGGAAGCACTCAGTGCCATTGATCCTCCGTCGTTGTGGGGTCAGAACGCTTTTTGCTCACCACATCCTACGGGGTTGGCCGTGCTTCCCCGGCACCGGGACGTCCGGCACCGTGCTCTGCGACGCCGGATTTCTCCTCGGCGGACAGCCGCCGGGCCGCCGCGGTAATGTTGCGGGACATGGCCGGGAAGATGATGCTGTGGAACGGCAGAACGGCAAGCCAGTAGAGCCGCCCGCTGAGTCCTTTGGGGAAGAAAATCGCACGCTGGCGGTACCGGCTTCCGGTTCCGTCGGGCTCCACGGAGAGCTCCAGCCAGGCGCGCCCCGGGGCGCGCATTTCGGCCCGCAGCCGGAGCAAATGGCCGCGCTCAATCCGTTCCACGCGCCACCAGTCCACCACCTCACCGGACACCAGATGGTGCGGGTGCCGCCTGCCGCGGAGCAGGCCCGCTCCGCCCGAGAGCTTGTCCAGCCAGCCGCGGACGCTCCACGCCAGCGGGAGCGAGTACCAGCCGTTGCGGCCGCCGATCCCCTCGATGACGGTCCACACGTGCGACGGATCCACGTCGCTGGCAAAGGTCCGTTCGTCGACGTACACCCGGTGCCCGGCCCAGCCGGGATCGCTCGGCAGCGGGTCGGCGTCGGCACCGGCGCTGGCCCAGGTGGTTTCGACCTGGCCGTCACGTTCCTTGCCGAGTGCCAGGGCGACGGCCCTGCGGTAGCCGGTCAGGCCGCCGTCGGGCTGTTTGATGTAGTTGTCGATGTCGTGTTCGGCGGAAACCGCGTCGTGCTGCAGGGACTGGACGAGCGGCACGGACATGGACAGCGGAATCGGGGTCACCAGGGCCACCCATAATCCGGCCAGTCTGGGCGCCGGCACCGGCAATGCCAGGACCGGGCGCGGCGGCAGGCCCGCCTCTGCCGCATATTCCTTCATCATGCCGGCGTACGTCAGGACATCCCGGGAGCCGATGTCGAAGGTGCGGTTGAGTGGTTCCGCCAGGGATGCCGCCCCGACGAGGTAGTGGAGCACGTCGCGGACGGCGATGGCTTCGATCCGGTTGCGGACCCAGCTGGGCGCCGGCATCAGGGGCAGGGTTTCGGCGAGGTGGCGGATCATTTCGAACGACGCGGAGCCGGAGCCGATCACCACACCGGCCTGGAACACGATGGCGTCCACCGGACCGGACAGGAATACTTCGCCCACCGCTTCACGGGAGCGCATGTGCGTTGACAGTGCCGTGTTGCGCGGGTGCAGGCCGCCCAGGTAAACGATCCGCCGGACGGAGGCTGCCGCGGCGGCGCCGGACACGAGCTCGGCCATGGCCTTTTCCTTGGCTTCGAATCCGGAGCCTGCCGCCATGGAGTGGACCAGGTAATACAGCACGTCCACGCCCTGCAGGGCTTCCTCCAGGGCCGCGGAGTCGTCCAGGCTGCTTTTGACCACCTCGACGTCGTCGAACCACGGCACGCCGGCGATTTTCTCCGGGGATCTGACCAGCACCTTGACGCGGTGGCCGGCGTCGAGCAGGCGGGGGACCACCCGGCCGCCGATGTACCCGGTGGCGCCCGTGACAAGCACCGTCTTGCCGGCGCTCCTGTCATTTCCGCTGCTGTTCTTTCCGGTCTGGTCGCTCACGGGAGTCTCCTTGGGGCGGCGTCATGGCTGTGCTGGACGTCGTGCTGTGCCGGACAATTGGGCTGTGCTGAATTCACCTGCTCAGCAAGCTTAGCAATGCGGCATTCCGGACCCGGATGCCGCGTCCATGCCTGCAGGGGTAGGCTGGGAGCCCCGGCATTCGCAAGAATCTCGGCTTTTCGTGTTGCCTGCGTTCGAATGAGATTCCAGGAGTTCCTGCCCATGAACCCCAAAGGCCAGCGCCCCACCGGCCAGCCCTCCGATGGCCAGTCCCTGAACGGGCTGCCACTCAACGGCCTGCGCCGCGTCCTTCACACGGACAAGACGTTCGCCCGGGTGCAGGCCGAGGCCGCGCGGAGCTTCAGCATCCGCAGCGAGGACTACCAGATCAGCGCCCCGGCAGGCCTGCGGCCGGTGCTCCTCGCCGAGATGGCGGACGGCCTGCTGAACGCTGCGGGCGACGGAAACGCCAGCGCTGATCATGCCGCGCCGGGTGTTGTCCTGGCCGTCACCGCGACCGGCCGCGAGGCCGAGGACCTGGCCGCCGCGCTCCGCGCCTACCTGCCGGCCAACGCCGTGGCCGAGTTCCCCAGCTGGGAAACCCTCCCGCACGAGCGGCTCTCCCCGCGGTCGGACACCGTGGGCCGCCGCCTGTCGGTCCTGCGGCGCCTCGCCCACCCCGAAGAGTCAGCCCACCCCTCAGATGCAGCGCACCCGGAAAACGCAGCGGGTCCCCTGCGCGTGGTGGTGGCCCCCGTCCGCGCCGTGGTCCAGCCGATCGTGGCCGGCCTGGGGGAACTGGTGCCGGTGACCCTGAAGGTGGGCCAGGAGGTCCCGTTCAATGACGTGATCCGGAACCTCGCGGCCGCCGCCTACTCCCGCGTGGACATGGTCACGCACCGCGGCGAATTCGCCGTCCGCGGCGGCATCCTGGACGTGTTCCCGCCCACCGAGGACCACCCCGTCCGGGTGGAGTTCTCCGGCGACGAGGTGGACCAGATGCGCTGGTTCGCCGTCGCCGACCAGCGCTCGCTGTCCGCACCCGGCGTGCACCACCCCACCGAACTGCACGCCCCGCCGTGCCGCGAAATCCTCATCACCCCCTCGGTTATGTCCAGGGCTGCCACGATGAAGCCCCAGCTCCCCGCCGCCGCCGACATGCTGGAGAAGATCGCCGGCGGCATAGCCGTGGAAGGCATGGAATCCCTGGCGCCCGTCCTGGTGGACGCCATGGTCCCGTTCATGGAACAGCTGCCCGCGGGGTCCATTTCGGTGGTCATCGAACCCGAGAAGGTCCGCACCCGTGCGCACGACCTCGCGGCCACCAACGAGGAGTTCCTGGAGGCAGCGTGGTCCACGGCGTCCGACGGCGGAACCGCGCCGCTGGACCTCAGCTCGCAGGCCTCGGCGGCCCTGCACTCCGCCAGCTTCCGTTCCCTGGCCGAGACCCGCACAGCGGCGCTCGGGAACGAGGTGTCCTGGTGGTCCATCACGTCGCTGGCCACGGACGAGGAACTGACGCCGGACATCGACGTGCTCAACCTCCACGCCCGCGAACCGCGCGGCTACCAGGGTGACGTGGCGGAGATGATGGACTTTATCGGCTCGCACGTGCGGGACCAGTGGCGGATCGTCGTGGCCACCGAAGGCCCGGGCCCGGCGCAGCGCCTGGCCGAACTGTTCCACGACGCGGACATCCCCTGTGCCCGGGTGGACACACTGGACCACGAACCCCAGGCGGGGATCATCGAGGTGACGACTGCCGCCGTCGGACGCGGTTTTGTCCTGGACGGACTGAAACTCGGTCTCCTGACCGAGGCTGACCTGCTGGGCCGCACTTCCGCAAGCTCCACGAAGGACATGCGCCGGATGCCGTCCAAGCGCCGGAACGCCGTGGATCCGCTGCAGCTGGTGGCGGGCGACCATGTGGTCCACGAACAGCACGGCATCGGCCGGTTTGTGGAACTCCTCCAGCGCAAGGTGGCCGGCGGCAGCGACGGCGTGCGCGAGTACCTCGTGCTGGAATATGCGCCCTCCAAACGCGGGGCGCCGGGGGACAGGCTGTTCGTCCCCACCGACCAGCTGGACCAGGTGACCCGCTACGTCGGCGGCGACACGCCCGTGCTCAGCAAGATGGGCGGCGCGGACTGGGCCAGCACCAAGTCCAAGGCGCGCCGGGCCGTCAAGGAGATCGCCGGCGAGCTCATCCGGCTCTACTCGGCCCGGATGGCCTCGCGCGGCCATGCCTTCGCCCCGGACACGCCGTGGCAGCGCGAGCTGGAGGAGGCCTTCCCGTATGTGGAGACACCGGACCAGCTCACCACCATCAACGAGGTCAAGGCGGACATGGAGCGCGAGATCCCCATGGACCGGCTGGTCTCCGGCGACGTCGGCTACGGCAAGACCGAGATCGCCGTCCGCGCCGCCTTTAAGGCCGTGCAGGACGGCAAGCAGGTGGCGGTGCTGGTGCCCACCACCCTGCTCGCCCAGCAGCACTACGAGACGTTCACCGAGCGGTTCTCAGGCTTCCCGCTCCGGGTGAAGCCGCTGTCCCGGTTCCAGGCGTCCAAGGAAGCCAAGGAAACGGCCGAGGGCGTGAAGAACGGGTCCGTCGACGTGGTCATTGGCACGCACCGGCTGCTGTCCAAGGACTTTGAGTTCAAGGACCTCGGCCTGGTGATCGTGGACGAGGAGCAGCGCTTCGGCGTCGAGCACAAGGAAGCGCTGAAGAAGATGCGCACCAACGTGGACGTCCTGGCCATGAGTGCCACCCCGATCCCGCGTACGTTGGAAATGTCGCTGACCGGCATCCGCGAAACGTCCACCCTGGCCACCCCGCCGGAGGAACGCCACCCGGTGCTCACCTATGTGGGGCCGTACACGGACAAGCAGACCTCGGCCGCCATCCGCCGCGAGCTGATGCGCGAGGGCCAGGTGTTCTTCGTCCACAACCGCGTCTCCACGATCGAAAGGACCGCGGCCAAGATCCGCGAACTCGTTCCCGAGGCCAGGGTCGAGGTGGCACACGGCAAGATGTCCGAGAGCCGGCTGGAGCAGATCATCGTGGACTTCTGGGAGAAGCGCTTCGACGTCCTCGTGTGCACCACCATCATCGAAACCGGCCTGGACATCTCCAACGCCAACACGCTGATCGTGGACGGCGCGGACAAGTACGGCCTGTCGCAGCTCCACCAGCTGCGCGGCCGCGTGGGCCGCGGACGCGAACGCGCCTACGCCTACTTCCTCTACCCCTCCGAGAAACCCCTGGGCGAGGTGGCGCTGGAGCGGCTGAAGGCCGTGGCCACCCACAACGAGCTCGGCGCGGGAATGCAGCTGGCCATGAAGGACCTGGAAATCCGAGGCGCCGGCAACCTGCTGGGCGGCGAGCAGTCAGGCCACATCCAGGGCGTCGGCTTCGACCTCTACATCCGCTTGGTGGGCGAGGCCGTGGCCGAGTACCGCGGTGAAGCGGAGGAGAAGGCCGCCGAGATGAAGATCGAGCTGCCCGTCAACGCCCACCTGCCGCACGACTACGTCCCGGGGGAGCGGCTGCGGTTGGAGGCCTACCGGAAGCTGGCGTCCGCCGTGACCAACGAAGCCATCGACGAGGTCCTCGCCGAGCTCGTGGACCGCTACGGCGAGCCGCCGCTGCCCGCACAGAACCTGGTCGCCGTCGCGCGCTTCCGGGTGGGGGCCCGCGAAGCCGGGCTGTCCGACGTCGCCCTGCAGGGCAACTTCATCCGGTTCTCCCCGGCGCAGCTGCCCGAGTCCAAGACCATGCGCCTCAACCGCATGTACCCGGGCTCGCAGTCCAAGCCTGCCCTCGACGCCGTGCTCATCCCCAAGCCGAAAACGGCAAGGATCGGCGGCCGCGACCTGCAGGACGCGGAAATCCTGGAATGGGCCGACGGCGTCATCCGCAACATCTTCGCGGACGCTCCGGTTCCGCTCGAAGCCTCGAAGGGCTAGCCGTGATGGGAGGACACCACGCCGCGTCGGGAGCCGCGGCGTGGGTGGCCGTTGCCGCGACGGGGCCGTACACCTTGGGCTGGTATCCGCTGGACCCCACCGGCGTGCTGATCGGCGGCATGGCGACGGCGGGCACAGCCCTGGTGTGCGACTGGGACCACCGCTCCAGCACCGTGGCGCACTCGCTGCCGCCGCTGTCCAACATGATCGCCGTGGGCATCGAGAATGCCAGCGGCGGCCACCGGCAGGGCACGCACTCGGTGCTGGGGGCGGCCATGTTCGTGCTGCTCGCCGCGGTTGCCGCGCAGGTCCAGGTGGACACGCCGTGGGGTGTGCTGTCCGTCGGCGCCGGGCTGCTGTGCATGTTCATGATCAACATCGCCGCGAAGGCGCTGAAGCTGTTTCCGAAGTCGGGGTGGATCACCAACTGGGTCTTCGCGCTTGTCATGGCCGGGCTGGTGACCTGGTTCGCGCCGCACCAGTGGACCTGGCTGCCCATGTCCATGCTGATCGGCGTCGTGGTCCACATCGTGGGTGACATGGTGACCACCGGAGGTGTGCCGCTCCTCTGGCCGCTGGTGATCAAGCCGCCAAGGTTCCTGCGCCGGCTGTGGGTGCTGCGGAATTTCTGGCGGCCCAACGGCGCCTTCTCCATCCCGCTGCTGGGCCGGGCCGGGTCGCGGCGGGAGTGGCTGGTGCTGATCCCGGTGAGCGGCTACGCGATGGTGGGGATGTGCCTGGCGGCCTGGTCGCTCGCCGGTACGCATTTCCCGGCAGCCCTGGCCCTGGCCGGCCGGCTGGCCAGCAGCCTGCTGGGACTGCCGTGATTGAGACTTAAAGACTGAAGCCCCGGATAATTTCCGGGGCTTCAGTCTTTAAGTCTGCGTTGGGGTTAGTACTCGCCGGCTGAATCCGAGCGGCCGGTGATGGTCTGCGGGATCCAGAACGCCAGGGCGAAGAGGCCAAGGCACACGGCCATCGGCCACGGGTTGCCCAGCGTCAGGAAGGACAGCGAGTAGATGGCACCCAGGAACAGGGCCATGATCACCACGAACAGAACGATGCTGCCGGCCAGCGGGTTCTCGTTCTGGGGCGTCTTTACCTGCTGGTCAATCTTGCTGGACATTCATTCCTCCTCGGCCCCGCGGGGCTCAAACTGTGGCTGCCGCCGGTCAGTACGCAGACGAACCCTGTTCGCCTTTGACGATTGCAATACCGGAGCTGGCGCCAATACGTGTTGCGCCTGCAGCAATCATAGCCTGTGCGTCCTGGAGGGACCGCACGCCGCCGGAGGCCTTGACACCCAGGTCCGGGCCCACGGTGCGCCGCAGAAGAGCGACGTCTTCGACGGTGGCACCGCCGCCGTTGAAGCCCGTGGAGGTCTTGACGAAGTCGGCCCCGGCCTCCACGGCCGCTTCACACGCCAGGACCTTCTGGTCATCGCTGAGCAGGCCGGTCTCGATGATGACCTTGAGGATCGCCTCTTCAGAGTGCACGGCCTCGGCCACGGCCCTGATGTCGTCCACCAGGGCGCCCTTGTCCGAGGCCCTGGCGGCAGCGATGTCGATGACCATGTCCACTTCATCGGCACCGTCCAGCACGGCCCCGCGCGCCTCGAACGCCTTGACGTCGCTGGGCGTGGCGCCCAACGGGAAACCCACCACGGAGCACGTGAGCACGCCCGTGCCCCTGAGGGCAGTCTTGACCGTCTTGACCCACAGCGGGTTCACACACACGGACTTGAACCTGTACTCGGCGGCCTCGGCACACACCTTGAGGATGTCCGCCTCGCTGGCCTCCGGCTTCAGCAGCGTGTGGTCGATGTAGGCAGCGATGCCCGGCGCCCCGGTGCCCTCCCCGGCACGTTCGCCGGGCGATCCTGCGGGGCTGGTCGCGGTGCCCGTTCCGGGGCTGGCTTCGTTGCTCATGCTGGTCCTTTCCACGGGCCTCTGGCCGACGGCACCCCGGGATCGCGGTGCCGTTTCGAACCATCCTGCCACAGCGGGACAGCTACGCAGCCGTGGCCAGTTGCCCTCGGGAAAGCGCCGTCATGAGCTCCGCCGCGCAGGCGCCTGCGGCGGATCCGGACGCCACCAGCAGACCCAGCCGCACGCCGTCGAACGCTGCGGCATCCCCGATGGCCCAGATGCCCGGCACGGAGGAGCGGAAGTCGCGGCCGACGACGATCCCGCCGGACGCTGCCGTCTTCACGCCGGCGGCGGCGGCCAGGCTGTCCCGGGGCGTGCGGTCCTCGGCGAGGACCACGAGGTCGCCGCTCATGCGGCTGCCGTCCTCGAACACGATGCCGGCGGCCGGCAGCACGGAACCGGCAAGCGTGGGCACCACGGCGGCGGGCCGGGCGGTGGTGCGCACGGGACGGACGCCGCGGGCGCGGAGCACCGCTTCGGCCTGTCCGGCGGCGGGACCGGTGCCCACCAGGATACCCAGCGGCCTGCGGCCCAGGACGCGGGTGACTTCCTTGACGGCGTGGCCGATCTTGGCGGCGTCGTCGATGGTGGAGTAGCTGAGGCAGCGACCGGAGCCGTCCACCGGCGAATCCACGGGGGCCGAGCCCGTGGCGATGACCAGCTCGTCGTAACTGAATTCCATGCCGTCGGCGGTGGTGACCACCTTGGCCGCGGCGTCGATGTGGCTGGCGGGCTGGCCGAAGCGTACGGAGACGAACGGCAGGGCCGCCAGCTCCAGCAGGTCGTCGGGGGCGTCGTCGCGGCTGCTCAGCACGGTGACTGTGCCGGAGAATCGGGCTTTGGCGAGCTGGGCCACGAGCGCCTGGGCGGCCGGGCCTGCCCCGGCGATGACGATCTTCGCGGAAGGAGTGGCGCTGGCGGAGGCGGCTGCCGCCGAGAGGGAGGTGCCGGAGGTGGGGGACAATGCCGGTGCGGACATGTGCAGGCCCTTTCGCTGGTGGCCATCGTGCGGCCGGTGTGCTTGATGAACCCCAGCGTAGGCGTCCGGTTTTTCCGGGGTGTTTCCCGGGTGTTGCCTGTTATTCTCTGCCCGTTCGCCAGTATTTACTGACTGGTAATGCCGTGGGTCACACCGCGGCGCAAGCATGCTAACAAGGCAACGCGGGGTCACTTGGCGCCCAATGGGAGGGCCTTATTGGGCGCTAAGTGACCCTTCCCACCCGCACCCTAGCCTCGCAAGCTCGGCCAGGGAACCCTGCGGGCGTGGGCCCCCGTTGCGGTGAAAGGGTTAGACGCGGATGCGGTAGCCGCGCTTCACCACGGTTTCCACGAGCTTGCCGTCCGGCAGGGACGAGCGGAGCCGGCTGACCGTCATGTCCAGGGCGTGCACCGAGCCGCGCAGTTCCAGGAGTTCGGAGAGCGACTCCCGGGACAGGACTGCGCCGCCGGCGCCCAGGAGCGCGCGCAGCAGCAGGAGCGGCGCCGGGGCGATCTCCACCGGCTCGCCGTCGATCCGCAGCGAACGGCCGCGCAGTTCCACCTTTCCGGACCGCGTGTCCAGGCGGCGCACATGGTTCAGCGCGAGGTGCTCGCACACCAGCCTGATCAGCGCGCCCATCCGGAACCGCTCGGGCACCAGGGGGGTGATGCCCGCGTCCAGCAGCGGCTGCGCGGTCACGGGACCTACGACGGCGGTCGTCACGGTGGTTTTGAGACTCTCCACGAGCTGCTTGTACAGCCCCATCTCGTGGGCCGTGCTCCACATCGCATCCACGGCGGGGGCACTGGTGAACGTCAGGACGTCCAGGTTGCCGCTGCACGCAGCCTCGATCAGGCGGGGGAGGCGGTCGGCGCCGTCGGGCTTGACCCAGCGGTACGGGGTCACGGTCAGGACCGTGGCGCCGGACATGCGCAGCCGCTCCAGCTGGCGGACGTCCGTGTAGCCATGCAGCTGCACGGCCACGGTCTTGCCGCGCACGCCCTCGGCCAGCAGCATGTCCACCAGGGTCGCGGTGGTTTCGTCACTGCTGATTCCGACGTCGGCCAGGCCGGCCGCGCGCACGGCGCCGCGGGCTTTGGGTCCGCGGACGAACATCCGGCAGGCGCCCAGGGTTTCCAGCAGCTGCTCGCCGATGCCCGACGCATCCGCCGCCTCGCACCAGCGGCGCATGCCGTAGGCCGTGGTGGCGATGCAGAGGTCGGGTTTGGCTGCGATGATCGCCTTGGTGTCCTCGATGAGGCTGATGTCCTCGTTCACCGGGGCGATCTTCAGGGCCGGGGCATGCAGGACCTCGGCGCCGCGGCGTTCCAGGGCCTCGATGAGGTCCCGCGAACGGCGGTGGGAGGTCACGCCGATCCGGAAACCCTCCAGCGGGGCCTCGGCAGCCGCCTCCGGAGCGGTTTCGGCGGATGCTGTCCCAGCGGGCGGGGTTTCGGTGCGGGCTGTTTCGGTGGGGGCGAGTGCATTCATTGCGTTCATGCCTATCACGAACCCAGCAGCGAGGCCGCCAGGCGGTCGAGTTCCGCCGCGGCCTCGGCATGCCCGCGGTTGGCTTCAGCCACCCGCACCACCTCGCCGATCACCAGGACGGCGGGGTTGCTGCAGCCGGCGGCCGCAGTGGTGATGTTGCCGAGTTCCGCGATGGTGGTCTTCTGGCCGGGCCGGTAGCCGCGCTCCACCACAGCCATGGGCATGTCGGTGCGCATCCCGGCGCGGCGCAGGCCGGCGGCGAGGTGGTGCAGCGTGCCGATGCCCATCAGCACCACGATGGTTCCGCCCAGGCCGGCAAGGTGCGTGAGTTCCTTCTCGGTGAGCGGCGCGTGGCCGGACACCACCGTGAACATGTGGCTGACTTCACGGTGCGTCACGGGGATGCCGGCGGCAGCCGGCACGGAGATGGCGCTGGTGACACCGGAAATGACGCGGACGGGGACGCCGGCGGCCACGCAGGACGCAACTTCCTCGCCGCCGCGGCCAAAGACGTACGGGTCGCCGCCCTTGAGCCGCACCACGTTGTTGCCTTCCAGCGCGGAGGCGACCATGAGCTTCTCGATGTCGCCCTGGCTCACCTTGTGGTGTCCCGGGCGCTTTCCGACGTCGACCAGTTCGGCGGAGGTGAGGGACGCCAGCCCCTGGTACGGGGCCAGCCGGTCGTAGAACACGACGTCGGCATCGCGCAGGGCCTTGACGGCCGCAACGGTCAGCAGCTCGCCGGTGCCCGGGCCGCCGCCAACCAGCGTGACGTGCCCGGCCCGGCCGGCGGCCGGTTCGGCCGCCACCGGAATGCCGGCGGCACGGCAGCGGTCCAGCAGCTGTTCCCAGCCGGGCTGGCCGTCGTCGACGGCGGCGACCAGGAACGGGCGCTCGGGCAGCGGGCCGTCGTGCCCGGCGCCCTGCGGGGTGCTGAGGCGGGAGACGACGGCGCCGGCTGCCTCGTAGCGGCGGACGGCCTGGCGGGCGGCGACATCAGAGCCGGTGACCAGGACATCGCGGCCGGTGAGATCAATGCTGAGCTGCATGCCTATACCTCGTTCTCGTCAAGCAGGTCCGGCGCGGAGGGCCGCATCGGGATGGAAGCCCCGACCAGCACGGGCTGCCGGGCGGCCAGCGCCTTTTCCTCAGCCGTGGCCGGGCGCATCTGGCCGCGCTCGTCCGGGACGAAGGTGATGGAGTCGTCCTTCTGGTCGGGGGCGTTGACGAAGGAGCGGAACCGGCGCAGGCGCTCGGGGTCCTTCAGGGTGTCTGCCCACTCGTCGATGTACGTGTCGACGTGCTTGGCCATGGCTGCCTCGAGGTCCTCGGCGATGCCCAGGGTGTCCTTGACCACCACGTCCTCGACGTGCTTGATGCCGCCGTCGAGCTCCTCCTGCCAGCGCGCGGTGCGCTGCAGGCGGTCGGCGGTGCGGATGTAATACATGAAGTAGCGGTCGATGTACTTGATCAGCGTCTCGTCGTCCAGGTCCTTGGCCAGCAGCTGGGCGTGGGCCGGGGTGGCGCCGCCGTTGCCGCCGACGTACAGGTTCCAGCCGTCAGCGGTGGCGATCACCCCGACGTCCTTGCCGCGGGCCTCGGCACACTCGCGGGCGCAGCCGGAGACGCCCATCTTGAGCTTGTGCGGGCTGCGGAGGCCGCGGTAACGGAGCTCCAGCTGGATGGCCATGGCCACCGAGTCCTGGACGCCGAACCGGCACCAGGTGGAACCGACGCAGGACTTCACCGTGCGCAGGCTCTTGCCGTAGGCCTGGCCGGACTCGAAACCGGCGTCCACCAGCTCCTTCCAGATTTCGGGCAGCTGCTCCAGCCGGGCACCGAACATGTCGATGCGCTGGCCGCCGGTGATCTTGGTGTACAGGTTGTACTTTTCGGCGACGGCGGCGATGACGCCGAGCTTCTTCGGGGTGATCTCGCCGCCGGCGATGCGGGGGACCACCGAGTAGGTGCCGTCCTTCTGCATGTTGGCCAGGGCGCGGTCGTTGGTGTCCTGCAGGGTGCCGCGGCCTGCGTCCAGGACGTAGTTGCTGTTCTGGCTGGCGAGGATGTTGGCGATGGTCGGCTTGCAGATGTCGCAGCCTGCGCCGGTGCCGTACTTGGCCATAATCTCTTCGAAGGAGGTCAGTTCCAGGACGCGGATGGCGTCGAACAGTTCCTGGCGGGACAGTTGGATGTGCTCGCACAGCGCCTTGGAAACCTCGACGCCGGACTTGGTCAGTTCGGTTTCCAGCAGCTTCTTCAGCATCGGCACGCAGGAACCACACTGGGTTCCGGCGCGGGTGCATCCCTTGAGCTCGCCCAGTTCCTGGACGGGGGCGTTGCCGTCGCAGGCGCCGCAGCCGTTGATGGCGTCGCGGATGGTTCCGGCGGTCACGTTGTTGCAGGAGCACAGGGTGGCGTCGTCCGGCAGTTCGGTCTCGGGGGCTTCGCCGCCGCCGGCCGCCGTCAGATAGGCGCCGGGTTCCGCGGGGAGCTCGCGGCCCAGGAGCGGGCGGAGGCTGGTGTAGGGGGCTGCATCGCCAACGAAGATGCCGCCGAGGAGGGTCTTGGCGTCGTCGGTGGTGACGATCTTCTGGTAGACGCCGCGGGCGGGGTCTGCGTAGACAATTTCGAGGGCATGTTCCGTCTTGGCGAACGCGTCGCCAAAGCTGGCCACGTCCACGCCGGAAAGCTTGAGCTTGGTGGCGGTGTCGAAACCGGGGAAGGTGGCCTCGCCGCCGTGCAGCCGGTCGGCGACGATCTCGGCCATCGTGTTGGCCGGGGCCACCAGGCCCAGGCACATGCCTTCGAAGTTGGCGACCTCGCCGATGGCCCAGATGCCGGGCACCTGGGTGGCGCAGAAGTCGTTGATCACCACGCCGCCGCGGGGGCCCAGGTCAAACAGGGACTCTTCGCCTTCTGCGGCGCGGAAGAGCTCATCGCGCGGCTTGACGCCGATCGCCACGATGACGATGTCGGCCGGAATGATGCGGCCGTCGGCCATCAGCACCCCGGTGACCTGGCCGTCGTCGTCCGCCTGGATTTCGGACGGGAACACGCCGCCGTGGACTTCGAAGCCCTTCGCCTCGATAAGGCGTCCCAGCGCCTGCCCGGCGCCTTCGTCGAGCTGGGTGTTCATGAGCCACGGCGCGCCGTTGATGACAACGGGGATGGCGCCGAGCTGTTCGGTGCCGGCCGCGGATTCGAGGCCGAGGAGGCCGCCGCCGATGGTCACGGCGTTGACCTTGCGGCCGAGCTTTTCGGTGAGTTCGGCGATGGACTTGTTGATGGCCCAGACATCCTCGAGGGTGCGGTAGACGTGCACGCGCTCGGCGCCGGGCAGCGGGAGCCGGGCGGCATCCGAACCGGTGGCAACCACCAGTTCGTCGTATTCATAGGTGTTGCCGGCCGCGGTTTCAACGGACTTGCCTGCGGTGTCGATCTTCACCACGCGCTCGCCGGTCTGCAGGGTGAGTGACTCGTGGTCCCACATGGAAGCCGTACCCAGCGTCAGGTCTACGGTGCTGTCCGTGAGGGCCTTGCTCAGTGCAACGCGGTCATAGGGCAGGTGGGCTTCCTCGGTCAGAACAGTTACCTGCCAGCCCTCGAGGCCGCGGGCATGCATGGCGTCCGCAAAACGGTGGGCTGCAGGGCCGCCGCCGGCGACCACAATGCGGCGCGGAGTCGATGGGGTTGAAGTCTGTTCGGTCACTGTGGGCCTTTCGCATGGGCCGCAGACGGTGCTCTGCAGCTTGTGCATTCAGCCTAGGGAGACGCAGTTTCGCTTCAGTTTCCCATTTGTTTCGTGAACTTAACTTCTGCATCACGGGTTTGTTTCACGCCATGTGAGGTGTCTTTTACGTTCTTGACACATTGACTGCACCCCGTCGAAACACCTGGGTCCTAGCTTTGGTATACGGCCGCAGCGGCGGCAAAAGCAGGCGGAATCACACGCCTTGTAGGACCGGCCCGCCGCCGGAAAGCACGCAAAGGGAGAGGAGCCGGACATGACGGCAACACTGGAACTTGAGGATCTCGCCACCGGATATGCAGCAGGCTGGCACCGCGTCTGCGCGGTGGAGGACCTGGAACTCGCCTGGGGCGAAGCGGCACTCGTGGCCGGCCGGCAGGTGGCCCTGTTCCGCACCGCCCCCCGTGAGGTTTTCGCCGTCGCCCAGGAGGACCCGGCCACCGGCGCCTACGTCATGGCACGCGGCATCCTCGGATCACGCGGCACGCGCCCCACCATCGCTTCGCCGCTGCACAAGGAGGTTTACGACCTCGAGACCGGCGAATGCTTCGGCAACGCGGATCTGCGCCTTGCCGTCTTCAGCACGCGCATCGTGGACGGCTTCATTGAGGTTGAGCTCTAAAGCTTTCCTGGCGGCCCAGCCGCGAACCGCTTAGAGTCCCAGCGCCTCGCGCACGTCGGTCAGCACGCGGTCCAGCGCTGCCCTGGCCGCCAGCCGGGCCTCGGGCAGTTCAGCGGCCGAGCCAACGCTTTGGATGACCTCGAGGTAGCACTTGAGCTTGGGCTCCGTGCCGCTCGGCCGGATGATCACGCGGCTTAGGTCCCGGGTCACATATAGCAGCCCGTCGGTCGGAGGCAGGTGTTCGCTGCCTTCGGCCAGATCCACGAACGACTCCACGGCCGAACCGCCAAACGATTCGGGCGGGTTCACGCGCAGCCGGTTCATCATGGCGTCCAGCAGGCCGAGGTCACCCACGCGGATGTTCAGCTGGTCACTCGCGTGGAGCCCGTGGACCAGGTACAGCTCGTCCAGGGTGTCGAAGATCGTCTTGCCCTCCGCCTTGGCGGCGGCCGCGAGTTCCGCGATCAGCACCGCGGCGGACAGCCCGTCCTTGTCGCGGACCAGATCCGGCGCAACGCAGTAGCCGAGTGCCTCCTCATAGCCGTAGGCGAGGCCCGGCACCCGGGAGATCCACTTGAACCCGGTGAGCGTCTCCACATGCGCGTACCCGGCTGCGGCGGCGATGCGGGAAAGCAGCCGCGAGGAAACAACCGAATTGGCGAACACGCCGCCGCCCGAGGCTGCTCCGGAACCATCCGCGCCGGGGGCGTCGGAGCCAGGGGCGTCCGTGCCGGAACCAGCCAGCCTGGAGGCGGCCAGCCGCGCCACGACATGCGCTCCCAGCAGGGCGCCCACCTCATCGCCCCGCAGCATCCGCCACGCACCGGTGTCCGGGTCCTTGGCGGCCACCGCGGCACGGTCGGCGTCGGGGTCGTTGGCCAGGACAATGTCCGCAGCCACCTGCATCGCCGTCCCGAGGGCCAGATCCAGGGCGCCGGGTTCCTCGGGGTTGGGGAAACTGACGGTGGGGAAGTCCGGATCGGGCTCGGCCTGCTCACTGACCAGCGTCACGTCTGTGAACCCGGCCGCCTCGAGGACGGAAACAGCAGTGGTGCCGCCCACGCCGTGCAGCGGTGTCAGGACGATCTTCAGGTCCCGGGCCGGGAAGAGCCCGCGGTCGGCCAGCCCTGCCGTGGCGGCCTGGTAGTCCTGGACGATCCCGGCGTCCAGGACCGTCCAGCCGTCCGGGGCCAGGGGGATCGAGGCAAGGTCGCCCACGCTGCTGATCTCGGCGGCGATCCGGGCGTCGTCCGGCGCCACGATCTGCGCCCCCCGGCCACTTTCCTCCACGGCATGCCGGCCGAGGTACACCTTGTAGCCGTTGTCCTGCGGAGGGTTGTGGCTGGCTGTGACCATCACCCCGCCGTCGCAATCCAAAGTCCGGACCGCATAGGCCAGCAGCGGCGTCGGCAGGGCTGCCGGCATGAGGAATGTCTCGATTCCGGCCGCGGTGAACACCGCCGCCGTCTCCGCCGCGAAGATGTCTGAGTTGTAGCGGGCGTCATAGCCGACGACGGCGCGTGGCCGGGTGCCGGGCGAAGCTTCCGCCACCGCCCGGAGCAGGAATTGGGCGAAGCCCGCCGCTGCGCGGCGGACCACGACGCGGTTCATCCGGTTGGGCCCTGGTCCCAGGGCGGCGCGCAGGCCGGCCGTTCCGAACTGCAGCGTTCCCCGGAAGCTGTCTTCGAGGTCCTGCCGAGCGGCGGGTGTGCCGGCTTCGGTGAGCTTCACGAGCTCGGTCAGCGTTGCCGCGGTGCGCGGATCCGGATCCTGGGCGGCCCAGGCACGGGCGTCGTTGAGCAGCTGCTGATCGGCTTCGGAAGACGTCATGGGAACCAAACTATCGTCAAAGTGCGGCGCAGCGGTGCCGGGCAGGGCCGCGGACGCGTCATAACCCGGCCGGTTAAGAGCGGCGGAAACGCTTCTTGACAGCGAAAATTCTGGACACGTAGCGTCTGGGTTGTGAAGTTGAACCAGGGGGTGGAGTGGGCCCTCCACTGCTGCGTCAACTTGGCGTGGACGCCCGGCGGGGAACCGATCAGCAGCGGCCGGCTTGCGGAGCTGTACAAACTGCCGCCGGCGTACCTGAACAAGCAGCTTCAGTGCCTGGTGCGGGCAGGCGTCCTGCAGTCCGTGTCCGGCCCCAAAGGAGGGTTCCAGCTGGCGCGCCGCGCTGACCGGATCTCGGTGCTGGACGTGGTGCTGGCCATCGAAGGCCGGGACCTGGCATTCCGCTGCGACGGCATCCTGGCGAACTGCCCCGGCGGCGATGCCGACGAGGACTACCTCCGGAGCTGCGTCATTTCGCAGTCCATGCGCCAGGCGGAGCTGGCGTGGCGCACCGAACTCGCGCGGCAGACCGTGGCAGGCATCGCACAGTCCCTCGAACGGCGCTTTCCCAAGGCGCGTGCCGACGCGCTCGCCCAACTCCTCGCCGTCGACAAACGCGGGGTCACCTAGCGCCCCTTCCGAAGCCCGCAGCGGGCGCTGAGTGGGCTCCCGCGTTGCGGTTAGAGCCGGCCGATGATTTCCGCCAGGAGCTTGGAGATGCGCGGCCCGGCAGCGTGTCCGGCTTCGAGCACTTCCTCATGGCTCAGCGGAGTGGGGCTGATGCCGGCCGCGAGGTTGGTGACCAGCGAGATGCCGAAGACCTCCATGCCGGCGTGCCGGGCAGCGATGGCTTCCAGCGCCGTCGACATGCCCACCAGGTCCGCGCCGACCCGCTTGGCGTACTGCACCTCGGCCGGCGTCTCGTAATGCGGGCCGGTGAACTGGGCGTAAACACCTTCGTCCAGGGACGGATCCACCTCGCGGGCCAGGTTCCGGATCCGGGAGGAGTACAGGTCTGTCAGGTCCACGAAGGTGGCACCCTCGAGCGGGGACGTCGCGGTGAGGTTGATGTGATCCTTGATGAGCACGGGGGTGCCGGGTGCCCAGTCTTCGTTGAGCCCGCCGCAGCCGTTGGTGATCACCAGGGTCCGGCAGCCGGCGGCGGCGGCGGTGCGCACGCCGTGGGCAACGGCCCGGACCCCCTTGCCCTCGTAGTAGTGGGTGCGCGCCCCAAGAACCAGTGCGCGCTTGCCTTCCCGCGTCAGCACGGACCGGATGGTGCCCACGTGCCCCTCCACGGCGGGAGCCGAAAAGCCGGGGACCTCCGACGCCGCGAGCGTGGCGGTGGTCTCGCCGATGAGGTCGGCGGCCTCGGCCCAGCCTGAGCCCAGGACCAGGGCGATGTCGTGCGCTGCGACCCCGGTCTCCGCCGCGATGTAGTCCGCAGCCGTGCGCGCTGCCTCGAAGGGATCCGTGTCCAGGAATTCTGTTGTGCTCACCCGGTCCAAGCTACCGTGCGCGAACCGGTGCGGGCAGCAGAAACGCGCCCGTGCGGGCCGCCCGGCCGGGCCCGGAAGGTTGGTGGTCGGGCGCGGGATGCGGGAGAATGGTCGCTTGTGACTATGCATCCTGATTTCAGCGCCCCCCGAATCGCAATTCTCGGCGGAGGTCCGGGCGGCTATGAAGCTGCCATGGTGGCCGCCTCGCTGGGAGCCGTTGTCACTATCATCGAGCGGGCCGGTCTCGGCGGCTCCGCGGTACTGACCGACGTCGTGCCGTCCAAGACGCTGATCGCGACGTCGGACCTGATGACCCGCGTCAGCGGTGCCGGCGAGCTGGGGGTCAAGTTCGACGTCGACGGCGGTGACTTCGTTCCGGTCATGCGCGCCGATCTCAAGCACATCAACGACCGCTTGCTCGGCCTCGCCCGCCAGCAGTCCCTCGACATCCAGACCGGCCTGGAGCACCAGAACGTGCGCATCCTGAACGGCTCCGGCAAGCTGGTGGACAACCACACCATCGAGGTCCTGACCGCCGACGGAACCGAAACCGTGGTGGCAGACGCCATCCTGCTGACGGTCGGGGCGCACCCGCGGGAGCTGCCCACGGCACGGCCGGACGGCGAACGGATCCTGAACTGGGCGCAGATCTACAACCTGGACGAACTGCCCGAGGAACTGATCGTGGTGGGCTCCGGCGTGACCGGCGCCGAGTTCGCCTCCGCCTACAACGGCCTGGGCTCGAAGGTCACCCTGATCTCCAGCCGTGACCGCGTGCTTCCGGGGTCCGACACCGACGCCGCCGAGGTGCTGGAGGACGTCTTCGAACGCCGCGGCGTGCGGGTGCTGTCCCGCTCACGGGCCGAAACGGTGGAACGGACCGACGACGGCGTGGTGGTCACCCTCGGTGACGGCTCCAAGGTCACCGGCAGCCACTGCCTGGTATGTGTGGGCTCCATTCCCAACACGGCAGGAATCGGGCTGGAGGAAGCCGGCGTGGCGCTGACCGAAAGCGGCCACATCAAGGTGGACGGCGTGTCCCGCACCACCGCCCCGAACATCTACGCTGCCGGCGACTGCACCGGCGTCCTGGCGCTCGCCTCCGTCGCCGCCATGCAGGGCCGGATCGCGATCGCGCACTTCCTGGGCGACCAGGTGACCCCCATCAAGCTCCACCAGGTGGCGTCCAACATCTTCACCTCGCCCGAGATCGCGTCGGTCGGCGTGTCCGAGGCCGAGATCGAATCCGGCAAGTACCAGGGCGACATCATCAAGCTGTCCCTGCAGAGCAACGCCCGCGCCAAGATGCGCAACGTCAAGGACGGCTTCGTCAAGATCTTCGCCCGCAAGGGATCGGGCACCGTGATCGGCGGCGTGGTGGTGGGCGCCAACGCGTCCGAGCTGATCTTCGCCATCTCCATCGCGGTGAAGCAGAAACTGCACGTCGACGACGTCGCCAGCACCTTCACGGTGTACCCATCGCTGAGCGGCTCCATCTCCGAGGCCGCACGTCGTCTGCACGTGCACATGTAAGGCGCCGCCCGGGTCCGCAGGTCGAGCCTGTCGAGACCCGGCGCCGCCGCGCAACCTGTGAATGGCACCATCCTCCTAGTCGCCACCGGCAGAGCTGAGTAAAATTCAGACTGTCGATCCCCGGGATTGGCGGCTCCGGGCTCCGACAGACCGATCCACCAGCGGTCAGCTATGCGGAGATTTTTCTTCCGAACGGTCGGACCGCGGAAGCCAGGAGCGTGCCATGATCACTGTTCAAAAAGCCGCAATTAACACCGCCCTCGTGGCGGCCCTCGTGGGCGGTGGTGCCTA
This sequence comes from Arthrobacter sp. NPDC058097, assembly GCF_042884885.1. Classification (NCBI taxonomy): domain Bacteria; kingdom Bacillati; phylum Actinomycetota; class Actinomycetes; order Micrococcales; family Micrococcaceae; genus Arthrobacter; species Arthrobacter sp. NPDC058097. Next base: position 104,044 of record NZ_JBHVSZ010000005.1, read on the forward strand.
CCTTGCCATGGGCTACCCCGTCCTTGCCTCGTCCACAAACGGCAGCCAGTCCAGCGCGGACGCCAAAGGTGCCCACCAGGCCAACGGAATCACCGAGCAGCTGTTGACCGGGAGCACTGCCGCACGGGTGCGGAACGCGGTGCTGGCCGCCAACCCCGGCGCGACGGTTCGGCGGGTTGAGACCGACGCCGAGGGTGCGGTCTACGAAGCCCACATCACGAAGGCCGACGGCTCGCGGGCAACAGTGAAGCTGGACGGTTCCTTCAACATCACGGCCACGGAAGCCGGACACGGACGCTAAGAATCCGGCAGCAACAGCAGAGGGTCCGATGATGACATCGGACCCTCTGCTGTTGTGCCCACACTCAGGAGCAGGCGTACGGGGGAACGGCGTCGCCGGGCGCGAAGGGCTCGAACCAGTGCCGGATGTCCAGGTTTCCGAGATCCTGTTCGACGGCGGTGCCCGCTTCGCCGGTCCCGTCCGTGTACAAGGTTTCCGAGTCGGCGTCCTCCAGCAGGACTTCCTCAACGACGGTCCGCCACTCCTCGGGGAGGTCCAGCTCGTAGATGTCCTCGGTGATCCGGGCCTGGTCCAGCAGGCAGTGGACCGCGAGTTCCCCCGCAAGGCAGCCAGGGGCGGTCCAGCCGCGGGCTAGGGACGCGGTGACATCCGCTGCCACCACAATGAACCGCTGCGTGAACTTCGCATCGTAGCTGGAAGCGAACCGCGGAGGCAGCGAGGACAGCACGGACATTCCGGCGATGGCCTCGGGCGTGACCGTCTCCAGTTCGTGCAGTGTGCCCAGGTCGCGGAACAGCTGGTCGATGAGGATGCTGGATGAATTCCACAGCAGGCCGGCCAGCAGCCGCGTCTGGCGCACCGACTGCTCCCGCTCACGGGGGCTGTCAGTGGCCATCGCGGCGAGATCCTCGGGATCGAACTGGAGCCGCTGCTCGGCGGTCATGTCGTCGGGGTGCGGGTCCAGGCCCAGGAGCTCCAGGCTCAGCCCGGTGAGCTTTTCGGAGTCGGCCAGCAGTTCTTCGGTGATGTCGTCGTCTTCGTCGGCATTCATGACCCCGATGCTACCGGCCAGGGGCGGCATGCCCGATTTGTGTGACGCGGCAGCTCAGGGTTCTCCTGGCAGGGCCACCGCACCCCTCCGTCGAGGCAGAACGCCGTACGCGCCACGCGGTCTTCCAAACAGGCTGCATCTGGGCAGCCAGGTCATCCGGCTGCGGCCTTAGGCGGCAGCCCCCTGAAAGTGCTTCTCGATGAGCCCCTTGATGTCTTCGTGGCAGCCGCCGCAGCCGGTGCCAGCCCTGGTGGAGGCGGAAACCTCGGCCACGGTGGAGCAGCCCCCGGTGACGGCGCCGGCGATCTTGCTGCCGCTCACACCGGCGCAGCGGCACACGGTGGCCTCCGGGTCGTTGGAGGCACCCGCAGACGCCAGCTGGTCGGGCCCGTCGAGGCGCAGGAGCAGCGACCTGTCCGCGGGCAGCTCGGCGCCGCGTTCGAAGAGCTGCACCAGCTCTCCCGCAGTGCGCTGCATGCCCACGCTGACCAGGCCTTCCAGCACTCCGCCGCGGGTGGTCATCTTGACGTAGCGCCCGTGCTCGGGATCCGCCCACTGGGCGATCTGCAGCCGCGGCCTGCCATTGACGGCGCCGGCCGTCAGGACTTCCTCGTCCCACGGCTCTGCGGAGTTGTCCCCGGCTACGGCCATGTTCATGCCGCGGGCCTTGAGCACGATCACGCCGGGCTTTTCCTGGGGGAGCGGGGGCAGTGAGTCGGCGTCCTCGGCGGAACCCCCGGACAGCAGCAGAAGGTATTCGGCGAGCCATTCGGCCTGCCGCCAGCCGGGTCCCACCAGGCCGGACGGTCCCCGCGCTGTGCGGCACTCGAGGCAGGCAGGATCCGGGCAGCGGACCTCAGCGCAGTCGCCGATGGCGAAGATGTGCGGCTCGTGGTGCGCCCGCAGCCGGTGGTCCACCAGGATGCCTGTCCCGGTGGAGAGCCCGCAGCCTTCGGCAAGCTCAATTCGCGGGCGGACGCCGCAGGAGAGGACCAGCAGGTCGCCGTCGATCGCCGATCCGTCGTCGAGCAGCAAAGCCGAGAACCCGCCGTCGGGAGCCTTGTGCTCAATGCCCGTGGAACGGGCGTTGCCGGCTACCCGGACGCCGCAGTTGCGCAGGCTCGCCGCCAGCACGGCGCCGCCGCCGCGGTCGATGTTCCGGCCCAGCGGGTGGGGTCCGTTGTGCACCACCGTGACCGTGGCACCTTCCTCCGCGGCCGCGAGGGCCGTCTCGAGGCCCAGCACGCCGCCGCCCAGCACCACCACGCGCTTGCGTCCTGCCACCGCCCGGCGCAGCACCTCGGCGTCGCGGAGGTCGCGGAGCGCGGTGACACCCGGGGGGAGGACGGGCGCGGCAGGGTCGGGGTTCAGGCCCGTGAGGTTGGGGATCACGGGCCGGGAACCGGTGGCCAAGACCAGCCGGTCGTAGTGGGCGGAGCTGCCGTCGGAGAGGATGACGGACTGCCGGGCACGGTCCACGCGCCGGACCTTCACGCCCAGCCGGACGTCCACGCCGTCGGCCACCAGCGCCGCGGCGTCGGCGAGGGCCAGCGCCTCGGGGGTGGTGCGGCCGACACCGAGGTCGGCTACGAGCACCCGGTTGTACGCGGCCTCGGCTTCCTGGCCGATGACCGTCAGCCCCACCTGCCCCGCACGCAGTGACGGCAGCAGTTCGTCGACCAGCCGCGCGGCCACCGGCCCAAATCCGACAATTACAATCTGCTCGCTCATGAGGCCTCCGCTGTTTGAAGAAGACTGGTGGCGGGGGTGGCCGCTGCTGCCAGCCGGACCCACACCTTGTTGAACTTGAATTCGGGCATCCCCGAGATGGGATCCGTGGCCGCTTCCGTCAGCCGGTTCGCGCTTTCCAGTTCGGGGAAGTGGAACGGCAGGAAGACGGTTTCGGGCCGGATGGCCGTGCTCAGTTCGGCCCGGCAGACCACTTCGCCGCGCTCGTTCGTCACCGAGACCTCCGCCCCGTCCGTGATGCCCATGGCCGCGGCGGCAGCCGGGTGGATCTGTACCCTGGCTTCGGGCTGCGAGGCCAGGAGCTCGGCCACCCGCCGCGTCTGGGCGCCCGACTGGTAGTGCTCCAGCAGGCGGCCCGTAATGAGGGTCATGGGCTTGGCTGCCGGGTCCGGATTCGGCAGGGGATCACGACGGCGGCGCGGCGCCACCGGGGTCATGACCGCCTTGCCGTCGGCGTGGGCAAAGCTGTCCAGGAACATGCGCGGGGTTCCGGTGCTGCCGGCGGGGTAGGGCCAGTACGCGGCTGCTCCGCCGTCCAGCATGGCGTAGTCGATGCCGGAGTAGTCGGCCGCCCCGCCGGCGGATGCCAGGCGCAGCTCCTCGAAGACCGTCTCCGGGTCGTCGCTGTAGGTGGACGGTGCGTCGAGTGCCTCGGCCAGCCGGGCCATGATCCACAGCTCGCTGCGGGCACCGGCCGGCGGCTGGATCGCCTGGCGGCGGCGGAGGACGCGGCCTTCGAGGTTGGTCAGCGTGCCTTCCTCCTCGGCCCATTGCAGCACCGGCAGGACAAGGTCGGCCTCGGCGGCGGTCTCGGACATGAAGAAGTCGCAGACCACCAGGAAGTCCAGGCTGCGGAGCCCGCGAATGACGGCGTTGGCGTCCGGCGAGGCGACGGCAACGTTGGAGGCGTGCACGAAAAGGCAGCGGACGCCGTCGGGCTGTCCCAGTGACTTGAGCAGCTGCACGGCCGGCAGGCCGGGGCCCGGGATGAGGGACTCATCCACGCCCCAGACTTTCGCCATGTGCGCGCGGGCGGCGGGGTCGGTGATCTTGCGGTAGCCCGGCAGCTGGTCGGCCTTCTGGCCGTGCTCGCGGCCGCCCTGGCCGTTGCCCTGGCCCGTGAGCGTGCCGTAGCCGCTGCGCGCACTGCCGGGCAGGCCCAGCAGGAGGCTGAGGTTGATGGCCGCTGTGGCGGTGTCCGTGCCGTCCACGTGCTGCTCCACGCCGCGCCCGGTGAGGATGTAGCTGCCGCCCTGGCGGGCACCGCTGGCCAGCCGCCGGGCTGTTTCGCGGATGAGCTCGGCGGGCACGCCGGTGATGGACTGGACCCGCTCCGGCCAGTAGGCGTTGACGGACCGGACCACGGCGTCGAAGCCGGTGGTGCGCGACTGGATGTAGTCGGTGTCGAGAAGGCCCTCATGGATCACCACGTGGGAGAGGCCCAGCAGGAGCGTGAGGTCGGTGCCGGGAAGGGGCTGCAGGTGGAGTCCGCCGTTGTTGGCGGTGAACGCGGCGGTGGCTGAACGCCGCGGGTCCACCACGATAAGGCCGCCGGCGTCGCGGACGCCCTGCAGGTGCTGGACGAACGGCGGCATGGTCTCGGCGACGTTGGAGCCGAGCATCAGGATGGTGCTGGCCGTGTCCAGTGCCTCAAGCGGAAAGGGAAGCCCGCGGTCGAGGCCGAACGCCCGCATGCCTGCGGCAGCCGCGGACGACATGCAGAACCGGCCGTTGTAGTCGATCCGCGAGGTGCCCAGCGCAAGGCGGGCGAACTTGCCCAGCTGGTACGCCTTTTCGTTGGTGAGGCCGCCGCCGCCGAAGACGCCCACGGAGTCCGCGCCGTACTTGGTGCGGGCGTCCTTGACAGCGGCGGTGACGCGCTCCAGGGCCTCGTCCCAGGAGATGGGGCGGAAGACGCCGTCGGGCCCTTTGAACATGGGCTCGGTGACGCGTCCGGGGTGCTGCAGGAGCGAAGCGGACGTCCAGCCCTTGCGGCAGAGGCCGCCGCGGTTGGTGGGGAAGTCACGTCCGTTCACCTCAAGGGCGGGCCTCTCGAGCCCCGGCCCTGCCGGCACGGGGGCTGGCCCCGGCTGCACAGCCGGGGCCAGGCCCGTTGCGGCCGGAGCCGCCGGGGACTTGAGCGTCATGGCGCACTGCAAGGCGCAGTAAGGGCAGTGCGTGTCGGCGCTTTTGGTCATGTTAGACGTGTCCCATCGCATTTCGGTTGGCGTTGCGGATGTAACAGAACCAGCAGACGGTCAGCATCAGGGCGTACGCTCCGACGAAGCCGTAGAAGGCCGGGGTGTAAGAGCCGCTGGCGGTGTTGGAGGCATTCAGCACCTGCGGGATGACGAACCCGCCGTAGGCGCCGATCGCGGAGATCAGGCCGAGTGCCGAGGAGGCAAGGCGCTGGGTCTGCACCGAGCTGGCCCCGGAGCGGGCCGCGCGGCTGGAGGTCGCGAAGATCACCGGGATCATGCGGTACGTGGCGCCGTTTCCAAAGCCGCTGGCCGTGAACAGCATCAGGAAGAGAACCAGGAAGAGCCAGAAGTTCTTCAGCGGCAGCGTCCAGATCATCGTCAGGGTGATGGCGGCCATGGCGGCGAAGGCTGCCACGGTCATCCGGGCTCCACCCATGCGGTCAGCCATGCGGCCGCCGTAGGGTCGGGCCAGCGAGCCGACCAGCGGGCCGAGGAAGGCCAGCGAGAGGGCCACGGCGCCGACGGAGATTGAGGAGAAGGCCGGGAAGTAGTCCTTGATGAGCTTGGGGAAGACGCCGGCGAAGCCGATGAACGAGCCGAACGTTCCGATGTAGAGCAGGGCCATGACCCACAGGTGGGGTTCCTTGATCGCCGCGAGGGATCCGGCAACGTCGCCCTTGGCGCTCGTGAGGTTGTTCATGTACTTGTAGGCGCCGAAGGCTGCCAGGAGGATCAGCGGAACCCACATCAGGCCGGCGACGGGCAGGTTGACGGTGCCGGCAGCCAGCAGCGTGATGGCGATCGGGACGGCCAGCTGTGCCACGGCTGCACCGAGGTTACCGCCGGCGGCGTTCAGGCCCAGCGCCCAGCCCTTTTCACGGGCCGGGTAGAAGAAGGTGATGTTGGCCATCGAGCTGGCGAAGTTGCCGCCGCCGAAGCCTGCAAGGGCCGCCACGACCAGCATGACGCCGAACGGCGTTTCCGGGTTGGACACGCAGAGGGCGAGCCCGATGGAGGGGATCAGCAGCAGCAGGGCGGAGACGATGGTCCAGTTCCGGCCGCCGAAGCGCGGAACCATGAACGTGTAGGGGATCCGGAGCGTGGCGCCGACGAGGCTCGGCATGGAGATCAGCCAGAAGATTTCGGAACTGCTGAATGTGAAGCCTGCAGCGGGGAGCTGGACCACCACGATGGACCACAGCTGCCAGACGACGAAGCCGAGGAACTCGGCGAAGATGGACCAGTTCAGGTTGCGGCGCGCGATGGAGCGGCCCTGGGATTCCCACTGGTGCTTGTTCTCGGCGTCCCAGTTGGCGATCCACCGTCCGGGACGCTCTTCAAGGGCGGGTGCGTCGGTGGTTGTGGCGGCGGCAAGATCGAGGGAATTGTGGGTTCCGGCGTCTGCGGTGCGGTCAGCAGTCACGGTATACCTCCTTGGGGAATGTTGTCCTTCCAAGGTAGGGATGGCGCGTTTCGCAGACGGTCGCGCTTTGTTAACGTGCTGTGACATTTGCCTATCAACCCGCCTGGGGCGGCGTTAGGCTGGTCGGAACGACCTCATGCTGAGACAACCCGAAACGTCCGCATGCTGGACTCACTTGTCCGTTCAATGGACGGCGCGAAGTAAGATTGAACTCTGTTTTATACCTATGTTTGGAGGGGCTTCCGCGCGAGGTCCGTCCAGTTCTCATGAAAGCGTCCCCACATGTCATCGCCTGCAACGTCAACGGAACATGGCACCGCCAAACCGGTGAACTCCAAGGGCAAAGTGATCTTTGCCAGCCTCATCGGAACGACGATCGAGTTCTACGACTTCTACATCTACGCCACCGCGTCGGTGCTGGTCTTCCCCAAGCTGTTCTTCCCCCAGGCAACGGAGATCAACGCACTCCTGAGCTCGTTCGCGATCTTCGGCGTCGCCTTCATCGCCCGGCCCATCGGCTCGGTCCTGTTCGGGCACTTCGGCGACAAGTTCGGCCGCAAGGGCACCCTGGTGGCCTCGCTCCTCACCATGGGCCTCGCCACCTTCTTCATTGGCCTGCTGCCAACGGCTTCCGTTGCCGGCTGGACCGTCCTCGCGCCGCTGCTGCTCGTGCTGCTGCGCTTCGCCCAAGGCCTGGCGCTGGGCGGTGAGTGGTCCGGCGCGGCGCTCCTGGCCACCGAGAACGCGCCCAAGGGCAAGCGCGCCGTTTACGGAACATTCCCGCAGCTCGGCGCCCCCATCGGCTTCATCCTCGCCAACCTGCTCTTCATCTGGTTCAACGCGGCCCTCACCCCCGAGGAATTCATCGCCTGGGGCTGGCGCGTTCCGTTCCTGCTCAGCGCCGTGCTGGTGATCGTGGGCCTCTACGTCCGGCTGAAGCTCGTAGAGAGCGTCTCCTTCCAGAAGGTCCTGAAGGAGGACAAGGTGGCCAAGGTCCCGTTCGCCGCCACGATCAAGAGCCACTGGCGCCCGGTGCTGGCCGGAACGTTCATCATGCTGGCAACGTACGTGCTGTTCTACATCATGACCTCCTTCACCCTGACCTACGGCACCAAGCCCGCCACGGTTGCGGCCGCGCAGGCCGCCGCGGAGAAGGCCGGCAAGCCGATGTCCGCGGCCGAGGTGGCCAACTTCGTTCCCGGCCTGGGAGTTTCCCGCGGTGACTTCCTCTGGATGCTGATCCTCGGCGTCGTCTTCTTTGGCATCTTCACCCTCGTGTCCGGACCGCTGGCCGAGAAGTGGGGCCGCCGCAAGTTCCTGATGGGTGTCACCGCAGGCATCTTCGTGTTCGGCGTGCTGTGGTTCACGATGTTCGGCCCCGGCCCGGGCGCGGCAATCGTCGGCCTCATTGTCGGCTTCACGCTGATGGGACTCACCTTCGGCCCGATGGCTGCGATCCTGCCCGAGCTGTTCCCGTCCAACGTCCGGTACACCGGCTCGGCTGTTGCCTACAACCTCTCCAGCGTCATCGGAGCCGCTCCGGCGTCGTTCATCGCCATCGCCCTGTGGCAGGCGGCCGGCGGCAGCACCTGGCTCGTCGGCGTCTACATGGCCGTTGCCGCGGTGCTGACGTTCATTGCCCTGTGGATCACGCGTGAAACCAAGGACACCGACTACGAAAACAACGTGGCCTGATTTCCGGAGTTAGATGCATCAACGAAAATGCCCGGTGTGATTCACACCGGGCATTTTCGTTTGCTGACTATTCTTAGACCGTTTTAGTCCTCGATGGTTGCGATGACGGCGCCCGCGGCCACCGTCTGGCCCGCCGCGGCGGTAAGGCCGGTAACCGTACCGGCGCGGTGTGCGGTGAGCGGCTGCTCCATCTTCATCGCCTCAAGTACGACGACGAGATCACCTTCGGCGACGACGTCGCCGTCGGCCACGGCCACCTTAACGATCGTTCCCTGCATGGGGGAGGTCAGGGCGTTGCCGCCCGCGGCGGCGGTGGCGCCGCCCGTGCGGCTGCGCTTCTTTGACTTGGCCGGCTTCGCGCCGGCAGCTGCAGCCCCGCTGAAGCCGAGGCTGGCGGGCAGTGCCACCTCGAGGCGCTTGCCGCCCACTTCCACCACCACGGTGCGGCGCTCGGCGGCGTCCTCACCCTCCGGCGCGGCGCCGTTCGGCGTCCAGGCGGGAAGGTCGTTGACGAACTCGGTTTCGATCCACCGCGTGTGGACGCTGAACGGACCCTCGGCAGGCGCGAACGCCGGGTTGCTGACCACGGCCAGGTCGAAGGGGATGACGGTGGGAATGCCTTCCACCACCATCTCCTCGAGGGCGCGGCGGGCGCGCTGCAGGGCCTGCGGGCGGTTCGCTCCGGTGACGATCAGCTTGGACAGCATCGAGTCGAAGTTGCCGCTGATGACGTCGCCTTCTTCGATGCCGGAGTCGATGCGGACGCCCGGGCCGGTAGGGTTCTTCAGGGTGCTCACGGTGCCCGGTGCGGGCATGAAGTTCCGACCCGGATCCTCGCCGGTGATGCGGAACTCGAAGGAGTGGCCCCGGACCTCGGGGTCGCCGTAGCCCAGCTCTTCGCCGCGGGCCAGGCGGAACTGCTCGCGGACCAGGTCGATGCCGGTGACTTCCTCGGAAACGCAGTGCTCCACCTGCAGGCGGGTGTTGACCTCGAGGAAGGAGATGGTGCCGTCCTGGCCGACGAGGAACTCGCACGTTCCGGCGCCGAGGTAGCCGGCCTCCTTCAGGATGGCCTTGGACGATTCGTAGAGGCGTTCGTTCTGTTCCGCCGTCAGGAACGGGGCGGGGGCTTCCTCCACGAGCTTCTGGTTGCGGCGCTGGAGTGAGCAGTCGCGGGTGGACACCACCACCACGTTGCCATGGGCGTCGGCGAGGCACTGCGTTTCGACGTGGCGCGGGGCGTCGAGGAACCGTTCGATGAAGCACTCACCGCGGCCGAAGGCAGCGGTGGCCTCGCGGACGGCGGAATCGAAGAGTTCGGGGATTTCCTCGCGGGTGCGGGCCACCTTGATGCCGCGGCCGCCGCCGCCGAAGGCCGCCTTGATCGCCACGGGCAGGCCGAACTTGTCCGCGAATTCCAGGATTTCCTCCGCGGACTCAACGGGGTCGGCGGTGCCGGGCACCTGCGGGGCGCCCACCTTCTCGGCGATGTGGCGGGCCTGGACCTTGTCGCCCAGGGCGGAGATGGATTCCGGCGAGGGGCCGATCCAAGTGATGCCGGCATCGATGACTTTGGCCGCGAACTGGGCGTTCTCGGATAGGAAACCGTAGCCGGGGTGGATGGCGTCGGCGCCGGACTGGCGGGCCACCTCGATCAGCTTGTCCATCACGAGATAGGACTCGGCTGCAGTGTTGCCGCCCAGGGCGTACGCTTCGTCGGCGAGCCGGACGTGGAGGGCGTCCCGGTCAGGATCGGCGTAGACGGCGACGGAGGCGATGCCCTCGTCCCGGGCTGCGCGGATGACGCGGACGGCGATTTCACCGCGGTTCGCGATCAGAACCTTGGTGATTTTTGAATGCACTGGACCTGCGGACTGCTCCGGCTTTACTGACAAGGCGTCTCCTTCTTTCCTTCAGGGAGCCTAGCCTGAATTTGAGGATTCCGCCGATATTACTGGCGGAATCCGCGTGTAAGAGGCCCGGCCTTTGTAGGGAAGCTACAACTCCCCGGGATTTGCCGAGTCGGGCAGGTCCTGCCAGAACTCGGTGATGCTCACGTTCGCCTGGGCCAGCAGGGAACGCAGGGTGGACACCGACAGCCCGACGACGGCATGCGGGTCGCCGTCGACTTTCCGGATGAAGGCGCCGCCCAGTCCGTCGATCGTGAAAGAGCCGGCGCAGTGCAGCGGTTCGCCGGTGGCGATGTAGGCGTCGATCTCTGCGAGCTGCATCTCCATGAAGTGCACTTCCGCGGAGGCGACGCTGCCCAGCGTGGCGCCGGAGCCGCCGTCGTCGTCCGTGTCCCGGCAGTCCACCAGCCAGTGGCCGGTGTGCAGGACCCCGCTGCTGCCGCTCATCCGCAGCATCCGCTGCCGGGCGACGTCCACTGTGTACGGCTTGCCGTGCGACTCGCCGTCGAACTCGAAAACCGAATCGCAGCCGAGCACCAGGGCCCCTTCGGCTTCCGGAAGCGAGGCGACAGCTTCAGCCTTGGCGCGGGCCAGGAGCAGGGCGGTGTCGTGCGGATCGGTGACGCCGTACCGCTCCTGCACGGCGTCCTCGTCGACGTCGGACACGAGGACCTCGTGTTCGATGCCGGCCTCGGTCAGGAGCTTGGTGCGGGCGGGGGACTGCGAGGCAAGAATGAGGCGGGTCACTGTTCCAGCGTAATACGTTCAGAAGTGCCACCGGCGGTCACGGCCATGTACGTCGCCGTGACCTCGCTAAAAATGTCGGACCCCCTTGGCAGACTTGGCCCATGGAAGGCAGTCGGGAGCCGGTGACGGCTGAAGTTACGGATGAGGTTGGAATTAGGGACCTGATCAGGTCCTTGGCCGGTATCCGCATGCTTGCCGATGATGCCGGACTGATTGATCAATTGCGGGACCTGGAAGAGCTGAAGTCCGCCGTGGCGGGGCTCCAGGCCCGGATCGCTGCCACATTCGATGCCCGGCAGCGGCAAAATCAGGCAGGGACTGGGCCGCAGGCCGGGCTTGCGATGCTGACTGCCGAGGACCTCGGCAAAGACCGCGGAAAGGAATGCCGCATGGACTCGGCGGCGCAGATTGCGCTTGCCCGGGGCGAATCGCCGCACCGCGGCGGCCGCCTGCTGGGGATGGCCAGGGCCCTGGTCAGCGAGATGCCGCACACTCTGGCCGCACTGGAGACCGGACAGTTGAATGAAGAGCGCGCCACCCTGATCGTGCGGGAGACAGCATGCCTTAGTGCCGCCGACCGGTCCGCCGCCGACGAGGAACTCGCCGCAGACACGGGAACCTTCAAGGGTGCAGGAACCCGGGCGATTGTCGCCGCAGCGAGGGCTGCGGCCATCCGGCGGGATTCTCGCTCCGTCGCGCAGCGGGCGAGCCGTGCGGTGTCCGAGCGGTCGGTGAGTATCCGGCCGGCCCCGGACACTATGGTGTACCTGACGGCCCTGCTGCCAGTTCACGAGGGCATCGGCGTATACACGGCATTGACCCGGCACGCCGATTCTCTCCGCGCCGCCGGGGACCAGCGTAGCCGTGGGCAGATCAGCGCCGATACCCTGGTCGAGTGGACCACCGGTACCCCGGGAGGGATTTCCGGTGTGAATGTCCACCTCGTCATGACGGACCGAACCCTCTTTCAGGGTGACAGCGAGCCCGCCAGGATTGCCGGCTACGGCGTTGTCCCGGCTGCCTGGGCGCGGTCGATGGTGACCGGCGAACAGGCCGGGGGAGATCAGGAGCTCAAGGCTTGGGTCCGCCGGCTGTACACGGCGCCGGGGTCGGGTGATTTGGTGGCCATGGATTCGCGGAGGCGGCTGTTCCCGGCACCGTTGCGCCGCTTCATCCAAATTCGTGACGACACCTGCCGGACGCCCTACTGCGACGCTCCCATCCGGCACCTCGACCACATAGTCCCGTGGCACGACGATGGACCCACCAGGCTCGGCAACGGCGCGGGCGTGTGCGAGGCGTGTAATTACACCAAAGAAGGGCCTGGCTGGAAAGCCCAACCCAGATCCGGCCCGAGGCACTCCATAGAAATCCGGACTCCGACAGGCCACACCTACCACTCCACCGCGCCACCCCTCCCGGGGGCGGAGAGTGACGCGTCGAACGCGGAAGCCTGCGGAGGCAGGCGTGAACTCCGGCGTCATGCAAAGGTGCGCATGCGGGGGCGGAGGGTAGTCGGCGGGCACGGCGCTCTCGCTGCCTGAAACACGGGGGAGGGGCGCTGACCGCTTAATCGGTTGTTAGGGCCTTAATCGATTGTTAGGGCGCCGTGCAGACAGAAAGCCGCCCGCCGATCCAAAGGATCAGCGGGCGGATTTCTCGTATCCACTGCTGCCGTCAGCGGTCAGCTGGCCGGAACCTTGGCGGGTTCGGCTGCAGAGGCGCTGGCCGCCGTCGTGCTTTGCTTGCCGAGCTTCGCGCCCTCCACGTCCACGTCCGGCAGGATGCGGTCCAGCCAGCCCGGCAGCCACCAGGCCTTCTCGCCGAGGAGGTACATGACCGCCGGAACGATGGTCATGCGGACCACGAAGGCGTCCACCAGCACGCCGAATGCCATCGCGAAGCCGAGCGGCCGGACCATGTTCAGGTGCGAGAAGATGAAGCCTGCAAAGACACTGATCATGATGATGGCGGCGGCGGTGACCACGGCCGAAGCGTGGCTGAAACCGGAACGGACGGCGTGCTTCGCGGACTCGCCATGCATGAAGGATTCACGCATGCCCGAAGCGATGAACACCTGGTAGTCCATGGCCAGGCCGAACAGCACGCCGATCAGGATGATCGGCAGGAAGCTCAGCACAGCGCCGGGGTTGTCGACGCCGAACACCCCACCCAGCCAGCCCCACTGGTAGACCGCCACCACGGCGCCGAAGGCGGCCGCCAGCGACAGCAGGAAGCCGCCGGTCGCCAGCAGCGGCACCACGATGGAGCGGAACACCAGCAGCAGCAGGATCAGCGACAGCCCCACCACGATCGCCAGGTAGGACGGCAGCGCGTCGCCGAGCTTCGTGGACACGTCGATGTTGCCTGCCGTCTGCCCGGTCAGGCCGATGCCGACCCCGGTGGAGTCCTTGATCTCGGCGCGCTCGGCGCGGATGTCGGAGACCACGTTGACGGTGCTGGCGCTTGCCGGCCCCTCCTTCGGGATGACCTGGAACACCGCGGTCCCGCGGTCCTCACTGAGTGCCACCGGAATGACGGCGGTGACGTTGTCCGTCTCCCGCAGGATGTCCGCGACGTCCAACTGCTTGGCTGTTGCTTCGGACTCGCTCAGGCCGTCCGGGAAGTCACCCACCACGATGATCGGTCCGGTCATACCTTCGCCGAAGCTGCGCTTGGTGGCGTCATAGGCCTTGAAGGCCTGGGAGTCGGCAGGTTCGGAGCCGCCGTCGGGCAGGGCAAGCCGCAGCTGGGCGGCGGGCAGGGCCACAATGCCCAGTGCCAGGACGCCGGCCAGCATGGCCAGCACCGGGTGCCGGGTGACCAGTCCGCCCCAGCCGTGGCTGCTGCGGTGTTCGTCCTTGGCGCGGTCCTCGGCCTCGCGGTTGGGGTCGGCATTGTGCCTCTCGGCCTTGGCCCAGGCCCGCCTGGAAATCAGCTTGCTGCCCACAAGGGAGAGGATGGCGGGCGTCAGGGTCAGGGCGACGAGGACGGCAACTGCAACGGTTCCGGCCGCGGACACGCCCATGACGCCCAGGAACGGAAGGCCCGGGACTACCAGGGCAGCGAGGGCGATGATGACTGTCAGGCCGGCGAATAGCACGGCGTTGCCGGAGGTTCCGGTGGCGCGGGCCACCGACTCTTCCGGGTCCATGCCTGCCAGCAGCTGCCCGCGGTGGCGGTTGACGATGAACAGCGAGTAGTCGATGCCGACGGCCAGGCCCAGCATGAGGGCGAGCATCGGGGAGATGGAACTCATGTCGATGAGGCTGCTCAGGGCCATGGTGCCGCCAACGCCCACCGCCACGCCGATCACGGCCATCAGCAGCGGCAGCCCGGCGGCGACGAGTGTGCCAAGCATGATGATCAGGACCAGTGCCGCGACCGCGATACCGATGACTTCAGCCGTGCCGAAGATCTCGGAGACGTCCTCGCTGATTTCCTTGCTCGGCAGCGCAGTAACGCCCGCAGCGGAGACCTCCTGCACGATGTCCTGGACTTCCTGGCGCACCTTGGGGTCCAGCCCGTTGATGGAGGTCTTGAACTGGACCTGGGCAATGGCAGCCTTGCCGTCCTCCGAGACGAAACGCAAGCCCTGCGACGCTTCGACCTGGCGCTTGGCCAGTGCCAGCCTGGCGGCGCCGGCCTCGGATTCCCTGGTTCCGGCGTCGAGCTTTGCCTGGCCGGCGGCCAGGGCGGCTTTTTCCTGGCCCAGCTGGGCCTCGATGGCCGATGCCGGGAGTCCGGCCGAGGTCATCTGCGCCTCCGCAGCGGCCAGCTGTTCCTTGCCGGCGGCCAGTTCCGCGGCGGCCTTGTCCAGCTGGGCCTTGCCCGCCGCTGCCTTTGCTTCGCCACTGGCCAGATCCTGGGCTGCCTGGTCCAACCGGGCCTGCGTGGTGAACGGGTCGACGGTTGCCCGGACGTCTGGGAGGGCCTCGAGCTTGGTCAGGGCAGCGGACACCGCGTCCTTGCCGGCTTGGCTGAACTGTGCCTCATCTGCCTGGAAGACAACCCCGGCCGAGCCGCCGGATGACGCCGGCAGCTCCTTCTGGAGCTTGTCGGCCATTTGCTGGGTTTCGGTGCCGGGAATCTGGAAGTTGTTGGACAGCGTGCCGTGAAAGGCCGCCGCTGCACCGCCGACTGCCAGCAAAACCGCGAGCCAGAGCGTGACGACGAGCCACCGGTGACGGTAGGAAAACTTACCAAGGCGGTACAGGAGAAGTGCCATGTCAGGACCGTTCTGCGTTGCGGGTGGAGGGATTGGCGGAGGATTTCTTCGGGCCCGCCGGTGGCCCGGCGAAGCCGGATCCGAGCAGGCCCATCGAATCGATGAGCAGCTGGCGGAGGATCGCCAGCGACGTGGGGGAGAGATCGGGTCCGCAGCGGCGGAACCATACGTCCATGGCAGCCTTGCCGCAGGAGACGACCGATCCGGCGAGGGCACGGACGTAGAGCTCGTCCTGGTCAGTCCCGGAGCCCTGCTCAGTCCGGGCGCCCCCTTGGGAACGCTCGCGGGCCGCTGCAACGATCTGCTCGGTGCAGTGGTCCCAGGCCTCGAGTTCGGAGCGTGCCATGAGCGGGTTGCCCTGCGTCAGCCCGAACAGCTCGGCCAGCGGCGCGACGGTCATTGGATCTGCCAGTTCGACCAGGGCGGCGCGGGCTGACTCGAGGATGGGTTCGTCTGCGGGACGCCGGCGGAACTGTTCGAGGGCGCTGTCCAGGAAGCCGTTGGTCACCGACGCGATGGCGGCCTCCGTGCTGCTGAAGTAGTTGAAGAAGGTCCGGCGGGAGATGCCAGCCGCTTCGGCAATGTCCTCGACCGTAAAGTTGCCCGGACCGCGCTGCCGCAGGAGGGCAAGTGTTGCGCCGGTTATTGCCTGCCTGGTGGCGGCCTTGTTCAGCTCGCGCCGGGAGACCGGCCCGTCGGCGCCGGCAGGGTCAGGGGCCGGTGGGGGAGTAGAGGAGGAAGTGGAAGTGGACACGCAGTTACACTACGTGCAAGTTTGCACTCTGCGCAACAGCTCCGAAGCGCCTCAGACTTTGGACGGCAACATTCACAGCGTCTTCACAGCCGGACAAGAGCAGTTCTTGAGGAGAAGGGTGCATCCTGTTGACGTGGCCGGCACGGCGGCAAGGATGCCTCAAGGCCGGTGGATCGAGGAGCGGACCATGGAGCGTTCAAAGAAAGTGGCTCTCGGACTGGGCGCTACTGCCCTGGCACTGGGCGCAGGATTCGGTGTCACCGGAATGGCAGCCGCGACAACAGGCACTCCCACGCCTTCCCCCGCATCAAGCAGCCCGGCCGGCGATCCTATGGACGTTCCGCGTTTCGACGGCGGCCCGCACGGGCACGGTCATGGATACGGACGCGGCCAAGGGGTCCTCAAGGGGGACGCCGCGGCGCTCGCGGCCAAGCTGGGCGTGGACCAAGCCAAGCTGGAGGACGCCCTGCGGGCATTCCGCCAGGCAAACCATCCCGGCGGCCCCCGCAGCGACGCCACCAAGCCGGACAAAGCCGCCAGGGAGGCGGCGCTGGCAGCCTCCCTGGCCAAATCCCTGGGCATCGATGAAGCCAAGGTCAAGGCCGCGCTCGAGGAACTCCGCACCCAGGCGCAGGCGGACCGTGCGGCTGCCCTGAAGGGCCGGCTCGATCAGGCCGTGAAGGACGGCACGCTCACCCAGGCCGAAGCCGACGCCGTCGCCAAGGCCGTGGAAAAGGGCGTGATTGGCGGCCGCTAGCGCCGCTCACACGCAGGCACAATACCAGCCGGACGCGGCAGGCGGGTGGGGCCTGGGCGGTACGCCCAGTCAGTTGGTCCGGTCGACGGCGGCGAGGATTGCCGCTCCCAGTTCTGCGGGCTTGGTGAACTGGGGCCAGTGTCCGGTGGGCAGATCCACCAGTTCCACATCGCGGATGCGGGCAAGCTCCTCAACGTAAGGGTGCCCGGCGTCCATCCACTCCGTCAGCAACGAGGACGGGAACTCGCAGGCAATCACCGTGGCCGGGACGTCGTACCGGCGGACATCACGAAGGTGCTGCCTGTCGCAGGCCACGGCCTTTGGCTGCGGGATGGACCGTGCGCGGAAATCTTCGCGCAGCCCGTCGTCGAGATCGGTGAGGTCGGCGTCGTCGAACACGTCCCAGGAAGGCAAAGGGATCTCATCACCGTCAGCCGGCAGTTCATCATTGATGACCCCGCCCTCGCCGAGCGGTCCGCTGTCCACGTACACCGCGCGCACGACGCGGTCCGGGCGCTCGTCAACGGCGCCATGGATGATGGCGCCGCCGCCGGAGTGGCCGACGAGGACCAGCGGACCCTCGATGCCGTCAATGGCTTCGACCACTGCGTTGATGTGGTCGCGGAGCCCGATGCCTGAACGCTTGGCGTCCTTTGCCTCGAGCCCCGGAAGGGTCAGTGCATGGATCTGGTGGCCGGCCTCCACTAACGGCGGAGTGACGCCGGACCAGGATGAACCATCGAGCCAGAAACCGGGAACCAGAATGATGTCCATGCCGGTACCCTACCCTTGCTCCCCGCCGCCCGGGCCTATTTAGGCGGGTGGACTTGGGCGCCGGACTTAAATGGGTGTGCCCCGGGGATGAACTCCCGGGGCACACGCATTCGGTCAAAATCAGGCCTTCGACCCAGCCAGTTCACGCTCGACGGCGGCGGGGGCCGCTTCCTCGCGGAAGGCCTCCCCGGTGCGCGCTGCGTTGTAGAGGGTCTCGTCGAGGATCCCCCGGCGCTTGGCCACGATCGTGGGCACGAGTGCCTGGCCGGCCACGTTCACGGCCGTGCGGCCCATGTCCAGGATGGGGTCGATGGCCAGCAGGAGCCCGACGCCGGCCAGCGGCAGTCCCAGCGTGGAGAGGGTCAGCGTCAGCATGACGACGGCGCCGGTGGTTCCCGCCGTCGCAGCGGACCCGAGGACGGAGACCAGGGCGATCAGCAGGTACTGGCTGAAGTCGAGCTGGATCCCGAAGAACTGGGCCACGAAGATCGCGGCGACGGCCGGGTAGATCGCTGCGCAGCCGTCCATCTTGGTGGTGGCGCCCAGCGGCACGGCGAAGGAGGCGTAGCCCCGCGGAACACCGAGGTTGCGCTCGGTGACGCGCTGGGTCAGGGGCAGTGTGCCGATGGAGGAGCGGGAAACGAAGGCCAGCTGGATGGCCGGCCACGCGCCGGAGAAGTACTGCTTGACGGACAGGCCGTGGCTGCGGACGAGGATCGGGTAGACGCCGAACAGCACCAGCGCCAGGCCGATGTAGATGGCCACGGTGAACTTGCCCAGCGAGCCGATGGTGTCCCAGCCGTAGACGGCCACCGCGTTGCCGATCAGGCCCACGGTGCCCAGCGGCGCGATGCGGATGATCCACCACAGCACCTTCTGGATGACGGCCAGCGCAGAGGCGTTGAGGGCGAGGAACGGCTCAGCCTGCTTGCCGACCTTGAGGGCGGCAACGCCGACGGCGATGGCGATCACCAGGATCTGCAGGACATTGAAGCTGACGGAGGTGGTCACGGCGCCGGAGTCGGTGACGGTGGAGCTGGCGCCAAGGCCGAGGAAGTTCTTGGGGAACAGACCGACGAGGAACGCCCACCAGTCGCCCTGCTTGCCGTCGTATTCCGCGTCGCCGGAGATGCCGGTGTTGGCTCCCGGCTGCAGGAGCACGCCCAGGCCGATGCCGATCAGCACGGCGACAAGCGACGTGATGGCAAACCACAGAAGCGTGTTCCAGGCAAGCCGCGCCGCGTTGGAGACTTCACGCAGGTTGGAAATCGAGCTCACCACGGCCGTGAAGATCAGCGGCACGACGGCGGTCTGCAGCAGCGACACGTAGCTGGAGCCGATGGTCTGCAGCGTGGCGCCCAGCCCGTTGGGGTTCGCCTTGGTGCTGCCGGTGTATTTGGCCAGCAGGCCAAGCCCCAGCCCGATGATCAGGGCCGCAATGATCTGGAAGCCGAAGGAACCTGCCCACCGGGGCAGCTGGAAGCCGGAACGCCCGGTCGCGCATGAAGTGCTTTGATTGCTCACCACAACAAGCTAGGCCGCATAAAATACAGCTTCCAGTGGACATTGAGAAATATTACGTGTCCGAATGAGCCTGCGATGGTCCCGATGCGCAGAAAATCGCCGTAAGGCCGGTTTCTTGTGAAGTTATTCCCGTGGGGTGTGTGGCAAACATCTCGCCGTCGCCGGGGAGTTTTCGTCCAGATATCGCGACCTGGACGGCCTTAAACTCGCGATATCTGGACAAAAACTCGGGTCCCCGGCGGGCATTGGTTTCGGCAGGCTCAATCAGTGGCGGCAGGTCAGCTGAGCATGGCGCGCTTGAGGGTGTCGAGGCCTACGGAGCCGATGTTCAGCGCCTTGGTGTGGAAGGCCTTGAGGTCGAAGTCCGGCCGGGCTTCGAGGTCGGCGCGGATCTGCTCCCACAGGCGCTGCCCCACCTTGTAGGACGGGGCCTGGCCCGGCCAGCCGAGGTAGCGTGCGAACTCGAACTGCAGGTTGCCCTCGCTGATGTCCAGGTTGGCCTTGAGGAAATCGAAGCCCTTCTCCGGCGTCCAGGTGCCCGTTCCCCAGCGTGCGGGGACGTCGAGTTCCAGGTGGACGCCGATGTCGAACACCACCCGGGCAGCCCGCATGCGCTGCATGTCCAGCATGCCCATGTGGTCGCCCGGATCCTTGAGGTAGCCGAGTTCCTCCATGAGCTTCTCCGCGTACAGGGCCCAGCCCTCGCCGTGCCCCGAGGTCCAGCAGACGTTGCGCCGCCAGCTGTTGAGCAGTTCGCGCCGGTAGACGGCGGTGGCCACCTGCAGGTGGTGTCCGGGCACGCCCTCGTGGAACACGGTGGTGGTCTCGGCCCACGTGGTGAAGGTGTCCTCGCCTGGGGGAACGGACCACCACATCCGCCCGGGCCGGCTGAAGTCGTCCGACGGCCCCGTGTAGTAGATGCCGCCCTCGTCGGTGGGCGCGATCCGGCATTCCAGCGTCTTCATGATGTCGGGAATCTCGAAGTGCACGCCGGCAAGGTCCGAGACAGCGCGGTCGGACAGCTCCTGCATCCACGCCGTCAGGGCATCCGTTCCCTTGAGCCGGCGGGCTGGATCGCTGTTAAGGATCTCCTTGGCCTCCGTGATGGAGGCGCCCGGTTTGATCTGCCCGGCCACCTGTTCCTGCGCGGCAATGATCCGTTCGAGTTCGTCAACGCCCCACGCATAGGTTTCCTCGAGGTCGACGGCGGCACCCAGGAACACGCGCGAGGCCAGGGCGTAGCGCTCCCGGCCCACGGCGTCCTTCTCCGGGGCGACGGGCAGCAGTTCCTCCCGCAGGAAGGCCGCCAGTTCGGTGTACGCCGCCCGGGCGGCGGCAGCACCGGCGTCGAGCTTCTCCTGCAGTTCCGCGGGCAGCGGGCCGTCCGCTGTTTTGGCGTCGGCGGCGAGCTTGGCGAAGAAGCCGTCTTCGGCGGCGTATTTGGTGGTCTGTTCGATCACGATCGACACCTGGCGCCGGGCCGAGACCTTGCCGTTGTCCTTGGCCGTCCGCAGGGACTCGATGTAGCCGCTGATGGCCGCCGGTACGCTGTGCGTGCGCCCGGCGATGTTGGCCCAGTGCTCCTCGGTGTCCGTGGGCATCAGATCGAAGATCGACCGGATGTTCTGCGCCGGGGAGTCGATGTTGTTCAGCTCGGCGAGATTCCAGCCGGAATCGTGGATCTCCAGCTGGAGGCCAAGGCGTTCGCGCAGGGCATCGAGGGTGACGGCGTCGACGTCGTCAACGGGCTCCAGACCCTCGAGAGCCTCCAGGGTCTTCCGTTCCGCCGTGGCGAACCTGCCGAGCCCGGCAGGGGAAAAGTCCTGGAACTCGGTGTCGTGCCCCGGGATGCCGAGCGTGGTGGCCAGGCTCGGATCCAGGGCGAGGAGCGTGTCGGTGTGGGCATCGGCGACGGCGTCGATGGCGGTCCGGGGGCGCGCCGGGGCGGCAGATTCATTAGTCACCCCATGAGACTAACGGCGGTCTTCCGGTTATGAAAGAGTCGCTGAACATTAGGGGCCTCCGCCGCGGGTTCCCTGGCCGAGCGGAGCGGGGTTAGGGAGGCGGTGGGGGTTCAGCCCCGGCTGCGCTTCCAGGCGCCCGGACCCGGCGTCGGCTCCAGCCGCAGCTGCTGCCGGCGCATCCACTGCCGGATGCTCGGCTTCTCCGGGCGGCCCGCCGAGGCGGAACCCAGGGAAAGTACGACGGCGGTAAGCGCCGCCAGTTCCTCTGGCGTCGGTTCGCCCTTGGTGACGGAAAACAGGATTTGGGCCGGCTCGGCCGCCGGATTCTGGGCGGTCACAGGGGGATGTTTCCGTGCTTCTTGGTGGGCAGGTTGGCACGCTTGTCGCGCAGCGCCCGCAGCCCCTTGATGATCTGCAGCCTCGTGTCCGACGGCGCGATGACGGCGTCAACGTAGCCCAGCTCTGCCGCCTGGTACGGGTTGAGCAGCTCTTCCTCGTACTGCCGGATCACGTCGGCGCGCTTGGCCTCGACGTCGCCCCCGGACTCCGCGACGGCGGCGAGGTCGCGCCGGTAAAGGATGTTAACGGCGCCCTGCGCGCCCATCACGCCGATCTGGGCGGTGGGCCACGCGAGGTTCAGGTCAGCCCCGAGCTTCTTGGAGCCCATTACGATGTAGGCGCCGCCGTAGGCCTTCCGGGTGATCACGGTCAGCTTGGGCACGGTGGCTTCGGCGTAGGCGTAGAGGAGCTTGGCGCCGCGGCGGATGATGCCCTGGAATTCCTGGTCCTTGCCCGGGAGGAAGCCCGGAACGTCCACGAGGGTGACGATCGGAATGTTGAACGCGTCGCAGTGGCGGACGAAGCGCGCCGCCTTTTCGGAGGCCGAGATGTCCAGCGTGCCGGCGAACTGCAGCGGCTGGTTGGCCACGATCCCGACGGTGTGGCCTTCGACGCGGCCGTAGCCGATGATCACGTTCGGAGCGTACAGCGACTGCATCTCCAGGAAGTGGGCGTCATCGACGATCTGTTCGATGACCTTGCGCATGTCGTAGGGCTGGTTCGCGGAGTCCGGGATCAGGGTGTCGAGGGTGAGGTCGTCCTCGTCGAGTTCCAGTTCCTGCTGGTGCTCCTGGACCGGCGCCTCGGAGAGGTTGTTGGAGGGCAGGAAGTCGAGCAGTTCCCGGACGAACTCGATGGCGTCGGCTTCGTCGGAGGCCAGGTAGGTGGAGGTGCCGGTGGTGGCGTTGTGCTGCCGGGCGCCGCCGAGGGTTTCCATGTCCACGTCCTCGCCAGTGACGGTCTTGATGACGTCCGGGCCGGTGATAAACATGTGGGAGGTCTTGTCCACCATGACCACGTAGTCGGTCAGGGCGGGGGAGTAGGCTGCGCCGCCGGCGCACGGGCCCATGATGAGGGAGATCTGGGGTACGACGCCGGAAGCGTGGACGTTGTTGCGGAAGATGTCCGCGAACATGGCCAGCGAGGCTACGCCCTCCTGGATCCTGGCTCCGCCGCCGTCGTTGATGCCCACCACCGGGCAGCCGTTGCGGAGCGCGAATTCCTGGACCTTCACGATCTTTTCGCCGTTGACCTGGCTCAGGGAACCGCCGTACACGCTGAAGTCCTGGCTGTAGAGGGCCACGAGACGGCCATCCACGGTGCCGTAACCCGACACGACGCCGTCGCCGAGCGGCTTTTTCTTCTCCATGCCGAAGGCGGTGGAACGGTGGACCGCCAGGGCGTCGAACTCCACGAAGGAGCCTTCGTCCACGAGCAGGTCGATGCGCTCGCGGGCGGTGTTCTTGCCGCGCGCATGCTGCTTTTCGATGGCTTCAGGTCCGGAAGGCTGCTCAGCACGGGCCTGGCGGTCGCGGAAATCGGCAATTTTTCCCGCCGTCGTGGTCAGATCGTGGCTCATGAAGTGTCTCCGGCTCTGTAGCTGTTGTGCTGTAGCTGTTCTGCTGTGGCAGCGTGACGGGGCGCTGGTTGCCGGCTTAAGTAGCATCCGTACAAATCCAAGGCCCTGATGGCTAGTCTAGTGACGCAAATTTCCGGGACCGCTGTAGGGTTCCTACAATTTTCGTCCGTGGCGCCGACGGAACCGCCAATGTTACTCGCGGGTAACAAATTGCGGCTAGAGTGTCCCTATGACTTCGAGCAGCGACGCTTACCCTGTTCCGGCCACACCCTACCGGGCCGCCGGCAGCCTGCGGGGCCGGACCATCCTGATGTCCGGCGGCAGTCGGGGCATCGGCCTGGCCATCGCCCGGCGCGCAGCGCGCGACGGCGCCAACGTGGTGCTGCTCGCCAAGACCGGAGAGCCGCACGCCAAGCTCGAAGGTACCGTCTACAGTGCCGCCGAGGAACTGGAGGCCGTTGGCGGTAGTGCCCTGCCGCTGGTGGGGGACGTGCGGAACGACGACGACGTCGCGCACGCCGTGGACGCCGCCGTCGGCCGCTTTGGCGGAATCGACGTCGTGATCAACAACGCCTCCGCGATCGACCTCTCGCCGACGGACGCCGTGGACATGAAGCGCTACGACCTCATGCAGGACGTCAACGTCCGCGGCACATTCCTGCTGTCCAAGCTGGCCCTGCCCGCACTGCGGAAGTCATCCGGCGGCCACATCCTCACGCTCTCGCCGCCGCTCAACCTTGACCCGACGTGGGCGGGGCGGCACCTGGCGTACACCATGGCCAAGTACGGCATGAGCCTGACCACACTGGGCCTCGCGGAGGAGCTCAGGAACGACGGCATCTGCGTCAACTCGCTGTGGCCCCGGACGCTGATCGACACTGCCGCCATCCGGAACATGGCCGGCGGCGAGTCGATGGCCCGGGCTGCCCGCGGACCCGAGATCATGGCCGACGCCGCCCACGCCGTGCTCACGGGGGCCGTCAACCAGGCTGGCACCACCGGGACCTTCAGCACCGGCAACTTCTACACGGACGAGCAGGTCCTGGCCGCCGCCGGCGTCACCGATTTCCGTCCCTACAGCCTGGGGGCTGCCGAAGCGGACCTCGTCCCTGACATCTTCCTGTGACAGCGCGAACGTACACTTGTGGCCCCTTTTCCATCCGGAATTGGGGCCACAAGTGTACGTTCGCGCTGGGCCTCTTCCCGTGGGCCGGCTTGTTTATGGTTTAGCTGGCATCTTCCTGTGAGCCGGCTTCTGACCACGGGCTTTCCCGGCCGGGAGGCCCGCCGAGTCGCTAGGATTCAACTATGGATGCCGCACGCCCTGACGATAGCCGTGGACCGCAGGAGAACCTGACCGGAGCGAACGGCCTGCCCGAGCGGCCTGCCCTGGACCGGGAGGCCCTGTCCGACGCCAACTTCCTCGCCGCCACCGGCATCGCGCAGCTGACGGTTGTGGACACAACCGGGTCCACCAACGCCGACCTTCTGCGGGCCGTGACCGCGGATCCCAAGGCCTGGCCCGACCTGGCAGTCCTGACGGCGGAGCACCAGACGGCCGCGCGCGGCCGACTCGACCGCGCCTGGGAAGCACCGGCCCGCAGCTCCGTCCTGGTCTCACTGGTGCTCCGGCCCGTCAATGCTGACGGCCGCCCCCTGCCCACCCAGACCTACTCCTGGCTGTCCCTCCTGGCCGCCGTCGCGCTGCGCGACGCGTTGGATGAGACAGCGGGAATTCCGGCTGACCTGAAGTGGCCGAACGACGTCCTGGTGCGGGGCGGGAAAATCGCCGGCATCCTCGCCCAGCTCGGCCCCATGGGTGACGGCTCGGTGCCGCCCGTCATCCTGGGCACCGGGCTGAACGTCACGCTCACCGAGGACGAGCTGCCCGTGCCCACGGCCACGTCCGTCCAGCTGCAGGGTGCCGGGACGGTGGACCGCACCGCGCTGCTGAAGAGCTACCTCTCCCGTTTTTGCACGCTGTACCGCAGCTTCTGCAACGCCGACGGCGACGCTACCGCCGGCCTGGCCGGCGGCCCTTCGCTGCACAAGCGCGTCGAAACGGCGATGGTCACCCTGGGCCAGCAGGTCCGCGCCCAGCTCCCCGGCGACCACGAGATCATCGGCCACGCGTCCCGGCTTGATGACTCGGGCTCCCTGCTGGTGGTGGATGCCTCCTCCCACGAGCACGTGGTGACTGCGGGCGACGTGGTCCACCTGCGGCCGTGGTCGCCGCAGGACCCTGACAAGCACAGCACCGGGACGCACAGCTCTGACAAGCACAGCTCTGGCAAACAGGGGTCCGGCGAAAGCGGATATGCGTAAGGAACTCCTCCCGGGCGAGCAGGTCATCGTGGTGACCCGCCCGCAGCCGCGGGTGCTGTTTATCCCGGCGGTGGTTTTCATTGTGGTGCCCGCCCTTGCTGCGTTCGCCTGCGCATGGATCATCCGCGGCGGCCTGTCCTCGCTGGCCCCCGCGATCACCGGGGAAAGGACGTTTTGGGCAGTGGCCGGCTGCGTGATTGCCGGCCTCTGGATTCTGTTGGGGTACTGCCTGCCGCGGCTGCTGCGGTGGCAGTCCACCCGGTACTTCCTGACCAGCCAGCGGGTCCTGGCGCGCCAGGGCACGCTCCGCCGCCGGGACCGGCAGGTTTTCCTGGTCTCAGTGCGTAATGTCACAATCAGCCAGTCGATGCTCCAGCGGATGTTGCGTTCGGGGAATATATCCTTGGATGCCGGGCACCATTTCGGCACCGTGCTGAAGGATGTGCCGGAAGTTGCCACCTTCCACAGGTTCCTGCTGGACGCCCTTGACGAGCTTCCGGACGAGGAACCCTTTGGATTGGGTCAGGCGCCGGATGTGCCCGACGCCCGGTTTCCGCGGGATGTGAGAGAAGGTGGAAGAGATGAACGATGATGATCAGCG
Organism: Arthrobacter sp. NPDC058097; assembly: GCF_042884885.1. Taxonomy (NCBI): domain Bacteria; kingdom Bacillati; phylum Actinomycetota; class Actinomycetes; order Micrococcales; family Micrococcaceae; genus Arthrobacter; species Arthrobacter sp. NPDC058097. The sequence goes on from NZ_JBHVSZ010000005.1 coordinate 129,687, forward strand.
CGGCGGCCAGGAGACACGCACGCAGGAGGCGGGCACGCACGAGGCCGGCACGCAGGGGACTGGCGCAGGCCAGCCCGGCACGCGGGAGAACGGCCACCGGGAGGTGACGGACGCCGTCGTCGAAAATCCGGCCACCGGCACAATGTCCGCGGAGCGCATTGCGGCCAAAGCCCTCGAAGCCAGGCTTCTGGGCGGGGAACGCAAGCTGCGCCGCCGCGAGGTGGCCGCCGGCGTGGGCCTGTCGCTGCTCTCGGCGCGCAAGCTGTGGCGTGCCCTGGGCTTCCCCAACTGGGGCGACGACGACGTTGCCTTCACGGAACGCGACCTGGCCGCCCTGTCCACGGCGGTGGGCATGGTCCGGGCCGGAATGCTCACCGAGGAAGCCGCCATCTCGGTGACCCGCGCCATTGGGCAGATGACGGACCGCATGGTGGTGTGGCAGATCGAGGCCCTGGTTGAGGACATGGTGCACGAACAGGGGCTGACCGACGCCCAGGCCCGCAAGCGCCTGGTCCATGAGCTGCCGGCGCTGGTGGACCCGCTCGAGGAGATGCTCGTCTATTCCTGGCGGCGCCAGCTCAACGCCGCCGTGCAGAGGCTGGCTGTCCGGGCGGAAGCCGGCCTGCAGGCCAGCGAGGAAGGCCGCGAAGGGGACGAGGACGATGCCCCGCTGCCGCTGGCGCGTGCCGTGGGCTTCGCCGACCTGGTTTCCTACACGAGCCTTTCCAGGCGGATGAACGAGAAAACCCTGGCCAAGCTGGTGCAACGGTTCGAGAACAAGTGCGCCGAGATCATTTCCGTGGGCGGTGGCCGGCTGGTGAAAACCGTGGGCGACGAAGTCCTCTATATCGCCGAGACACCGGCTGCGGGCGCCGAAATCTCCCTCGCCCTGGCCGAGGCTTTCACCCGGGACGAGATCCTGCCGGAGGCACGCGTTGCCATGGTCTGGGGACGCATCCTCTCCCGCCTGGGCGACATCTACGGCCCCACCGTCAACCTTGCCGCGCGCCTGACCACGCTGGCTGATCCGGGTACCGTACTGGTGGACTCGATGACGGCGGCGGCGCTGGACCAGGACGAGCGGTTCGTGCTCATTCCCCAGGACGTGGAGAACGTCAGGGGATTCGGCGAGATCCAGCCGGTCATCCTCGCGAGGGGACGGGGCAAGGGACTGGTGCTGGACTAAGGCGGTTGGATTTGCGCTCCCGGCCCAAGCCCGGCCGACAGGGCCGGCGTGGGCAGTCCTCCCCATCGCCCGGACGGGACCGCGCGGGTAGGCTGGCCGGGTAAGCGACGGCCATAGGGCTGTCCTTGGACAAGCCGCCAGCGCCCATGTAATAGTCGAGACTCGAAAATCGTTCCGGCGTCTCTATGGGGGAGTGGCGGAATGTCACCGGCCCGTGATGAACATCAGGGGCCAGCAAGCCGCGCTCAGGCGGCTTTGATTTCGGGGGAATAATAACGCTGTGTCAACTTTGTTCGGCAAGCTGGGGCTGAGGAAACGCCGCAACACGATCGTCACCGGTACCGTGTTTTCCGCTGCCGCCGCAGCGCTGGTGGCCGGTGCCGTGATCTACCCGGGGTTCAAGACCACCGAGGTGGACCTTAACGACGGCGGCGTCTGGGTGGTCAGCAAGGCCCGCAACGCCGTCGGCCGGCTCAACTACCCCTCGCGGGTTCTCGACGGTGCCGTGACCCCGGCCAGCACCACGTTCGATGTCCTGCAGAATGCCGGCAAGGTGTTCGTCGACGACGAATCCGGCTCCACCCTGAACCAGGTGTCCGCCGCCAACATGCGGCTGGGCGGCGACAAGAAGCTTCCCGGCACCGCGCAGGTGAGCTTCGGCGCCGACGTCATCTCGGTCACCGACCCGTCCGACGGCAAGATGTGGGCCATGTCCCCGTCGACCGTCAACGCCTTCGACGAGGAGTCCAGCGAGCCCGCCGTGAAGGGTTCCCCGGGCCTCGTGTCCGCCGTCGGCCCGGATGACCGCATCTATTCCGCGGACCCGAAGTCCGGGCAGCTGACCGTGACCACGGTGGACGCCGCGGGTGCACCCACCCACACCGAGTCCAGCGCGTGGGACGGGCTGAAGGGAGCCGGGGACCTCCAGCTCTCCGTCGTGGGGGACCAGCCTGTGGTCCTGGATTCAGCCGCCGGAAAACTGTTCCTGCCCGGCGGGCGCGAGGTGCCGCTGGCCGACGCGCGGGAGGCGAAGCTCCAGCAGTCGGGCCCGGCGTCGGACTACGTGGCCGTGGCCACCGGCAAGGCACTCCTCAAGCAGCCTCTCAATGGCTCTGCCGCGAAGACCGTCACCTTCGGCGGCCAGGGCGTGCCGGCAGCGCCGGTGCAGCTGGGCGGCTGCATCCACGCGGCGTGGTCCGGGGCCAACAAGTACGTCCGCGACTGCGCGAACGAGGCCGACAACAAGAACGTGGCCGTGCCCAAGGCCAGCGCGTCGCCCAGCTACGTGTTCCGCGTCAACCGGGACCTCGTAGTCCTCAACGACGTGAACTCGGGCAACGTGTGGCTGGTCAACCAGAACATGCAGCTGGTCAACAACTGGGACGACGTTGTCCCGCCCAAGAACCAGGCTGACGACCCCGATGAAGAGTCCGCCGACGACAACACCATCAACGTCCTGCCGGACCGCACCAAACCAAACCGGCCCCCCGAAACGAAACCCGACGTCGTCGGCGTCCGGCCGGGGCGCACCACGGTCCTGAGCGTCCTCGACAACGACTCCGACCCCGACGGCGACGTTTTGACGGCGTCGCTCGGTACGGAAGGCCCGCAGGCCGGCAGCATCGAGAGCATCTACGGCGGGTCCGCGTTCCAGATCACGGTGCCGGCCGACGCCGCGCCGGGGACCGAGACCTTCGACTACACCGCGGCGGACGGCCGCGGCCTGTCCGCCGGCGGCAAGGTGAGCCTGAACGTCGTCGGACCGGACGAGAACCGGCCCCCGGCCTTCAAGCGCGGCGACCCTACGACGCTCCTCGTGGAGCAGGGCAAGACCGTCAGCCAGAACATCCTCACCGACTGGGCCGATCCCGACGGCGACGACCTGGTCCTGATGTCAGCCACCGCCGACAACGAACAGGACCAGGTCAAGGTCCGCCGCGACGGCCTGCTCACCTACCAGGACTCCGGCGCGTCGGCCGGCAAGAAGAACGTCACGGTGACCGTCTGGGACGGCCGCGCCACCACCACGGGCAAGGTGGTGGTCAACGTCCAGCCGCCGGGAGCACTCGCTCCCGTGGTCAACGCCGACCACGTCACCGCCGTGGTGGGCCAGGACCTGGTCATCGCACCGTTGAAGAACGACGTCGATCCCAACGGCGGCGCCTTGCGCCTCGCCCAGGTGGAAGCCAGCGGAGCCGCAGAACTGGGCCCGGTCACCGACGGCGGCACCTTCACCTTCCGCAGCCGCACCCCGGGTCCGGTCTACCTGACGTACCTTGCCAGCAACGGGCCGCAAAGCAGCCAGGGCCTCATCCGGGTGGATGTGGAATCCGGCAAGGACACCGGAAATCCCGTCGCCGTCCACGACGTGGCGCTCCTGCCGGTGGGCGGCAGCGTGCTGCTGGACCCGCTTGCAAACGACTCCGACCCGTCCGGGGGCGTCCTGGTCCTGCAGTCCGTCGCCGTGCCGGAGAACGCCACTGCCTCGGTCAGCGTGATCGACCACAGCGTCCTGCGGATCACCGACATCGCCGGCACCAAGGACCCCTTCCTGTTCCGCTACACGATGTCCAACGGCAAGTCGTCCGCCACGGGAAGCGTCTCGGTGGTGCCCGTTCCAGCCCCTGCCGTGGTGGAGGCGCCGCAGCCCAAGCCCGACGAGGTCAACGTCCGCGTCAACGACGTGGTGACCATCCCGGTCCTGGACAACGACACCCATCCACAGGGCGAAAAGCTGACTGTTGACCCGGTCCTGCCGCAGGCTGTTCCGGCGGAGGACGGCAAGAGCTTCGTCTCGGAAAACACCCTCCGGTTCATCGCCGGCAGCCAGCCCAAGACCGTGCGCGCCATCTACAACGCCGTGGACCCGCAGGGCCAGAAGAGCGCCGCCGCCGTCACCATCCACATCCTGCCGTTGGAAGGCGCCGAAAACTCCCGGCCGCAGCCCAAGAACCTGACCGCCCGCGTAGTGGCCGCCGGCACGGTGCGCATCCCCGTGCCGCTGGACGGCATAGACCCCGACGGCGACTCCGTCCAGCTGACCGGCATCGACAGCACGCCCGGCATGGGCACCGCGACGGCGGGCAGCAACTTCATTGACTTCGTCGCGGCCGGAAACGGCGCGGGAACCGACACGTTCCGCTACAAGGTGGTGGACCGCCAGGGCGCCGTGAACACCGGCACCGTCACCGTGGGCATCGCACCCCGCAGCGATACCAACCAGAAGCCCACCCCCGTGGATGACCAGGTCAAGGTCCGGCCCGGACGGCAGATCGCCGTCGACGCGGCCGGCAACGACACCGACCCGGACGGGGACCTGATCCGGATCCTCACCGACGGCATCGAAGCCGATGCCGCACTCAAGGCCACGGTCAGCAAGCAAAGCGGCCGCATCCTGCTGCAGGCACCGGCCACCGAGGGCACCGTCAACGTCCGTTACACCGTGGCCGACGAACGCGGCGCCTCCGCGCAGGCAGCCATTCGGATGGTCGTGGACAGCAACGTCCCGCTGCAGGCACCGATCGCCCGGGACGACCGGGTGACTTCAGCGCAGACGCTCGGCAAGACCGCCGTCGACGTCCCCGTCCTCAAGAACGACGAGGACCCTGACGGCGTCGGCGAGAACCTGAAAGTCAGCAGCAGTGCCGACACCGCGCGCCCGGGGCCGGACGGCAACGTGATCGTCGAGCTGACCGGGCAGCCCCAGCTGGTGCCCTACACGGTTGAGGACGTGGACGGCCAGAAATCGACGGCGATCATCTGGGTGCCCGGCCTCGGCCAGCAGGTTCCCACCCTGGCCAAGGACGAGGTCCTCGAAGTGGTGGCGGGCCAGTCCGTGACCGCCGACCTCGCCGAGTGGGTCAAGGTGCGTAACGGCCGCACGCCCCGGCTGACCCAGGCCGACCGGATCAAGCTCATCGGTGCGGACGGCGGCAACCCGGTGGCCGGCAACGGCACCGCCGTCAAGTACACGGCGGACAGGGACTATGTGGGCCCCGGATCCATCACCTTCGAAGTGACGGACGGTGCCGGACCGGACGACGCCGCCGGACTCAAGTCCACGCTGAGCATCCGCACCAAGGTGCTTCCCGACCCCAACCGGAACAACCCGCCCGTGCTGCTCGGCGGCTCGGTGGATGTTCCGCTGGGTGACTCCGCCTCGGCAGACCTTGCGAAGCTGACCACGGACCCGGACGGGGACGACGCCGCGAACATGAAGTACGAGATCGCCGGCGCGGTACCACAGGGCTTCAACGCGGCCATCGACGGCGCCACCCTGAAAGTCTCTGCCAGGGACGGCGCGCGGACAGGCGACGGAGGCGCCGTGCAGGTGACGGCCAAGGACCCGCGCGGCCTTGAATCGACTGCCACGTTCCGGCTCGCCTTGACTGCAACCAACCGCGCCAAGCCCGTCGCCAACGACGACGTGGAGGAAAACGCCGCGGCCGGCAAGCCGGTGACCGTCAAGGTGCTGGCGAACGATTCCAACCCGTTCCCGGACACCCCGCTGAAGATCATCGGCGTCGCCACGGAAACGGGGCAGGGCACTGCCGCCATCAGCGGCGATTCGGTGACGGTGACGCCATCGGCCGGGTTCTCCGGCACTCTGATTGTCTCCTACACCGTGGGGGACAAAACCGAGGACTCGTCCCGGTACGCCACCGCCCGCATCCGGCTCACGGTCAAGGACGAGCCGCTTGCCCCCACCACGCCCCTGGCGCAGAGTGTGGGGGACCGGACTGCGCTGCTCAACTGGACGGCGCCGGCGGACAGGGGTTCGCCCATCACCAACTACACGGTGTACGGCGAAGGCGGCTACAAGCAGGACTGCCCGGCCAACTCGTGCACCCTGAACAACCTGGTCAACGACACCAAGTACCACTTCCAGGTGACCGCGACGAACGAATTCGGAGAATCCGACCGGTCCCCGGCATCCGCCGAGGTCCGGCCCGACGTCAAACCCGAGATGCCGCTGGCTCCGTCCCTGAAGTTCGGCGACAAGCAGCTCTCCATTGTTTGGAAGGCACCGGCCAGCAAGGGTTCGCCGGTCAAGTCCTACGATCTGGAAATCTCACCGGCACCCAGCGGCCAGAACCCGCAGATCCAGAACCTGACCTCCACCAGCTACCTCTGGAAGGGCCTCACCAACGGCGTGGCCTACAAGGTGCGCGTCCTCGCCCGGAACGACGCCAAGGACCCCTCGGAGTGGAGCACCTACTCCGCGGCGGAGGTGCCGGCCGGCGTCCCGGTGACGCCGGCTGCCCCCACCGCCGCCGGCGCCGGCTCGGTGGGCAACCAGTCCCAGCTCAATGTCAGCTGGACCCCGCCGGACAATAATGGCGACGCCGTCTCCGCCTACACGCTGACCACGCTGCGGGGCGGGGCGGTGGTCAAGAGCCAGAAGGTGGCCTCCGGCACGTCCCTGAACGTCACGGTGGACAACTCCGAGGCGGACTACGCCTTTACGGTTTCCGCCACGAACAAGGCCGGCACATCCGGGACCAGCGCACAGTCGGCGCCGGTCCGGGCCGCCGGCAAGCCTGGCACCGTGAACGGCGGAACCGTACGGGCGAACGGGAAGGACGGACAGCTGGACGTTACGTTCACGCCGCTCACCCAGGCGCAGCGGAACGGTTCACAGGCGTCGGAGATCAGCTACCGCTGGTCCACGGCGTACGGATCAGGCCCGATCAGCACCGGCGGCGGGACCATTGGAGGCCAGCCGAACGGCCGGGACGTGACCGTCAACATCATCGCCGCCTCCAGCAAAAACAATGTCTCCGGCGATGGCAAGGCCATCGGCTCGGGCAACCCCTACGCGCCGCCGAACGCGCCGAATGTGGCTGGACAACAGTCCGCCAAGGGCGACGGCGATGTGCACTGGACCTGGAACAACCCGGCGAGCAACGGGCGTGCCATCAAGCGGTTCGAAGTGAGCTTCGATGGCGGCAACTGGATCAGTGTGGGACTCAGCAACCGGTACGACCGCGCCGCGGGAGGCTGGGACAAATCGCACACGTTGCGGGTCCGGGCGTTTACCGTGGTCTACGGGCAGGCCGGCAGTGACACGGCTACCAGCGGCGCGGACCCGACGCCGCCGCTGACGGAGGTTCGAGTCAAGCGGTCCGACAATAACAGCTGCCCGGGCAAGCCCGGCGTCCCTGACCGGTACAACGCCGCCACGCGCAGCTGCGGCGGCAGCGACGCCAACTGGGTGTCCTACTCCGACGGCTGGATCGCCACCCCCTGCTGGTCCGACATCTACAACAACGGAAGCCGCTGGTACCTGATGAACGGCGGACCGCACCCCGGCTGGTACGTCAAGGGCATCACCGTGGACATCCGGGGCCCGGGGGTGGGGCAGTGCTGACCGTGCCGACCCACCGTCTGCTGAGTACGAACATGCCTGCAATGACACAGAAGAGGAATCAACCATGACCATGACAAGCGAGCAGGCCGACTGGTTTGCAGGGACGTTCGAGAAGCTCGTCGCCAATGTGGGCCAGGCCGTCCTGGGCAAAGCCCACGTCATCCGCCTGACCTTCACCGCGATGCTCGCCGAAGGCCACGTCCTCTTCGAAGACGCCCCGGGCACCGGCAAGACCTCCCTGGCCCGGGCCCTCGCGGCCACGGTCCAGGGGTCCAACAGCCGCATCCAGTTCACACCTGACCTGCTGCCCTCGGACGTCACCGGCGTGACCATCTACGACCAGAAGACCCAGCGGTTCGAATTCCACAAGGGACCGATCTTCAGCAACATCGTGCTCGCCGACGAGATCAACCGGGCCTCGCCCAAGACGCAGTCGGCGTTGCTGGAAGTCATGGAGGAGTCCCGCGTCACCGTGGACGGCACCACCTACGAAGCCGGCCGCCCGTTCATGGTGCTGGCTACCCAGAACCCGATCGAGCAGGCAGGCACCTACCGGCTGCCGGAGGCCCAGCTGGACCGCTTCCTGATCAAGACCTCCATCGGGTACCCGGACCACGCCTCCACCGTCCAGCTCCTGGGCGGCACTAACCTCAAGGACCGGTCCCGGGACCTGCAGCCCGTCATCACCACACAGGCCGTGGCCGACATGGCGGACCTTGCCGCCACGACGCACGTCGACACCGCGGTGCTGGAGTACATCTCCCGGCTCTGCGAGGAAACCCGCAACGCTCCCGAGACCCGCCTGGGTGTGTCCGTGCGTGGCGCCCTCGCCATGGTCCGTGCGGCCAAGGTCTGGGCCGCGGGCCAGGGGCGCAACTTCGTCCTCCCGGACGACATCAAGGACCTCGCCGCCGTCGTCTGGACCCACCGTTTTGTGATGGACCCCGAGGCCGAGTTCTCCGGGGCAACGGCCGAAGCCGTTCTGGGACGCGTTCTGTCCGATGTCGCGGCGCCGCAGCAGCGCGCGGCCGTCTAGCGTGCGGCCGTCCAAAGTGCAGCGGCTTAAGGTGCGGCTACCTAAGGTGCAACTGCCCAGCGTGCGGCTGTACAAGGTCCGGCTGCCGGGGCAACGGCTGTGGTCGGATGCCGGCAGCACAGCGCGCCTCGCGCTTGGTCCGGCGCGGCGGATGGCCGACGGCGTGTGGGGCCGCCGCGTCCTCCCCGTCCTGTCCGTGGTCAGCGTCCTGGGCTGGTCCGTGCTGGCGGCCGCGGTTCTCCTGTGGGCGGCCGGAAACGCCTACGGCTGGCAGGAAGCCAAGGCAGCAGCCATTGCGGCGCTGGTGCTCTTCGTCATCGCCGTCGGCTTTATCCTTGGCCGTTCCTCCTACGGCGTTGTGCTCGACCTCGCCCGGACCAGGGTGGCAGTGGGGGACAGCGCCGTCGGAAGCATCGCCGTGTCCAACACCTCCGCACGGCCGCTCCTGCCCGCTGACCTCGAACTGCCAGTCGGGGCAGCTACCGCCGTCTTCCACCTTCCGCGGATGAAGCCGCAGCAGGTGCACGAGGACCTGTTCACCATCCCCACAGCGCGCAGGGCTGTCATCGTGGTGGGTCCGGTGCGATCTGTCCGGGCCGATCCGCTGCACCTGCTCCGCCGGCAGGTGCTCTGGACCGAACCGGAGGACCTCTATGTGCACCCCCGGACGGTTGCGCTGGCCGGTTCCGCCGCCGGGTTCATCCGCGACCTGGAGGGCATGCCCACCACGGAACTGTCCAGCGCGGACGTCTCCTTCCACGCGCTGCGCGACTACGTCCCGGGGGATGACCGGCGGCACATTCACTGGAAGACCACCGCCCGGACCAGCAAGCTCATGGTCCGCCAGTTCGAGGAAACCCGGCGCGCCCACCTGGCCATTTCGCTGTCCATCAACACGGACGAATACGCGTCGGAGGAGGAGTTCGAGCTGGCCATATCGGCCGCCGCGTCCATCGGCCGGCAGGCCATCCGCGAACAGCGCGAACTGGACGTGCTGACCCAGTCCGGTCCGCTGCGCTGCGAGACCGGCCGCAACATGCTGGATGACATGACCCGGATCGTCGGCTCCCCGCTCCGGAAGACCGCCGTCGACCTCGCCCGCACCCTTGCCGACACGGTGCCCAACGCCTCCGTGGTTTTCTTCGTCGTGGGCAGCTATGTGACGCCCACGCAACTGCGCTCGGCAGCCGCCTCGGTGCCGCCCGGCGTCCGGAGCCTCGCCGTGCTCGTGGACCTTGGCGCCGCCCCGGCCCGTGCCAACATCGGCGACCTGACCGTGCTCACCGTCGGTGACCTCTCCGACCTTCCCTCCGTCCTGCGAAAGGCTGCAGCATGAGTGAGGCTACCGGTCTCCGCCCCCGCCGTTCAGCCCGGGCTGCTGCCGGGCCCGCGTTCGCGGACGGCCGGCCGGTGTGGCATTTTGTGCTCGACGGCGGCGCCCTCACCATTCTGCTCGGGCTGGGTGTCCTGGGGTTCAGCCTCAGCTTCGGCGGCGACCCCCATTACCTGGTTGCCGGCTTTGGCGGGATCATCCTGGGCCTGGCCCTCGCTGCCGGCAATGCCCAATTCCGGCTGGGGCTGCTGATCACCACAGCCCTGGCCTTCGGCACCTACCTGCTACTGGGGACGGCCCTCGCGGTGCCCGACGCCGCGGTCGCCGGATTCCTGCCAAGCCTTGAATCGCTGCGGACGCTGCTGCTCGGCGTTGTCTTTTCGTGGAAGGACATGCTGACCGTCGGAGTTCCGGTGGGCACTGCGGGCGGCGTGCTGATCGTCCCTTTCCTGAGCTCGCTCATAGCCGCAGCCACGGCCGGTGTGCTGACCTGGCGGATCCGGAGCCCCTACTGGCCGCTGCTGCCGGTCCTGGTCCTGTTCGTCACCGGCATCGCCTTCAGCACCAACGCCGGGTTCCTGACCGTGGAAAGGGGCATCGCCCTGACGGTGGTGGGCATCGCCTGGGCCACCTTCCGGCGGGATGCCCTGCGCCGTCGCGACACGCACAAGGTGTCGGTGAACCGTCCCCAGCACGACGCCGGCACGGCCAGGAAGGCGCAAATGCGCCGCCTGGCGGCCGGAGCAGGGGTCCTGGCGGCGACGGTGGGAATCACCGCGGCGGTATCGCCGTTTATCGCCGGCGGTGACGAGCGGCGCGTCCTGCGCAACGTCGTCGTCCCTCCCTTTGATCCCAAGGCCTACGTCACGCCGTTGGCGAGCTTCCGGAACTTCGTCAAGGACAAGAAGGACGACGCGCTGTTCACGGTCAAGGGGCTGCCCAAGGACGCGCGGGTCCGGCTCGGCGCGCTCGATTCCTTCAACGGCACCAACTACACGATGGATCCGAACGGCTCCGGCAGCTTCAGCAAAGTGGGCGACGCGAAATCGATCAACACGCTGGCCGACGCCACGGACGCCGTCCCGACGGACGACTACAGCCTGGACATCACCATCGACGACTACCAGGGCTACTTCGTCCCGGGCGGACGGAAGACCACCGGACTCAGCTTCGGCCCAGGCTCATCCGGCGCTGCCTCGGGGCTGTACTTCAACTCCGGAACCGACACGGCGGTGACCACCCAAGGCCTGTCCCGGGGTGACTCCTACACCGTCCAGATTTCGGACCCGGTGAAGCTCGAGCACGGGCAGTTGACGCAATACGACTTCGCCAAGGTCAGCCTGCCCGACACCACCGACGTGCCGCCGGTGGTGGGCGCCCAGGCCAACGACCTGGCCGCGGACGCCCCGACGGCCGTGGACCAGGTGCGGCAGATCGAGGCCCACTTCCAGAAGAAGGGCGCCTTCAGCAACGGGCTCATCGCCGACGGGCAGCTTCCCAGTGTCTCCGGGCATGGCGCTGCGCGCATCCGGGACCTGCTGACCGCCAAGCAGATGCTGGGCGACGATGAGCAGTATGCCGTGGCGATGTCCCTGATGCTGCGGCACCTGGGGATCCCGTCGCGCGTGGTCATGGGTTTCTACCCCGACCCTAAGAGTCCCGAGAACGGTGCCGGCGAAATCAAAATCCTGGGCAAGGACGTCCACGCCTGGGTAGAGGTGGCGTTCGACCGGGTGGGCTGGGTGGCCTTCGACCCCACGCCGCCCAAGGACAACATTCCCATCCCGCCCGATCCGGAAAACAAGTCCAAGCCGAAGCCCCAGGTCCTGCAGCCGCCGCCACCGCCGCAGGAGCCGGCGGACCTGCCGCCGGATTCCTCTCCCGACGCGCTCGACGCCGACGAGAAGAAGAACAACCCCTGGCTGCTCTGGGGTCCGATCCTCACTGCCATCGGCATCGCCATGATTCCCATCGGCATCCTCGCCCTGCCGCTGCTGCTCATCGCCCTGCTCAAGGCCCGCCGCCGGAAGGCGCGCTTCACCGGCGGCGATCCTGCCCAGCGCGTCGGCGGCGGCTGGAACGAGGTCCTCAGCCTGGCAACGGACATGGGTGCCGCTGTGGACACCCGCGCCACCAGGCGGGAAACGGCGGCGGTCGTCGCTGAAGCCTTCCCCGCCACGGGCAGCGCCACAACCCTGCTGGCACACCGGGCTGACGCGTCCATCTTCGGGGCCGGCCAGCCCAGCGAGGATGAGGTGCGGGAGTACTGGGACGTCGTGGACGGTTCGCTCAAGGAGATGACCGGAACCGTCGGTTTCTGGCGGCGCCAGCAGGCGCGGTTCTCGCCGCGGTCGCTGCTGGCTGAGGCCCGGACTGCCCTGGCCGCACGGGGGTTCCGGCGGTGAGCGGGTCGTTTGTGCCTGGCGCCGGGCCTGCAGTTGTTGAGGGGACAGGGCCGTGCCCACGTTGCGGGCAGCCTGTCCGCGCGGGGGCAAGCTTCTGCGGTGCGTGCGGCACCCCGCTGCCCAACAGGGGAGCCATGCTCAGCCGGGGACCCGGGCTGGATCGGGGCGTGATGCCCGGCCGCGGAGTGACGCCCGGCCGCGGCGGGAGGCAAGCCGCTCCGATTCCCGGTAGCATCCCGGTAGGGCTGGGGGAAGGATCGGACATGTCAGGCACTCTTGCGCTGGTTCCTGCGGCGCCGGGCAAGCGTCTCGGCGCGGCCGTCCTCGACTGGCTCGCGCCGCTGGCCATCCTGACGGTACTGCTGTCCTTCGGGTTCGCCGGCATCACCAGCACGCGGAGCGCCGGGCTCATCATCTACGACACAAGCCTGCTGGCGCTCCTGGGGGGCATTGGAGCCGGACTGACCCTTGCCTATGCGTTCGCCGTCGCAAGCGTCGAGGGCCGCTCAGGCAACACCATCGGCAACCGGGTCATGGGCATCCGCAGCGCCGACAAGGACGGCTACGCCCCGGGCCTCGGTGCTGTGCTCCTGCGGGACATCGTGACCGGCGCCGGCATCCTGCTGGCCGTCCTCGCAGCCGTACTGGTGGCGGTCTTCAAGTGGTTCGACGCAGCCCTGCTGATCCTGGGACCGTTGCTGCTCCTCGGCGCGGCCTGGGCCGTCGTCGTTGTGGTGTCCAGCGCCTGGGACCGGAACGGCAAGCTCCGCGGATGGCACGACCGTGCGGCCAAAACCCTCGTCTTCGACGTCGTGAACGGCCGCAACCCCGTGGCCACCGGCGGCATCGAGGGCCCGTACGGCTTCGCGCCCCTGGACCTGCCCCCGGTGCAGCAGGTGGCCTCCCCGGTTGCGTCGAGGAACTCAGTTGCTTCCCGAACGCCGGCAGAGCCGGTTCCGCCTGGCGGATCACTTGGGTCCGCTGTTAGCCCGGATATCCCTGTTCACCTGGATGATGCAATGGACCGCACCCAGGTGCGCGCCGGGGTCCGCCAGGACGCGCCTGAGGCGGTGCTGCGGATAACGCTCGACGACGGCCGCGACTTCCGCCTGGAACGCACCGTCCTGATCGGGCGCAACCCCGCCCCTGCCGCCGGGGAATCGCAGGCGCAGCTGCTGCCCGTCCCGGATCCGGGCAGGACGATTTCCAAGACGCACCTCCACCTGCTCACCGACGGCACCGGCGTCTGGGTCACCGACCGCCACTCGACCAACGGCAGCGCCGTCACCACACCCGACGGCATGCGCACGCCGCTGCAGCCGGGCGTGCCCGCATTTGTCAGCCCCGGAACCACAGTTCATTTCGGGGACCGCACCTTCAACGTAGGACACGCATGAATTCACAGCAGGCGGCCGGAACTCCAGAGACCGGCGGCGAGCCAGGCCTCAGGCTGAGCTACGGCTACGGAACGGACCGGGGCCTTCGCCGCGAGCTCAATGAAGACTCGTACATCGCCTCCGATCCCGTGTTCGCCGTGGCCGACGGCATGGGCGGCCATGAAGCCGGCGAGGTGGCCAGCGGCATGTGCGTCCGGACGCTGGCCCAGCTGCCGCAACTCGCCACGGGGGAGCGGACAGCCACCGCCGGAGTGGTGCAGCAGTATCTTGCCAGCGCCGACGAATCAATCCGCTCCGCCACCGGCTCGCGGGCCGGCACCACGCTCAGCGGCGTGGTGGTGGTGGAGCAGATGGGTGTTCCCTACTGGCTGGTCATGAACATCGGGGATTCCCGGACGTACCGGTTAAGCCAGGGCCGCCTCGCCCAGGTCAGCGTGGACCACTCCGAGGTCCAGGAGCTCGTCGAGAGCGGCGAGATCACCGCTGAGGAAGCCGCGGTTCATCCCCGCCGGCACGTCGTGACACGGGCGCTGGGCGCTGGCGACGAGACCGAGGCCGACTACTGGCTCCTGCCGATTGAGGAAGGCGACCGGGTGATGGTGTGCTCGGACGGCCTCAACGGTGAACTGACCGACGCGGAGATGGAGGAAATCCTCAGCACTCTCGAGGACCCGCAGGAGGCAGTGGATGCCCTGATCCAGGCGGCGTTGCGGCGCGGCGGCCGGGACAACATTACGGTGATCGTCATCGATGCCCGGAACGTGCTCAACGACGCCGGTGTGGCCACGACGGCACCCCGCACGGCCGCCGACGCGGAAGACGAGGACACGCTGCCGCGCGCCGGAAGCGAGGACACTGTCAATGGCCGCAGCTAGCTACGTCCCCGGCGGGTGGCTAGGCCTCATCCGGCAGGGAACTGCGGTGATCCTGGACCCTGCCACTCCGGCCCCTCTGGTCAGCACGGTGTGGGATCTGCTGGCGAAAGGTCCTGACGCAGCCGAGGTCCTGCACGCCGTGACGGGAGGGTTCGGTGCACCGCTGTCCGCCAGCCCGTGCTTCGGGATCATCGGGTTCAGCGGCTCGCTGCGGGTCTTCCTGCGCGGCGACGTCGACCTGACAGTCCAGCTCGCGTCGGGCCCTGTAAAGCTCGACGGCCGGAACGTCACCACCTGGACTGAGCGGTGGCTGGACGCACCCGAGTCGTTCAGCGTGGACGTGCCGGCTGCCGCGGAAGCACATCCTGAGGGGCCCGCCGCCGCGTTGCACACCGAGTTGCCGGTGGTTGAGGGGACCGTCCTCCTGCAGTCTTTGCGCGTCAGCGTCACCGAATCCGGGGGTAGCCGGTCAGACCGGCCGGATACTGCCGCACCGTCTGCCGCTGCACCGTCCGCTGCTGCACCGTCCACTGCAGCAACGACTTTTGAGGCCTCGGCCGAAACCATAGCGGCGCCGGGCGAGGATATTTCCCTGACGGCAGAGCCGGAGCCGGAAGCGTCGGCCGAGACAGTTGCGGGGCTGCAGGAAACGGTCACGGGATTCACTGAGACGGGTGCTGCCAGTGCCGGGACATTGCCCGAGGACAGCCCGGCCACCGAACTCACCGGCTCGTACGACCACCTCTGGGACAAGACCGTGGTGCGCAGCATTGAAGACGCCGCCGTGCGGACAGACCAGGACGACGACGGCGGTGCGCCGGTGGGCGGGGAGTCGGCAGTTCCGGAGACGGGAACCAAGGAAACAGCTGCTCAGGAATCCCCGTCGGCCCCCGCCTCGTCAGCCCCCGCCTCGTCAGCGCCCGCCCTGTCAGCCCCTGACCCTGCAACGCCTGCCCCTTCAACCACTGCCCCCTCCACCCCGGCACTGCCAGGCCTGATCGACTCCGTGCCGTGGGCGACGGGCGGCGGCCGTGCCCCGGCACCGCAGGTGCCGCCCACGTTCTCAGCGACTGAGGCGCCGCCGTCGTCCGCAACGCCCGACGTACCGCCATCGTTCGCGGCAGCCCAGGTTCCGCCGTCGTTCAGCTCCGTACCCGGGCCTGGCGCGGCGGCTGAAGGGGACCACGACGGGCAGACCATCCTCAAGAGCAACCTGTCCACCTCCGGAGGGCAGCAGGCAGGGCAGGGATCGGAACCCGGCCAGGCTGCTGCGGCAGGCAACGGCCCGCTGGTGCTCGCCCGGGTGTGCCCCGCCGGCCACGCCAACCCGCCTACCAGCGGACAGTGCTTCACCTGCGGGGCACAGTTGCCGGACGTCGCCATCCAGGTGCCGCGCCCCCGGCTGGGCCGGCTGCGATTGTCCACGGGCGAGCTGATCGACCTCGAACAGTCGCTCGTGATCGGGCGGCAGCCGTCGGTGTCCCGGGTCCAGGGCGGGACCATGCCGCGGCTGGTCCAGGTGGCCAGCCCCGGCGGCGACATTTCGCGGTCGCACGTGGAGGTCCGGCTGGAGGGCTGGCACGTGATGCTGTGCGACCTGAAAGCCACCAACGGCACGGTGCTGGTCCGCGAAGGGCAACCGCCGCGGCGCCTTGCCCAGAATGAAATGGCCATTGTCCTGGACGGAGACATCGCAGAAATCGGCGATGACGTTTCCTTGCGCTTTGAGGAGATCCTGTGAGTTCCAAGCGGCCGGCGGCACCACCGCCCCGCATCCCTGGGTTCAGCTACGTCAGCCTGCTCGGATCGGGCGGCTTCTCTGACGTCTACCTCTACGAGCAGGACCGGCCCCGCCGCAAGGTGGCGGTGAAGGTGCTGCTGTCCGGCCTCAAGACGGAGGGCGCCCGCCGCCGCTTCGAGTCCGAGGCCAACCTCATGGCCCAGCTGTCCTCGCACCCCTTTATCGTCACCATCTTTGAGGCCGAGGTGACCGAGGACGGCCATTCCTACCTCGCCATGGAATACTGCTCCCGGCCCAGCCTGGACGTCCGGTACCGCCGGCAGCGCTTCAGTGTTGACGAGGTCCTGGCCGTCGGCATCCAGGTGGCCTCCGCCGTCGAAACGGCGCACCGGGCCGGCATCGCCCACCGGGACATCAAGCCCGCCAACATCCTTGTCACCGACTACAACCGCCCCGCGCTCACCGACTTCGGCATCTCCGGCACGCTGGCCGGCGACGTCGACGAGGATGCCGGGATGTCCATCCCCTGGTCGCCGCCGGAACAGTTCAGGGACGGCAATGTCGACGGCGTGCTGGTGGACGTGTGGGCCCTCGGCGCCACGCTGTACACCCTGCTCGCCGGACGGTCGCCATTCGTGCTGCCGGGTGCCGACAACTCCCAGCGCGAGCTCATCTCGCGCATCACCAACATGCCGGTACCCCGGCTGGGCCGCGCCGACGTGCCGGAATCCCTCGAACTGGCACTGGCGACGGCGATGGCCAAGCAACCGGCCTCACGCTATTCGTCCGCCCACGCTTTCGCCCTGGCGCTGCAGCGGATCCAGGCCGAGCTCAACCTGTCCGTTACGCCGTTCGAGGTGCTCGAGGAACGCCAGCCGGACGACGTGCACCTGGACGACGGCGTGGAGGAGACGCGCGTCCGCAACGTCGCCTCCATCGACCCGGACCGGACCGGAAGCGCCCCCACCTTCCCGGCCCGGACCAAGCCGCTGGACTGGGGCGGCGCGCCAGCGCCGGCTGCACCGGGCCCAACTGTACCGGGGCCAACTTCACCGGCGCCCGGGCCGGTGAGTGGGCTGGTACCGGGCATCACGCCGTCGGCCGCTCCGGCACCGGCACCGGAGGCGGAGCCGTTCACTTCGCCTGCGGCAGACGGCTGGGCCGACGCTACGGTCCTGCGCAGCAACCAGCCCAAGGCTGTGGAAGATGATGCCTCCGGCCAGCCGGGGGAGCACCCGGCGGACCACGGCAGGCGCAACCTGTGGCTCGCCGTCTCCGGCGGAACGCTCCTGGTGCTGGCGGTCATCGTAGGCATTGTGGTGGCATCGGCCGCGCCGCAGCCCGGGGCCCGGCCCACCGAAAGCATCACCAAACCGCCCGCCGACGCCGTCGACGACGGGTCCGTGCCCGACGTCGCCAAGCTGGCCGGCAGCGCCGGCGCGCAGGGGAAGGTCCGCTTCACCTGGACCAACCCGCAGCCGAAGCCAGGGGACACCTACAAGTGGCGGATCAAGACGGTCAAGGGCGGCGGAAGCTACCTGTCGACGTCGGCCACCAGGGCGGACGTCACGGCCAATCCGGCGGAGCCCACCTGCATCCAGGTGATCATCGTCCGCAGCGACGGCTCCGCGTCGCCGGCCGGAGAGGACTCCATCGCGTGCCTCTAGCGCGCCCTGAGCACCCCGCGGCGCCAGCACCGTGACCGGCCGCCCAGCAGCAACAGACCCGACGACAAGACAGGAAAACATGGGAGACCTGGCCATAGATTTCTGCGGCGAGTGGTACGAGCCCACCGATGAGGACATCTTCAGCATTGGCCGCGAGGGCGACCTCGAGGTGGACGACAACCCCTACCTGCACCGGCGCTTCCTGCAGATCGCCAGGTATGACGGCATCTGGTGGCTCAGCAACGTGGGCAGCCGGCTGTCCGCCACGGTGGCCGACGGATCCGGCGGCATGCAGGCCTGGCTCTCGCCCGGCGCCCGGCTGCCGCTCGTGTTCAGCCACACCAGCGTCATCTTCACGGCCGGACCCACCACGTACGAATTCGCCGTCCACCTGAAAACGCCGTCGTTCCGGCAGGAGACCAGCAGCGAAACCAGCGGCGGGGACACCACCATCGGCCCGGTGGTGTTCACGGACTCCCAGAAGGCCCTCATCGTGGCGCTCGCCGAACCCATGCTCCGGCGCGAAGGCACCGGATTCAGCGCCATTCCGTCTTCCGCGGAGGCGGCCCGGACCCTGGGCTGGGCCCTCACCCGGTTCAACCGGAAGCTGGACAACGTGTGCGACAAGCTGGACCGTGCCGGAGTGGCCGGACTGCGGGGCGGCGGCGGCAAGCTGGCCACCAACCGCCGGGCCCGCCTCGTGGAGCACGCGGTCACCTCGCACCTGGTTACCGCCGAGGACCTGCACCTGCTGGAAAAGATGCGCGGTGACGTCGAAGCATGAGGATCCGACTGACCCTGCGCAGGGACCCCGCCGAGGCCAAAGACCTGGCCGTCACAGTGGACGGCCGCGCAACGGTCGCGGACATCGCCACCGAGCTGTGGACCGCCGACCCCGCCCGGCGGGAGGAGCCCGCTCCGCCAAACCTTTCCCTCCGGATCGACGAGGCCTTCGTGGCCGGCGGCATGCGCGGCATCGTCCTGGACCGGGCGGACAACCTCCTTGAGTCCGGGCTGCGGCCGGGGTCCGTCGTTTCGCTCACCCAGGTGAGCGACCAGTTCGGTAACCCGAACGACGCCGGCCCTGCCGCGGACCGCGGCCCCGCCGCGGCCACACTCCGGATAGTCTCCGGGCCCGACGTCGGCCGGGAGTTTTCGCTGCCGTCCGGCACCAGCTACATCGGAAGGGACCGGAACGTGGACGTCCGGCTCACCGACCCCCTCACGTCGAAGCGGCACGCCCGCATCACGGTGGGGGAGAGCATCGAGATCGTCGACACGAACTCCGCCAATGGCCTCCAGATGGACGGGCTGCCCGTCACCCGCGCCACGCTGAATTCCTCCGACACCGTCACGCTGGGCGACACCGGGGTGACTGTGGTGCCGCTGGCGCGCAGCGGCGCGGCAGCCCCGACGTCGCCCCTGGTTGATTTCAACCGTTCCCCGCGGGTGGTGCCCCGGTTCGCCCCGGGCAAGCGGGTGCCCCCGGCCGGACCCAAGCGGCAGGACCACCACCCTTTCCCCTACATCATGCTGATCGCTCCGCTGATGATGGGCGCGGTGCTGTTCGCGGTGACCCAGAGCCTGCTGTCCATGCTCTTCATGCTGATGATGCCGCTGTTCATCGTGGGCCACTACGTGGACCAGAAGCTGCAAAGCAAGCGCGAGCGCAAGGAACAGCTGAAGCAGTTCCGGGAGGCCATGGCGGCCTTCCGGCAGGACACCACCGAGCTGCAGCGCGTGGAACGGGCCGTCCGGCTCCAGGAAGCACCGTCAGTCAGTGACACCGTGGACTCCATCTACAAGCTCGGCCCGCTGCTCTGGACCCACCGGCCCGAGCACTCCGGGTTCCTGGCCCTCCGCTTCGGGCTCGGCACGGTGCCGTCCCGGATTCCGTTCGAGGAGCCGAACACCGCCGAAACCGAGACAGAGTACCGGCGCGAGATCGAGGACTGCCTGGACCAGTTCCGGCAGATCGAGGGCGTGCCGGTCGTTTCCCAGCTGCGGTCCGCGGGCTCGTTCGGCCTCGCCGGGCCGCGCGGACTCGTCGATGACGTGGCACGCGGAGTGGTGCTCCAGCTCGTGGGCCTGCATTCCCCCGCGGAAGTGGCCGTGGCCGCCATCACCTCGGCCCGGTCCCGGGAACGCTGGAACTGGCTGCAGTGGCTGCCGCACGTCGGCTCCAGCCACAGCCCGCTCGGCGGCGACCACCTCGCGGCCGGCTCGGCAGGCGGCACCAGCCTGCTGGCCCGGATCGAAGACCTCGTGGAACTCCGGGAGGCCGCGCTGCGCTCGCAGGGTCCCGCGCAGGGTCCTGTGCACCGGCCCGGCATCCTCGACGAAACCGCGGAGGTTCCGCCGCCGGTACTGCCCTCGGTGCTGGTGATTGTCGAGGACGACGCGCCGGTGGACCGCGGCCGGCTGACCCGGCTCGTGGAACGCGGACCGGATACCGGCGTCCACGTCCTGTGGGTGGCTGCCGGCGTCGAATCCCTTCCGGCCGCCTGCCGTGACTTCATGGCAGTCGACGGCGAGCACGGCACCACCACCGGGCAGGTCCGGCTGGGACGCCACACCTACCCCGTGAGCTGCGAGAGCCTCGACGCCGAACTTGCAGGCCAGCTGGCCCGCATGCTCTCGCCGGTTGTCGACGCCGGAAAGCCCGTGGAGGACGACTCGAACCTGCCGCGCGCCGTGTCCTATGCAGCGCTGGTGGGCAAGGACTTCCTCGACAACCCGCAGGCCGTGGCCGAACGCTGGCAGGAGAACAACTCCGTCCGCTCCACCGCCGTCGCCAACCGCAAGGACAACGGCTCGCTCCGTGCCCTCGTGGGATCCAAGGGCGTGGAACCGCTGCACCTGGACCTCAAGAACGAGGGGCCGCACGCGCTGGTGGGCGGCACCACAGGCGCCGGCAAATCGGAGTTCCTGCAGTCCTGGGTCATGGGCATGGCCACCGCCTACAGCCCGGACCGCGTCAGCTTCCTGTTCGTGGACTACAAGGGCGGCGCTGCGTTTGCCGACTGCGTCAACCTGCCGCACACCGTGGGCCTGGTCACCGACCTCTCGCCGCACCTGGTGCGCCGCGCCCTCACCTCCTTGCGGGCCGAGCTCCACTACCGCGAACACCTGCTCAACAGGAAAAAGGCCAAGGACCTGCTCGCCCTCCAGCGCGAGGCAGATCCCGAGGCCCCGCCCTACCTGGTCATCGTGGTGGATGAATTCGCAGCCCTGGCCACCGAGGTGCCCGAGTTCGTGGACGGCGTGGTGGATGTTGCCGCCCGCGGCCGGTCACTGGGCCTGCACTTGATCCTCGCCACCCAGCGGCCCGCCGGCGTCATCAAGGAAAGCCTGCGTGCCAACACCAACCTCCGGGTGGCGCTGCGCATGGCCGACGAAGACGACGCCACGGATATCCTCGGCGTTCCGGACGCCGCGTACTTCGACCCCTCCATTCCGGGCCGCGGCGCGGCGAAAACCGGGCCGGGCCGCATCCAGGGGTTCCAGACCGGTTACGCCGGCGGCTGGACCACCGAACGCCCGCAGCGCCCGCAGATCGACATCGTGGAGATGGCCTTCGGGTCCGGTCCCACCTGGGAGACACCGGCGCCCGACACCGCCGTGCAGGACGAACCCGCCGGACCCAACGACATCGCCCGGATGACCGCCAACGTCATCGCCGCCGCGGACCTGCTGGCCATTGAGCCGCCGCGGAAGCCGTGGCTGAACGAACTTGCCACGACCTACGACTTCTCGCTGCTCCCCAACCCGCGCACCGACGAACGGCTCCTGCTGGGCGTGGCGGACGATCCCGCCCGCCAGGACCAGCCCACCGTGTTCTACGAACCGGACAAAGACGGCAACATGGCCATCTACGGCACCGGCGGCTCGGGCAAGTCCGCGGCGCTGCGGGGGATCGCCATCGCGGCTGCCGTCACACCCCGCGGCGGCCCCGTCCACGTCTACGGCATCGACTGCGGCTCCGCCGGCCTCAAAATGCTCGAGGAGCTCCCGCACGTGGGCGGGATCATCGACGGCGACGACGTGGAGCGCGTGGGCAGGCTCCTGCGCTGGCTCAGCGATCTCGCCGAGGACCGGGCACGGCGCTTCGCCGAGGTCCGTGCCTCCACCATCGGCGAGTACCGCAAGCTCGCCGGCCTGCCGGATGAAAAGCGCATCTTTGTGCTGGTCGACGGCATGTCGGCCTTCCGCGAGGCCTACGAGTACAGCAAGCTCTCCGGCCTCTGGGACCTCTTCCTGCAGCTGGCCACGGACGGCCGTCCCCTGGGCATCCACCTCGTTGTCACCGGTGACCGCCCCAACTCCGTCCCGGCGTCGTTGCTTGCCTCCATCCAGCGGCGGCTGGTGCTGCGTCTTTCCGCCGAGGACGACTACCTGACCATGGACGTGCCGAAGGACGTCCTCGGCCAGGCCTCGCCTCCCGGCCGCGGGCTGCTGGGCGGCCACGAGGTGCAGCTCGCCGTCCTGGGCGGCAACTCCAACCTGGCCCTGCAGGCGCGCGAAGTCCACAAACTCAGCGAGGCCATGCTCCGCCAGGGCGTGGAACGGGCTCCCCGGATCGAGCGGCTGCCCGAGCAAATCGACCTGGACATCCTGCCCGCCGGGCTCCCGGACCTTCCCGTCATCGGCGTGGACGACGAAACACTGCAGCCGGCAACGCTCATGGCCAAGGGGCCGCTGCTGCTCGCCGGTCCGCCGGGCGCCGGCCGGACCGTGGCCCTGGTGACCATGGCCTACGCGCTGCGCCGGTCCAACCCCGGCACCGAACTGGTTTACCTTGCCGCCAGGAAATCCGCGGTGGCGTCCCTGCCCGTCTGGGACCGTTCGCTGGTGGGGGCCGACGACGTCGAAGAGGCCGTGGAGGCACTCACGGACCACGCCTCGGCCAACCCGGGAAAAGTGGCCATCTTCATCGAGGGACTCACGGAATTCACGGATACCCTGGCCGAATCCGGCATCGAAAGGCTGGTGGCGGCGTCCATCAAGGCCGACCAGTGGATCGTGGGGGAGTCCGAAACATCCACCTGGTCATCGGCGTGGTCGCTGGCCCAGCCGTTCAAGTCGGGCAGGCGGGGACTGCTGATCAATCCGGGCGATATCGACGGTGACAGCCTCCTCAATACGTCGCTCGGACGGGTCGGCACCGACTTCATTCCGGGGCGCGGTTACATCGTGGGCCGGGGCAAGGTGCGCAAGCTCCAGATCGCGCTGCCGCCGGAAAACCGGCAGTAGCCGATTTGGCGCGCCGCGCCGGACTGTAGGAAGATACCCGGGACAAAACTCGGCGCAGGGTATGCTGCGCGGCTGCAAAGGTACTTCCATGATCCGAATCACCCGTCTGCGTGGCGCGCTGCTGCCCGGAATTGCCGCCGCCATGCTGGCTTTCACTGTTGCGGCCGGCGCCGCCGGAGCGGCGCAGGCCGCCTGTCTGCCCGAGCAACAGTGCACCGTATCGCCTTCGCCGGTAGCTCCGCCGTCGTCCGGTTCTCCGGCTCCGACGACGACGGCGGCCCCCGCCCCCGCGCCGGCTCCGGCGCCGGCACCGCCGCCGGCACGGAAGGCACCTGCGCCGGCCCCCGCCCCTGTACGGCCCGTGGCGCCAGCGGCGCCGCGCGTTGCCCCCGCACCCGCGCCGGCCGTCCCCGCTCCCGCGATGACGCCCTTGGCCCCGCAGCCCGCCGATGCCGGGACCGCCGTGGTGGTGGCGACGCCCGCCGCGGTTCCGGTCACCTCTGCAGCCACTCCCGGCCCGTCGTCCTCCGCCCCCGCGGCCGAATCCACCTGGACCAAACCGATCCCCACCCCGGTCCACGCCAGCCAGGCCGCCGCCGTCGTGGTCGCGGACAAGGGCTCCGGCATCGGCATCTTCGGCCTGTTCGCCATCATGGGCGGCGTCCTCCTGGTGGGTCTGGGCGGACTGGCCTTCGCTCTGTGGAGCCGCAACCGCCCCGGCCACTGGTAGGACTGTTGCCGGCAGGGGAGGCCTGCCGCCCCGGCAAAATGTCCTTGCTGTAAGGCAAGATAGGTCTGTGAGCACACCATCAGGCCCCACAGATAACGCAGTTACGGGTACCGCCGCAGCCACCGGAACTGACCAGCTTGAGCCGGAAGCCATTCCGTCTGAATCGGTACGGGATGAGTACGAGAACCTGGCGGACCTCGTCCGGAAGTACCGCTTCGCGTACTACCAGGAGGACGAGCCCCTCGTCTCCGACGCCGAGTTCGACACTCTCTTTCGCCGGCTGGAGGAACTCGAGGCGCTGCATCCGGAGCTCGTCTCCAATGATTCGCCCACCCAGGAGGTTGGCGGAGAAGTGTCTGCGGCGTTTGCCGCCGTCGAACACCTCCAGCGCATGTACAGCCTGGAGGACGTGTTCTCCATCGACGAACTGAAAGCCTGGATCGCCAAGGCGGAGGCAGGGGTCGCCAAGTCCGGCAATCCGGACGCCGCCTGGCTCACGGAACTGAAGATCGACGGCCTCGCCGTGAACCTGCTCTACCGGGACGGCAAGCTGGTCCGGGCCGCGACCCGCGGCGACGGCACCACCGGCGAGGACATTACGCACAATGTGCTCACCATCAAGGAGATCCCGCAGCAGCTCAGCGGCAGCGGATTTCCCGCCGAGATGGAAATCCGCGGCGAGGTGTTCATCCCGTCCAAGGCGTTCGCCGAATTCAACGAGGCGCTGATTGAGGCGGGCAAGGCGCCGCTGGCCAACCCGCGCAATGCCGCGGCCGGCTCGCTCCGGCAGAAGGACCCGGCAGAAACCGCCAAGCGCCCCCTGCAGATGTTCGTCCACGGCATCGGCGCCCGCGAGGGCCTGCAGGCAGCCAGCCAGTCGGAGACCTACCGGCTCCTGGCGGAGTGGGGATTGC
Source organism: Arthrobacter sp. NPDC058097 (assembly GCF_042884885.1). Taxonomy (NCBI): domain Bacteria; kingdom Bacillati; phylum Actinomycetota; class Actinomycetes; order Micrococcales; family Micrococcaceae; genus Arthrobacter; species Arthrobacter sp. NPDC058097. The sequence continues at coordinate 154,594 of NZ_JBHVSZ010000005.1, forward strand.
CGGTCAGCCCGTACTTCGAGGTTCTCGGCAGCCCCGCCGAGGTGCTGGCATTCATCGAGAAATACGGGGACAAGCGGCACAGCCTGCTTCACGAGATTGACGGCATCGTGGTGAAGATCGACGACTTCGCCACCCAGCGCGCCCTGGGCTACACCACCCGCGTTCCGCGCTGGGCCGTCGCCTACAAGTACCCGCCCGAGGAAGTGCACACAAAGCTGTTGGACATCGCGGTCAACGTCGGCCGCACGGGCCGGGTTACGCCGTTCGGGATCATGGAGCCGGTTAAAGTCGCCGGCTCCACCGTGGGCATGGCCACCCTGCACAACCAGGACGTGGTCAAGGCCAAGGGCGTCAAGATCGGCGACATCGTGGTGCTCCGGAAAGCCGGCGACGTCATCCCCGAGATCGTCGGTCCGGTGCTTGCGCTCCGGGACCAGCAGGACCCGCCCGTGCGCGATTTCGTGATGCCCACCGAATGCCCCTCCTGCGGAACGCCCCTTGCTCCCGGGAAGGAAGGGGACGTGGACATCCGCTGCCCCAACGCCAAGTCCTGCCCGTCGCAGCTGCGTGAGCGCGTGTTCCATGTGGCCAGCCGCGGAGCGTTCGACATTGAAGCCCTCGGCTGGGAGGCAGCAATCGCGCTGACCCAGCCGGCGGAACCCGAGGTCCCGCCGCTGGTCAGCGAGGCGGCCCTATTCGACCTGACGCCGGAGGACCTGGAACCGGTGAAGATCCGGCGTGAGAAGCGGTCCAAGGGTGTTCCCACCGGCGAGTTCGAGCTGGTGCCCTACTTCTACAGCAAGGGAACGGCCAAGACGCCCTCGAAGCCGACAGCCACCACCCGGAAGCTCTTCACCGAGCTCGAAAAGGCCAAGACCCAGCCCCTGTGGCGCGTCCTGGTGGCGCTGTCCATCCGGCACGTCGGTCCCCGGGCTTCGCGCGCCCTGGCCAACCACTTCGGCACCATGGACGCCATCCGGCAGGCATCCGAGGAGGAGCTCGCAGGCGTGGACGGGGTCGGCCCCACCATTGCTGCCGCCCTCAAGGAATGGTTTGCCGAGGACTGGCACGTCGAAATCATCGACCGCTGGGCAGCAGCGGGGGTGCGGATGAAGGACGAGCGGGACGAGTCCACGCCGCGTACCCTCGAGGGGCTGACCGTCGTGGTCACCGGGACCCTGGAAGGCTTCAGCCGCGACGAGGCCAAGGAAGCCATCCTGGTCCGCGGCGGCAAGGCGGCAGGGTCGGTGTCGAAGAAGACCAGCTACCTGGTGGCCGGTGACAATGCCGGCACCAAGCGGGACAAGGCCGAGCAGCTGGGAGTGCCCATCCTGGACGAGGACGGATTCCGGGAACTGCTGGCCAATGGGCCTGCCGCGGCTGACGGGGACGCCCTGGCTGACGGGGAACCTGACGCTAAAACTGACGATCCCGAGGCAACCGCCGTTTCGGGTAACGGGGAGGACTCCGAGTGACACTGGATACTGCAAGCCGCCTGGACGTGACCGGGCTCCTGGACGTGGCCAAGGCCGCCGCGGCGGCCGGTGCCGGTGTGCTGGCCGAGCGCAGCAACGGCGCCCTGGACTCGGGGACGGTGGCCAACAAGGGCGAAGCCGGCGACTGGGTCACCGCCTTCGATGTTGCCGCCGAGGAAGCCGTGCGCACCGCCATCCGCAGTGCGCGCCCGGGCGACGTGATCACCGGCGAGGAACACGGGACCACGCGGCCCGAGCAGCCGACCGGGCTGCGGTGGTCCATTGATCCGCTGGACGGCACCACCAACTTCATCCGCAATATCGTCTACTACGCCACCTCCGTGGCTGTTGCCGATTCCGACGGCGTGTGGCTGGCCGGCGTCGTACATGCCCCCGCGCTGGGGCGCGTGTACTATGCTTCCCGGGGCCAGGGTGCCTGGCTGGAGCAGGACGGAAAGCGGGTGCAGTTGACCGGTCCGGTTCCCGGCCGCACCGGCCAGCTCCTGTCCACGGGCTTCAGCTATGACCCGGAAGTGCGCGCTGAGCAGTTCGCGGCGCTGGGCAGCTTCGTGGACGGCTTCGCCGACGTGCGCCGGCTCGGCTCGGCTGCCCTGGACCTCTGCATGGTTGCCGACGGAACAGTCGACGCCTTCGGCGAGCGTGGCCTGAACGAGCACGACTTCGCCGCGGGTGCGCTGGTGGCCGAGGAAGCCGGATGCTGGGTGCGGCGCCCACGGCTCACCAGCCCGCTCGAGGGAGGGCCCTCCGCCGAGGAACGGCTGTCGGCCTGGACCTGCGCGGGCACGCTGGAGATGTCCGGCAAGTTCCCGCTCTAGTTCCCCTGCGCCGCCGCGCGGGCCGCCGCCGGCCAATTGCGGCCCGGGTGGTTTGCGGTCCGATGCTTCACATGCGCGGGTTCACATGCGCGCGGTTCACATCCGCGGCGGCGTCAGGTTGTAGCGCGCAATAATGTCCGGCAGCCACGGCGCCTCGGCGAAGCGCAGCCCGAAGTGGGCCGCGAGTTTCTCGACCGTCTCGGGGTCCGGCAGTCCGGCTTCGATGTGGTTGGCCAGGCCCCAGAAGAAGTGCTCAAATCCGGCCGGACTGATCACCTCGATCATGCGGGCGGGCACCTTGCCCGCGTTCCACATGGTGTGAAGTTCGTTCCGTGGCTTGGTGATGTACCCGCCTGCACCCAGGACCGCCTCGCGGTCACCGGACCGGAATCCTATTTCGCCCTCGATGACGATCGAGTACTCGTCTTCGCGGGTGTGGATGTGCGGCGGCACCAGCGCGCCCACCGGGAACGGGTGCTCCACGATGGACAGTTGCTGGTTGGTGTCCTCGCCAAAGAGCTTGAACACGACGCCGATGCCGCCGAGCGGTGCTTCCCTGCCTTGTCCGGGCTGCACGACGGTAAGCCGCGGAGCCCCTTCCTCGTTCATGGGCTCTTCCCTTCATTCCATTGCACCGCGAGTGTTGAACATGCGGTGCAGGAATTATGGTCCCGGCGGGCGTCCGGGTCTACACCGAATTCAAAGCGAGAGCACCGGAGTACCGGTTCAGCGGCCGCTCCAGGCCGTAGTGCCCGCGCAGCGTGTTGCCGGTGTATTCGGCACGGAACAGGCCTCTGGCCCGGAGTACCGGAACCACGTGGTCCACGAACGTTTCCAGCCCCGACGGGAGCACCGCGGGCATGATGTTGAAACCGTCCGCGGCGCCGTTCCGGAACCACAGTTCGATGGCGTCTGCCACCTGCTCCGGCGTCCCTGTGAAGGTCCGGTGCCCGCGCCCGCCGCCAAGCCGGGCGATGAGCTGCCTGACGGTCAGGTTCTCCCGGCGGGCCAGCTGGACGATCAGCGTGTACCGGCTCTTCGCGCCCTCGATCTCATCTTCATTGGGAAGATCCGCCGGAAGCAGGCGGTCCAGGGCAAGATCATCCGGATCCACCCGCAGCGTCTTGGCCAGCTGCGCCCTCGCGTACTCCGGCTTGATGAGGTCCTCGAGTTGCTGGTCCAGCCTCCGGGCTTCGCTTTCGGTGGACCCGATCACCGGCACGATGCCCGGGAGGATCTTGATCCCTTCCGGATCCCGCCCCGCGGCGGCGGCCCGGCTTTTCAGGTCGGAGTAGAAGGCCTGCGCATCGGCGAGGGTCTGCTGGGCGGTGAATACCGCCTCGGCGTACCTGGCAGCGAGGTCCTTGCCGTCGTCGGACGAGCCCGCCTGGACCAGCAGCGGATAGCCCTGCGGGGAGCGCGGGACGTTCAGCGGCCCCTGCACGCTGAAGTGCTTGCCTGTGTGGTTGATGGGCCTGACCCTGCCGGGATCGGCCCAGATCCCGGACTCCTTGTCCGCGACCACGGCGTCGTCGTCCCAGCTGTCCCAAAGCTTGCCGGCCACATCGAGGAACTCCGCCGCCCGCTCGTAGCGCGCCGCATGGGACGGCTGGTCTTCGATGCCGAAGTTGCGCGCGGCGTCAGGGCCCGCCGTCGTCACCACATTCCAGCCGGCGCGGCCACCGCTGACCACGTCGACGGAGGCGAAACGCCGGGCCAGGTTGTAGGGATCGTTGTACGTGGTGGAGGCCGTGGCGATCAGGCCGATCTTCTCCGTTACCGCCGCCAGGGCCGTCAGGAGCACCGTGGGCTCCAGCCGCCCGGCGGGCCGCCGGCCCACGTCGCCGAAGATCACGGGGGAGTCGGCGAAGAAGACGGAGTCGAACTTGCCGCGTTCCGCGATGGTTGCCAGGTTCTGGAAGTGGCGGACGTCGGTCCCCGCCAGGGGATCGCTTTCCGGCAGCCGCCAGGATGCCTCGTGGTGGCCGGTGCTCATCAGGAAGGCGTTCAGGTGCAGCGTGCGTTCGGGAGTGCTCATGGTTCGGTCCTTTTCGAAAGTGTCTGGCTGTCGACGTGCCGGGGCGTGGGCGTCTGGGCTGGACGGTCTGGCTGGAGTTCCGGGCGGCAGTTCTAGGCGGCGGTTTCTAAGCAGCCGCTTCTACGCGGTGCCGGTCCACACCCAGGGCTCCCAGCAGGTCGGAGTGCACCCCCGCAAAGCCGGCGTCGTCCGGGGCACGGTTGGTTCCTGAAATGACCTTCCGTTCCAGCGCCACCTTGCCGTGGTCCAGCACGACGATGCGGTCCGCCAGCGCGATCGCTTCATCCACGTCGTGGGTGACCAGCAGCACGGCAGGCTGATGGGCGGCCACCAGGTCCGCCAGCAGGCTGTGCATCTTGAGCCGGGTCAGCGCATCCAGCGCCCCGAAGGGCTCATCCGCAAGCAGCAGTTCGGGATCGCGGACCAGGGATCTGGCCAGCGCAACGCGCTGCTGTTCCCCGCCGGAGAGTTGATGGGGCCACGCCCTTTCGCGTCCGGCGAGTCCCACTTCGGCGAGCGCACGGCGGCCGCGTTCTTCGGCGTCGTGGTCCTGCAGGCCCAGCGTGACGTTACCCAGCACTGAGTCCCAGGGGAGCAACCGGGAGTCCTGGAAGACCACCGAGACTTTGGCGGGCACGGTCACCGTTCCGCTTCCGCTGACCTCATGATCCAGTCCGGCGAGGGCGCGGAGCAGGGTGCTTTTCCCGCAGCCGCTGGGACCCAGCAGTGCCACAAACTCGCCGGCGGCGATGTCGAGGTCCACACCGTTCAGGACGCCCTTCGGTCCGTAGCCGCGGATGAGGCCGCGCACGCTGACCGTTGCTGTCGGGGTCACGGCGGTCGGGGTCAGCCGGCCATCGTTCGTTGCCATGAAAGTGCCTTTCGTTGCAGGAGTTGGACGGCGCCGTCCGAGAGGAGTCCGAGGATTCCGTAGACGGCCAGGCCGAGGACGATGATGTTGGTTTGGCCGTAGGTTCGGGCGAGCTCCATCATGTAGCCGATGCCGCTGGTTGAATTGATCTGTTCGACGACGACGAGGGAGACCCATGCGCCGGTCACCGCAAAGCGCAGACCGAGGAAGAACCCCGGCAGGGCTCCCGGCAACACGACTCTTTTGATGAATGCCAGGCGGCTCAGCCGCACTGTCTGGGCCAGCTCCACGTATTTGGTTTCGATGCTGCGCAGTCCGGCGTGGGTCTGCAGGTAGATCGGGACGAACACACCCAGGGTGATGGTGAGGACCTTCATGGTCTCGTCGATCCCGAACCAAAGGACAAGCAGGGGCAGGAGCGCCAGTGACGGGATGGCTCTCTTGATCTGTACCGGCCCGTCTATCAGGGCCTCGCCCACTCTGCTAAGCCCGGCAGCAAGGGCGAGGACCACGCCGAGGACGATTCCGAAGAACAGCCCCAGGGCCGCCCGCTGGGCAGAAATTCCGAGGTGCTCCTGCAGTTTCCCGGCGGCCAGCTGTTCACCGGCGGTGGCGACGACGGTCCAGGGCCCGGAGAGGATGCGCGGGTCGAGCAGGCCCGTGCCGGAGGCGAGGCACCAGGCGGCCAGAAGCAGTGCCGGGCCGGCGAGGGCGGCGAACCGGCGCCGCGGACCCGGGCCCAGCCGCCGGGTCAGCGGCCGGCGGTCCGGGGCGCCGGAACTGTCGGAATTTCCGTTGCCTGATTCGTTGCGTTGTTTCCCATTGTTGGAATCGTCGCTGTTGGGCTTCCGGTCGCTGGGTTCGCCGTTGTTGGGTTCCCGACCTGGCTGGCCGGTGCCGGCAGGCCGGGAAACGCCGGCGGCCAGTTTCCGGACCAGCACTCCGGCGGTCATGGCCGGGCCCCGGTGGTTGCGGCAGATGGAGTGGCCGCCGGGGCCGGTGCTGCAGGCGAGGCACCGGAGATTGCAGCAGAGCCATCTGCAAAGGCGGTGCCGCCGATCGACTCAAACCGGACGTCGTAGAGCTTGTGGGCGTCAAACGGCGGCTTCTGCTGTTCGCGGGCCAGCAGATCGATGGTCTCCTGGTGACGGGCGATGGCATCTGTCCACGAGGTGGGGATGTCCTTCCGTCCGGCGGCCTTGATGAGGTAGTCGCCGTCCTCTGCGCTGAGGTTCTGGTTGCGGACGTAGTACCCGTCACGCCATTCTTTGGGGTGGTCCTCGATCCAGCGCTGCGCGGCACCCCAGCGCTGCACGTATTCACGCAGGGCGGCCGCCTTGGCCGGGTCCTGCAGCACCTGGACCGGAGCGTAGAGGTGGCCGGGATCGTCGCGGAGGCCGTGCTTGATGGTGGTGGCGCCTTCGCCGCCGTACTTGGCCAGGTAGCGCTTGATATTGACCCCGCCCAAGGGAGCGGCATCCACCTGCTTTGCCGCCAGGGCAGTGGGGTAGACGTCCCCTGTGCTGGGCAGCTCCACGAGCTTCACGTCGCTCTGCTTGAGCCCTGCCTTTTCCAGGATCCGCAGGACCAGCGCGCCCTGTGCCTGGCCGGGGCTGTAGGCGATTTTCTTTCCCCGGAGGTCGGCCAGGCTGCTGATGCCGGCCTTGGGTGCAATGCCGAGTTCGTAGACGGGGAATCGGACCGCATTGGCGCGGTACTGGCTCGCAATGATCTTCACGTCCAGGCCGGTCCACGTGGCGTGGATCGGCGGGATGTCCGCCACGGAGCCGACGTCGAGGGCCTTGGCGCGGAACGCCTCAGTGGTCTGCGGGCCGCCGGACAGGTTGGCGAACTTGATGGGGAAGGTGAACTTGTCGATCTGCCCGGACAGTTCCAGGGCGACCTGAGTGGTCGGATCGCCCACCACCAGTTCGGTGCCGGCCGGAACCTGTGAGGCCAGCGGCGCCTTCAATGCATCGGAGTCTGTTTCGCCGGCCGCAGTGGCCTGGACGCTGCAGGCTGTCAGCGCGGCGATGGCGGGAAGAGCAATGGACCAGGCCAGCAGCTGGCGGCGGGTGGGACGTTTCGGATGGTCTAAGTGCGGCGGCATGGGGATCCTCCTCAGTTGGCGGTGCGGGTGGGTGGACACCACTAAACACGCGCATGAGCACGGGAGCCAGCGTGCGGGTCGCAAGCCGAAACCGCCGGAAACTCCCGGAAATCCGCCGCAAGAAAGCCGCAACGTCAGGTTATTCGGAGCCTTCCGGGGCCTCCCTTCGTAACACCGGCAGGCTCCTTTGGAGAGCGGCGCGGACGCGGCCCCGGAAAGTCCCCGGACCGTCGTCGGGCATGGCTCCCGGGCCGTCGTCGGGCTGCCCGGAATGGTCCCGGGCCGCGGGGAAGCGCCGCCGTCGGGACCGTGATAGTTCAGTCACGGAAACAGCTGTTTCGCAGGGCGCATCGGTTGCCTGGCACTACCATTGACGGGTGCAGCCGCAGATCACCGTCCGTCCCGCCGTCCCCGCCGACTTTGGGGCAATCGCCCGCATCACCCGGGACGCCTATCTGGCGGCCGGCTACTTCGAGACCGCGGACCATCCGTACATGAAGCAGATCCAGGACGTGGCCACGCGGGCAGAACGGGCCACCATCTGGGTGGCGGAGCGCACCGGCACGATTGTCGGCTCGGTGACGCTGGCCCTGGCAGGTGAGAAGTATGCCGATATCGCGCTGGACGACGAGCTTGAGTTCCGCATGCTGGTGGTGGATCCGGCCGTGCAGCGCAGCGGTGCCGGCCTGGCCCTGGTCGAAGCGATCATTGCGCACGCAAGGTCGCTGGACGGGATACATGCGGTGGCACTGACCACCGGCGGGGACTGGGAGAGCGCCCACGGGCTGTACCGGAAGACAGGCTTCCGGCGGGTGCCCGAGCGCGACTGGTATGTGCCCGGCACTGACATAAAGCTGTTGGTTTTCAGGCTGGAGGTCCGGCCCGCCTAGAGTGGAGCCGACTTAAAACCCCAAGTGAAAGGCGCAGCAGCATGCGCAAGACGTTCGGCACCGGCTCAGTCTGGGAACAGAAGCTCGGCTACTCCCGCGCGGTCCAGGTGGACAACACCCTTTACATCTCGGCCACCGCTGCCAGCGGCGAGAACGGCATCGTCGGCAGCGACTTCTACGAGCAGACCCAGTTCATCCTGCAGAAGCTTGAGACCGTCCTGGCCGACGCCGGATTCGCGCTCGCCGACGTCGTTCAGTCCAAGCTGTACCTGACGGACATCAGCAAGTGGGAGGACGCCGGACGTGCGCACGGCGAAGTCTTCGGCGAGATCCGCCCCACGCTGTCGCTGGTCCACGTGCTGCCGTTCCTGGATCCGGAAATGCTCGTGGAAATCGAGCTCGTCGCCCAGAAGAGCGCTAGCTAGCACCTCCACCAGGCGCGAACTGGCAGGTAATGCCCTCAAATCCCGATTTTGAGGGCATTACCTGCCAGTTCGCGCTTTGTTTTTCCCGACGCCGGTCGCTGGACCAGGTGCCTAACCTGCCCGGCGCTAAATTGTCAGTGCTCGGTGAGATGCTTCGGGTATGGAAAGCAGTGCTGCTGTCGAGACGATGGAGGCCATCGACGCCTCTACTCCGGTGCTGGCTGTGTTCGTTGACCGCGCGGCAGGAAACGTCCCCCTGCAGGACGACCCTGCGCCTTCCCATGTTGACCCTTTGCGGGAGCAGGCGGATGCGTGTTTGGACGGGCTGCACGAGGTGGCCAAGGTGGAGGCCCGCCTCGCGGCCCTGAAGGTCCAGCTCACGGCCGGATACGCCAACGCCGAGAAGGCCATGGCGTCGCCGGCCGAGTCCCCGCAGGACCGCATGGTCAGGGAGATGGCTGTGACCTCGGAGATCGCGTGTGTGCTGACCATCAGCGAGCGCGCCGCCAGCGCCCTGCTGGTCGAGGCCCTTGAGCTGACCACAGTCCGGCCACTGACGCTATCGGGGCTGCAGGCAGGGTCCCTGTCGTGGCAGCACGCCCGGATCATGGTCGACGAAACCGCGAACCTCGATCCGGCCGGGGCAGCAGCGTTGGAGGCGCATTTCCTGGACCCGGACGCGCCGGACCCCGCCCGCGGTTGCCCGGCAGGGGAGCTCGTCCCGTGCCGGTTCCGGGCGAAGGTGCGTACCTGGCGGGAGCGGCACCACCCGGTCAGCATCGAAAAACGGCACGCCCGTTCGGCGGCGGACCGTCGGGTGGAGTACGCCCCGGACCGGGACGGGATGGCCTGGCTCTCGGCCTACCTGCCCGCGGACCAGGCGGCCGGGATCTGGGACCGCACCACCGCAGCCGCCCGCGTCATGCAAGGACCCGACGAAACCCGGACCCTCACCCAACTCCGCGCCGACGCCGCCTCAACCTGGCTCCTCACCGCCGGCCTCGAACCTGAAGCAGGCCTCACCGAGGTAGCCGGCGGCGGCGCTGTTGACGACCGCCTCCCCGGCCAAGTTCCGGCCGGTTTGGTTCCCGCCGGTGGCGTGCCCTCGCCCGCGGCCCAGGTCCTGGTCACCGTTCCGGCGCTCTCCCTGCTCGGCCTGACCGAGGAACCCGCCATGCTCAGCGGCTACGGGCCGATCCCGCCCTCCATGGCCCGCGCACTCGTCGCGGACGCCCCGTCCTTCCGCAGAGTGCTGACCGACCCCCATGACGGAGCACCACTGGAAATCGGACGGACCAGCTACCGCATCCCCAAGCCCATGCGGCAGTGGCTCCGGCTTCGGGACGCGAAATGCACGTTCCCCAACTGCAACAACCACTCCCTGGACAACGACGCCGACCACCTTCTCGCCTGGGCCCGCGGCGGACCCACCGGAATCAGCAACCTTGCCCAGCCCTGCCCAAAACACCACCGCCTCAAACACAACACCGCCTGGACACCCACCGCCGCCAGCGCCAACGACCCACCCGGCTGGACCTCGCCCACCGGCCGCCACTACCCCAGCGAACAACCCGACTGGGAACCACCCCGCTGGCCACCACACATCCACGCCCTACTCAAGGCACTTGACCCAGTCGTGCCTGATCAACCCCGTGTGCCCCAAAGCACCGACCTGCCCGAAAGCTCCGCTCCTCCCGGGACTGCGCCCGGGACAGGCAGGGAAGCAGCCTAAAAGGCGGGTTCGTGCCGAGCGGCGGGGCCTCAGGCTCAAACTGGCAGGTAATGCCCTCAAATTCCGGTTTTAAGGGCGTTACCTGCCAGTTCGCGCGCCTCTAGGAACCCGGGAGGCCGTAGCGGTGTTCGGGCCGGCCCGTGGTGCCGTAACGGAGCTGGATCTCGACGGCGCCGTCGTCCGCCAGCGAGGACAGGTACCGCTGGGCGGTTGCCCGGGACACGCCAACGCGGCCTGCGACGTCGGCCGCCGAGTACTGCTCGCCGGGAACCAGCGACTCCAGCACCGCCGCCTCCGTCGCCGAACGCGGCTTGGCCGACGGTGAGACGTCGCCCGGAATGAGCGCCCGCTTTGCCCGCTCCACGGTGTCCTGGTCCAAAGCTCCGGGCTGGCCAAGGATCCGCCGGTACCGGGCATAGGACCGAAGTTGCTGGGACAGCGACTCGGCGGTGAACGGCTTGAGCAGGTATCCGAGGGCGCCGCGCCGGAACGCGGTCCGCAGCGACGCGGCGTCCGATGCCGCGCTGAGGATCATCGTGTCCACGTCCAGCTGGTGCAGGAGGTCCAGGCCGGAGGCGTCCGGCAGGTACACGTCCAGCAGCACCAGGTCCGGGCGCAGGCTGTGGATGGACTGCAGTGCCAGCGACGCCGAACCCGCCGGCGGCAGCGCCAGGAACCCTGCCACGGAATCCACATAGGCAGCGTGGAGCTTGGCGACGTGGAAGTCGTCATCCACGATCAGCACCCTGAAATCCTCAGACATCCTCGTCCTTCCGTCCGGTCTCCATCAGTCTTGTCCGGCGCCCAGCAAGCGTTGCGCGCCCATCAGGCTTTCCGCGCGGTTGTGGCCGCAGTGGTGGTGCCGGGCAGCGTGGCCATGAACACGGCGCCCGGGCCACCGACGTTCCCCGGCTCCAGCACCGTCACGTCGCCTCCGCGCCGCCGGGCCAGCTGACGCGCCAAGGCAAGGCCCAGCCCCTGGCCGCCGCCAGCTCGGACGGCTCCCCGCACACCATTGCCGGCCGCCGTCGTAAACCCTTCTGCGAATACCGCCTCGGGAGTGCTGCCCTCCGGCAGCCCGTCGCCGGAATCGGCGACGACGACGTGCAGCGTACCGCCGCCGTCGCCCTCGCTATCCAACAGCTCAAGCTCCACCCAGCGCTCCGCGGCCGTGCCGGCCACCGCCGCGTTGACCGCGTTGTCGATCAGGTTACCCAGCACCGTGGTGACGTCCTGCGGCTCCGTCACCTGGCCGCGGACCAGGGTTTCCGGCCCGATCCGCAACGATACCCCGCGCTCATCGGCCTCCACGCCCTTCGCGCCGATGAACGCCTGCAGATACGGGTCCTGCAGCAGTTCGGCCTGGTCCACGGGGAATTTCAGCGGACCCGTGGCGGCGAGCTTCTCAAGGTAGTCGCGCGCCTGCTGGTGCTGGCCGATGCTCATGAACCCGGCGATCGTATGCAGCTGGTTGGCGAACTCGTGCCGCTGGGCACGCAGGGCAGTGGACATGGTTCCCACCGCGTCGAGCTGCCGGGTCAGGTGCTGGAGCTCCGTGCGGTCGCGCAGCATGACCACCCAGCCCAGGTCTTCGCGGCGGTGCAGCGCCTTCCGGGCACTGGCCACCAGGACCTGTTCGCCGGCGACCAGCTCCACCGCCTCGCCCTCCCGGGCATCCGGCAGGGTCAGTGCCTTAAGCTGGGCCGGCACCGGTGCGTCCTGCCATAGCTGGCCCGCGAGGTCGGGCTGGCAGAGGAGGCGCTGGGCTGCGGCGTTGAACACGCTGATCCGGCCGTCGGCGGAGATGCCCACCACACCCTCGTCCACGCCCTCGAGGACCGCCACCTGGTCATGCACCAACGCGCCGATTTCCTCGGGTTCCAGCCCGAGTGTGAGCCGCTGCAGCCGGCGCCTGAGCAGGAACGACGCCAGGACCCCGGCGGCCAGCGAGCCGGCCGCGGTCAGCACGATCGGCACGATGTCCCGGGCCAGGCTCTGCCCGATGGACTCGGTGGAATAGCCAACGCTGACCTCGCCCACTACGGTCCGGGAACCTGAGCCAGTCCCCGCACCGGAAGATGCGTCCGGTGCGAACACCGGGACCTTCGCGCCGGCCGACGGGCCCAGCGTGCCGGTGTTGCGGGTGGTCACCTCGCGGCCGGCAAGCGCCTCGGACGGGTCAGTACTGACCCGCTCACCCAGCCGGTCGGCGTCGGGATGGGCCAGCCGCAGCCCTGTCTCGTCGGTGATCACCACGAACAGGGCGCCGGTGCGGGTGCGGGCGCCCTCGGCCACCGCCATGAGCGGCCCGGCCTTCAGCTCCGCGGGCGGGGGAGTGCCCGCCTGCCGGCTGATGGCCTGCACGTTGGCCCGCACCGAAGGGTCCGAGGCCACGGTCCGGGCGAGGGTCAGTGCCTGGTTTTCCGCCTCGCGGCCCAGCCGTTCAAAGGTCAGCCACGCATGTACCGCGCCGCTGAGGAGCACAACGAGCAGAACCACGCCCAGCTGCAGGAGCAGTGTCTGGGTGGAGAACCTGAGCGGAAGCCTGCCGGCTGGGCTCATCATGGCACTCCTCTGTGTGTCGAACGGCTGCAGGCTGCCGTTCCAGGCTGGCAGCAGGGCGTTTGAGCAAAATGCGCAAAATGCTCCCAATAAGCAGTATGCCAATCAATTGAGCCAAAGGCACTGCCGTGATCGGGGCCACTCTAACCTCTGTAGTACGCATCACACCGGGGTGGTGCCGTTCACTAAAAGGAGCCGGCTGTGCTGGTATTACTTGGATTCGCCATGATCGCGGTTTTCATGGTGCTGATCATGACGAAGAAGTTGACGCCAGTGCTGGCGCTGATCATCGTCCCCACCGTTTTCGGTCTTTTCGCTGGCGCCGGCCTCGGCATCGGCGACATGGTCATGGACTCGATGAAGTCCATGACCTCCACCGCGGCGCTGCTGATGTTCGCCATCATCTACTTCGGCCTGATGATCGACGTCGGGCTGTTCGACCCGCTGGTCCGGTTCATCCTGCGCAAGCTCGGCAATGACCCCGCCAAGGTGGTCCTGGGCACGGCACTGCTCGCGGCTGCCGTATCCCTGGACGGCGACGGCTCCACCACCTTCATCCTCACCACCGCGGCCATGCTGCCGATCTACCTCCGGCTGAAGATGAGCCCGGTCGTCCTCACCTGCGTTGCCGGCCTGGCCAACGGCACCATGAACATCGTTCCCTGGGGCGGCCCCACCGCCCGCGCCGCCAGCGCCCTGAAGATCGACGTCAACGAGGTCTTCGTCCCCATGATTCCGTCGCTGGTCGCCGGCCTCGCCGTCGTCCTGGTCTTCGCCTGGATCCTGGGCCTGCAGGAACGCAACCGTCTCCGCGCCACGCAGCCGGAGATCTGGGGAACGCCGGAAACGGCAGAAGGGTTCGACGGCGGTACTCCCGCCGGCGGCGGCCGCACCGGCCGCGGTGGTTCGGTCCGTGGTTCCGCACCTGTTCCCGCAACGGGCGGCCCCGCCGTCGGCGGTTCCCCCGAAGGTTCCTCGGTTGCCGTCCTGGAACGCACCGAGATCCTCGTCGACGACACCGACACCGCCATGGCCGACACCGCCCTGGACCCCAACCGCAAGACCCTGCGCCCCAAGCTGCAGTGGTTCAACCTGGCCCTCACCGTCGCCGTCATGGGCATGCTCGTCGCCGACCTCGTGCCCCTGCCGTACGTCTTCATGGTGGGCTCGGCCATCGCCCTGCTGGTGAACTTCCCGCATGTCAAGGACCAGGGCGCCCAGCTCATTGCCCACGCGCCGTCGATCGTGGCCGTCGTCAGCATGGTTATGGCCGCCGCCGTCCTCACCGGCGTCCTGAAGGGCACCGGCATGGTCGAGGCCATGTCCGCCTGGCTGGTGCAGATCATCCCGTCCAGCATGGGCCCGCTCATGGCAGTCATCACCGGCGTCCTCAGCATCCCCATGACGTTCTTCATGAGCAACGACGCCTTCTACTTCGGCGTGCTGCCCGTCCTGAGTGAGACGGCCGCCCACTACGGCATCAGCGGCGCCGAGATGGCCCGCGCTTCCATCACCGGCCAGCCGTTCCACATGCAGAGCCCGCTGGTCCCCGCCATCCTCCTGCTGGTCTCCCTGGCCAAGGTAGACCTGGGCGACCACCACAAAAAGGTCCTCTGGCGCAGCGCAGTCGTCGCCCTGGTCATGCTGGCAGTAGCAATCCTGACCGGAGCCATCGGCATCCACTAAGGAGACTAGACAGCAGAAACAAGCATCGCGGGGTCACTTGCCGCCCAATCCGGACCTTCGGATGGGCGCTAAGTGACCCCGCGTTGCTTGTTGTCCCGCTCCGTGGCCGGAAGGTGAGTAGCAGGAAAGCGGCAGGGCAACGTGACAGTAGACTAGTTCGGAAACCCATTCCGAACTTGCAGGGAGATCCATGGCTGCGATCAACCGTGACGACGTCGCGCACCTAGCGCGGCTCGCGCACATTGAGATGAGTGCTGAAGAGCTGGACAGGATGGCCGGCGAACTTGCCGTCATCGTGGACGCGGTTAAGTCCGTGAGCGAGGCCGCCGGCGACGGCGTTCCGGCTACTTCGCACCCGATTCCGCTGAGCAACGTGTTCCGCGAGGACGAGGTGGGCCACACCTTCACCGCGGAGCAGGCACTCTCCGGCGCTCCGGACTCGGACGCAGACCGCTTCAAGGTCCCGGCAATCCTGGATGAGGACTAGAACATGACTGAAACCAACAGCACGGAACTCATCCGTCTTTCCGCAGCCCAGCTGGCCGCGAAGCTCGCCGCCGGTGAGGTCACCGCCGTCGAGGTCACCCAGGCGCACCTGGACCGCATCGCCGCCGTCGACGGGGGAGAACGCGGCGTCAACGCGTTCCTGCACGTCAACACCGAGGAAGCACTCGCCGTCGCCGCCGAGGTGGACGCCATCCGCGCCGCCGGCGGGCAGGCCGCCGAGGAGCTGCACGAGCTCGCCGGCGTTCCGATCGCCGTCAAGGACCTCATCGTCACCATCGGCCAGCCCACCACGGCCGGCTCCAAGATTCTCGAAGGCTGGCACAGCCCGTACGACGCCACGGTCGTCAAGAAGCTGCGCGCCGCCAAGATGCCGATCCTGGGCAAGACCAACCTGGACGAGTTCGCCATGGGCTCCTCCACCGAGCACTCGGCCTTCGGCCCCACCCGCAACCCGTGGGACCTGGACCGCATCCCCGGCGGTTCGGGCGGCGGCTCCGCTGCCGCCGTCGCCGCCTTCGAAGCGCCGCTGGCGCTCGGCACAGACACCGGCGGATCCATCCGCCAGCCCGGCGCCGTCACCGGCACCGTGGGCGTCAAGCCCACCTACGGCGGCGTGTCCCGCTACGGTGCCATCGCCATGGCATCCTCGCTGGACCAGATCGGCCCGGTCTCGCGCACCGTCCTGGACTCGGCGCTGCTGCAGCAGGTCATCGGCGGCCACGATCCGCACGACTCCACCTCCCTGCCGGACCCGCTGGGCGACCTCGTTGCGGCGGCGCGCCTCGGCAACGTCGACGGCATGAAGATCGGCATCATCAAGGAACTCCACGGCGAGGGCTACCAGGCCGGCGTCGAGAACCGTTTCAACGAGTCCCTCGAGCTGCTCAAGGAGGCCGGGGCCGAGATCGTCGAGGTCTCCTGCCCCAACTTCAAGTACGCCCTCGGCGCCTACTACCTGATCATGCCGTCCGAGGCGTCCTCCAACCTGGCCAAGTTCGACGGCGTCCGCTATGGCCTGCGCGTGCTCCCCGAGGATCCGCCCCTGACCATCGAACGCGTCATGGGTGCCACCCGCGCCGCCGGCTTCGGCGACGAGGTCAAGCGCCGCATCATCCTGGGCACGTACGCGCTGTCCGCCGGCTACTACGACGCCTACTACGGCTCCGCACAGAAGGTCCGCACGCTCATCCAGCGCGACTTCGAGGCTGCCTTCGCCAAGGCCGACGTGCTGATCTCCCCGACGGCCCCCACCACGGCCTTCAAGCTCGGCGAGAAGCTCAACGACCCGCTGGCCATGTACCTCAACGACGTCGCCACCATTCCCGCCAACATGGCCGGCGTCCCCGGCCTGTCCCTGCCCGGCGGCCTGGCCGACGAGGACGGACTGCCCGTCGGTATCCAGCTGCTGGCGCCGGCCCGCGAGGATGCACGGCTCTACCGGGTGGGCGCTGTCCTGGAATCCCTGCTGGAAGCGAAGTGGGGCGGTCCGCTGCTGGCCAAGGCCCCCGAACTCGCCGCTTCGACTGCTGCTTCGAGCCACGGAGGTTCACACTGATGTCTGACGCAACCCTGAGCTTCGAAGAGGCCATGGAGAAGTACGACCCCGTCCTGGGGTTCGAGGTCCACGTGGAGCTCAACACCAAGACCAAGATGTTCTCCTCCGCTCCCAACGTGTTTGGCGACGAGCCCAACACCAACGTCAACGAGGTGGACCTGGGCATGCCAGGGGTCCTGCCGGTGGTGAACA
The DNA here is from genome assembly GCF_042884885.1 of Arthrobacter sp. NPDC058097. Classification (NCBI taxonomy): domain Bacteria; kingdom Bacillati; phylum Actinomycetota; class Actinomycetes; order Micrococcales; family Micrococcaceae; genus Arthrobacter; species Arthrobacter sp. NPDC058097. Next base: position 171,473 of record NZ_JBHVSZ010000005.1, read on the forward strand.
AGACCGCGGTGGAGTCCTCCATTAAGATCGGCCTGGCACTGAACTGCAAGATCGCCGAATCCTGCCGCTTCGCCCGGAAGAACTACTTCTACCCGGACACCCCGAAGAACTTCCAGACGTCGCAGTACGACGAGCCGATCGCGTATGACGGCTACCTGGACATCGAACTCGAGGACGGCACCGTGTTCCGCGTCGACATCGAGCGCGCGCACATGGAAGAGGACGCCGGCAAGCTGACCCACCTCGGCGGCTCGGCCGGACGCATCCAGGGCGCTGAGTACTCGCTGGTGGACTACAACCGCGCCGGCGTTCCGCTCGTCGAGATCGTCACCAAGCCGATCGAGGGCGCCGGTTCCCGGGCCCCCGAGCTCGCCAAGGCCTACGTCGCCGCAGTGCGTGAAATCGTCAAGAACCTGGGTGTCTCGGACGCCAAGATGGAGCGCGGCAACGTCCGCTGCGACGCCAACGTCTCGCTGCGCCCGCACGGCCGCGAACGCTTCGGCATCCGCTCCGAGACGAAGAACGTAAACTCGCTGCGCGCCGTCGAACACGCCGTCCGTTACGAGATCCAGCGGCACGCCGCCGTCCTGGACTCCGGTGAGCCGGTGATTCAGGAAACCCGCCACTGGCACGAGGACACGCGCACGACGACGTCGGGCCGGGAAAAGTCCGACGCCGACGACTACCGCTACTTCCCGGAGCCGGACCTGGTTCCCGTTGTTCCCTCCAGGGAGTGGGTGGAGGAGCTCCGCGCGACCCTGCCCGAGCCGCCGGCCGAGCGCCGCAAGCGCCTGAAGCAGGACTGGGGCTACTCGGACCTGGAGTTCCGCGACGTCGTCAACGCCGGCGTGCTGGACGAGATCGAGGAAACCATCGCCGCCGGCGCCACGGCCTCCGTGGCCCGCAAGTGGTGGATGGGTGAGATCGTGGGCCGCGCCAAGGCCGCCGACGTCGACCCCGGCCAGCTCGGCATCGAACCGGCCACCATCGTGGAACTCAGCAAGATGGTGGAAGCGGGCAAGATCAACAACAAGATGGCCTCCCAGGTCCTCGACGGCGTGCTCGCTGGCGAGGGCACTCCGGCCGAGGTCGTCGCGAAGCGCGGCCTGGCCGTGGTCTCCGACGACGGCCCGCTCCTGGAAGCGATCGACGCGGCCCTGGCCGCGCAGCCCGACGTCGCGGAGAAGATCCGTGGCGGCAAGGTGCAGGCCATCGGCGCCATCGTCGGCGGTGTCATGAAGGCTACCCGCGGCCAGGCCGACGCCGGCCGCGTGCGCGAGCTGATCCTGGAGAAGCTTGGCGTCACCGCCTAGCCGCGTGTAACCCGATTCTGGGTCGCAGTTGTTGTCGTTTTGAGGGCTCATAACGACAACAACTGCGACCCAGTTGGGTTTAACCGTGGCTGAGGCGGGCCATGATGTCCTGCAGCGCCTCGCACACCACCCGGACCGACGCGCGCTTCAGGTTTTCCGGGCGCGCCAGGATATCGATCCGGCGCCGGGTGCTGATCCCGTGCAGTGGCCGCAGCACAATGTCCGGGTTCAGCACGGGCCGCGCCGTGTGCCGCGGCAGCAGGCCAATCACGCTGCCCGACGCCACCAGCGCTGCCACCGTGGAGTAGTCGTTGATCCGGTGCACGATGTTCAGCTCCCGGCTGGACACCGCGGCGACGGCGGACAGCACGTCCGCGGGGGAGTAGCCGGCGCGGCTGGTCACCCAGGGTTCACCGACGACGTCGGACGCCGTCAGCGCCGCCTGCCCGGCCAGCCGGTGGCCGGCCGGCAGTGCCACGTCCAGCGGCTCGTGCGCCAACGGAATAACTGCCACCCTTTCCTCCGGCCACTTGGGGCTGTGGTCCATCCGGTGGGCCAGCACCAGGTCATACCGCGCCGTCAGCGCGGGGAAGTCCTGCTGCGCCACGTCCTCGTCGGAGAGCAGCACCTTCGGCTTGTCCGGGCCGTCCAGCAGCCGGGCCAGCGGCGCAAACAGCGCCTGCCCCGCGCTGTGGAAACCGCTCACCGTCACCGGCGCCACCGTGGAGCTGTGGTACGCGCCGATCGCCATCCGCGCGTCGGCCATGGCGCTGACGACGGCGGCACCCGCGTCAGCCAGCACCTGGCCTGCCTCTGTGAGGACCAGGTTCCGGCCCTCCTTGCGCGTCAGCGGCACCTCGACGCTTTTCTGCAGCTGGGCGAGCTGCTGGGACACGGCCGACGGCGTGACGAGCAGGGTATCGGCCACGGCCTTGACACTTCCCAGCGCGCCAAGCTCCCGCAGCATTTCGAGCTGGTGGATCTCCATGCCGTCCATCCTATTCCTTAGCAATTCCTTAATCGTCGATTGAGAAAATTCCCCTTGTGCTAACGGGTCTGGAGTGGCTCTAATGAAGGGAGATTTCCCCGCATGCCACCGCATGCCGAACGTTAGGAAGCCAATGAAGGCCCTCTACAAGTCCGGCGCACACGCCGGGTTTGAACTGACCGACCGCCCGGAACCCGAGGCCGGATCCGGCGAGGTCAAGATCCGCGTGCTGACCACCGGCATCTGCGGAACGGACCTGCACATCCAGTCCTGGGACGCCTGGGCGCAGGGCATCATCGAGGCGCCGCTGATCGCCGGCCACGAGTTCTATGGCGAGGTGGTGGCCACGGGCGAGGACGTGCGCTACGTCAAGGTGGGCGACCGGGTATCCGGCGAAGGCCACATCGTCTGCGGGATCTGCCGCAACTGCCGCGCCGGCCGCCGCCAGATGTGCATCCACACGGTCAGCGTGGGCGTGCAGCGGGACGGGGCGTTCGCCGAGTACGTGGTCATCCCGGAAACGAACGTCTGGGTGCACCAGGACCCCTCCGTCACGCCCGAGCTCGGCGCCATCTTCGACCCCTTCGGCAACGCCGTGCACACCGCGCTGAGCTTCCCGCTGGTGGGCGAGGACGTGCTGATCACCGGCGCCGGACCGATCGGCCTCATGGCCATCGCCGTCGCCCGGCATGCAGGTGCCCGCAAGATCGCCATCACCGACGTCTCGGCACCGCGGCTCGAGCTCGCCCGGCAGCTCGGCGTGGACCTGGCCATTGACGTCTCCAAGACGCGGGTCCGCGAGGCGCAGCGGGAACTGGGCATGCGCGAGGGCTTCGACATCGGCCTGGAAATGTCCGGCCATCCCACGGCGCTGCCGGAGATGATCGACAACATGAACCACGGCGGACGCATCGCCATGCTGGGCCTCCCCAGCCAGTCCATCGACATCGACTGGGGCAAGGTGGTCACCCATATGCTGACCCTGAAGGGCATCTACGGCCGCGAGATGTTCGAGACCTGGTACGCCATGAGCGCCATGCTGTCCTCCAACCCCGCGGTGCACGCCAGCATCTCCGCCGTGGTCACTGACGTGCTGCCGGCCACCCAGTGGGAGAAGGGCTTCGAGATCGCGAAGGCTGGCGTCGGCGGCAAAGTGGTGCTCGACTGGTCCGAAGTCTGACCCACACCCCGGCCTGAAGATCGGGCCCGAAAAACCCGGCCGCCTGCCCATCCACAGTTTCTGACAGTTTCCCAGCCGAGGAGAACCCGCCATGTACTCAGCCATCAAAGACCAGCTCGCTGCCGAGCTGGACGACATCCGCACCGCAGGCCTCTACAAGACCGAACGGCACATCGACTCCGCCCAGGCCAGCCACATCACGGCCGGGCAGATCGGGGAGTCCGGCTCGCCCGTCCTGAACTTCTGCGCCAACAACTACCTGGGCCTGGCCGACCACCCCGAGATCATCGCGGCGGCCAAGGCCGCCATGGACGAGCGCGGCTTCGGCATGGCCAGCGTCCGGTTCATCTGCGGCACCCAGGACCTCCACCTCGAACTCGAAGCCAGGGTCTCAAAGTTCCTCGGCACGGAGGACACCATCCTGTTCTCCAGCTGCTTCGACGCCAACGGCGGTGTGTTCGAATCACTCTTCGGGCCGGAGGACGCCATCATCTCCGACGCCCTGAACCACGCCTCCATCATTGACGGCATCCGGCTCTGCAAGGCGCAGCGGTTCCGGTACGCCAACCAGGACATGGCCGACCTGGAGGCGAAGCTCGTGGAGGCCAAGGACGCCCGGCGGAAGATCATCGTCACCGACGGCGTCTTCTCCATGGACGGCTACCTTGCCCCGCTGGAGGCCATCTGCGACCTCGCCGAGAAGCACGACGCCCTGGTGATGGTGGATGACTCCCACGCGGTCGGGTTCATGGGAGCCACCGGTGCCGGGACCCCCGAACACGCCGGGGTTGCCCACCGTGTAGATATCTTCACCGGCACCTTCGGGAAGGCGCTTGGCGGTGCTTCCGGCGGCTACGTGTCCGGCCGCGGCGAAGTGGTGGCCATGCTCCGGCAGAAGGCCCGCCCCTACCTCTTCTCCAACTCCCTGGCGCCAGCCATCGTAGCGGCCACCATCAAGGCACTGGATCTGGTGCAGACCTCCGGGGAGCTGCGGGCCGGCCTCTTCCGGAACGCAGAGCTGTTCCGCCGCCGGATGACCGAGGAAGGCTTCGAGCTGCTCGAGGGCGAACACGCCATTGTGCCGGTCATGTTCGGCGACGCCGTGCTGGCGGCAAAGGTGGCTGACCAGATGCTCCAGCACGGGGTCTACGTCACGGCCTTCAGCTTCCCTGTAGTGCCGCGCGGCGCTGCCCGCATCCGCGTCCAGCTGTCCGCGGCACACAGCGCCGACGACGTCGAGACCTGCGTCCAGGCGTTCGTCAAGAGCCGGGACGCGGTGGCTGCGCAGGCATCGTGACTGCGCAGGTTCCGGGCATCTGTAAAGATTGAGCCCATGGCATCAACCTATGACGTAGTCATTGTGGGCGGCGGGATTGCCGGGCTGTCCTTGGCGTCTGCGCTGGCCGGCAAATGCACCGTGGCCCTCGTGGAGGCGGAGCAGCAGCTGGCGTACCACACATCCTCGCGTTCGGCCCGGCAGCTGATACCCAGTTACGGCCCGCCGGTGGTGCAGGAACTGACCGTCCGCACCCTGGAACTGATCGCGGCGGACGACGCCGGACAGTCCCGGCCCGTGCTGTCGCCGCGGAGCTTTCTGCTCATCGGAGATGACGAAACCGTGCGCGCCGAGGCCAGCGGCGAGATGCGCCTGATCAGCCATGACGAAGCGCTCGGGTTGTGCCCGGCTTTGAAGCCCGAATCCTTCTCCGCAGCCGGCCTGGACACCGGGTCCTTCGGGTGCGACGCCCCGGCGCTGCTGGAAAGGCACCGGGCGCGTGCCGCGGCAGCCGGCGTGGACATCGTCACCGGCGCCCGCGTCCACTCGGCCCAGCGGCTGGGATCAGGCTGGGAGGTCGGCGCCGGGCAGGAAGGCTTCTCCGCCGGCGTGCTGGTCAACGCGGCCGGCGCCTGGGCAGACGAGCTGGCGGTGCTGAGCGGCGTCGAGAAGATCGGCCTGCAGCCGTACCGGCGCACGGCAGCGATTGTCGGCGTCGGCCATCCGCTGCCGGAAGGCAGCCCCATGGTGGCCGCCGCCGACGACTCCTTCTACTTCCGCAAGGAAGGCGGCGACGTGCTGATCTCGCCGTCGGAACACGTGGCCAGCCCGGCGGAGGACGCGCGTCCCCGTCCCGGGGACGTGGAGCGGCTCATCTCCCGGCTCAACTCCCTGACGACGCTGGGGATCGGAACCGTCCGGACGGCCTGGACCGGCCTGCGCACCGAGGCGGCCGACGGCGTCCCGGTAGTGGGGTTCGACGCCGAGGCCCGCGGGTTCTACTGGCTCGCCGGCCAGGGCGGCTACGGTTTCCAGACGTCGTCCGGCATCGCTGAACTGGCCGCGGCCCAGATCCTGGCGGGCCCGAACGGCCGTGACGCACAGAGTGCCGGACATGCGGGCGGTGTGGGGCAAGACAGCGGCGCCGGTCCGGTATCCCGGACGGCGGATGCGCTGGCTGCCACGCGCTGGTCCATCCGGCACTGAAGAATGGATCCATGAGCACGCTGATCACCAACATTGCCGAACTGATGACCCAGGACGCGGAGCACCGTGTCCTCAAAGACGCGGCAGTGGTGATCGAGGGGGAACGGGTCTCCTGGATCGGCCGGGCAACGGATGCCCCGGCCGCCGATGACGCCGTGGATGCGGGCGGCCGGGCCCTGCTGCCCGGCTGGGTGGACTCCCACACGCACCTGATCTTCGCCGGCGACCGGACGGCTGAGTTCGAGGCCCGGATGGCAGGGGAGGAGTACAGCGCCGGCGGCATCGCGGTCACTACCGAGGCCACCCGGAACACAAGCGACTACGACCTTACGCGGCTGGCGCAGGGCCGTATTGCCGAGGCCGTGTCGCAGGGCACGACGTACCTGGAGACGAAGACCGGCTACGGCCTGGACATCGAGCAGGAGGCCCGGAGCGCCCGCATCGCCTCGACGGTGGCGGACGAGGTCACCTATCTGGGTGCACACCTGGTGCCGGCAGGCGTGGATCCGGACGAGTACACCAAACTCGCCTGCGGCCCGATGCTGGACGCTGTGCTTCCGTACGCCCGCTGGGCGGACGTGTTCTGCGAAAAGGGTGCCTTTACGGAGGAGCAGTCGCGCGCGGTGCTGCAGGCCAGCCGCGACGCCGGACTGGGCCTGAGGGTCCACGGCAACCAGCTGGGCCACGGCGCCGGTGTCCGCCTCGCGGTGGAGTTCGGCGCGGCGAGCGTGGACCACGTCAACTATCTTTCCGGGCAGGACATCGCCGATCTCGCCGCCACATGGTCCGGCTGGGACGCCGCCGCCGGAACGGGCACGCGGGGAACCGTGGCCACCTGCCTGCCGGCCTGCGATCTGTCCACCCGCCAGCCTCTGGCGCCCGGCCGGAAGCTCCTGGATGCGGGCGTGCCCGTCGCGCTCGCGTCCAACTGCAATCCCGGCACGTCCTACACGAGTTCCATGGCGTACTGCGTCACCACCGCCGTCCTGCAGATGGGCCTGAGCGTCCACGAGGCCGTCCGGGCGGCGACGTACGGCGGTGCCCTGGCGCTGCGGCGCGAGTCCGGGAACGACGTCGACGGCGAACGGGCGGTGGGCTCCATCGCCGTCGGCCACCGGGCAGACCTGCACGTCCTCAACGCCCCGTCCGCCACCCACCTGGCGTACCGGCCCGGCATGCCGCTCACGCACGCCGTTTGGCGCGCGGGGGTGCGTGCACGGTAGTGTCAGGCGGGGTCACCGGCCGTGCAAGGTGACGCAAAATGATCATTAGGGGTCTGATAGAATCAAAATCCGTCATTTTTCGTGACGTTTTAGGATTGAAAGGCCCTGCATGACCCGCACCGACCGACTGACGGCCATCCTGGATCTCCTTGCCGAGGCCGGCCAGGTGGAGGTCGAGGAAATCGTCACCCGGCTCGGCGTGTCACCGGCAACCGCCCGGCGCGACCTGGACAGCCTGGCCAAGCGGCGGCTCCTGACGCGGACCCGTGGCGGCGCTACCACCGGCGCCCTGGCCTACGACCTTCCCGGCAGGTACAACAGGGACGACCACGCCGTGGCCAAGCAGGAGATCGCCCTCGCCGCCTCGGCGCTCATCGCCCCGGGCATGGTGATCGGGCTGTGCGGCGGCACCACGAGCACCGCCCTGGCGCAGATCCTGGCTACCCGCGAGGACCTCAACTCGCCGTCGAACCAGCCCACCCTCACGGTGGTTACCAACGCCATCAACATCGCCTCGCAGCTTGCCGTCCGGCCCAACATCAAGGTGATGGTGACCGGCGGCATCCTCAATACCCGGTCCTATGAGCTTGTGGGCCCGTACACGGACATCATCATGCAGAAGGTGGTGCTGGACATCGCCTTCATCGGGGTCAACGGGGTCGATGCCGAAGTGGGGCCCACCAACACCGGCGAGGCGGAGGCGACAGTCAATGCCCTGCTGGCCAGCCGCGCCAGCGTCTCCTACGTGATCGCGGACTCCTCGAAGGTGGGCCGCAGGGCGTTCGCCACCATGGACGGCTACAACTTCACCCGGCTCATCACCGACTCGGGCATTTCCGCCGCGGACAAGGCCGCGTTCGAAGCGCGCGGCACCGAAGTGATCGTGGCCGGCCCGTAACGCAAGGCGAGAACGAGGACAGCGCCGCCTAGAAGATCACCGGCGGGGCGTCCAGGACGGTTTCGTCCATCCTGCGGTCCACCCACTGGGTGAAGGGCGTGTCGAGGTCGTATTTGCCCTGGCTGTTTTGAACCAGCATGCGGATCTCGGCGTTTTCCGGATTGTTCAGCGACTCGAAGTACTCCACCGACCAGTGGAACCACCGCATGCAGAACAGGCGCATGGTCAGGCCGTGCGTCACCAGCAGGGCGTTGGGGGAGTAGTCCGGCTTGGACCAGTGCCGGTACAGGGTTTCCATGAAGGAGGAGATCCGGTCGTAGACGTCGGAGCCCGACTCGCCCTCCCGGAAGCGGTAGAAAAAATGGCCGTAGGCGTTGCGGAGTTCCTTCTGGTCCTCGATGTCGCCGGAAAGCTGGAAGTTGGCCCAGTCCTGCTCGCGCAGCCGCGGCTCCTCGATCACCCGCTCCGTCAGCGAGCCAAGATTCAGCGCCTCGAGCGTCTGGTAGGCGCGCAGGTACGGAGACACGTAAACGCTCACCTGCTGGCCATCCAGCTCGCGGCGGATGCGCTCCCCGGCGGCCTTCGCCTGCTCCAGCCCCAGCTCCGTCAGCGGAATCCGGTAGTCGGGCACCCTGTTGTAGATGGAGGTGTCCGCGTTGGCTGCGGACTGGCCGTGCCGGATCATGATGATTTTCCCGGGAGCGCTCATAGTTCCCCAGCATAGGGTCAGCCCGCGGCCGGACAGGAACCGGCGGGCTGACAGGAAAGTACCAGCAGGTACAGGCAAGATAGGAATATGTTGGTTCCCTCCCGCCGTCGGCTGCGGTTCGAAGTATGGATTGTCCTTGGCTTGTCGCTGGGGCAGTCCGCCGTCTACTCCGTGGTGCAGCTGCTGGACAAGATGACCCAGGCGCCGCTGGCGCAGGGGACGTCCACGCTGAACAGGTCGCAAAGCACCCGCGAGTATTTCGACCTGACCTACCAGCTCCTGGACATCATCTTCGCCCTGGTGCCGGTCCTACTGGTGATCTACTTCCTGACCGACCAGCGCGAGTCGAAGTCCGGGGCCGGGCATGACTCCGGCTCCGCGTTCCGGAAACTGGGATTCAACTTCGCCCGGCCTGGCAAGGACCTGCTGCAGGGGCTCGGCTTGGCCGCCCTGATCGGCATTCCGTCGCTCGGCCTCTACGCCGCGGGGCGTGCCCTGGGCATTACGACGGCGATCATCCCCAGCGGACTCGACGCCTACTGGTGGACCGTGCCCGTGCTGGTCCTGTCCGCGGTGCGCCATGCGATCGTGGAGGAAGTCATCGTGGTGGGCTACCTGCTGGACCGGTTCGGCAAGTTCGGCTGGTCGATGCCTCTGGCGATCTTTGTGTCCTCGATGCTCCGGGGCAGCTACCACCTGTACCAGGGGTTCGGCCCGTTCATTGGAAACGCCATCATGGGCATCGTTTTTGCGTGGGTCTACACCAGAACCCGCCGGGTGATGCCGCTCGTGATCGCGCACGCGCTGCTGGACATCGTGGCGTTCGTGGGATTCAGCCTGTTCGGCAAGGCCGTCGGCCTGGGCTAACTGCAGTTCTTAAAAATGATTCGGCCGCCATCGGCGGGTGACGTCGTTGGCACCCGCTGATGGCGGCCGAAGAGAAGGGCGGAGAGCGTCAGATGGTGACGGCGCCCGCAGCGGTTTCGAACGTGACGGAGAGGATCCCCGGCGTACCGTGCGGGGCCACCCAGTTCACCGCGACATCCTCCAGCGGCCGTTCAACCGGCTCGCCGAGCCACTCGGTCACGCGCTCGGCAGAGCCCGCGATGGTGAGGCTGGACATCTTCACATTGCTGTCATAGGCGTTGGACGGGTGCAGGTCCGGATCGCCCTCCCACTTCAGCATGTACGGAACCTGGGGGTCCGCGATCAGGCCCAGGATGCCGATCTGCTTCCAGACCAGCTCCCGGCCGTCGGGGAACTTACGGTTGCCGTTCACGGCAGAGCGGCCAAGCCGCTCCTCGAAGGGGGCGAGGTCGTCAACTTCGACGCACCAGCCCATCCAGCCGCCGCCCGCCGCGGACCGGGCCCGGACGGCCTGGCCGAACGGTGCCTTGTCCGATGCCGGGTGGTCCAGGACCTCAACGACCTCAAGGTACTTGTGGCCGGCCAGCGGAATAATCATGTTCCGGGTCCCAAACCGGGGGTGCACTCCGCCCTTTACGGCTTCGACGCCGAGGGCAGAGGAGATACGTTCGGTGGTGGCCGCGAGGCCATCGTGTTCACAGGCGTAAGAGACGTGATCCATGCGCATGCCCTCATCTTGGCACTTTGTGACGGGGCTCTCAGCTTAGGGTTGCCTAACATTGCGAAAAGTCCATACTTTGACGAAATTCGTCACAAAGCTGTCGGCATAACAGGGCCATTCCTACACTGGTCGCAGGTCATGAGTGCCAGCGAAGAAGGCCCCGGCTCGCTGGCCGGCAACCCTCCACCGCGGCGGGGTGCCCCGGGTGAAGACCTGGTTGCGCGGCGCCCGCCGTGCGGCAAGCGCGGGCCTGTGCCGGACCAGCACATGCCCCTTGAGCAGAGGAGCCTGCATGTCCGACGCATGGTCATTCGAAACCCGCCAGATCCACGCCGGCCAGGTGCCGGACAATGCCACCGGCGCCCGGTCGCTGCCGATCTACCAGACGACGTCGTTCGTCTTCCCCAGCGCCGAAAGTGCGGCGGACCGCTTCGCGCTCGCCGAGATCGCGCCCATTTACACCCGGATCGGCAACCCGACCCAGGACGCCGTTGAGCAGCGGATCGCCAGCCTGGAGGGTGGGCTTGCCGCGCTGCTCCTGAGCTCCGGCCAGGCCGCAGAAACGTACGCCATCCTGAACATTGCCGAGGCCGGCGACCACGTGGTGGCCAGCCCCAGCCTCTACGGCGGCACCTACAACCTGCTGGCGCACACCCTGAAGAAGTTCGGCATATCAGTCACCTTCGTGGCCGACCCTGACAACCTGGAGCAGTGGCGCGACGCTGTGCAGCCGAACACCAAGCTCTTCTTTGCCGAGGTGGTTTCCAACCCGCGGCAGGACGTCCTGGACATCGAAGGTGTCGCCGGGACTGCGCACGAGGCCGGCGTGCCGCTCATCGTGGACAACACGCTGTCCACGCCGTACCTCATCAGGCCGCTCGAGTGGGGCGCGGACATCGTGGTGCACTCGGCCACCAAATACCTGGGCGGCCACGGCGCCGCCATTGCCGGTGTCATCGTGGATTCAGGCAACTTCGACTTCGGTGCGGACCCGGAGCGCTTCCCGGGCTTCAATACGCCGGACCCCACCTACAACGGCCTGGTCTACGCCCGCGACCTCGGCGCAGGCGGGGCTCTGGGAGCCAACCTGTCCTACATTCTCAAGGCCCGGGTCCAGCTCCTCCGCGACCTGGGGTCCGCGGTGTCCCCGTTCAATGCCTTCCTCATCGCGCAGGGCCTGGAAACACTGAGCCTGCGGGTGGAGCGCCACGTGGCCAACGCGGTGGCCGTCGCCGGTTGGCTGGAAGCCCGGGACGATGTGGAGTCAGTGGCGTACGCCGGACTGCCGTCCAGCCCGTGGTACGAGCGGGGCCTGAAGTACGGGCCCAAGGGCACCGGCGCGGTGGTGTCCTTCACCGTCGCCGGCGGCGCCGAGGCAGGCAAGCGCTTCGTGGATGCCCTGGAACTGCACTCGCACGTGGCGAACATCGGTGACGTCCGCTCCCTCGTTATCCATCCGGCGTCGACCACGCACAGCCAGCTGACCCCGGAACAGCAGAGCGTGGCCGGGGTGGCCCCCGGCCTGGTCCGGCTGTCGGTGGGCCTTGAGCACATCGACGACATCCTGGCTGACCTCGACGCCGGATTCCGGGCGGCGAAAGGCGCCTGATCCGGCCGTTGCTGGTGGTCCTCCCGGCGCGCGGATCGGCCGGGAGTCACACAGCCGTCACATTCTTCGCGCAGATGTCCGCCTGTTTCGTAAACTGGGCAACAGGTCATGAGTGCCAGCGACAGCCCCGGCTTGCTGGCCGGCAACCCTCCTTTCGCGGTGGGGTGCCCCGGGTGAAGACCTGGCCTGCCGGACAGCTGCCGGCGGGCAAGCGCGTAGAAGAGGTTTACCCATGACGATTTCTGTCAGCAGCACCGACGTCCCCGCCGCCGAAGTTCCGGAGGGGACGGCAGTTCCCGATGGCCGCACTCTTCCTGACGGCCGTGCATTTCCCGACGGCACCGTCCAGTACCTCAACATCGGCAGCCTCGAGCTCGAGGCCGGAGGCTTCCTGCCGGACGTGACCCTGGCCTACGAAACCTGGGGAACGCTCAATGAGGACGGCTCCAACGCGATCCTCGTTCAGCATGCCCTCACCGGCAGCACCCACGTGACGCGGGGTGCCGGTGACGAGGAAGGCTGGTGGGAACAGCTCGCCGGGCCGGGCGCGCCGGCGGACACGGACAGGTTCTTTGTCATTTCCATCAACATCCTGGGCGGCTGTTACGGGTCCACGGGACCGTCGTCGACCGCTCCGGACGGCAAGCCGTGGGGCTCACGCTTTCCGCTGGTGACGCTTCGGGACTCGACTGTTGCCGAGGCGAGGCTCGCGGACCGGCTCGGCATCGGCAGCTGGCACGCCGTGGTTGGCGGGTCCATGGGCGGGGCACGCGCGCTCGAATGGGCAGTGACTTTCCCGGAGCGCGTGCGCCGCTGCGGTGTCATCTCCGTTGGCGCCAGGAGCACCGCTGAACAAATCGCCTTCGCGCAGGCACAGACCCTTGCCATCCGGCAGGACCGCCACTTCAACGGCGGTGACTACTACGGCGGCCCGGAACCGGCGGAGGGCCTGGCGCTCGCCCGGCGGATTGCCCACATCACCTACCGGTCGGCCTTCGAGCTCGATTTCCGGTTCGGCAGGAACGCCCAGGCCCCTGAAGAGCCGCTGCAGGCCGATGCCCTGGCGGGCCGCGGCCGGTACCAGGTGGAGAGCTACCTCGACCACCAGGGCAACAAGCTGGTCCGGCGCTTCGACGCCAACAGCTACATCGCCCTGACGGAAGCGCTCATGAGCCATGACGTCACCCGCGGGCGGGGGACGCTGAAGGAAGCCCTGGCCCGGGTCACGGCCGACGTGTTCGTGGCCGCCGTGGAGACGGACCGGCTGTACTTTCCCTCGCAGTCGCTGGAACTCGCCGAGGCCCTGCCCGGGAACGTGGACGTGCACATGATCGATTCGCCGATCGGCCACGACGGTTTCCTCACGGAGATCGGGCAGCTGAATGCCCAGCTCAGGGAACACTTCCGCAACTGATTCGGGACCGGTCCGCCCGGCCCGAGCCGACCGTATCGTGGCAACGCCACCGGTGGATGTGTGCATTTATGCAGATGCGCCCTGCACTATTTGGCGTTGAGCTTGCGTCATTGGCAGACCATACTCGTTGAATCCGGCGTTCGTGGTGCGCATCACACCAGTTCGCCCCCGACTGGTCCCCGTGGTGTCGAGGAAGACGCCGAAGGAGTTCGCAATGAGTACGGAAAGCTCCGCCGCAAGGCGTGCAGAAGAAACCGACGTCAAGGCCTCAGGCCTCAAGAAAGTTGTCACGGCGTCCATGGCCGGCACGGTCGTGGAGTGGTATGAGTTCTTCCTCTACGCCTCGGCTGCCACCCTGGTCTTCGGCAAGACCTTCTTCCCCAACGCCGGCACCGAGCTGGACGGCATCATCGCCGCCTTCCTCACGTACGCCGTCGGCTTCGTTGCCCGCCCGATCGGCGGCATCGTCTTCGGCCACTTCGGCGACAAGTTCGGGCGCAAGCAACTGCTGCAGCTGAGCATCATCCTGGTGGGTGTTTCCACCTTCCTCATGGGCTGCCTTCCGACGTTCCAGCAGATCGGCTACTGGGCGCCCGCGCTCCTGGTCTTCCTGCGGTTTGCCCAGGGCTTCGCAGTCGGCGGCGAATGGGGCGGGGCGGTCCTCCTCGTGGCCGAGCACAGCCCCAGCAAGTCCCGCGGCTTCTGGGCCAGCTGGCCGCAGTCCGCCGTGCCCATGGGCAACCTGCTGGCCACGGCCGTGCTGTTCATCCTGTCCTCCACGCTGACGCAGGAAGCGTTCCTCGGCTGGGGCTGGCGCGTGGCGTTCTGGCTCTCCGCGGTGATCGTCCTGATCGGCTACTACATCCGCACCAAGGTCAACGACGCCCCGATCTTCCTCGAAGCCCGCAAAGAGGTCGAGGCCGGGCACAAGGGCTACGGCGTTGCCGAGGTGTTCAAGCGCTACCCGCGCGGCGTCTTCACGGCCATGGGCCTGCGCTTCGCCGAGAACATCCTCTACTACCTCGTGGTGACGTTCTCCATCACCTACCTCAAGACCGTGGTCCAGGCCGACACGACCCGGATCCTGCTCCTGCTGCTGTTCGCCCATGCCGTGCACTTCGCCGCCGTTCCGCTGGTCGGCAAGCTGTCTGACCGGTTCGGCCGCAAGCCCGTCTACATGGCCGGCGCCATCCTGGGCGCCACCTGGGGCTTCTTCGCCTTCCCGATGATGGACACCAAGAACGACCTGGTCATCCTGGCTTCCATCATGATCGGCCTGCTGTTCCACGCACTGATGTACGCCGGCCAGCCCGCGATCATGGCGGAAATGTTCCCCACCCGGATGCGCTACTCCGGCGTCTCGCTGGGCTACCAGGTGACCTCCATCGTCGCCGGTTCGCTGGCCCCGATCATCGCCGCGTCGCTCCTGGCCACCTACAAGTCCTCCGTTCCGGTGGCCATCTACCTGCTGATCGCCTGCGCCATCACCGCCGTCGCGGTGTTCTTCCTGAAGGAAACCCGCGGCGTCTCGCTCCACGACGTGGATGCGGCCGATGCCCAGGGCACTGCCGACCTGCTGGCCGCGGGCAAGAAGTAGACCCGGCCGGCTTCAGCCCTGACCCCAGCGAGCATTCAGCAGCTGCCCGGACCCGCCACCCACGCGGGGCCGGGCAGTTGCCCGTTCACCGAGACCAAGGATTCCCATGAAAGCAGCAGTCCTCTACGCTACGGTCCCCAACACCGAAACCGCGGCCGGAGCTCCCTCACAGAAGCCCAGCTACACCGACGCCCGGCCCCTCGTCGTGCAGGAACTGGAGCGGCCGCAGCCCCGCGCCGGCGAGCTTGGTATTGCCATCACCTACTCCAGCCTGTGCCATTCCGACTTGTCCGTGGTGGACGGTTCGCGGGTCCGGCCACTACCGATGGCGCTGGGCCACGAGGCGGTGGGGCGGGTCGTGTCGCTCGGCGACGGCGTCTCCGATGTGTCCGTGGGTGACCACGTGGTGCTGGTCTTCGTGCCGAGCTGCGGGGACTGCCGCGCCTGCCGGTCGGGCCGTCCTGCGCTGTGCCACCGGGCGGCCGAGGTTAACGGCTCGGGCGACCTGCTGCACGGTGAGGCGCTGCTGCGGACGCCGGCGGGGGAGCGGATCAACCACCACCTGGGCGTCTCGGCCTTCGCCGACTACGCCGTGGTGGCCCGGGAATCGGTGGTGGTGATTGACGACGACGTCCCGGACACTGTGGCGGCGATGTTCGGTTGCGCTGTGCTCACCGGCATGGGCGCCGTGCTGAACACCGCCGCTGTCGCGGCAGGCCAGTCGGTGGCCGTCTTCGGGCTCGGGGCAGTGGGGCTTTCCGCCGTCATGGCCGCCTCCCTCGCCGGGGCCGCCAGCGTGATCGCCATCGACCCCAATCCTGGCAAACACCAGCTCGCCCTCGACTGCGGCGCCAGCGCGGTGGGGACGCCCGAGGACGCGGCCGGTCTCATCAAGGAAGCCGCCGGCGACGGCGTGGACGTGGCCATCGAAGCCGTCGGCTCGGCCGGGGTGATCGCCGCCTGCCTGGGACACGTCACCCGGGGCGGCGCCGTCGTCTCGGTCGGCCTGCCCCACCCGTCAGCAGAGCTGACGGTGCCGGCGCTGCAGTTTGCCGGAGCCGGCAAGCGCCTGCTGGGTTCGTACATGGGCGACGCCGTTCCCGCACGTGACATCCCGTTCTACCTCGGCTACTGGCGCGAGGGCAGGCTGCCCGTGGAACTGCTGCACACCGACACCAGGCCGCTTGCCGAGATCAACGAGGGACTGGATGCGCTCGCGGCCGGACAGGTGGTGCGGCGGCTGTTCCAGGCCTGAGCCCGGAGGGACAGGGCCCGACGGCGGGCGCTCGCCTGCCTGGGGAACAGCCCGGCGGGCGTCCGGGCGCCTGGCGGGTGTCCGGGCGCTGCACGGCCGGGCATCAGCCCGCCAGCATGGCTGCCCGGGCCTTCACTTCCTCCTTGAGCGACGCGATGACGGCCTGCACCGGGGCCGAGCGGAGGGACTCCGGCCGGGCCACCGCCCAGATGGGCAGCTGGCGCTCGAAGTCGTCGGCGAGCACGGGAACAAAGTCCGGCTGCCCGGCCACCATGAAGTTAGGTAGCAGACCGATGCCTGCGCCCTGCCGGACGGCCTCCACCTGGGCGAACACGCTTGTGGCCTGGAAACTTGAGCTGGGCATCGGCAGCTCGGAGGACCAGCGGTGCCCCAGCTCCGCCACCTGGAGCGCAGACTCAACGTAAGAGACAAAGCCGTGCTGCCCCACGTCGTCGAGCTTTTCCGGCAGTCCGTGTTCCGCGGCGTAGCCGGAGCTGGCGTAGAGGCGCAGGTAGTAGTTGCTCAGGAAGATGGTCTGGGCGTTGCTGACGTCGGTCCGGCCCACCACGATTTCCAGGTCCACGCCGGACCTGTTCTGGCTGACCTTCCGGGTGGCGCTCAGCATCTCGACGTTCAGCTGCGGGTTCTGCTGCTGCAGCCGGACCAGCGCAGGCGTGACGAACACCGCCCCAACCCCGTCGGTCGTCGCGACGCGCACCAGCCCGGCCAGGGCGCTCCGGTCCTGGCTGATGAGGCCGGAGAGTGATCCGAGCGTGCTCTCGATGGCCTCCGCCGCCTCCACTGCCGAGGCGCCGAGCTGGGTCAGTTCCCAGCCGTGCGGGCTGCGTTCCAGGGTCCGCCCGCCCAGCTGCTTGTCTAGGGCGAGGATCCGGCGGGAGATGGTGGTGTGGGTGGTGCCCAGCGTTTCCGCTACCGCATTGAATCTGCCCAGGCGCGCCACTGTCAGCAGGATCAGCAGGTCGTCAGGGCTCGGAAGCCGCCTCAGGTCCACCGCGGGCCTTTCGTTCTGTGTGCATCAGTGCACATGCCGTCTGTAATTTTTCCCCTTGATTGCACTCTAGCAGGATGTGATTGTGGACACAGACCTTCCGGCCCCGGCGGCCGGATCCGTAGCAAAGGAGCTCATGAAATGGCAGTAATCGGCTGGATCGGCCTCGGAAACATGGGCGGCTTCATGTCCGCAAATCTGGCGAAGGCCGGGCACGATGTCCGGGGCTTTGACCTCAACCCTGCGGCACTTGCCGCCGCCGAGGAGGCTGGTGTGAAGCCGGCCGGCAGCATTGCCGAGGCCGTCGACGGCGCGGACGTGGTGTTCACCATGCTGCCCAAGGGTGAGCACGCCCGCGCGGTGTACCTCGGTGAGGACGGCGTGCTGGCACACGCAGACACCCGCACGCTGCTCGTGGACTCCTCCACGATCGACATCGCGTCCGCCCAGGAACTGCACGACGCCGCCGCTGCCGCCGGCTTCCGTTTCGTGGATGCCCCGGTCTCCGGCGGCATGAGCGGGGCCAAGGCCGGATCGCTGACCTTTATGGCGGGCGGCGAGGAGGGTGCGGTCGCCGACGCCACCGGCTACATCGGCCCGATGGCGGCCAACATCATCCCCACCGGCGGTGCCACCACCGGGCAGGCAGCGAAGATCTGCAACAACCTCATGCTCTTCATCAACCTGGCGTCCACCGCGGAGGGTGCCGTCCTGGCCGACCGGCTGGGCCTGGACAAGCAGGTTTTCTGGGACATCGCCTCCGTTTCTTCCGGCGACTCGTGGGCGCTGCGGACCTGGTACCCGGTGCCCGGCGTGGTCTCCACCGCCGCCTCCAACAACGACTTCGCCCCCACTTTCACCACCGAACTGGCCAACAAGGACATCGGCCTGGCCATCAGTGCGGCCGAGGACACCGGCACGCCGCTCGAGATCGGCAAGCACGTCCAGAAGCTGTTCCAGCAGCTCATCGACGCCGGCGAGGCGGGCAAGGACTGCTCGATGATCATCAAGCTCGCCGACGGCTCGCTGCCCTCCGCGAAGTAGCCCGGCTCTTCCGGCACATTCCCCGGTCACACCATAAGCAACGCATCTGCAAGCAACGCACGAAAAGAGACTTCCCGTGGAAACGATCCCGCATTTCATCAACGGCAGCCGCGTCAGCGACGCCGAACGTTTCGGCCCCGTCTTCAACCCGGCCACCGGCGAACAGGAGAAGCAGGTGGCGCTCGCTTCGGCGTCGCGGACCGAGGAGGCTATCGCCGCCGCCCGCGCCGCGCTGCCGGCATGGCGGGCCACCAGCCTGGCCAAGCGCACCAACATCTTCTTCCGGGTCCGCGAGATCCTGAACCAGCGCAAGCCCGAGCTCGCTGCCATCCTCACCAGCGAGCACGGCAAGGTCCTTTCCGACGCCGAAGGTGAGATCTCCCGCGGCCTGGAGAACATCGAGTTCGCCACAGGCCTCTCCCACATGCTCAAGGGTGAGCGCTCGGAGCAGGTCTCCAGCGGCATCGACGTCCACTCCGTCCGCCAGCCGGTGGGCGTCGTGGCCTGCATTACGCCGTTCAACTTCCCGGCCATGGTGCCGCTGTGGATGATCGGCAGCGCCCTGGCCTGCGGCAACACCGTGCTGCTCAAGCCCAGCGAGAAGGACCCGTCTGCCGCGATCTTCATCGCCGAGGCCTTTGCCGAGGCGGGGCTGCCCGCCGGCGTGCTGAACGTAGTCCAGGGGGACAAGGAAGCGGTCGACGTCCTGCTTGAGCACCCCGACGTGAAGGCAGTGAGCTTCGTCGGCTCCACACCCATCGCGCAGTCGATCTACAAGCGGGCAGCGGACCACGGCAAGCGTGTGCAGGCGCTGGGCGGGGCAAAGAACCACATGGTGGTGCTGCCCGACGCCGACCTGGACATGGCTGCCGACGCTGCGGTTTCCGCGGCCTACGGTTCCGCCGGCGAACGCTGCATGGCCGTCAGCGTCCTCGTGGCAGTGGGCAACATCGCCGACGACCTCGTGCAGGCCATCTCCAGCCGCATGGCCGGCCTCAAGATCGGCCCGGGAACCGACCCCGCCTCCCAGATGGGTCCGCTGATCACCGCGGAACACCGGGACCGGGTGGCTTCCTACGTAGCGGGAGCGGAAAACGAAGGCGCCACCGTCGTCGTGGACGGGCGCTCGCAGCAGTTCGATTCGAACGGCTTCTTCATCGGCGTCAGCCTGGTGGACCACGTGAAGCCGGGCATGAAGGTATACGACGACGAGATCTTCGGCCCGGTCCTGTCGGTGGTCCGCGTGGACACGTACAGCGACGCCGTCCGGCTGGTCAACGAGAACGAGTTCGGCAACGGCACGGCCATCTTCACCCGCGACGGCGGCGCAGCCCGGCAGTTCGAGTTCGACGTAGACGCCGGCATGGTGGGCGTCAACGTCCCCATCCCCGTTCCGGTAGGCACCTTCTCGTTCGGCGGCTGGAAGAACTCGCTCTTCGGCGACACCCACATGTACGGCCCGGACAGCATCAGGTTCTACACCCGCGGCAAGGTGGTCACCACGCGCTGGCCCGACCCGTCCACGTCGGTGATTGACCTCGGCTTCCCGCAGATCGACTAAACTCGAAACTCGGTTTACATCAAAACTTGAGTTCGGGCCGGTTTCGACCGGCCTGTGCCTCAGCCCGCGTCCCGCAGCCACAAGCAGCGGGCCGCGGGCTGTTTTTGTTCTCGATACTTTTCGCGCGAACGTACACTTGTGGCCCTTCGTCAGCGAGCGCGGGAGCCTGTAGCTTTCGATTGTGTCCGGTCCTATGCTGGCCGCATGGTCCGGCTGAGACCTATTGCATGCCTTGCACTCCTGCTGCCGGCGCTCCTGCCGGTGCCGGGATGCGGCAAGGCCTGCCCGACCATGGCCTGGATCAACTACGTCACTGTGGCTCTGGACGGGGACACCCGCGACGTGGCCTGGGTTCAGCTGTGCACTCCGGATGCATGTTCCCGGCAAACAGACCGCCCGGCCCCGCCAGCGGTGCTTCCAACGGCAACTCCGACTCCGACCGGGGCCAACGGTCTCGGCTTCCCGCCCGGGCAGGGACCGGCAGAACACCACATCTCGGTCGAGCGGACCGGCTCCGAGGCCTGGCGATTTGGATTCGTTGTGGAATCGCCTGGGTCGGTAACTGTGCGCGCCCTCGATCGTGCCGGCAAGACTCTCGCGGAGAAACGGGTGTCACTGGTCTGGCAACAGATCGGCAAAGCGACGGAATGCGGCGGTCCCGCGACGGCGGCCCCCGTCACGCTGACCGTCAACGCGTCCTGACCGGTCAACTCAGCTGACCGTTAATTCAACCTGAGGCGGTGCAGGGGCGGCCCCGCATCGCGGGGCTTTGCAGCGCGGGTTTGCTGCCTAACCGTTCATGATGTCGTTGCGCCGGGCCATGTACTCCTCCATGGAGATCTGGCCGTCGCTGTACTGTTGGTCCAGCTCAGCCAGCTTCCGTGCACGGAACCCCTGCGGAGCCGACGGCGGCGGGGGAGTTGACGGGGCTGATCCGGTGGGAGGGGTGGGGGTCTGCTGCGGCTGGGGCGGGTTGGCCCGGTACTCCGGGCTGTCCTCGTAGGGAACGGGTCCCTGCTGCCAAGGGGGTGCACCAGTTCCGTCGGGGGCAGGCTGGTTAGGATACGGCTGGTTCGGATACGGCTGGTTCGGATACGACTGGTGCTGTCCGGGCTGTGGGTATGGCGGGTACTGCTGATCCGGGTAGGGCTGGTTAAGGGGCGGAAGCTCTTCACGGCCACCGCGCTGCGGGAACCCAAATCCGCCGCTGAAGTAGTCCTGCTGGGTGTAGCCGTCCCTCGGCCGGTTGTCCGGGCGGCCAGAGATTGGGCCGCCAAACGGGCTGCCCGGCTGGTTGCCGAACTGGTCGTCTCCCTGGTTGGGTAACTGGCCGGGGTACTGTCCGGGCAGGCCGGGCCCCTGGTTCCGCCGCTGGACCGACCTCCGGTACATCCGCATGCCCATCGGAACCAGGACGGCCAGAATGATGATCCAGAAAAAGAAGTCGAACACGGTGGGGCCTCTCGGTGAATGTCGATTCCAGCTTAGTCCGTGAGGGAAAGTGCCCGGGGTGCTTATGCCCAGAGCGCACGGCTGCACGGGAAGGGGCGCTGGGAGCTGCTCCGGGACGCCGTGCGCTGGAATGCGGTGCACTGGAAAGCGGTGCACTGGAATGCGGTGCACTTGGAGCCAGGGGTCTGGGGGTCAGGGCCTCAGAGTCAGGTGCCCGCCGGAATCCGGACTGTCGGCATGCCGAGGAACTCCCCGTACCTGGCCACGGCAGCTTCCACTGCCTCCACGACCTGCCCGGCGGCATGGCCCAGCGGCCGGGAGAACCGGATGTCCAGCTCGCAGCGTTCCGCTGCGGACCCCCGGCGGACCATCGAATGCCGCCAGGATCCCGCCAGCACCCCGTCGAGCAGGACCACGTGCATGGGGTTGTCGCCAAAGGGGTAGGCCGGCGCGGTTCCACCGAAATAATGCCGTGAGGCCGAGTAGCCCATGACGTATTCGTCGTAGCACTGGACCAGGTCGATCTGCGGCCGACCATCGCCGGCCTGCCCTGGTTCGCGGGCCTGCCCTGCTTCGCGGACCCGCCCTGCTTCGCGGACCCGCCCTGGTTCGCGTACCTGCCCTGGTTCACAGACCCGTCCCGGTCCCCCGCCCGGCCTCGGCGCCTCCCGGCCGTACCCAGCAGGCCGGAAATAGAAGTCGGCGCCGTCGAAGCTTGCGGCGGCGATCCCTCCCGGAGCAATCTCGTCCGCCAGCACCAACCCCTTGCGCACATCCGTCATCGTGAGACCCGACCAGTCCGCGCAATCCCGGACGGTGGCAGGCCCGCGGCTCCCGAAATACCTCAGCACCAGGGCCGCCAACGATTCCTCCCGCGAGAACACGGCAGCCGGGGCGGCCCCGGCCACACGCTCATCGAACGCCGCATAGGTCTGCCTCAGAGCTCCGCCCGGGCTGCGGACGGGGGTACCGCTCACCAGCACCCCGCTGATCTCCGCATGCATGATCAGGTACGCGAGGGCGAGACCCCTGGCCGGCAATCCGGCAGTCTGCAGCCTGTCAGCCAGTTGCCCACGGGTGAGGTGGAACCCGCCGGCCACCGCTTCCGCCAGCACGTCTGCGCTCCTGGACGCTGCCCCGTCGTCGATTCCGGTCCTGCGGTACGTGCCGGCGTTTGCCTGGTGGAGCCGCGGTTCGGACAGGGCACGCAACCATGGCAGGTCGTCGCGGTGCACAAAATGCCAGGTGGGCCGCAGGATATGGGTCCGGAGAATCCGTCCGTCGGCGACCGCCCGCTCCACATCCTGCGCGGTGGCCCCCGTCGTCCGCTGGGCCAGGGACCAGCGCGCATAGGGAAACTCCTGAGCCTGCACGGCCAGCAGATTCCTCAGGGCTTCCTCCGCCGTCGAAGCCCGCGGCTCCCTCAGCTGCTGGCCGGCCAGCCGGGTCCGCAGCACCTCCTGGGAATCCATGCCCGACGACGCTCCTCACCTTTGCCAGTTCGATTACCCTGGCAGTTCATCCGCTCAGCCCGGCTATTGCCGGACCGGATCACCCAGCCCCGGCGGCCCTTCACCCGAACCCAACGGGACGCCCGGACCGAACACAGGTCCCGGCGTCGGCCGTTTGGGGGTGATGCCGTCGCCGGAGGACCTGTGGCGCAGGCGCCGGACCACCCACGGCACAAAATACTCCCGCGCCCAGACGAGGTCTTCGCTCCGCGCCTCGCGCCAGCTGCGCGGCGGCAACGGCTTCGGCGCGAGCGGCACCAGGCTGTGCTGCACATTCAGGGCCTCGAGGACCATGGCCGCGATGGTGCTGGTCGATGATCTGCTGCAGCAGCCGTCCCCGCACGGCGAGGTTTGCGTAGGCGAAATCCTCATGGCCCCGTCCAAGCTCTTCCGCCACCCGGTCCGCCCAGCCGCGGTAGCCGCCCGGGCTGCTGGGTTCGGGGTCGCCGATGCCTTCGGTGAAGGAATCGCCCATGGCCACATACCGGTTCCAGGGATGGCGGCCCGCAGGCTCATTCGTCTCTTCTATGGGCGCTGGGGCTTGCTGCATGGGTTCGGTTCCGCTCACGTTCCCATCCTGTACCGTCACCGCCTGGCTACGCCACCGTAAGTTGTTACCAGCGGGTAACTGTAAGAATGGAGCCATGACTTTAGCCGACTCCTTTCCTGCCCCCGTTGTTCTGTGGTCCAAGCCTGAGGAAGCCAGGGCCGGCAAGCCCCTGCTCGTCCTGCTGCACGGCTACGGCGCGAACGAGCAGGACCTCCTCAGCCTGGCTGACATGCTCCCGGACGACTTCGCTGTTGCTTCGGTCCGCGCACCCATCGCCATGGGGCCGGGCTTTTCCTGGTTCCCGCTGACCGGATCGATCGAATACTCCGTCGACGCCGTCAAGGCTGCGTCAGCGTACGTCCTGGACTGGCTGGACACGGTCAAGGCAAACCACCCGTCCGTCACCCTTCTCGGGTTCTCGATGGGAATGGCCATGGCGACCACGCTGCTCCGGCAGCGGCCCGCTGACTTTGCCGCCGTCGTCGGACTTTCCGGCTTTGTGGTCAATGCGGATTCCGACGGCGAGTTCAGGGACGCCGAGCTGGACGGGACGGTGCCGCTGTTCTGGGGCCGGGACCAGCAGGATCCGGTCATCACGCCGGACAAGATCGAGTACACGATGGGCTGGGTGCGCAAGCACGTGAAACTGACCAAGGTGCTGTACACGGGCATGTGGCACGGCATCAACGCGCAGGAGGTCGGCCACGTGTCCGAGTTCCTCACCCATGAGGTGCTGAAGAAGTAGGCCTCCTTAGACCTGGGGGGCGCTGACCCGGACGGTCTGGCCGTTCACTGTCACCGTGTCCCCGTTGTGAAGCTGCCGGCCGCGCCGGTCGTCGATCTCACCGTTGACCTTGACCAAGCCGTTCTTGATCAGCTCCGTTGCCTCCACGCCGTCCTCCACGAGGTTGGCGAGCTTGAGGAGCTGGCCCAGGCGGATCATGGTGTCGCGGATGGGGATCTCTTCGATTTCCGGGTTGCTCATACCTGTAATGATGCCTGACGTTAGGTGAAACGAATGACCCATGCACCCCGGCTGCCCCTTGCCGCGGGCCTTCCGATGGCCGTGGCCTCCGGCCTTGCGATTCCCGTCCAGGGGCGCATCAACGGGGCCCTTGGTGCCCGCCTCGGTGACGGCGTCGCCGCCGCAGTCGTCAGTTTCAGCACCGGGCTGATTGTGATGGTTCTCGTGTCCCTGCTGGCTCCGCGCGGGCGGGCGGGGCTCGCCCGGATCCTGCCCGCGCTGCGCGAACGCCGCTTCCCGCCGTACTACGCGCTCGCGGGCGGCATCGGCGCCTTCTTCGTCTTCGCGCAGTCCTTCACCGTGGGGCTGCTGGGCATAGCCCTCTTCACCGTGGCCACGGTCACCGGCCAAACGCTCAGCGGCCTGCTGGTGGACCGCCTTGGCATCGGCCCGGCGGGCAAGAAATCCGTGACCGGCATCCGCGTCATCGGCTGCATCCTGACCATCGCCGCGGTCTCCTGGGCTGTGTCGCCGCGCTTCTCCGGCGGCGCGGCGGGGGCGTCCGGTGCGGCCGGCAGCACGGCCGGCGCCGGGGCGGCCGATCCCGCGGCTCTCCTGCTGCCGATCATCCTGCCTGTTCTGGCCGGTTTCCTTATGAGCTTCCAGCAGGCCATGAACGGCACCGCCACCGTGCACTACGGGACGCCGATCGCCGCCACGCTGGTGAACTTCATCGCCGGCACCTGCGTGCTGTGGGTCGCCTGGTCCATCAAGGTGGCCGTCGCCGGGCCGGCCAACCCGTTGCCGGGGGAGTGGTGGTACTACCTCGGCGGGCCCATGGGCTGCGTGTTCATCGGCCTCGGTGCGCTGCTGGTTCGCAGCCTCGGGGTGCTGGTGACGGGCCTCGGCATGATCGCCGGGCAGCTGCTGGGGTCGCTCGGCCTAGACCTGCTGGTGCCCACGCCGGGCACCGTGGTGGAGGCGGCCACGGTTCTGGGGACCCTGCTGACCCTGGCGTCCATTGTCGTGGCCACCCTGCCCTGGCCGCGGGGTGCGCTTCGAAGGTGACGGGCGCCTTCGAAGGTAGCGGCGCACCCCGAACGAGGGACCCCTTTCAAAGATGAGAGGCGCCCTCCACAGGCAGCTCCCGGTAGGCTAGGACTCGCAGCTTCCTGCACAGTTTTCCCTTTCACACGCCCCCGCCCGGCATCCAGCCGCGGTCCAGGGCCAGAGACACCGCGGACCGCACCCAGCGGCCCTGTAGAAATTGGAGTTCCCATGGCAGCAAAATCCGTCCTCGACCAGGTCATTTCCCTTTCCAAACGGAGAGGTTTCGTTTTCCAGGCCGGCGAGATCTACGGAGGCTCGCGTTCCGCTTGGGACTACGGACCCCTCGGTGCCGAGCTGAAGGAGAACATCAAGCGCCAGTGGTGGCAGTCCGTGGTGCGCGGCCGTGAGGACGTGGTGGGTCTGGACTCCTCCGTGATCCTTCCCCGCCAGGTATGGGAAGCCTCCGGCCACGTGGAGGTCTTCTCCGATCCCCTCGTCGAGTGCCTCTCCTGCCACAAGCGCTACCGCGCGGACCACCTCGAAGAGGAATACGAGGAGAAGAAGGGCCGCCCGCCAGAGAACGGGCTCAAGGACATCGTCTGCGCCAACTGTGGAACCCGCGGTGAGTGGACCGAGCCGCAGGAATTCTCCGGTCTCCTGAAGACCTTCCTGGGCCCGGTGGCCAGCGATGAAGGCCTGCACTACCTGCGCCCCGAAACCGCGCAGGGCATCTTCGTGAACTTCAGCAA
The DNA here is from genome assembly GCF_042884885.1 of Arthrobacter sp. NPDC058097. Classification (NCBI taxonomy): domain Bacteria; kingdom Bacillati; phylum Actinomycetota; class Actinomycetes; order Micrococcales; family Micrococcaceae; genus Arthrobacter; species Arthrobacter sp. NPDC058097. The sequence continues at coordinate 197,619 of NZ_JBHVSZ010000005.1, forward strand.
CGTGCTCACCACGTCCCGGAAGAAGCCGCCGTTCGGCATCGGCCAGATCGGCAAGTCCTTCCGCAACGAGATCACGCCGGGCAACTTCATCTTCCGCACCCGTGAGTTCGAGCAGATGGAGATGGAATTCTTCGTGGAGCCGGGCACGGACGAAGAGTGGCACGAGTACTGGATGAAGGAGCGCATGGCCTGGTACACCGGCCTGGGCATCCGGGAGGAGAACCTGCGCTTCTTCGAGCACCCGCAGGACAAGCTCAGCCACTACTCCAAGGGCACCACCGACATCGAGTACCGCTTCGGCTTCCAGGGCTCCGAGTGGGGCGAGCTGGAAGGCATCGCCAACCGCACGGACTTCGATCTCTCCACGCACGCGAAGGCCTCCGGTACGGACCTCAGCTACTTCAACCAGGCCACCAACGAGCGCTATACGCCGTACGTGATCGAGCCGGCCGCCGGCCTGACCCGGTCCTTCATGGCCTTCCTCATCGACGCCTACACCGAGGACGAGGCCCCGAACGCCAAGGGCGGCGTGGATGTCCGCACCGTGCTCAAGCTTGACCCGAGGCTCGCCCCGGTCAAGGCCGCCGTGCTGCCGCTCAGCCGCAACGAGGACCTCTCCCCGAAGGCCAAGGACCTGGGCGCCCAGCTGCGCAAGAACTGGAACATCGACTTCGACGACGCCGGCGCCATCGGCCGCCGCTACCGTCGCCAGGACGAGATCGGCACCCCGTTCTGCATCACGGTGGACTTCGACACGCTCGAGGACCAGGCGGTCACCATCCGTGAACGCGACACCATGAGCCAGGAACGCGTGTCCCTGGACAAGGTGGAGGGCTACCTGGCCGCACGGCTGATCGGCGCCTAGCCGTGGCGATCCAATACCGCGAATGGCGCGAGGGCGACGACCTCGCCCTGCTGGAAGTCTGGGGCGACCCTGAGACCGACCAGGCGGGACAGTTCCGCGGCACCCTCGCGCCTTCCGGAAACGCGCCGTGGCGGCGCTGCATCGTGGCCGAGGACGTCGTCGACGGCGTGGCCATCCCGGTTGCTGCCGGCGTGGTCCACGAGGCGAGCCTGCACCCGGAGCGGCTGTGGGCGTACGTCGAAGTGGCCCGGGACCACCGCAGGGCCGGCATCGGTTCCACGCTGCTCATGATGCTGCGCCGCGAGGCGGAGGGGTCGCCGTCGGGCGTTACCCGGCTGCGCTGCAAGGTGGAGCCGGGCACGTCCGGCGCCGCCTTTGCGGAAGCGGCGGGTCTCACCCCGATCCAGCACACCCGGCTCGTCGTGGTGGAGCCGGCGGCCCTGAAGCTGCCGGTCTTCGGCGACGGTTCCGAGGAAGCGGCGTCGGAGCGCATCGAGGACCTGGCCACCGGTTCTGTGGAGCTGTCCGACGTCGTGGGCCGGTACTACACGTCCGTGCACGGCTGGGACAGCCCGGGCGAACTGGGCATCGGCACGGTGCAGCGACTGTTCCTGGACGAGCTCAGCGGCGCGCACGGCGCGATCGTGCTGCGCGCCCCGAAAGCCAGTGCCTTCGGGTCCGGCGTGCCGGCCAGCCGCAAGGGCAAGATCCAGGCCTTCGCGATCAGCTATGCGCAGGAAAACCCCGGACAGGGACATGCTGACCACCCGTCCGACGTGTTCCTCGGCCACGAGCCGGAGCTGGACGCCGACGAGGCCCAGGCAGCGGTCCGTGACCTGCTGGCACTCATCGCGTACCAATACCCGGTGCTCATGGAAGTGGACGATTCGATGGCAGCGCTGCGCGCCGTCGTCGGGCCTTTGATGGAAGCGGGCAAGGCCCGCCGCCAGGGCCCGGAGACGTTCGTCGTCTCCGACTGACCCGTCTGTGTAGCAGAACAGGGCGTTCCCAGCTTTGGGAACGCCCTGTTCTGCTACTTACTTGGGGGATCAGAAGTACGACGGCGGTCCCTCGCCAGATCGGCGGCATCGAGCCTTCGGCGTTCCGTTTCGGAGATGGCGCCGCCACCGAGGTCCGCCGGCATCCACCAGTCGCCCGGCCGGGCCGCCACGGGAAAGCTGGCGATGGCGGCGTCGATTCCCGCCTGCAGCGTCCCGCGGAGCCGTGCCGTTTCAGCATCCGCGTCGACATCCGCGGCCAGGTGCACCGGCTTGCCGATATGGACCCGGACCGGTGCGCGCCGGATGAGGTGCAGCGGAAGGCCGTTGCCGCGGGTCAGGATCCGGTGGGCACCCCAGATTGAGACCGGGATGAGCGGCACGCCCGCCTCGGCCGCCATCCGTACCGCCCCGGTCCTGCATTCGCGGACCTTGAAGCTGCGGCTGACGCCGGCTTCGGGCATCACGGCCAGGTACTCACCGGCGCGGAGCCTGGCCACGGCGTCGTCATAGGCGGCAGTCCGCGAACCGTGGCGCACCACCACCTGCCCCGCTGCGCTGATGAAAGGACCCGCGAGCCAGTGGTCGGCGGCTCCCTGATGGATCAGAAAGCGCAGCTGCCCGCGGTTGTGCCGCCACAGCACGAGCTCTGCAGCGGCGAAGTCCAGGTACCCGAAGTGGGTGATGGCGACGACGGCGCCGCTGCCCGGCAGCACCGTCCTCGCAGCCTTGGTGGGGCTTCCCGCTTCGCCGTCCGGCAGGTTTTGCTGCCCGGTCACGATCAGGCGCACCCCGAACAGCCACCGCAGGAACAGCCCGGTGCGGACGAGGAGGCGGTAGAAGCGGTCGCTGGCAGCTGGGGTCCAGGACATTCGGTGGCCGGATCTCAGTGCCGCCGCGGCGGCCACGGGATGAAGCCGCTGGTGGACTGCACGTATTCACGGTATCCGGGGCGGCCGGACATGGCCCTCTCCGTGAGCGGCTTCCCGGTCTTGCCGGCCAGCGTCCAGATCATCAGCGCCGGGGAGAGAACGGTCAGGACGCCCGGCCAGGACTCCGCCGCGATGAGGAACAGCCCGGACCAGACGGCGGCGTCGCCGAAGTAGTTGGGGTGCCTCGTGTAGCGCCACAGCCCGGAGTTCAGGACGGTGCCCCGGCGGGCCGGATCGTTCTTGAACCGCTCCAGCTGAAGGTCTCCCACGGACTCAAAGATGAACCCGGTCAGCCACACGGCCGAACCCGCGACGGCGAGCCACCCCAGCGGGCCGGTGGCGAACATGCCCACCTGGATGGTCAGCGAGACGAAGAACATTACGAGGCCCTGCGGCAGATAGACGCGGCGGAGGGCGTAGGCGTTCCGCGACCCGGGTGCTCCTTTGAGCAGCTCCACGTAGCGGGGGTCCTCATGGCCGCCACGGGCCCGGCGGCCGATGTGCGTGCCGAGCCGGATTCCCCAGATGCCTGTCAGGACCAGCAGGAGCACCCGCCGGCCGCCGTCGCCTTCCCCGGCCGAGAGGATAAAGCAGATCACCGCAATCACGACGAAGCCCGGGCCCCACGCCACGTCCATGACCGAATGCCGGGCCTGGCGGCCGGCTCCGGCACCGGTGGAATCCGCACTGATGGCCGCGGCGTAGGTGACGGCGAGCACCAGCACCACGCCAAGCGCCGCCCAGGGCAGGGCGGTGAGGAACGCCTCCAGCGGGAACGGGCTCATGAAAGTGGTCGCCTCACAGGACCAGGCACCTCACAGCACACCAGGTGCCTCACAGGACCAGGGGCAGTGCCTCGCCGGACGGGGGCAGTACCCTGTCCAGGGCGGCGGCGGACGAGGACCCAGCCCCCGGAACTCCGGCCCGCTCCGTGAAGGCCTTCATCAGGAACCGGGTAGCCAGCCTGTGCCACAGTCCGACCCGGCGCAGCATGAAGTGCCCGGCGCCGCGGAGCGACACGTACCGCAGCTCCGCCGCTTCCGGGGCCGCGCGGCGCGCGAACCGCAGTGAAGCCGAGGGGCTCGTCCAACGGTCCTCGTTCCCGTGCACGATCAGGACCTTCCGTCCGGCGACCGCGGAAACGGGCGTGGCATCATCGAGCCACGGAGCCAGCGCCACCACGGCGTCCACGTTCGGTTCGTCCGCGGCGCAGATCGCGGTGAGGCCACCCATCGAATGACCCAGCAGGTAGATGGGCACGCCCGGGTGCTCCTCGCGGATTTTGGCCAGCGCCCAGTGCGCATCCTGCAGCGGGGACATGTCCTCGCCGTTCCAGCCGCGCACGCTGTTCCGCAGGATCCAGACCGCCAGGCCGTGTTTCCGGCCGGCGGCGTGCAGGTGGCGGGCGAAGGGCACCATCCGCGCCGGGCTCAGGTGCGTGGCCTGGACGGGCTCGAAGCTGTGCGACTTGCCGCCGTGCAGCACCAGGGCCACGCCACGGGTGGGCCCGGAGGGGGCCAGAACGGTCAGCACCGCTTCATGTTCACTTCGGCGTTGGCTCACTGCTGAATCCTCCGACACTTCCTCGTCCATTTATCAACCCTATGGCCGCCGCCGTAGAGTTCAAGCATGAGGTCTAGCTGCTGATGGGTGCAGGTCACTCCCACGGTCATACAGGGCATTCGGAGCCAACGGCGGAAGCGATGGCCGCCCGCAGGAAAGCAAACAGGATTCTGGCAGCGGTGCTGATTCCGCTGACCCTGCTGACCCTCGCGGCCATGGCGGCGCTGTGGCCCTCGGGCAACAGGGATGGCCTGACCCTGGCCAACCCGTATGCCGCAGCCCCGGGCGTCACGTTCGACACCGGGCGGATCCAGCGCGTGGTCACGGAGAGCTGCACCCCGGCGGCAGCCGGAGATAACGGCGGCTCGCAGTGCACCTTCGCGTTCACCGAGCCGGACAAGGGCGGCAACCCGGTCAAGGTGGTGATCAACCCGGACATCGCCAAATCGCACGGCGTGAAGGTGGGCGACAACATCCGCTACCTGAACCTGGCCCACGCGCAGGCGGCCGCCACCGGCGCCGATGCCCCGGCGGCCCAGGGGTCGCCGTCGTACATCTTCGTGGACTTTGTCCGCACCATGCCGATCATCCTGCTGGCCCTCCTCTACGCGGTCGTGGTGGTGGCCGTGGCGCGCTGGCGCGGGCTGCGTGCCCTGATCGGCCTTGTCGGCGCCTACTTTGTGCTGGTTAGCTTCATGCTCCCCGGCCTCGTGGAGGGCAAGCCGCCGCTCCTGCTGGCCCTGGTCGGCTCGACGGTGATCATGATCGGGGTGCTGTACTTCGCGCACGGCTTCTCGGCACGGACCTCGACGGCGCTGCTGGGCACCATCTTCGGGCTCGGCATCACGGCCCTGCTCGCGGCCTGGGCCACCAATGCGGCGAACCTCGCGGGCGTGGGCAGCCACGACGCCGCCACACTGGTGAACATCTCGGACAAGATCTCCATCTCCGGCATCATCCTCTGCGGCCTCATCATCTCCGGGCTCGGCGTGCTGAACGACGTCACCATCACGCAGTCTTCAGCGGTATGGGAACTGTACGAGCTCGCCCCCAACACGAGCGCCCGCAAGCTGTTCACCTCGGCCATGCGGATCGGCCGGGACCACATCGCCTCCACGGTGTACACGATTGCGTTCGCCTACGCCGGCGCCGCCCTGCCCATCCTCATCATCGTGATGCTCTACAACCGTCCGCTGGGGGAGGCACTGACCAGCGCCGAACTGTCCGAGGAGGTCATCCGCACGCTGGTCGGTTCCATCGGCCTGGTCCTGGCGATTCCGGTCACCACGCTGATCGCCGTGCTGGTGGTCAAGGCCACGGGCATCCGGTCGGCCGAGGCGCCCGGCGCCTCCGTCGCGGATCACCGCCCGGGCGGCCAACCCGCCATAACGGCCGACGACGTCGACGACACCGGCGCGCTCGCGGCCGCAGCGGCGGTGGCTGGCCGGGAAAGCGAAGCTGGCGCGCCGCCGGCGACCCGGCGGGGACGGCGTGCCGCGCTGCGTGACCAAACACAGCGTGACCAAACACAGCGTGATCCAACACAGCGGGACTGAATGGAGCGGGGTTAGGTGCCGCCGTCGGGTTCCTGCCCGGAATTCTGCCCGATTTGCCCGACTTTGAGACAATGGACGGGTGACTGTTGTAGCAACGCCTCCCGCCCCCCGGCTGGAACTTCCGCCGCTGAAACTCGGCCCCATCACCGTGGACACCCCGGTGGTGCTCGCGCCCATGGCCGGAATCACCAACACTGCCTTCCGCAGGCTCTGCCGTGAGTATGGCGGCGGGCTGTACGTGGCGGAGATGGTCACCTCCCGTGCCCTCGTGGAGCGCACGCCGGAATCGCTGCGCATCATCTCGCACGACGACGACGAGAAAGTCCGCTCCGTCCAGCTCTACGGCGTGGACCCCGGCACCGTGGGTGCGGCGGTCCGCATGCTCGTGGAGGAGAACCGGGCGGACCACATTGACCTCAATTTCGGCTGTCCGGTGCCCAAGGTAACCCGGCGCGGCGGCGGTTCGGCGCTGCCCTGGAAGATCGACCTCTTCACCTCCATCGTCCAGACCGCCGTCCGCGAGGCGTCCAAGGGCGGCGTCCCGCTGACCATCAAGATGCGCAAGGGCATCGACGACGACCACCTGACGTACCTCGACGCCGGCCGGATCGCGCGCGATTCCGGTGTTGCCGCCGTCGCCCTTCACGGCCGGACGGCGGCGCAGTTCTACTCCGGCCAGGCGGACTGGTCCGCCATCGCCCGCCTGCGCGAAGCTCTGCCGGACATTCCGGTGTTGGGCAACGGCGACATCTGGTCCGCCGAGGACGCCGTCCGGATGGTCCGCAAAACCGGCATCGACGGCGTCGTGGTGGGCCGTGGCTGCCAGGGCAGGCCGTGGTTGTTCGGCGACCTGCAGGCCGCCTTCGAAGGCAGCGACAAGCGGCACCGGCCCGGACTGCGTGAGGTGGCCGAGGGCGTCTACCGGCACGCCGAACTCATGGTCGAGACCTTCGGCAACGACGAGTACAAGGCGCTGCGCGAGATCCGCAAGCACATGGCCTGGTACTTCAAGGGCTACGTGGTGGGCGGCGAACTGCGGGCCAAGCTGGCCACCGTGCCCACGCTTGAAGTGCTCCGCGGACTGTTGGACGAGCTGGACATGGACCTGCCTTACCCCGGCGTCGATTCCGAAGGGCCGCGCGGGCGCGCCGGTTCGCCGAAGAGGCCGGCCCTGCCCAAGGACTGGCTGCTGAGCCGCCAGCTGAACGAGGACCAGTCGCGGGACATCGCCGCGGCGGAACTGGATGTGTCCGGTGGCTGAAAGCCGGCTGGCGGAAGCCCGCACCACCCCGCAGGCCCTGCCGGGCTACGAGGCCCACGACACCGCCCGGTGGGTGGAGGAACCGCCCAAGAGCACTTACCGCTCCGACTTCGAGCGCGACCGCGCCCGCGTGCTGCATTCCTCGGCCCTGCGCCGGCTCGGTGCGAAGACGCAGGTGGTGGCCCCGGACACCGACGACTTTGTCCGCACCCGGCTGACGCACAGCCTCGAGGTGGCGCAGGTTGGCCGGGAACTGGGCCGCGCCCTCGGCTGCGACCCCGACGTTGTGGACACCGCCTGCCTCAGCCACGACCTCGGCCACCCGCCCTTCGGCCACAACGGTGAATCGGCGCTCAACGAGATGGCCCACGCCATCGGCGGGTTCGAGGGCAACGCCCAGACCCTGCGCCTGCTCACCCGGCTCGAACCGAAGGTGCTTGACGCGGAGGGCAGGCCGGCGGGCCTGAACCTCACCCGGGCGAGCCTGGACGCGGCCGCGAAGTACCCGTGGTCCGCCCTGGACGCGCCGGTGATCCACGGCCAGCGGACCAGCAAGTTTGGCGCCTACGAGGACGACCTCCCCATCTTCAACTGGATCCGCGAAGGCGCCCCCGAACGGCGGTCCTGCCTCGAGGCGCAGGTCATGGACCTCGCGGATGACATCTCGTACTCGGTGCACGACGTCGAGGACGCGATCGTGGCCGGGCACTTCCAGCTGCGTTGGATGGACAACCCGGACCACCGGGCGCGCGTGGTGGGCTACGCCAAGCAGTGGTACCTGCCGCACAACGATCCCGCCGCCATCGACGCCGCACTGGCCCGGCTCGAAGCCACCGACGTCTGGGTGCGCGAGGCGGACGGCAGCCGCAAGTCCATGGCGGCGCTGAAGGACATGACCAGCCAGCTCATCGGCAGGTTCTGCCAGAGTGCGCTGGAAACCACCCGCGCCGTCTACGGCCCGGCGAACCTGACCCGGTACAACGCCGAGCTCATGGTTCCGGAGGAGACCGTCCTGGAGATCGCGGTGATGAAGGGTTTGGCCACCACCTTCGTGATGACCACCGACCACCGGCAGCCCATCTACGAACGCCAGCGAGAGGTGCTCCACGCCCTGGTGACGGCTCTGAACGCCTCCGGCGACCGGCACCTCGAGCCCATGTTCGCGGCGGACTGGCGGGAAGCGCCCGACGACGGCGCCCGGCTCCGCGTGGTCATCGACCAGGTGGCGTCGCTGACGGACGGCTCCGCCCTGGCCATGTACGAACGGCTCGTGGGCAGCCTGCCGTCCCTGTGGTGAGATTGGACGCACTCAGTCCACATACGCCGGGATCCCGGGCTCGTGCCGGCCTGCAAAGACTAGGATTGCTTCGTGGCTGGGCTGATTAAACGGGAAGACATCGATGAAGTCCGCCAGCGCACGGACATCAAGGAAGTCGTCGACGGCTACGTCACGCTTAAGGGCGCCGGCCTCGGCTCCTACAAGGGCCTGTGCCCGTTCCACGACGAGCGCTCGCCGTCGTTCACCGTCCGCCCGCAGGTGGGCCGCTACCACTGCTTCGGCTGCGGCGAGGACGGCGACGTCATCTCCTTCGTGCAGAAACTGGATCACACCTCCTTCCACGAGGCCGTGGAGAAGCTGGCCGCCCGGATCGGGTACGAGCTCCGCTACGAGGACGGCGGCACCGGGCCCAGCCGCGAGGAAGTCGGCAAGCGGCAGCGGCTCCTGGACGCCCACAAGATCGCCGACGAGTTCTTCCGCGCCCAGCTGCTCACCGCCGGTGCCGCCGAGGGCCGGAAGTTCCTGCAGCAGCGCGGCTTCGACCGGGCAGCGGCCGACCACTTCGGCGTCGGCTACGCGCCGCAGGGGTGGGATGCGCTGCTCAAGCACCTGCGCGGCCGGGGCTTCACCGATCCCGAGCTGAAGCTCACGGGGATGTTCTCCGAAGGCAACAGGGGCATCTATGACCGCTTCCGCGGCCGCTTGATCTGGCCCATCCGGGACATCGCGGGCGACACCATCGGCTTTGGTGCGCGCAAGCTCTACGAGGACGATCAGGGTCCCAAGTACCTCAACACCCCGGAAACGACGCTCTACAAGAAGTCCCAGGTGCTGTACGGGATCGACCTTGCCAAGCGGAACATCGCCAAGGACCGGCAGCTGGTGGTGGTGGAGGGCTACACCGACGTCATGGCCTGCCACCTTGCGGGAATTCCGACGGCGGTGGCAACGTGCGGTACAGCGTTCGCCGCCGACCACATCAAGATTGCCCGCCGGCTGCTGTCCGACGACGGCACCGGGGGAGAGGTCATCTTCACCTTCGACGGCGACGCGGCCGGCCAGAAGGCGGCCCTGCGGGCCTTTGAAGAGGACCAGCGCTTCGTGGCCCAGACCTACGTGGCGGTCGAACCCACGGGGGCCGATCCCTGTGACCTGCGCCAGACGCGCGGGGACGCCGCCGTCCGCGACCTGATCAGTTCCCGGCGCCCGCTCTTCGAATTCGCCATCCGGGCCACCCTGCGGAAGCACAACCTGGACACGGTGGAGGGGCGGGTGGCCGCGCTGCGCGAGTCCGCTCCGGTCGTGGCCCAGATCCGCGACGCCGGGCTCCGGCCCGGCTACGCCCGCGAACTGGCCGGGTGGCTGGGCATGCCCGTCGAGGACGTTACGCGGGCTGTGGCGGCCGCCGCCAAGCGCGCTGCGCCGGGTGCGCCGGGTCCGGGGGCACAGGCCAACGGGTCAGCGTCCGGTTCCAACTTGGCCGGATCCAAGCCGGCCCGGTCCGGCGGTGCCGGCTACAACGGTGCCGGCTCCAACGCGGTCCCGGGAATCGGACAGAACGTGCCCGGCGTAGCGGCGCTCCCGCCGTCGGGCGTCCTGCCGTCCTTCCACCGTCCGGATCCCCGGGACCCGGTGGCGTCCATGGAGCGGCAGGCCCTCGAGGTGGCGCTGCAGGAGCCTGCGATGCTGGGCGGTGCGGCGTGGGAGCGGTTCGTTACCGCTAGATTCGCCACGCCCGCCTACCAGGCCATCCACGATGCCATCCGCGCCACGGCTCCGGGGTTCTCCGGGGATGCCGTGCAATGGGTGGAGGCCCTGCGGCAGGAGGTTCCCGAGCCGCTGCAGCCGCTGGTCTCGGAGCTGGCCGTTGTACCGTTGCCGGCCCACACCGCCGAAGCCGTGCAAAAGTATTGCCGGGACATCCTCGCCAGGCTCTTCGAGCTGCAGATCACCCGCGTGAAGGCGGACAAGCTCGGGCAGCTGCAGCGGCTGGATGCCGCTGCCCACCCCGAGGAGTTCCAGCAGCTGAACCGGGAGCTCATGATGCTCGAAATGGAGCGCAGGTCGCTGCGCTCGGATGCCTAGGCTGCGGAGACTGGCGGCTTCGAAGGCCGGTCTCCGGGAGCAGGCTCCGCGGCCCAAAGTCGCCGATTTCGTATCCGGGCCGGGTGTTTGCTAGGCTAGTACCCGCTTCATTCCTCCTTAGCTCAATTGGCAGAGCATTCGACTGTTAATCGAAGGGTTGCTGGTTCAAGTCCAGCAGGAGGAGCGCACAGTCCCCGTTCCGGGTTCCGGAACGGGGACTTTTTTATACCCCGGAGGGGTATACGCGCCCAGTATTGGCGCCGATTTCACATTGCGGCAAAACGTTTGCTAGTGTCATACCTGCTTCATTCCTCCTTAGCTCAATTGGCAGAGCATTCGACTGTTAATCGAAGGGTTGCTGGTTCAAGTCCAGCAGGAGGAGCGCGCAGTCCCGCGGTTGGCCCCAGAGCCGGCCGCGGGACTTTTTTGTTTTGTGACCCGGGCCGTCTGGGGCAGGCTGACCCGGCGAATCCCCCTAACCACGGAGGGGCAGCGTCAGACGAAATCCATCTCCACCTGCAGGAAGCGCTCGGCCTCGGCTATGGCGGCCTCGAACGCCTCCCGCTCCGTGGGGGACTTCCGCGGCTCGCGGGGGTGCCACTCGTGGGGAGAGGAGTGCACGCGCGTGAAGCCGCCGTCGGGCGGGGCATAGAAGATGCCGAACCTCTGGACGGGCCATTCGGGGGAGGTCTCCGGGGCCACCAGCAGGGCAGCGTTGAAAGCCGGGTTGAACCACTGGGCTATGGGCCGGCGGCGGTCCTCAGTGAAAAGTCCCGCCGCATAGAGTGCTGCCGACTGGGCACTGGTCTGGGTGCACAGCCGGTCCCACCACAACGGCAGAATGCCGGAGTCGCACCGCTGCCACGTGGCCGGAAGTGGGGGATGATCCTGCCAGTGGGGCACGTAACAACTTTATCGCGCAGCCCCCCAGGCGAACAGATGGCCTAGGGCCTGTTCCAGGGTCCCGGATTGACGCGGTACAGCAGCGCAGAACCGACGACGGCGCCCACCAGGATGCCCAGCGCCGCGTTGCCCATCATCCGGCCGGCGAAGAAGCCTGCCACGGCGCCGAGGATGGCTCCGAGGAACAGTCCTCGGCCGTTTCGATGGGGTTTGCGGGTCATGGTGCCAGCCTACAGGCCGGTGCCGGCCTGATGACCGGCGCCAGTCTGCCCACCGGGAGCACTGCGGGTGGCAGGACTCAGTGGATGGACGGCACGGTCCGGGGCCGGACCACGAGCCACAGGGCGGCCGCGGCCAGGAAGATGCAGCAGGCCTGGACGGCGCCCATGGGCGTGGCGGAATTTCCGCCGAGCCAGCCCACGACGGGGGAGATGATGCCTGCCATCAGGAAGGTGGAGGCTCCGAGCAGGGACGCTGCCGTGCCGGCCTGGGCCCCGTGGCTGGCCAGCGCCAGGACCTGCACGCACGGGAAGGTGAAGCCGGTGCCCAGGATGTAGAACCAGAGCGGAACCATGACGCCCCAGAGCCCGAAACCCAGCTGGTCGAAGACGACGATCAGCACGGCCATCAGGAACATCCATGCGGTGGAGCAAGCCAGGATCCACTGCGGCGGGACGCGCTTGATCAGCCGGGAACTTGTCTGCACTCCGGCGACGATGCCCAGCGAGTTGATGCCGAAGAGCAGGCCGTACTGCTGGGGTGAGAACCCGAAGACGTCCTGGAACAGGAACGGGGACGCCGACAGGTAGGTGAACAGGCCGCCGAAGTTCATGCCGCCCAGCATCAGCAGGCCCACGAAGATCCGGTCGGAGAAGAGCACACCGTACCGCTGCCGGGCCGTCAGGCCGGACTGGCCCCGTTTCTCCCGCGGCAGCGTCTCCCGGACAAGCACGATGGCGGAGACAATGACCGCGGTGCCGTAGCAGGCCAGGAACACGAAGATGCCCGGCCACGGCATGACGAGGAGAAGCTGGGACCCGATGACGGGCGCCAGGATGGGGGCCAGCCCGTTGACCAGAGCCATCCGGGAGAACATCCGGACCATGGCGTAGCCGCTGAACAGGTCGCGGACCATGGCCATCGCCACCACGCCGCCGCCGGCAGCGCCGATGCCCATGAGGACCCGGAACACGCCGAGGGTGGCGATGTCGGTGGAGATTGCGGCGCCCAGCGAGGCGGCGATGTGCAGGGCGGTGGCCAGGATCAGCGGAAGCCGGCGCCCGAACTTGTCGCTGAATGGCCCCACCACCAGCTGCCCCAGGGCAAAGCCGACGGTGGTGCCGGTCAGGGTCAGCTGAACAGCCGCTTCCGAGACGTTGAGGCTTGCTTCCAGGGCGGGGAAGGCGGGCAGGTAGAGGTCCACCGTGAACGGCCCGAGGGCGGTCAGGGCGCCGAGTAGAAGGATGTAGAGGAATTTCTGCCGGCGGCTGAGGGCATCGCCCGGGTTGGTGGTGGTCACAGAGAACCATCCTAGGGCTGACAGATCAGACTTTTACAGCGTTGGAGGGCTCGCCGGGGCTATTTCCAGAAGTTCCGGCAGACCCTGAATGATAGTTTTGTCAGCGGGGGCGCGCGGACGTGCCGGTTGCCCCCGTGGCAGCGAAGAAAAATCGACGACGGAACCAGTAAGGCGGAACCTATGAGCGGGCGTCACAGCGGGCGGACCAACCAAGGACTGCGTATCACTGCGCTGCCAAAAACGTTGCGGCTCGCCATCAAACTTGTGCCCCGCCAGCTCAATGACGAGATCGCGCTTGCCAAGATCGAAGCGAAGCGCAAAGGCAAGCAGCTCGGCGTGGCCGGCGCATTCTTCGGCGTGGCCGCCGTCTTCCTGGCCCTCCTGGTCATCGGTCTGGTCGTCGCCGCCATCATGGGGCTGGCCACCATCATGCCCGCGTGGCTGGCGGCGCTGCTCGTCAGTGCGGTTTTCGTCCTCATTGCGCTCATTGGCGGGCTCATCGGCCTCCGGAAGTTCAAACAGGCCATGCCGCTGATTCCCGAGGACACAGTCCGCGGCCTCAAGCACGACCTGGGCATCGCCAAGGAGGGCTCGGACTTCGACGCCGCCGTACTGGATCCCAACTCGCCCCAGGCCAAGGCCGCCGCCGAGGCAAAGGCCGCGGAGAAGGCCAGGGAGAAGGCAGACAAGGACGCCAAGAAGGCCGCCGAGGCCGTGGAAGTTCCCGTGGCCACCGAGCCCGAACTCCGCCGCCGCCTGAAGCAGCGCCGTGAACACCTGACCGGTGTGCGGGACGAGCTCGGCGAGGAACTGGACGTCAAGACCCAGGCCCAGGCCCTGCTCGGGGTCGCCCGGCACCGGGCCGCTGAAGGCAACGAAAAGTTCCAGGAGGCCCGCGAACGTGCGGCCGAACGCTTCGCCGCCCTGTCGGCGTCGGCCCGCTCCGCTGCCCCGGCGGGCTCGCTGCCCGGACAGCTCGAGGCGCGCTGGAAGCCGCTCCTTGCCCTCGCCGCCTCCACCGCCGTCCTGCTCACTCTGCTCCGGAAACTTTTCAAGAGCTGAGCCTTGCCCTGAACGAAGACTGTAAGAGGCCGCCGGCCCCGGAGAGGGAGGCCTGATGAGATTCATCGGCGCTGGTTCCCGCCCCGGGCAGCCGCATGTCGATCGCGATCTGGTCTACACCGTCCCCAACCTCCTCACGGTCCTCCGCTTCATGGGTGTGCCGATCTTCATCTGGCTTGTGCTGGCCCAGAAGGAATACGGACTGGCCGTGCTGGTGCTGGCCATCATGGGCAGCACCGACTGGGTGGACGGTTACGTCGCCCGGCGGTTCAACCAGGCCTCCAAGCTGGGGCGGGTCCTGGACCCCATCGCCGACCGGCTGGCCATGATTGCCGTCGCGGTCACCCTGGTGATCGCCGGCGTCGTGCAGTGGTGGTACCTGGCGGCGCTGGTGGTTCCCGATGCCGTCCTGTTGGGCATGTCGCTGTTCTACTTCCGCGGCCACCCGGACCTTCCTGTCAGCCTCGTGGGCAAGGCCCGCACCGGCCTGCTCCTGCTCGGAACTCCGCTCCTGGTGTTGTCCAAGCTGCCCATTCCGTTCGCCGCAGCGTGGTTCGTCGCCGCCTGGGTGGTTCTGGGGCTGGGACTCGTCGGCCACTGGGTTGCTGCCTACAACTATTTCCGGGCGATCCGACGCAAAGGAAAAATGCTGGCGGCCGACGACGGCGGGAACGGCTGATGGTCTGGGTTGCGGTTTTGCTCGCGGTCATGGGCGCCTTTTGTCTTGCCTTCGGAGCCCAGCGCCAGGGCAGTGCGGTCAAGGCGGACACCGGTGGTCTGGCGCTGAGCTCCAACGGATTCCTGCGCCTCCTGCGGAGCCCGCGTTGGGTCTTCGGCCTCCTCCTGCTCTGCATGGGCATGGCGATGAACTCGGTAGCGCTGGTCACGGCACCCCTGACCGTGGTGCAGCCCATTGGCGCCATCGCCCTGGTGATCACCACCGTGGTCAATACCAAGGACCAGGGGCTGAGCATCAACCGCGCCACGGTGGTGGCAATCACCGCGTGCGTGACGGGATCGGCGCTGTTCGTCCTGCTGGCCGTCAACGTCACGCAGGAAAGCCACCACGTCACGCCGGAGGACGAACTCACGATTGTGCTGCTGCTGGCCCTGGCGGTGGGCGTGTTCGGCAGCCTCGCCGCCATGTTCAAGCACCGCATGAGCGCGTTCATCTACATCCTGGGTGCCGGCATCCTGTTTGGCTTCGTGGCAGTGCTGACGCGCATTATCGGCAAGCATCTGCTGGACCCCAACGGCCAGTTCCTGCTGAACGTGCCGTGGTATTCGGTGGTGGCCATCGCCGCGGCCGGGGGACTGGGATCATGGTTCGTCCAGAGCGCCTACTCCACCGGTCCGCCGGACCTGGTGATTGCCGGCCTCACCGTGGTGGACCCCATTGTGGGCATCGCGATTGGCATCACCATCCTGGGCGAGCTGCGTCCCGACGTCCACGCCGTCTTGGCGATTGCCATGGGTACGGCGGCAACCCTTGCTATCGTGGGGGTAATCGCCCTTTCACGACACCATCCCGAGGTCACCAAACGGAAGAAGGACGTTCGGAAGGCCACGGGCAGGGCGTCCCACTAGCCGGTTTTTACTGCGGACCAGGCAAGAATGTGCCGGTGCACCACGCGCCGGCCGGCCGGTGTGGTTAGCCGCAGCCGACCACCATGACCACCAGGAGCTCTCTACGTGACCATGCCCGACGCCCAGCGTCCACTGACCATCCTCATCGCGGCGGACACGTACCCGCCCCACGTTAACGGAGCCGCCCAGTTCGGCTACCGGCTGGCCAAGGGCATGACGGCACGCGGACACAATGTCCACGTGCTGGCCTGCCGGCAGGACAAGGGCAAGAGCTTTACCGAGTTCCGCGCCGAAGCCACCGTCCACCGCCTGCGCTCGCACAGCGTTTTCACGCACGAGTACTTCCGGATCTGTTTCCCGTGGGAGATCAAGAAGGAAATCAGCCTGCTGTTCGACAAGGTCCAGCCGGACGTGGTGCACATCCAGAGCCACTACATGATCGGCGAGCACGTCCTGTACGAGGCGGTGAAGCGCGGCATCCGCGTCGTCGCCACCAACCACTTCATGCCGGAGAACCTCAACCCGTTCCTGCCGTTCCCGCAGTGGTTCAAGGACATCATCGGGAAAATCTCCTGGAAGGACATGGGCAAGGTCATGGGCCAGGCGGATGTGGTCACCACACCCACGCCGCTGGCCGCCAAGGCGATGCACCAGCATGCCTTCCTGCGCAAGGTGCTCCCGCTGTCCAACGGCATTGACTCCGCAGCATACGAGCCCAAGGCCGATGAGGTCATAGAGCCACATGAACACCCGACAGTGCTGTTCGCGGGACGCCTCGCCGAGGAGAAGCACGTCGACGTGCTCATCAAGGCGGTGGCTGCCACCCCTGCCGACCTGAATGTCCATCTCGAAATCGTCGGGGGCGGCGAGGTGCGCCCGACGCTCGAGGCCCTGGTGGAACAGCTTGGGCTGCAGGGCCGGGTGAAGTTCCTGGGCCTGGCCAGCGACGACCAACTCCGCGAGGCCTACATCCGGGCCGACCTGTTCTGCATGCCCGGCACCGCGGAGCTGCAGTCGCTGGTGACACTGGAGGCGATGTCCGCATCGACGCCGGTCGTGCTGGCGGACGCCATGGCGCTGCCGCATCTGGTGCGCGACGGCGAGAACGGCTACCTGTTCACCCCGAATGACAGCGCCGACCTCGCTGCCAAGATCACCCAAATTTTCCGGCTCCCGGCCGAGGAACGGAAGGCAATGGGCAAAGCCAGCCGGTGCATGGTGGAACCGCACAGCATCCAGGGGACACTTCAGACGTTCGAGGACCTGTACTACGGGGCGAACTACGAGGACAAGGTCGTCTAGGGTCCCTGCCGTCTGGGGCCAGCGGCGGCCGAAGTGGTCTGGAGCCCTTCGCCGGTTTGCTAGAGTGAATCTGCCCCCCGGCGACGGGCCCCTCGCGGGCCGCTGCTGGCCGGGGACGCCTCCCCCTTATGGGGCTGGTGCACGGGGCTATAGCTCAGCTGGTTAGAGCGCGGGACTCATAATCCTAAGGTCCTCGGTTCAAGTCCGAGTAGCCCTACTTTCAGAGCCCTGATCTGCGTCCCGCAGATCAGGGCTCTTTCCTTTTTCCGCCGCGTTGGGATATGTTACTGACGAGTAACTAACCCGCCGGCGCCGTGTCGTTGTTCCCTCGCGGACGCTGGCCATTGCGAAGGAGCGCCATGTCCGCCGCTGTAACCGACATCAACAGCCTGCCCTACGCCGACGGCGACTTCTTTTCCTTCGAGCAGCTGCTTAGTTCCAAGGAGCAGGACAGGCTGGCCGAGGTCCGCTCCTTCCTGGCCCGGGAGGTAAAGCCGATAGCGGTGGACTGCTGGAACCGCGGCGAATTTCCCCTCGACCTGATTCCCAAGCTGGCCGAGCTCGACCTCGTCAGCCCGGTGCGCCGCCAGGGCTATTCCAATCTGTTCGCCGGCATCGTGCATGCGGAAGTTACCCGCGCGGACACGTCCATCGCCACCTTCATGGGTGTGCACGACGGCCTTTTTACCGGCTCCATCGAGGCCCTGGCGTCCCGCGAGCAGCAGGATGCCTGGCTGCCGGACATCTACTCGCTGCGCAAGATCGGCGCGTTCGGCCTGACCGAACCCCTGGGCGGGTCGGACGTTGCCGGGGGCACCCGCACCACCGCCAAACGGGACGGCGACCGGTGGATCCTCAACGGCGCGAAGCGCTGGATCGGCAACGCAACCTTCTCCGACTGGGTGGTGGTCTACGCCCGCGATGTCGCTGACAACCAGGTCAAGGCCTTCCTGGTGGACACGGCGCTGCCGGGCTTCAGTGCAACCAGGATCGAGAACAAGATCTCACTGCGGACCGTGCAGAACGCCGACATCACCCTGGACAATGTGGCGGTGCCGGACTTCTTCAAGCTGGCGAACGCCAACAGCTTCCGCGACACCAACAAGGTCCTGAAAGTCACCCGTCTCGCCGTTGCCTGGCAGGCGGTGGGCCAGCAGCTCGCCGCCTTCGACGTGGCCCGGCGCTACGCCGTGGAACGGCACCAGTTCGGGCGTCCGCTGGCCTCATTCCAGCTGGTGCAGAGCCAGTTGGTCCAGATCCTGGGGAACGCGGTCAGCTCGATGGGCATGATGGTGCGGCTCTCCCAGCTCGAGGATGCCGGTCAGGCCAAGGACGAGCAGTCGGCCCTCGCAAAGGCGTTCACCACCGCACGGATGCGGGAGAGCGTGGCCATCGGCCGCAGCCTCCTCGGTGGAAACGGCATTGTGACGGACTTCGAGATGGCAAAGATCTTCGCCGACGCCGAGGCAATCTACTCCTACGAGGGCACCCACGAAGTGAACACCCTGGTGGCCGGCCGGGCCATCACCGGCGTCTCCGCGATCGTCTAGGCAGGCGCAGCGCCTAAGGCAGGCGCCGCCCCTAAGCAGGAGTCATCATGTAAGCAGGCGCCGCCCCTAAGCTGGTGCCGCAGCCTGACCAGGTGACCCTGCCTAGCCTCAAGATGGCCCGCTGCCCTTCAGCGGCAGCAGCACCGAGGGCCGCAGGTCCAGGATGAAGGACAGCGGATTGAGGTACTCCCCGCCGCGGCGGACGCCCCAGTGCACGCATGGCGAGCGGCCGCAGTGGCCCGCCAGCAGGGTGCCCACCACGGCGCCCTTGGCCACCGAAGCGCCCTTCTTGAGTTTGCTCCGCACCGGTTCAAAGCTGCTGCGCAGGCCATTGCCGTGATCAATGGTGATGACCGGCCGGTCCACCACCACGCCTACAAAGCTGATGGTGCCGGCTTCCGGCGCTGTGACCGGGCCCCCGTCGGACGCTGAGCCGAGGTCCACGCCCCGGTGCCCGCTCAGCCACGGTTTGTCCGGGGGATCGAAGGGACGCAGGACCGCCGGCCGCGGTGCAAGCGGCCAGTGCCACCCAGCCGGCGCCGGCGTGCCGGCCCGAGAGGGGGAAACTGCTGCCAGGGCGAACGATGCCGGAGCGAACGGTGCCGGGGCGGCAGAGGGTGCGGCAGCAACGGAAGGTGCGGGAATGGCGGAAGGCGCGGGTGCCGCCGTCGTGAGCAGGAGCACCGCCGCCATCACGTAAGCTTTCATGCCCCCAGCATGGGCGCCCGGTCCGCCCGCCGGAACGGGAGCTTCGGCCTATGTGGAAAACGCCGCCCGGTGCGCCCGAACCGGTGCATTTGCCGCGGGGCGCTGTAGTACACTTGGTGGAGCAGTTTGCTGTGCCCTCAACGCATTCCATTTTAGTGGGTCGCGTCAGCACGCCCCATTCAGGAGTGCGGGGGAGCAGCAGCTGACTACGCGTATCCAGCCCTCCACAACCGGTAAGCAGTTGCTTCCTGCTGCGGAGGATTGTGCCTCTTGCGGTCAGGCCCGGCAACGGTCCTGATGAGATGTGCAATGGATGCCAGGAGCCTGTGCCCGGCCGGGCAAGGCTAACTAACCGTCAACTATTGGCAGGGTAAGAGCGGCCGCGGCCGCTCTCATGAATGACCTGCCGGAAGGAGCGTCGGCATGCCCGTCGTAACCATGCGCCAGCTGCTTGACAGCGGCGTCCACTTTGGACACCAGACCCGCCGTTGGAACCCGAAGATGAAGCGCTTCATCTTCACCGAGCGCAACGGCATCTACATCATTGACCTCCAGCAGTCGCTGTCCTACATCGACCGCGCCTACGAGTTCGTCAAGGCCACCGTTGCCCACGGCGGCACCGTGCTGTTCGTCGGCACCAAGAAGCAGGCTCAGGAAGCCATCGCCGAGCAGGCCACCCGCGTTGGCCAGCCGTACGTCAACCAGCGTTGGCTCGGCGGTATGCTCACCAACTTCCAGACTGTTGCCAAGCGTATCCAGCGCATGAAGGAACTCGAAGAGATCGACTTCGACGACGTCGCCGGTTCCGCTTACACCAAGAAGGAACTGCTGCTCCTGCGCCGCGAGCTGACCAAGCTCGAGTCCAACCTCGGCGGTATCCGCAACCTGACCAAGGCACCGTCCGTGCTGTGGGTTGTTGACACCAAGAAGGAGCACCTGGCTGTTGACGAGGCCAAGAAGCTCAACATCCCGGTTGTGGCCATCCTGGACACCAACTGCGATCCGGACGAGGTCGACTTCCCGATCCCGGGCAACGACGACGCCATCCGCTCCGTGAACCTGCTGACCCGCGTTGTTGCTGACGCCGTTGCCGAGGGTTTGATCGCCCGCAACCAGCGCGCAACCGGCACCACCGAGACTCCGGAAGAGCCGCTGGCTGAATGGGAGCGCGAGCTCCTCGAAGGCAGCAAGGCTGAGGAAGCTCCGGCTGCCGAAGCTGCTCCCGCCGAAGCTGCTCCCGCCGCTGAGGAAGCCCCGGCTGACGCCGAGGGCGCCGACTCCGCGAAGTAACAACTTCATCGGGATTTCCGGTCGCTGTCCGCAGCGCCCGGGCAACTGACAGGATGGCCGCTCACTCAGTGAGCTGCCGTCCTGTCGGTCCGTACACACAAAAATTTTCTAGACAGAGGGGTTCACATGGCGAACTACACTGCCGCTGATATCAAGGCTCTGCGCGAGCGCACCGGCGCCGGCATGATGGATGTCAAGAAGGCTCTCGACGAAGCCAACGGCGACGCCGAGAAGGCGATCGAGATCATCCGTATCAAGGGCCTCAAGGGCGCCACCAAGCGTGAAGGCCGCTCCACCGCTGAAGGCCTGGTTGCTGCCAAGGTCGAGGGCGGCGTCGGCGTAATGATCGAGGTCAACTGCGAGACCGACTTCGTCGCCAAGGCTGACAAGTTCATCCAGCTGGCTGACAAGGTCCTGGCCATCGCCGTTGAGTCCGGCGCTGCCGACCTCGAGACCCTGCTCGCCACTGACGTTGACGGCAAGCCGCTGTCCGAGGTTGTCGTCGAAGAAGGCGCAATCCTCGGTGAAAAGGTTGTTGTCCGCCGCATTTCCCGCATCGAGGGTGCCACGGTTGACGCCTACCTGCACAAGACGTCCAAGGACCTCCCGGCCCAGGTCGGCGTCCTGTTCGCTGTCGATGGTGAAGGCGAAGCCGCTGCCACGGCCGCGCACGATGTTGCCGTTCACGTGGCCGCTATGGCTCCGAACTACCTCTCCCGCGAGGACGTTCCGGCCGAGCTCGTCGAATCCGAGCGCCGCATCGCCGAGGAAACCGCAAAGGCCGAGGGCAAGCCCGAAGCTGCGATGACCAAGATCGTCGAAGGCCGCGTTACCGGCTTCTACAAGGGTGAGGTCCTGGTTGACCAGGCCTTCGCCAAGGACGCCAAGAAGTCTGTGGCGCAGGTCCTCGAAGAGGCCGGCGTCAAGGGAACCGCGTTCACGCGTTTCCGCGTCGGCTCCTAGTCTGACACGCAAGGGGGTGGCCACTTTGGTGGCCGCCCCTTTTGCATGCACCGGCCACATAAGAATGTGAGCGCTGGCCGGATGCGCGATAACCTAGCTCAGAGTTCACCAACCGGAAGGCACCATGGAAGCCGTCAACACTCCCGTCCAGTCAGAGAAGAGCAGGCGCCGGGTCCTCCTGAAACTGTCCGGTGAAGTCTTCGGCGGCGGCAAGCTGGGCGTCGACCCGGACACCGTCCGCGCGGTCGCCAAGCAGATCGCCGCAGCCGTTCCCGACGTCGAGGTGGCCATCGTGGTGGGCGGCGGTAACTTCTTCCGCGGCGCCGAACTGTCCCAGAGCGGCATGGACCGCTCCCGTGCCGACTATATGGGCATGCTGGGAACCGTCATGAACTGCCTCGCGCTGCAGGACTTCCTGGAGCAGGCCGGCGTTGAGACCCGGGTCCAGAGTGCCATCACCATGGGCCAGGTGGCCGAGGCCTACATTCCCCGCCGTGCCATCCGCCACATGGAAAAGAACCGCGTGGTCATCTTCGGCGCCGGCGCAGGCCTGCCGTACTTCTCCACGGACACCGTGGCCGCCCAGCGCGCCCTCGAGGTGCACGCCGACGTGGTGCTCATGGCCAAGAGCGGCGTGGACGGCGTATACACCGCCGATCCGAAGAAGGACCCGACGGCGGAAAAGCTGGAAAACCTCAGCTACGACGACGCCCTCCGCCGCGACATCCGCGTCATGGACCAGACCGCCATGACCATGTGCAAGGACAACAAGCTCTCCATGGTGGTGTTCGGCATGGAAGGCGAAGGCAATGTCACGCGCGCCATCCGCGGCGAAAAGCTGGGAACGCTGGTCACACCCTAGTTACAGCTAGGATATTTCTAGGACGGTTCCGCCACTGGGCGGGACCAGGTTTGTGAAATGCCCGGTTGGCCGGGAACCAATTTCTGAGGAGAGATCGTGATCGAAGAAACCTTGCTCGAAGCCGGAGACAAGATGGACAAGGCCGTTGAGGTAGCCAAGGAAGACTTCGCCTCGATCCGCACTGGGCGGGCAAACCCCGGACTGTACAACAAGGTCATGGTGGAGTACTACGGGACCCCCACGCCGCTGCAGCAGCTGGCTTCCTTCGCGATCCCGGATGCCCGCACCATCCTCATCACGCCGTTCGACAAGACTGCCCTGCGCGACATCGAGCGTGCGCTGAGTGATTCAGAGGTCGGCGCGAACCCGTCCAACGACGGCAACGTCATCCGCATCACCATCCCGGAGCTGACGAAGGAACGCCGCAAGGAATACGTCAAGATCGTCAAGTCCAAGGGCGAGGACGCCAAGGTTTCCATCCGCAACATCCGCCGCAAGGCCAAGGAAACCCTGGACCGCCTCGTCAAGGACGGCGAAGCCGGCGAGGATGAGGGTGCCCGCGGCGAAAAGGAACTTGACGCAATCACCAAGCAGCACGTCGACGGCATCGACGAGCTCCTCAAGCGCAAGGAAGCTGAGCTGCTCGAGGTCTGATGGGCCAGGCACAGCAGGCCCCCGGTGCGCGGGCCCGAACCCGGACCCGCCAGCCCAGGCCCAACCCCACCCCCGGGGCGGGGCGCAACCTGCCGGCCGCAATCGCCGTGGGTCTGGCCATGCTCCTTGCGGTGCTCGGCGGGCTGCTCTTCCTGCCGCTCGGCTTTGTTGCCGTCGTCACCACCTTCGCCGCCTTCGGCGTCTGGGAGGTCTTCCGGGCGCTCGAAGCGAACGGCACGCGCCTGCCCATCGTGCCCGTCATGGTGGGCACGGTGGCAATGCCGTTCTCGGCCTACTTTAGGGGTCTGGAAAGCCTGCTGTTCGCGATGCTTTCGAGCAGTGTCGCTGTGCTGCTCTGGCGGTCGGTGGAAAGTGCGACGGGCTCCGCCCGCAGCATTTTCGCCGGGGTGTTTACCCTTGCCTGGGTGCCCTTCCTGATCAGCTTCGCCGCGCTGCCGCTCCACGTCGAAGGCGGGGCTTCCCCGGTAGGGCCGTGGCCCGGCGGGACGGTGCCGGAGGGCGCGTGGCAGATCGTCATCCTGCTGCTCCTGGTGGTTTCCAATGACACGTTCGGGTACCTCGTGGGCGCCCGTTTGGGCAAGCACCCCATGGCGCCCAAGATCAGCCCGAAGAAGTCCTGGGAGGGTTTTGCCGGATCCATCGCGGGCGCCATGCTCGTCGGTATCCTGGCCAGCATCTTCCTGCTGGACAAGCCCTGGTGGGTGGGGGTAGTGCTGGCGATCGGCATGGTCGCTGCCGCCACCGCCGGCGACCTCGCCGAATCGATGGTGAAGCGGGAACTCGGCGTCAAGGACATGAGCAGCATCCTGCCGGGACACGGCGGGGTGATGGACCGGCTGGACTCGATCGTGTTCGCCTCGCCGGCGGCTTTCATGCTGTTCGTCCTGTTTTCCGGGGCCTGAATCTTCCTGGCGAGGGCTCCGGCACCCCGCCCTGCGCAACGCCCTAGAATAATGCGGTTACGACCCGCCGAAGAAGTATCGAAGGAAACATGGTGAGAGTGGACAGCAAGCGTCAGATCCCCGCGTCGTTCGAACGCGTGGCGCGGACCGACTACGGCTACAACGCCAAGCAGGTGGACCAGTTCCTCCAGCAGGCCCGCGTGTCCCTGGAGACGCCCGAGGCTGCCGCCCACCCCATCAAGAGCGCCGACGTCCGGTCCGTGTCCTTTGACCCCGTCAAGGGCGGATACTCGGCCGCCGCCGTCGACGCGGCCCTGGACCGGCTGGAAGACGCCTTCGCCCGCCGGGAGCGGGACGACCTCATCGCCGAACGCGGCGAGGACGCCTGGCTGCGCCAGATCGGACAGCTGTCCGGGACGCTCCGCGGCCGCCTTCACCGTCCCGACGGCGAGAGGTTCCGCCGGCCGGCCAAGAAGAAGGCGCGCGGCTACAACACCAAAGATGTCGACACCCTGTGCCGCGACCTGATCGGTTACCTGGAGCAGGACAAGCCCCTCAGCGTCGATAACGTGCGCCGGGCCGTCTTCCGGCCCGCGGTCGGCAAGGACGGCTACGAGGAGACCCAGGTGGACGCCTTCCTCGACCGTGTGGTCGAGCTGATGGCCGCCATCGACTGACCGCCTGGGCAAGGCTGGCCCCGCCGCTCCGCGTCATGATGCGGCCGCGCCGGCCCGTCGACGGGCCCGGCCGCTGAGCGCTGCCAGTTCAGCGTTCCGTGGCCAGCGGCCGTTCGGGCGTGTGCAGCCTGTTCATCACCCTGGTGGTGGTCCGCGGCACGCGGGAACTGGTGGCACGCGACGTCAGGACCATCACGGTGAAGGCGGCGGGCACTGTCCAGGCCGCCGGCTGCGCCAGCCACGGGGGCGTCCCGGCCACGCCGAGCACCGTCCCCGCCACCATGGCGCCGCCGCAGAGCAGGCCGCCGGTCACCATGCCGGCGATGGCACCGGCGTCGGTCAGGCCCCGCCACCAGATGCCGAGCAGCAGGACCGGGCAGATGGTTGACGCCGTGAAGGCAAAGACCAGGCCCACGCTGCCTGCAAGGGCCAGCGAGTCCGTCATGAGTGCCACGGCCAGCGGAACGGTGATCGAGACAAGCGCCGCCAGCCTGAAGCCGCGCACGCTGCCGCCCAGGACGTCCTGGCTGATCACACCGGCCAGCGAGACGACGAGTCCCGACGTCGTGGACAGGAACGCGGCAAAGGCCCCCGCCACGACGAGGGCGGACAGCAGCTCGCCGGCAGGGCCCCCGACGAGGCGGCCCGGAAGCAGCAGCACCAGGGCATCCGCCTGCCCCGCCCTTGCCAGATCAGGGGCGAACAGCCTGCCGGCCAGGCCGAACGCCGTCGGAAACAGATAAAACACGGACAGCAGGCCCAGCACGATCAGCGTGGTCCGCCGCGCCGAGTGCCCGTCCGGGTTGGTGTAAAAGCGGACCAGGACGTGCGGCAGCCCCAGCGTTCCGAACAGCAGGGCAACGAGGAGCGAGATGCTCTGGTAGGGGCTGGCCGGCTCCGCTCCGCCCGGGTTCGCGGCAGCTTCCGCCAGCGAGGGTGAACCGGTGTCTGCCAGGACCAGCAGAATGAAGATGAGTGGCACGGCCAGGGCCGTGAGCTTCAGCCAGTACTGGAAGGCCTGGACGAAGGTGATTGAGCGCATGCCGCCGGCCACGACGGTTAGGCACACCACCACGACGACGGCGGTTGAACCGGCCCAGGCCGGCAGCCCGGTGGTTGTCCGGATGGTCAGGGCGGCGCCGTGCAGCTGCGGCACGATGTAGAGCCAGCCCACGATGACCACAGCCAGGCTGGTCACGCGCCGAACGGCCCGGGAATCGAGCCGGGCCTCGGTGAAATCAGGGATGGTGTACGCCCCGGAACGCCGCAGCGGCGCGGCCACGAACAGCAGGAGCATCAGGTACCCGGCCGTATAGCCCACGGGATACCAGAGGGCATCAGTGCCGGACAGCAGGATCAGGCCGGCCACGCCCAGGAAGCTCGCCGCGGACAGATACTCCCCGCCGATCGCCGACGCGTTCCACCAGGGCGGCACGGTTCGCGACGCCACGTAGAAGTCGCCGGTGGTGCGCGAGATCCGCAGTCCGTAGAAGCCGATCACCGCCGTCGCCACGGAAACAGCGGCAACCGCCGCAATGCCGACGGCCGGATTCATCGGCGCATCACTTTTCCCCGGCGAGGTCGCGGTAGCGGGCCTCGTTCCGCGCCGCGCTGCGGATGTACAGCCAGGCGCTGATTCCGGTCACAGGGTAGATCCCGGCGCCCAGCAGGAGCCAGTCGAACGGAATCCCGGCGAGCCGGGTCTCCGCCAGGCCCGGTATGGCGGCAAGCAGCAGCGGAAAGGCGCCGAGGATCAGCAGGAAGCCGCCTGCCACCACCAGGGCCAGCCGGAGCTGGGAACGGATGAGCGAGCGGACAAACACCTGGCCGACGGCCGACTCCTCGGCGGACTCCCGCGGCTCTGCCGAGGAGTCGGCCGAAATGCGGGATGCCGAACGGGGCGCCGTGACCCTGACGCGCGTCATGCCTGGGGCCGGATCCTGGTTGCCTCAAGCTTCTCGCGGACGGCAGGCAGGTGCCGCCGGCTGATCGGCAGCTCGGCGTCCTCGACGGACACGCTGGGCCGGCCAGCGGCGAGCTTGAGGTGCGTGACGTGGGCGAGGGCCACCAGGTAGGAACGGTGGGTTCGGATGAAGCCTGCATCCGCCCACTGCTGTTCCAGATCGGCGAGCGGAACCCGGATCAGGTAGCTGGCATCGGCGGTGTGGAGGCGCGCATAGTCGCCCTGGGCCTGGACGTACGTGACGTCGTCGCGCCGGATCATTCTGGTGGTGCCGCCCTGGTCCACGGTGATCATCTCAGGTGCGGTCCCGCCGTCGCGGATCAGTTCACTGATCCGGCCCACGGAGCGGGCCAGCCGCTCGGCCCGGACGGGCTTCAGGAGATAGTCCACGGCCGCCAGCTCGAACGCCTCCAGGGCGCAGTCCTCGTCCGCTGTCACGAAGACGACGGCGGGCGGCCGGCTGCTGCGGGATATGGCGCGTGCGATGTCCAGGCCGGACACGGCCGGCATATGGATGTCGAGGAAGACGGCGTCCACCGAATCGGCTTCGAGGGCACGCAAGGCCTCGGCGCCGGAGGAGGCACGGAGGATGGTGCCGATCCGCTCATCCCGGCCCAGCAGGAAGGCCAGCTCCTCGATGGCGGGCAGCTCGTCGTCGGCGACGAGAACATTAATCATGGTCCTAGGTTAGCTTTCGGTTCAGGCATCGTGGTCCGGCTGGGACTTGGGGACCCGCATGGTGATGAGCGTGCCCTCGCCGGGAGCCGTCTCGATCACCAGGCCGTGCTCGTCCCCGTACACCTGCCGGAGCCGGGCGTCGACGTTCCGCAGGCCCACGTGCTCGCCGTCCACATGGCCGGCCAGCATGGACTGCAGCTGCACCGGGTCCATCCCCACACCGTCGTCCTCGATGGTGACCTCGGCGAACGCGCCCGAATCATTGGCGGAGATGGTGATGTGGCCGGGACCCTCCTTTGCCTCCAGGCCGTGCCGGACGGCATTTTCCACGAGCGGCTGCAGGCTCAGGAACGGGATTACCGTGCTCAGCACCTCGGGCGCGATCCGCAGGCTGACCTGCACCCGCTCGCCGAAGCGGGCCCGCTCCAGCAGCAGGTACCTGTCGATGCAGCGCAGCTCCTCGGCCAGCGTGGTGAAGTCCCCGTGCCGCCGGAACGAGTACCGGGTGAAGTCCGCGAACTCCACCACCAGCTCCCGGGCCCGGGCCGGATCGGTGTTGATGAAGGAGGCGATGGCGTTCAGCGAGTTGTAGATGAAGTGCGGGCTGATCTGGGCGCGGAGTGCCCGCACCTCGGCCTCCATCAGGAGCGTCCGGGAGGCGTCCAGCTCAGCCAGCTCTACCTGGGCGGCCACCCAGTCGGCCACTTCGGTGGTAGCGCGCACCAGGCCGGCCCCCGCCTGCGGCGCGAAGGCTGCCACGGCGCCCACCACGCGCGAGCCGGCCCGGACGGGCGCCACCACCGCGGCCGCGACCGGCCCGGATTTGGGGACTGACCCGGACCTGGAGGGTCCGGACGTGGGGGAGTGCAGCTTCAGATCGGCGGCGTTGAAAACCTGGGTCCTGCCACTGGAGAGCACATCCGCGGCGAGCTCCATCAGCCCGGGACGCAGCTCCTCGGCTGCCCCGTCCCAGGCCAGCACGCCGGACACATCCAGAATGGCCAGCGCGTCACAGCCAAGCAGGGCCCGCAGCTGCCGGCTGGCTTTGGCGGCGCCCGCGGGGTTCAGGCCGGTCCGCAGGTGCCGGCCGGCTTTCGAAGCGGCGTGCAGGGTGTTGTAGGTGGCCCGCTCGGCGTCGGTGCCCAGCTCGCGGAAGGAGCGCAGCACCTTGAGCCCGACGGCGACGACGGCGGCCACCGCGAGCGCGATGACGGCAACGGCGGCTGCGGAATAGAGAGGGGAGTCCGGCATGATGCCCAGCGTAGCGCGTGCCGTTTGGCGCAGCATCGCCGCCGTTGACCGACCCGCGTCGTGCAACCACTGGCTTATGGTCCGCGCCGCGGCGCACAGTGATGACAGTCACATTGGCTGGTGGGGGCCGCCGTGTGGGAGTTCATCTCTATGAGGAGGAATGATGGGTAACGATGCCCGAAAGCAGGACGCGGCGGCGTCCGCGGACTTCGAGGAAGTCCAGGCCACGCAGCAGTTCAAGGACCTGCGCAAGCGCCACCGCAGCTTTGTGTTCCCAATGGCCGTCGCGTTTCTGCTCTGGTACTTCGCGTACGTCATCCTTGCCGCCTACGCCGTGGACTTCATGTCCACCAAGGTGTGGGGCAACATCAACGTGGGCATCATCATGGGGCTGCTGCAGTTCGTGACCACGTTCGCCATCACCGGCTGGTACGTCAGCTACTCGAACCGGCGCCTGGACCCCATCGCCGCGGACATCCGGCACGGCATTGAAGGCCACGAGTACGACAAATCCGGCAGCGGCGCACTGGGCGGAGGGGCACAATGATCGCGATCCCCGCAGCGGTTGACGTCGCCGCACTCAAGGACACCACGCTGCTGAACATGGGCATCTTCGCCCTGTTCGTCGCCGTCACCATGGTCATCGTCCTCCGGGCCAGCCGCAACAACAAAACCGCCGCCGACTACTACGCCGCCGGCCGCTCGTTCACCGGCTCGCAGAACGGCACCGCCATCGCCGGGGACTACCTGTCAGCAGCCTCGTTCCTGGGGATCACCGGCGCCATCGCCATCAACGGCTACGACGGCTTCATGTATTCCATCGGCTTCCTGGTGGCCTGGCTCGTGGCGCTGCTGCTGGTGGCGGAGCTGCTCCGGAACACGGGCAAGTTCACCATGGCAGACGTCCTTTCCTTCCGCCTGAGGCAGCGCCCGGTGCGCATCGCGGCCGCCATCTCCACGCTGGCCGTCTGCTTCTTCTATCTCCTGGCCCAGATGGCCGGCGCCGGAAGCCTCATCTCGCTCCTGCTCGGCATCAGTGACTGGGGCGGACAGGCCCTGGTGATCATCGTCGTCGGCGCCCTGATGATCATGTACGTCCTGATCGGCGGCATGAAGGGCACCACCTGGGTGCAGATCATCAAGGCCATCCTGCTCATCGCCGGGGCCGCCGTCATGACCCTTTGGGTTTTGGCCATTTACGGGTTCAACCTTTCGAACCTGCTGGGCGGCGCGGTCGACGCGGCCAACAACCCGGCCGTGCTCAACCCGGGCCTGCAGTACGGCAAGACCGAAACGTCCAAGCTGGACTTCATGTCCCTGGGCCTCGCCCTGGTCCTGGGCACGGCCGCCCTGCCGCACGTGCTGATGCGTTTCTACACGGTGCCCACCGCCAAGGAAGCCCGCAAGTCCGTGGTGTGGTCCATCTGGCTGATCGGGCTGTTCTACCTCTTCACGCTGGTCCTCGGCTATGGGGCCGCCGCCCTGGTGGGGGCGGACACCATCAAGGGAGCCCCCGGCGGCGTCAATTCCGCCGCGCCGCTGCTGGCCTTCCACCTGGGCGGCCCGTTGCTGCTGGGCTTCATCTCGGCCGTGGCCTTCGCCACGATCCTGGCCGTGGTCGCCGGCCTCACGATCACCGCCGCCGCCTCGTTCGCCCATGACATCTATGCCAACGTCATCGCGAAGGGAAAGGCCGACGCCGACACTGAAGTTAAGGTGGCCCGCCGCACTGTGATTGTGATTGGCATCCTCGCCATCCTGGGCGGGATTTTCGCCAACGGCCAGAACGTGGCGTTCCTGGTGGCCCTGGCGTTCGCCGTTGCGGCCTCCGCCAACCTGCCCACCATCATCTACTCCCTGTTCTGGCGCCGGTTCACCACGCAGGGCGCCATCTGGAGCATGTATGGCGGGCTCGCGTCGGCCATCATCCTGATCGCGCTCTCCCCGGTGGTGTCCGGCGGCGCAACGTCCATGATCAAGGGCGCCAACTTCGCCGTCTTCCCGCTGAGCAACCCGGGCATCGTGTCCATCCCGCTGGCCTTCCTGCTGGGCTGGCTCGGCACCGTCCTGGATAAAAAGCAGGAGGACCGCGCCAAGCAGGCCGAAATGGAGGTCCGTTCACTGACCGGGGTGGGCGCCGAGAAGGCCGTGGAGCACTAGAAAGCCCGATAAAACAGTGACGAGCCCCCGCGCATGGCGCGGGGGCTCGTGCTGTGTCTGCCACTGTCTTGCCGCCGTCGGAGCCTGCTGCCGGTGGAGCCTGCCGCCGTCGGGAGTAAGCCTGCGGCTCAAGGCGAGTGGTGGCCTCCGGTGTGTTCGCCGTGCGGCACCGCGAACTGGCCGGCCGTCGACGCGGCGAGTCCCGGCGTCGTGATGGCGGCGACCAGCAGCGCTCCGGCGAAGGCGGCGGCGAGCAGTTGCCCGGCACCCAGCCGGCCCGATTCGCTCTGGCCCGGTTCGCTCTGGCCCGGCCCGCCGGGAACACCCGGGGACCTGCGGCGGAGCCACGATGTGGCGGCGAGGATCATGAGGGTCAGCAGCAGGGCGGCGAGGTGGCTGATGCCAAGGCCCGCCATGCCGCTGCCTGCGCCCAGAATGATGGCAACCACGTGCAAGGCGGCTGCGGCGGGGAGCAGGATGGCGGAGGTCCCCGGCAGCGGGAAGCGGTTCCGTCTAAGCCCGGCCACCGTCCAACCCAGCAGGCCCGTTCCCCAGAGCAGGGCGGCCGCGGCGCCGGCTGCCCTCGCGGGGAGGGCAGGGCCGGCGGCGGCAAACAGGCTGGAAGCGACGGCGAGGTTGACCGCTGCGGCGCCGAGCCCGGCAAAGGCGGCGACGAGCCGCACGGCATCGGAACGGCATATGTCATGCGTTGCCGGGGTTCCCGCGGTTGCCGGGATGGCCTGGCTGGTCATCATCCTTCGGCTCGGGGTCTCTTAGGCGCGGGCCGTGGCGGGGACCTTGTCCAGAGACAGGCCGACGCCGAGCAGCAGGACGGCGCTCGCCAGGTGGAGAACGTTGTCCGCGCCGTTGAGGGCAATGATGTTGAGCGGGGAGCTGAGCAGGAACAGGCCGAGGATGCCCACCAGCAGGTAAACGGCACCCACGGCCGTGTTGACGGTGCGCGAAAGCTGGATGTCCTTGACGCCGGCGTAGAGCAGGGCCGCGCCGATGGCCAGGTGGATCACGTTGTGCAGCGGGTTGACCTCGAAGATGATCAGGTTGGTGCCTTCGGTGGCGAAGAAGCCGACCCCCGAGGTCACGGCGAAGCCGACGAGGCCCACCAGCAGGTAGACGGCTCCGAAAACTGTGGCGACAAGTCGGTTGGGTGAGTTGCGCATTGCCCATTTCCTTCCGGTTCAAGCCGGGGCTGTTTCCCCGGCCTTGTTTGCGGAGTCCCGGACGGACCCCTCGGAAGCAATTCGGGCCTGGTGTGCGCTTGGATGGGTGGCGGTCAGATGAGAGTCAGGCCTTGGGCCGGAGCTTGATGGTCACCAGCTTGAGATCGTTCTTGCCGGCGAAGCGGTATACGAGTTCGATGTCCCTGCCCGGGCATTTAATGAGCCCGGCCACGTCCGCAATGTTGTTCTCATTCTGCGTGCTGACTTTGAGGTCGTCGTAGGCCGGTGTGCAGGCCGGGTCCAGCTGGAGGCTCTTGACGCCGGAAGCGAATTCCTCGCGGCTCAGCTGCTCTTTGAGGCTGGGATCCATGTAGTCGTTATAGGCCTTGTCCGTGTCCCCGGCGATGACCAGCTTGGTGAAGCCGTCCGCGAGGTCCCCGGCCTGCCGGGTGGCACCGCCCACGAGATTCACCAGGAGCAGCACCCCGACGACCACCAGCAGGAGCACGCCTGCCACGATGCCCACGACAATCCAGAGGCCCTTCCGGCTTTTGGCCGGAGGCAGGCCGGGCAAGCCGAAAGGCGAAGAAGGGAGCGACCGCCGGCCCAGGGGCTGCTGCGGGCCGGGCTGGGCGCTTTGCTGGTACGGACCGGGCTGGGGAGAACCCGGCGGGTAGGGGCCGGGTTGTTGTGAGCCGGGCTGCTGCGGGGGGAGCGGGGGATTGCTCAAGGGTGGGCCTTTCCGGCACCGCACCAGCGGCGCTCCAACTTACGGGGCACAGCCGGCGCCCGGTCACTTTTGTGGAACAGCCTATAGCGCCGGCGGCCCGGAACAGCGATGTTGTCCCGTGGTTACGCCCGTCTGTTCCGGTCAGTCGTCCGCAGAGTTGCGCTCAAGCAGTGGCTGGATCCGGAAAGGGATCAGTTCACCCATGGCCAGGGCCGTATCGGTCCTCTCGACGCCGTCGCAGGCCAGGATCTTTCCGTTGATCCGGAAGAGGTCCTCGGCGTCCAGTGCCACCACGCGCAGCAGCAGGTCCGCGGAGCCCGTCAGGCCGTAGCCCTCGAGGATTTCCGGCACGGCGGCCAGCTCCTCGGCGAGGGAGCCGAGCTTTTGCTGCTGGACGTGCACCGAGATGAAAGCCATCAGCGGATAGCCCAGGGACACGGGGTTGATGCGCCGCTCGAAGGAGAGGAAAGCGTGCTTCTTCTCGAGCTGGGCCATCCGCGCCTGGACGGTGTTGCGGGAGAGCCCAAGCTTCTGGGCCAGGGCCACCACCGTGCGGCGGGGGTCCTGCGCCAGGGCGGAGAGCAGCCGGGTGTCTGTGCCATCCAAAACGTGCATAATGCGCAAGGCTAGCACGGTCTGGAGCTGCCAGACAGTGCATTGTGCTCAGTTTTTGCCACGGTGGTTGTACCACCTGAACATTGTGAGTATGGTCACAATTAACCGGGGCAAAGGTGCCCGGGAGGCCGGAATGCGGCGGTATCACGAGTCCTGCCGCGGGATGGTTACACGACGTCAGAAGGTTGCGGCAACAGTGGTAACAGACGATGCGGGCCAGGGCGGAACAGCCGCCGGCCGGGACAACAGGACAGGGCACCAGGGTGGCGTTGGCCACAGCATGGTCCAGCTGATTACCCCCGCGGGGGAGCGCGTCAGCCATCCGGAGTACGACCCCTGGGTCAAGGACGTATCAGACGAGCAGCTGTGCTCGCTCTACGAGGACCTGGTGGTGATCCGGCGGATCGACAAGGAGGCCACCGCACTGCAGCGGCAGGGCGAACTGGGCCTCTGGCCCCCGCTGCTGGGCCAGGAGGCCTCGCAGGTGGGATCCGTGCGGGCGCTGCGCGATGACGACTTTATTTTTCCCAGCTACCGCGAGAACGGCGTGGCCTACTGCCGCGGGGTGGACCTGAAGGACATCCTGCGTGTCTGGCGCGGCGCAGCTTCCGGCGGCTGGGACCCGTACAAGTTCAACCTGGCCATCCCGCAGATCGTCATTGGCGCCCAGACCCTGCATGCCACCGGCTATGCGATGGGAATCCAGAACGACGGTGCCGATTCCGCTGCCATCGTCTACTTCGGCGACGGAGCCACCAGCGAGGGCGACGTCAGCGAGGCCATGGTCTTCGCCGCCAGCTACCAGGTCCCGCTGGTGTTCTTCTGCCAAAACAATCACTGGGCCATCTCCGAACCGGTGCGCGTCCAGTCCCACACCCAGCTTGTGGACCGCGGGACCGGATTCGGCATCCCCAGCATGCGGGTCGACGGCAACGACGTGCTGGCGGTCATGGCGGCCACCCGGGTCGCCCTCGACCGGGCCCGCCGGGGAGGCGGTCCCACGTTCATCGAGGCCGTCACCTACAGGATGGGCCCGCACACGACGGCGGATGATCCCACCCGGTACCGCGACCCCAATGAGCTTGAGGACTGGGCTGCCAAGGATCCGATCGGCCGGGTCCATGCGCTGCTGGACCGGAAGGGCCTGTTCACCGAGGAGTTCGAAACCGGGGTGCGGACCAAGGCAGACGCCGTCGCCCGTGACCTGCGCGCCGGCTGCGTCGGCATGCCGGACCCCGAACCCCTCGACGTCTTCAAGCATGTCTACAGCACCCCGAATTCCTGGCTGGAGCGCCAGCAGGACCACTACTCCCGTTACCTTGCCTCCTTTGGCGATCCCGAAGCGGCAACACAAGAAGAAGGTGCACGCTGATGACGCAGATGACCTTTGCGCGGGCAATAAACTCCGGCCTCCGCAGATCCCTCGACAGCGATCCCAAGGTGGTCCTCATGGGCGAGGACATCGGCACCCTGGGCGGTGTTTTCCGCGTGACCGACGGGCTGCAGAAGGACTTCGGCAAGCACCGCGTCGTGGACACGCCGCTGGCTGAGTCCGGCATTGTGGGCACGGCTGTCGGCCTGGCCTACCGCGGGTACCGGCCCGTGGTGGAAATCCAGTTCGACGGCTTCGTGTACCCCGCGTTCGACCAGATCGTATCCCAGGTTGCGAAGATGCATTACCGCAGCCGCGGCACCGTGAAAATGCCCATCACCATCCGCATTCCCTTTGGCGGCGGTATCGGGTCGCCTGAGCACCACTCCGAATCGCCTGAGGCTTACTTCGCGCACACGGCAGGCCTTCGCGTGGTCACCCCGGCCAGCCCGCAGGACGCCCACACCATGATCCAGCAGGCCATTGCCTGCGATGACCCCGTCGTGTTCTTCGAGCCCAAGCGCCGCTACCACGACAAAGGCGACGTGGACGAGGCGCTGGATCCGAATTCAGCCCCGCCAATGGGCCAGGCCCGCGTGGTCACGGCCGGCAGCGACGTCACGCTTGTGGCGTACGGGCCACTGGTGAAGACGGCCCGCGATGCCGCTTCGGCGGCCGCGGACGAGGGTGTCTCGGTTGAGGTCATTGACCTGCGCTCCCTGGCTCCGGTGGACTTCGCCACCGTTGAGGCCTCTGTCCGGAAGACGGGCAGGCTGGTGATTACCCACGAGGCTGGCCAGTCGGGCGGCCTCGGCGCAGAGGTTGCCGCCAGCATCACCGAGCGCTGCTTCTATCACCTGGAGGCGGCACCGGTCCGCATCACAGGGTTTGACGTGCCTTACCCGTATTCGAAGGTGGAGATGCATCACCTGCCGAATCTGGACCGGATCCTCGATGGTGTCGACCGCGCGCTGGGCCGCCCGAATTCGCTGAGCGGACTGGAAGGATGACCGCCACCATGATCAAGGAATTCCGGCTGCCCGATCTCGGCGAAGGACTGACCGAATCCGAAATCGTCAGCTGGAAGGTGGGGGTCGGGGACACCGTCAGCCTGAACCAGATCATCGCCGAGGTGGAGACCGCCAAGGCAGTGGTGGAACTGCCCTCACCGTTCGCGGGCGTGATCACTGCCCTTCATGAACAGCCGGGAACGGTCGTGGAGGTGGGCAAGCCGATCGTCTCGTTCGAGGTAATGGACGACGCCGGTGCCCAGCCTGCCGCTGCCGCTCCGGCTGAGGCGGCGCTTCCCAAGCGGGAACCCAACCTCGTGGGGTACGGCGCCGTCGTCGAAAGCACTGGCCGTCCCGTGCGGCGGCAGCGCACCCTGGCGGAGCAGCCTGCCCCGCTGGTTGAGCCTGTCGAAACCCGGGCCCCGCTGGTTGAGCCTGTCCAAACCCAGCCCGCCGAAACCAAAGCCCAGGACACCAGCCCCGCCGAGCGGCCCCGTTCCACCCCGCCTGTCCGGAAGCTGGCCAAGGACCTTGGCGTGGATCTGGAAAGGGTCGCGGGGACAGGCCCCGGCGGCCTGATCACGCGTGACGACGTGCGCAACTTCGTGGGCGGCGGGGACCTTCCCGCGGCCGCCCAGGAACTGGCAGCACAGGAAGTGCAGCCCGCGCCGGCACAGGGCGAGCGCGAGGTGCGGACGCCGATCAAGGGTGTCCGCAAGTACACGGCCGCCGCCATGGTCAGCAGCGCCTTCACGGCGCCGCACGTGACGGAGTTCCTCACCGTCGACGTGACCCTGGCAATGGAGCTGCTGGCCAGGCTCAAGGAAAGCAAGCCCTTTGCCGGCCACAAGCTCACACCGCTGACCCTGGTGGCCAAGGCCGTCCTGATCGCGCTGCGGCGCAATCCCGGGCTGAATGCCAAGTGGGACGAGGCCAACCAGGAAATCGTGCAGTTCAACTACGTGAACCTCGGCATCGCGGCCGCAACCCCGCGCGGCCTCACGGTTCCCAATATCAAGGATGCCGACCGCCTGACCCTCATCGACCTCTCGACGGCGCTCGCCGAACTCACCGACACGGCGAGGGCCGGCAAGACCAGCCCGGACGACCTCTCGGGCGGCACCATCTCCATCACGAACATCGGTGTCTTCGGCATCGACGCCGGCACCCCCATCCTCAACCCGGGGGAGGCCGCGATCCTCGCCATGGGCGCTGTACGCAAGACGCCCTGGGAGTACCAGGACCAGGTCGCGCTCAGGCAGGTCATGACGCTGAGCCTGTCCTTCGACCACCGGCTGGTGGACGGCGAACAGGGATCCAGGTTCCTGGCCGACGTCGGCGCCCTCCTCGCGGATCCCGGCATGGCATTCGCAATGGTGTAGCCGCAGGCCGAAACTCAGGGATCCCCGCAAAGGGCTACTCCGCGAGCGGGCTCGTTGTCACCAGCAGGGCCGCCAGCGCCATGTTCTCCAGAAGCGGCCGCGCCGACCTGATGGCCACCCGCCGGCCGTGGGTGCGGACGGAGTGCGGTGTGGAGTTGATCAGGCCGAAGGTAGCGTGGGCGCGCATGCGGAGGTCGGCTGTGTCGGTGGTGCCGTGGACGCCTGCGAGCACGTCGACCCACACCTCCACGTAGCTGCGCTGCAAGGCCCGCACCTGTGCCTGGTCCTCGCTGGTCAGGTTGCTGAAGTCCCTGTCCTGCACCCGGATCACATCGGGGTTGCTGAGGGCAAAGTCCACATGAAACTGCACCAGCCGGGCCAGTGCGGAAGAGGGATCGCCGGCGTCGGCAACCACGTGGCGGCCGCCGTCGAGCAGGTCCTGGCTGACGGTGAGCAGCAGCGCGCCCAGTACTGCCTGCTTTCCGGGGAAGTGGCGGTACACGGCGGGTCCGCTCACGCCGGCCGCAGCGCCAAGGTCCTCGAGGGAGACCCGGTTGAACCCGTTGACGGCAAAGAGTGTGGCCGCTGCGGACAGGAGCGCCTGCCGGCGGGACTCCTTCGCCCGGCTGCGCTGCGTGGGGACGGATGTCTCGCGACCGGGTGCGGCCTGGACAGGAGCGGTGAGCTCTCCGTGGTCTGTGGTGGGCACATTTCCTCCTCGGAACCCAAGAACTCTACCAACATCCTGTGTTGGACATCACAGTTACTAGAGACTAACCTAAACTCAGTTACGAGGCACTAACCGAAATGCGGCAGGACTGCCGCCGGATATGTGTCCGGGAATGGAAGCGGTCAATGGAGACACTCGCCAGCCGGCTGGACACTGCCGGCAGCGCATTCGAGGCCAACAGCCTCGCCCAGCGCGCGCTCGCCGATGAGCTGCGGAAGCGACTTGCGACGTCGGCCCTGGGCGGCCCGGAAAAGTCCCGCGAGCGGCACATGGCCCGCGGCAAGCTGCTGCCCCGGGAGCGGATTGACCGCCTGCTCGACGACGGCAGCCCCTTCCTGGAGATCGCCCCGCTGGCGGCGAACGGCATGTACAACGACGATTCGCCCGGCGCCGGCATCATCACCGGCATCGGCCTGGTGCACGGCCGCCACGTGCTGGTGATTTCCAACGACGCCACCGTCAAGGGCGGCACCTACTATCCCATGACGGTGAAGAAGCACCTCAGGGCCCAGGAGATCGCCCTTGAGAACCGGCTGCCATGCATCTACCTCGTGGATTCCGGCGGGGCCTTCCTTCCCAGGCAGGACGAGGTCTTTCCGGACCGGGACCACTTTGGCCGGATCTTCTACAACCAGGCCAGAATGTCCGCCGCCGGGATTCCCCAGATCGCTTCCGTAATGGGCTCCTGCACTGCCGGCGGCGCCTACGTTCCCGCGATGAGCGATGAAACGGTCATCGTCCGCAACCAGGGCACCATCTTCCTGGGCGGGCCGCCGCTCGTGAAGGCGGCCATCGGCGAAATCGTCAGCGCCGAAGAGCTCGGGGGCGGCGATGTGCACTCCCGGATCTCCGGCGTAACTGACCACCTCGCCGAAAACGACGAGCACGCCCTGCAGATCGTCCGCGACATCGTCGCCACGCTGCCCGGACCCTCCGCGCCCGCCTGGGACGTGGACACCGCCGTCGAACCCGTTGCCGAGCCCGGCCAGCTCTACGGCGCCGTGCCCACCGACGTCAATGCGCAGTACGACGTCCGCGAGGTGATCGCCCGGCTGGTGGACGGCAGCGGCTTCCACGAGTTCAAGAAGAACTACGGGCCCACCCTGGTGACCGGCTTCGCCAGGCTTTACGGACATCCCGTGGGCATCGTGGCGAACAACGGCGTACTGTTCAGCGAGTCCGCACTCAAGGGCGCCCACTTCATTGAGCTGTGCGACCAGCGCGGCATCCCGCTGCTCTTCCTGCAGAACATCTCCGGCTTCATGGTGGGCAAGGACTACGAGCAGGGCGGCATCGCCAAGAACGGCGCCAAGATGGTCACCGCCGTGGCCACCACCCGCGTGCCCAAGCTGACAGTGGTGATTGGCGGCTCCTTCGGTGCCGGCAACTACTCGATGTGCGGCCGGGCCTATTCGCCGCGCTTCCTCTGGATGTGGCCCGCCAGCCGGATTTCGGTCATGGGCGGGAACCAGGCCTCAAGCGTCCTGGCGACCGTCAAGCGTGACCAGTTCGAAGCGGCCGGGCAGGAGTGGTCCGCCGAGGACGAGGAAGCCTTCAAGGCCCCCATCCGCCAGCAGTACGAGGACCAGGGCAGCCCGTACTACTCCACCGCGCGGCTATGGGACGACGGCGTCATCGACCCCGCAGACACCCGCACCGTGCTGGGCCTGGCGCTCGACGTCGTCTCCCGCGTCCCGCTGCCGGAGTCCTCCTTCGGCCTCTTCCGAATGTGAGCCAGAGATGACTTCCGAGAACACGTTCCGCACCGTCCTGGTCGCCAACCGCGGCGAGATTGCCTGCCGGGTGATCAGGACCCTGCGCGCCATGGGCATCCGTTCGGTTGCGGTTTTCAGCGATGCCGACGCCGGTGCGCGTCACGTGCGCGAAGCGGACACCGCCGTCCGGATCGGCCCCGCCGCGGCGGCCCAGAGCTACCTGAGCATCGACGCGATCATCGGGGCGTGCCGGAACACCGGTGCCCAGGCGGTGCACCCCGGCTACGGCTTCCTGAGCGAAAACGCCGACTTCGCCCGGGCTCTGAAGGATGCCGGCATCGCCTTCATCGGCCCCGGGGTCGAGGCCCTTGAGGTCATGGGCGACAAGATCCGCTCGAAGAACCACGTGGCCGGGTATGGCGTTCCGGTGGTCCCGGGCATCGCCGAGCCCGGCATGACGGATGCGGACCTCATCGCCGCCGCCCCGGCGGTGGGCTTCCCACTGCTCATCAAGCCCTCGGCCGGCGGCGGCGGCAAGGGGATGCATGCCGTGGAGCACCCGGAAGACCTGCCAGCCGCCCTGGCCACCGCACGGCGGGTGGCTGCCAGCGCGTTCGGGGACGACACCCTGTTCCTGGAACGCCTGGTCACCTCCCCGCGGCACATCGAGGTGCAGGTCCTGGCCGATACGCACGGCAACGTCATCCACCTGGGGGAGCGTGAGTGCTCCCTGCAGCGCCGGCACCAGAAGGTGATCGAGGAGGCCCCGTCGCCGCTGCTCGCATCGCTGCCCGACGGCGAGGCAGTCCGCGCGAAGATCGGCGAAGCCGCCTGCCAGGCCGCCCGCAGCGTCCACTACACCGGCGCCGGCACCGTGGAGTTCCTGGTTTCGGACGACTCCCCGGACGAGTTCTTCTTCATGGAAATGAACACCCGCCTCCAGGTCGAGCATCCGGTGACGGAAATGGTCACCGGCATCGACCTCGTCGAATGGCAGGTACGCATCGCCGCCGGCGAGGTGCTCACCGTCGGACAGGACGACGTCGTACTCAACGGCCATGCAGCGGAGGCGCGCGTCTACGCCGAAACCCCGCACCGGAACTTCCTGCCGTCTGCAGGAACAGTGCTTCTGCTGGACGAGGTCCCTGGCCCCGCCTCACGCCCGAGCGCCGGCGCCCGTTTTGAGATTGAAACCGACCGCGGCCGCGTCCGGGTGGACTCGGCCTTGCTGGATGGAGTGGAGATCTCCACCAACTATGACCCGATGATTTCCAAGGTCATCGCCTGGGGTGAGGCCCGCAAGGTGGCACTGGACAACCTGGACGAGGCGCTCGCCGGGTACACCGCGCTGGGAATCGACACCAACGTGGAATACCTGCGCCTCCTGATTAATGACGACGACGTCCGCGCCGGCCGCCTCGACACCGGCCTGATCGAGCGCAAGCTGCCGCAGTTTGCGTTCCGCCGTGCGGGCGACGCCGAACTTGTGGCTGCGGCCTTGTACGCCTTGGCCGCGGAGGAGGAAGCGAAGCAACAGGAACCCGAAGGCAACCCGTGGAAGCGTCGCGACGGCTGGCGCATCGGAGCTGCCGCTCCGCGGCTGATCAGCCTGGGAACCTCGGACGGCGGCGTTGCCACAGTGAAGGTGTGGCCTTCGGCCGCAAGTGAACAGGCCACGGTGAGTGTGAACGGCGGCCCCCGCCTCACCGCCGTCCTGGAGTTCACGGGCCGCAACCTCCCGGTGCTCACCCTTGACGGCGAGGTCAGCAGCTACACCGTGGCACCCGTTTACACAGGTCCCCCCGCCCGGAGCTGGATGGAGCCCGATCCCCGCATCCTGTCGGAGCTCTTCCTCGGCAACGGCGGCTGGTCCTGCCGCCTCGAGGTCCTCACCCGTGAGAGCCGCCTGGAGCGCGTGCTGGCCGCGATCGAGCGGGAGGAAGGCGCCGCTGATCCGGAAGTGCGGTCACCCATGCCCGGGACCGTGGTGTCCGTCTCCGTCAGCAACGGCGACACGGTAGAGGCCGGCCAGGTCCTCCTGTCCGTGGAGGCCATGAAGATGGAGCACCAGCTCGTGGCCGAAGTCGCCGGCACCGTCCACATCAGCGTCACCACGGGTGCCCTCGTCAAAGCCGGCCAGCTTGTCGCTACCATCCACGCGGACCACGCGGCCGCCCCCGAAGCGGAACAGCCCGCAAACCACGCTCCAGCACAAGAACGTAAGGAGGCCTAGCGATGGCCGATTTTGACCTCAGCGAGGAATACCAGGACCTCAGCAAGACCGTCCGCGAATTCGCCGACGAGGTGGTGGCACCCGTCTCCACCAAGCACGATGAGGAACACAGCTTCCCCTACGAAGTGGTCTCGCAAATGGCGGACATGGGGCTGTTCGGCCTGCCGTTCCCGGAGGAGTACGGCGGCATGGGCGGCGACTACTTCGCGCTCGCCCTCGCCCTGGAACAGCTGGGGCGCGTGGACCAGT
This sequence comes from Arthrobacter sp. NPDC058097, assembly GCF_042884885.1. NCBI lineage: Bacteria > Bacillati > Actinomycetota > Actinomycetes > Micrococcales > Micrococcaceae > Arthrobacter > Arthrobacter sp. NPDC058097. The sequence goes on from NZ_JBHVSZ010000005.1 coordinate 239,424, forward strand.
CCGTGGCCATCACGCTGGAGGCAGGCGTGTCACTCGGCGCGATGCCCGTTTACCGCTTTGGCACGGAGGCCCAGAAACAGGAATGGCTTCCGCTGCTCGCCTCCGGAAAAGCGCTCGCCGGCTTCGGCCTGACCGAACCGGAGGCCGGCTCCGACGCCGGTGGCACGAAGACCTCGGCCCGGCTGGAAGGCGACGGGGACGCAAAAAACTGGGTGATCAACGGCAACAAGGAATTCATCACCAACTCGGGAACGGACATCAGCAAACTGGTGACGGTCACCGCCGTCACCGGCGAGCAGGAGCGCCAGGACGGCAGCGTCAGGAAGGAAATCTCCACCATCCTGGTGCCCACGAACACGCCCGGCTTCAAGGCGGAGAAGGCGTACAACAAGGTGGGCTGGAACGCCTCGGACACGCATCCGCTGACGCTGCGGGACGTCACCGTTCCCGAGGCGAACCTGCTGGGGGAGCGGGGCCGCGGCTACGCCAACTTCCTGTCCATCCTGGATGAGGGCAGGATCGCCATCGCGGCGCTGGCCACCGGCGCGGCGCAGGGCTGCGTGGATCTCTCCGTCCGCTACGCCAAGGACCGGAGCGCCTTCGGGACCAATATCGGCAAGCACCAGGCCATCGCCTTCAAGATCGCCCGTATGCAGGCGCGGGCCCATACAGCCCGTCTGGCCTACTACGATGCGGCGGCGCGGATGCTCGCCGGGAAGCCGTTCAAGACGCAGGCGGCCATAGCTAAGATGGTCGCAGGCGAGGCGGCCATGGACAATGCGCGGGATGCCACCCAGGTATTCGGCGGCTATGGCTTCATCAACGAGTTCACCGTGGCGCGCCACTACCGGGACTCCAAGATCCTGGAGGTCGGGGAGGGCACCACGGAGGTCCAGCTGATGCTGATCGCCCGGGAACTGGGGCTGTAACAGGCCCGGTGGCCGTGTCTGTCGAGAGTCTGTGGAGACGCCGAAAGGATCAAGGATGATTGACAAGGTTGTTGCCAGCGCTGACGAAGCGGTCGCCGACATATCCGACGGCGCGTCGCTCGCCGTCGGGGGTTTCGGACTGTGCGGGATCCCGGTGGCGCTCATCGATGCCCTCCACCGCCACGGCACCAAGGACCTGGAGACGGTCAGCAACAACTGCGGCGTGGATGACTGGGGCTTGGGCATCCTGCTCCGGGACGGCCGGATCCGCCGGACTGTCAGCTCGTACGTGGGGGAGAACAAGGAGTTCGCCCGGCAGTACCTCGCCGGGGAACTGGAAGTGGTCCTGACCCCCCAGGGCACGCTGGCCGAGAAGCTGCGGGCCGGCGGCGCCGGCATCCCAGCCTTCTACACCAAGGCGGGGGTGGGGACGCAGGTGTCCGACGGCGGCCTGCCGCAGAAATACGACGCCGACGGCGGCATCGCCATCGCGTCCCCGGCCAAGGAAGTGCGGAGCTTCGACGGCGTGGACTACGTGCTCGAGGAGTCCCTGACCCCCGATTACGGTCTGGTCCACGCCTGGAAGGGCGACCGCCACGGGAACCTCGTCTTTCACGCCACGGCCATGAACTTCAACCCCCTCTGCGCCATGGCGGGCCGGATCACCATCGCGGAGGTGGAGGAACTCGTGGAGCCGGGCGAGCTGGATCCCGAACACGTCCACCTCCCGGGCATCTTCGTCCAGCGGGTAGTGGTGGTGCCCGAGTCCGAGAAGCGCATTGAGAAGCGGACCGTCGCACTGTCCGCGGCGTCGGCGACCCCGCCAGCGGCTGCCGGCACAGCGGGAACCACCGCCGCGGCAGGAACCACCGGCACCACCGAACAGGCAGGAGCGTAGCCATGGACCTGAACAGCGCACAGGGGGAGCCGCCCCGCCCCGAGGCCGTCCGTCACGAGTACCGCCGGGCTGCCTCCTCCCACCCCGAGGGCAAGGGCTGGACACGGAACGAGCTCGCCGCCCGCGTGGCCCAGGAGCTGAGCAACGGCCAGTACGTGAACCTGGGCATCGGCATGCCCACGCTGATCCCCAACTACATCCCGGCCGGCGTCGAGGTGGTCCTGCACTCCGAGAACGGCATCCTCGGCGTCGGGCCCTACCCCGGCGAGGACGAGGTGGATCCGGACCTCATCAACGCCGGCAAGGAGACGGTCACCGTCAACAAGGGCGCGGCGTTCTTCGACTCCGCGCAGTCCTTCGGCATGATCCGCGGCGGCCACGTGGATGTGGCCGTGCTCGGCGCGATGGAGGTGGCCGCCAACGGGGACCTCGCCAACTGGATGATCCCCGGAAAGATGGTCAAGGGAATGGGCGGCGCCATGGACCTGGTCTTCGGCGCCAAAAAAGTGATTGTCATGATGGAGCACGTGGACCGCAGCGGGAAACCGAAGATCGTGGACCGCTGCTCGCTGCCGCTGACGGGCAAGGCCTGCGTGGACCGGATCATCACCGACCTCGCCGTCCTCGACGTGACCCCCGACGGCCTGGTCCTGCGCGAACTCGCCCCCAACGTCTCGGCGGAAGATGTTGCCGCGGCCACCGGCGCGGAGCTGTATGAGGAAGACCAGGAACTCACCGTATGAGGGCGGAGCCGGAAGACTCAGCCACTGGCACCGCCAGGGTCATCGAGCAGCGCGGACTCTACTTCGAGGAACTCGAGGAAAACGTCGTCTACGCCCACCGCCCCGGGCGCACCGTCACGGAGACGGACAACGTGCTGTTCACCACCATGACCATGAACACGCAGGGGCTGCATCTGGATGCGGCCTGGAGTGCGGGCCAGCCCTTCGGCCAGCGGCTGGTGAACTCCATGTTCACGCTGGCCACGGTGGTGGGCCAGTCGGTCGGCCAGCTGACGCAGGGCACCATCATTGCGCAGCTCGGGCTGACGGACGTCTCCTTCCCGCACCCGCTTTATCACGGTGACACCCTTTATACGGAGACGGTCATCACCGGGAAACGGCTGTCCGGGTCACGGCCCGGGCAGGGCGTGGTCACCATGCAGCACACCGGCCGGAACCAGGACGGAACCGTGGTGGCACTGGCCACGAGAAGCTGCCTGATGTGGACGCGCGAGGCGCATATAGAGGCGCAGCGGGGCAAATAATCGGACAATGAAGCTATGACTTTTGTAATGGGCCCCGCCCTGCTTTTCTGCCCTGCCGACCGTCCAGAACGCTTCCAAAAGGCCGCCGAACGGGCCGACGCCGTCATCCTGGACCTTGAAGATGCCGTGGCGGCGCCGGACAAGCAGCGGGCCCGGGGCGCCATCCTGGCCCAGCTCGGCGGCTCCGGGGAGGGGCCGGAGCTGGACCCCAGCCGGACCATTATCAGGATCAACCCGGCCGGCACCGAGGACTTCGAGAAGGACCTCCACTGCCTGGCCCACACGCCCTACCGCACCGTGATGCTTGCCAAGGCGGAGAGCGCGAGCCAGCTCCGGGCCCTGCCGGACTTCCATGTGATTGCCCTGTGCGAGACGGCCGCCGGCGTGGTCCACGCACCAGCCATTGCCGCTGAGCCGAACGTGGTGGCAATGATGTGGGGGGCGGAGGACCTGCTTGCCTCCCTGGGTGGCACGTCCAGCCGGAATGACGACGGCGGCTACCGCGCAGTTGCCCTGCACGCCCGATCCTCCGTGCTTCTGGCAGCGGGCGCTGCCGGCAAGCAGGCCGTCGACGCGGTCTACGTGAACATTCCGGACCTTGACGGGCTTGCCGCGGAGGCCCGGGACGCCGCCGCGTCCGGGTTCGGCTCCAAGGCCTGCATCCATCCCAGCCAGGTGGCCGCCGTCCGGGCCGCCTACGCACCCTCGGGCGAGGACGTAGCCGCTGCGACGCACCTGCTGGAGGCGGCAAAGGAAGCCGGGACCGGCGTGTTCCAGTACCAGGGCCGGATGATCGATGGCCCCATCCTGCGGCACGCGGAGTCCGTGCTCCGGAGGGCGCGGTAGCCGGGTCCTTGCCCGGGAATAAATCTCCAGGAGCGGGACTTGAGTCAAGTACACTCAAGTTTCTATTGGAGGTTTAATGCCTACGTTTTTCGGGCCTGCCGGTTCCGGCAACGGTTCCTTTGATGAGTTCTTTGCCCGTTACCTTCAGGGCCAGCGGGCTGCCAGGTCGGCGCGCGCCCGCGACCTCACCCGGCTGCTGAGCCGCCGTACCCACGAGGTGCTTGCCCACGCCGCCCGCTTCGCCACTGACCATGGTCACAGCGACGTCGACGCGCTGCACATTCTCCGTGTCATGGTGCAGGACGAACCCGCCGCCGGTTACCTGCGGCGAGCCGGTGCTGACACTGCCGCGGTCGCCCAGGCGGCAGAAGACCGGCTGCCCGAAAAGTCGAGTGCGGCAGTGGACGGAACACCGGCCCTGACGCCGTCGGCCCAGCGGGCCCTGCTCGATGCCCACCAGGTCGCCCGTGCCTTCGGGTCTACCTACATTGATCCCGAGCACCTGTTCGTCGCCCTGGTCCTTAACCAGGAAGCACCGACAGGCCAGATCCTCATGGCCGCCGGCGTGACGCCCGAGTCCTTCCAGTCGGGAGCCACTGGAGCGGAGACCGATGGTGGATCGGCACCTGGATCAGGTTCCCCGGCCACCGGCCAGCCCTCCGCCGGGCCTGGCCCGGCGACGCCCACCCTTGACACCTACGGCACGGACCTCACGGCGCGCGCCAGTGAAGGCGCACTGGATCCGGTGATTGGGCGCTCGCAGGAGACCGAGCAAGCCATTGAGATCCTCGCCCGCCGGACCAAGAACAACCCGGTCCTGATCGGCGAGGCCGGGGTGGGCAAGACGGCTATCGTTGAGGGCCTGGCACAGGCAATTGCGGCGGGCGCGGTTCCCGAGCAGCTTCGGAACAAGCGCGTCATTTCACTGGACCTGCCTGCCATGCTCGCCGGAACCCGGTACCGGGGCGATTTCGAAGAGCGGCTCACCAAGGCGATGGATGAGATTAGCAGCCAGGCGGGCAGCATCATCCTGTTCATCGACGAACTGCACACCGTGATCGGCGCCGGCGGGGCAGGCGAGGGAGGCATGGATGCCGGCAACATCCTCAAGCCCCGCCTGGCACGGGGTGAACTTCATCTCGTGGGCGCCACGACGCTGAACGAGTACCGCAAGGTGGAGAAGGATCCGGCTCTCGAGCGGCGGTTCCAGCCCGTCCACGTCGGTGAGCCTGGCATCGAGGACGCCATTCAGATCCTGGCAGGGCTGAAGGGACGGTACGAGGAACACCACGGCGTGGAGTACACCGACGCCGCCGTCCGCGCAGCGGTCGAGCTGTCCGCACGGTATGTCACCGACCGCTTCCTGCCGGACAAGGCCATTGACCTCATCGACCAGGCGGGAGCGCGGCTGAGCCTGCAGCGCGGTACAGGTGAACTGGATGCCCTGCGTGAGCGTCTGTCCGCCCTGGAGGAATCAAAGAATGCCGCCGTCGCTGACGAGCGGTTCGAGGAGGCCTCGCGGCTGCGGGACGAAATCGCAGCCACGAAGGAGAAGATCAGTGCCGGAACGGCGCCCGGTGCCGACCCTGCAGTTGTTGACGAAGCGGGGATCGCCGAGATCATTTCCAGGTCCACCGGAATTCCGGCAAGCCGGATCACCGAAAATGACCGGGAGCGGCTGGCCAAGCTGGAAGCGGAACTGCATGAGCGGGTCATCGGGCAGGACGACGCGGTGACGGCCATCGCCAAGTCCGTCCGCCGCAACCGCACCGGCATGGGCACGGAGGGCAAGCCGATCGGCAGCTTCCTGTTCCTCGGGCCCACCGGCGTCGGCAAAACCGAGCTGGCCAAGGCGCTGGCCGGGTCCCTGTTCGGCAACGAGAACGCGCTGGTCCGCTTCGACATGAGTGAGTTCGGCGAGCGGCACACCGTCAGCCGGCTGGTCGGTGCGCCCCCTGGCTACGTCGGCTACGGCGAGGCGGGCCAGCTTACCGAGAGGGTGCGGCGGAATCCGTACTCCATCGTGCTGCTGGACGAGATCGAGAAGGCCCACCCGGATGTGTTCAACCTCCTGCTCCAGGTACTGGATGATGGGCGTCTGACCGACGGGCAGGGGCGGACAGTTGACTTCCGCAACACTGTGGTCATCATGACGTCAAACCTGGGGTCCGAGTTCCTCGCCAGCAAGACAGGCCCGGCGGGATTCGCCATCCGGGCCAGCGAAGGGGATGCCGGTTCGGATGCAGCCCTGCGCGGACGAGTGATGGCCCGGCTGCGTGAATCGATGCGGCCGGAGTTCCTTAACCGCCTCGACGAGGTCGTCCTGTTCCGCAAGCTTGACCAGGCGCAGCTGCGCCAGATCGTCCGGCTCATGCTGAACGGCACGGAAGGCCGCCTACAGGCACAGGGGATCGGCTTTACCGTGACCGAGGAGGCCGTTGACTGGATCGCCGCGCGGGGCTACGAACCGGAATACGGTGCACGTCCCATGAGGCGCGTCATTCAGCGCGAGGTGGACGACCGTATCGCCGACCTACTGGTCGCGTCCGGACTGCAGCCGGGCGGAAGCGTCACCGTGTCCGCGGAGGCTGGTCAGCTCAGCGTAACCTCGGGCGCTGTGTTGCCCCTGGCGGCGTAGTCAGTAAGCTGCCGGCCGGGGCGGGTGCGGAGCGCCGGCTCCGCACCCGCCCGGCCGGCCGCTTTCCTGCAGGCGGCTATTTTCCTGCCCGCAGGGAAATGGGCGGAATCGCCTCGTAGAGCGGCGTCCGGATCCAGCGCTGGCCGGTCTCCCGGAACTCCGCCCGGGTGGCGAAGCGGTACAGATAGGTGCGGGCGCGCACCCAGCGGGGGCGCTCGCCGTCGAACGGGTCATGGCGCAGCAGCTTCAGCATGGCTGCGTCAGCCTCCAGCAGCTTGCCGAGGAAGGCGTAGAACCATTCCTCGTGGACGGTGCGCAGGGGCAGGAACCACATGAGCCAGTCCAGCCGCAGGTGGTACGGGGCCCACTGACGCGGCAGCCGGTGCACCTCGCCGGGCTTCCCCTTGAAGCCGTACTCGCGCCAGTCGGCCGCATCATCCGGCTCGTCGTCCAGGGTGCCCTCCACCGCCACTTCGATGCGCTGCTTCGTGACCGTGCCGAACGCGCCGTACGTGTTCACCAGCTGCCAGCGGTTGAAGCTGGCGTTCATCAGCTGGTACTGCGAGAACAGGTTCCTGATGGGCCGGTAGCTCAGGACCACCAGGAGCAGCGACGCGGCCAGCGTGATGAGAAGCCACCACAGCGGCGTCTCCCCGGTGGTGTGCCAGTCCAGCGGAATGAACGGGAGCACCGTGTGCGCCACGGAATCGCTGACGCCTGCGAAGGCCAGCACGATCGCAATCCAGTTCAGCCACGCGAAATTGCCGCTGGCCACCAGCCACAGCTGGGTGAAGATGATGATGCCCGCCGCGATGCTGCCCAGCGGCTGGGGTGCGAAGAGGAAGAACGGCACCACCAGCTGGGCGAAGTGGTTGCCCACCACCTCCAGCCGGTGGAAGGGCTTGGGCAGCAGATGCGCTTGCCGGCTTAAGGGGCCCGGCATCGGCTGGGTCTCGTGGTGGTAGTACAGGGCGGTGAGGTCGCGCCATTCCCGGCCGCCGCGGATCTTGATCATGCCGGCACCGAATTCCAGCCGGAACACCAGCCACGCCACCAGGATCAGGATGGTCCGGGGCGGATCCGTCTGGTCGGACCCCAGGAAGGCCACCGTGAAACCGGCCTCCAGGAGCAGCATCTCCCAGCCGAACCCGTAGAACGTCTGCCCCACGTTGACCACGGACATGTAAAGCAGCCACAGCGCCAGGAACGCCACCAGCGGTATCCATGGCGGTCCCAGCTGGGGGAGCCCCAGGACCAGGACGCCGGAAATGACCAGACCCACTGCGCAGACCGTCCGGAGCAGCCGGTCGGAGTAGCGCCAGCGGAACAATGTGGGCCGGCGCATCCGGGTGAAGGCCTTCAGGTAGTCCGGAACAGGGAGGAGGCCGCGCTCGCCGAGAAGCGCGGGAAACTGGTTGAGGGAGGACAGGAACGCGACGAAGTAGAGTGCGGCAACGCCGCGCTGCAGCACCTGCCGCGCGAATTCATAGTCCGGCGCGTCGAACCATGCGGCCCAGTCCACGGGCACCACGTTACCCCCGCGGGGAAGTGCGTCAAGGTGCCGGCCGGCCGCACCTTGCGCCGCGGCTCCGCGTCCGGCGGCCACCGGCGGTGCGGGATACTTAAGCAATGCAGACTTCGGGCCCCGACCTACCCATGACAGGCCAGCCGCGCAGGATCGTCATCCTCGGATCCACCGGTTCCATCGGCACCCAGGCGATTGACGTCGTCGACGGCGCCCCGCACCTTTTCGACGTGGTGGCGCTAAGTGCCGGAGGCGGCAGCCTCGAACTGCTCGCCCGGCAGGCGGTGCACACCCGGGCCGCCGCTGTCGGCATTGCCGCGGGTGATCCCGCGCTCCTCCGGGACCTGATCAATGACGCCGCCGGTGCGGCAGGGATCGGGCAGTACCGTCCCGAGATCATCGCGGGCCCGGACGCCTCGGCCCGGATCGCCGCCATCGAGGCTGACGTGGTGCTCAACGGCATCACGGGCTCGATCGGGCTGGCCCCGACGCTCGCCGCGCTGGAATCCGGTGCCACGCTGGCTCTCGCCAACAAGGAATCCCTCATCGTTGGCGGTTCACTGGTCAAGGCCGCCGCCGCGGAGGGACAGATCGTCCCGGTAGACTCCGAGCACTCCGCCATCGCCCAATGCCTGCGCTCGGGGACTGCCGCAGAGGTGGACAAGCTCATCCTGACCGCCTCAGGCGGGCCCTTCCGCGGCCGTACCCGCGAGGAGCTTTTCGCCGTCACTCCTGAGGAAGCGCTGGCCCACCCCACCTGGGACATGGGCCTGATGGTCACCACCAACTCAGCCAGCCTGGTGAACAAGGGCCTCGAAGTTATCGAGGCGCACCTGCTGTTCGACATCCCCCTGGACCGGATCGACGTGGTGGTCCATCCCCAGTCCGTGGTCCACTCCATGGTGCAGTTCGTGGACGGTTCCACCATCGCCCAGGCCTCGCCGCCGGACATGCGCCTGCCGATTGCGCTTGGCCTGGCGTGGCCGGACCGGGTAGCCAGCGCGGCCTCGCCCTGCGACTGGAGCCAGGCCACCAGCTGGACCTTCGAGCCGTTGGACGCCGAAGCTTTCCCCGCCGTCGGGCTTGCCAAGGACGCGGCGCGGCGCGGAAGCACGTACCCCGCCGTGTTCAACGCGGCCAACGAGGAAGCCGTCATGGCGTTCCACGCGGGCCGGATCAGGTTCACGGACATCGTGGATACCATCGAAGCCGTCCTCAGCGAACATTCGGGTTCCTCCGGGCTAACGGTCGGATCGGTGCTCGATGCTGAGAAATGGGCACGTGCGCGCACCCACGAACGTTTAGCAGTGAGCAGTCTCTAGGAAGCAGCAGAATCTTAAGCATGAGTCCCGTCATCCTCTTCATCCTTGGTGTCGTCTTTGTGGCGATCGGCATCGCGGTCTCGATTGCGCTGCATGAGGTGGGCCACCTGGTGCCCGCCAAGCTGTTCAAGGTGCGCGTCACCAAGTACATGATCGGCTTCGGCCCCACCCTCTGGTCGACCAAAAAGGGCGAGACCGAGTACGGCTTCAAAGTGCTGCCCCTGGGCGGCTATGTCTCGATGATCGGCATGTACCCGCCCAACAAGGAGGACGGCTCGGTGCGCCCGTCCAGCACCGGGATGTTCCAGACGCTGGCCAGCGAGGCCCGTTCCATGGCCCATGAGGACGTGGGTCCGGGGGATGAGAACCGCGTGTTCTACCGGCTGCCGGTCTGGAAGAAGATCATCATCATGCTCGGCGGGCCCGCCATGAACCTGCTGATCGGCCTCGTGCTCACGGCGGTGCTGCTCATGGGCTTCGGCATCTCCGAGCCCACCACCACCATCGCCGATGTCTCCAAGTGCCAGGTGAAGGCGGGGGAGACCGTCGATCCAAACTCGGCGGACTGCAAGCCGACGCCGGCTGCTGCGGCCCAGCTCAAGCCCAACGACATCATCACCGCCTTCGACGGGAAACCCGTTACCAGCTGGGACCAGCTGACGGGCTGGATCCGTGCTTCCGCCGGCAAGGAAGTCTCCATCACGGTGGAGCGCAACGGCTCCCCGGTGACCAGCACCGTCACCCCTGTCCTGTCCGCTCGCCCGGTTGTCGGAGCGGACGGGCGCCAGGCCAAGGATGAGGCCGGAAAGCTCCTGTACCAGGACGTCGGCTTCCTGGGCATCGGCGCGCAGACCGCCCTGGTTCCCCAGCCGGCGTCGTCCGTCCTGCCCATGGCAGGGGAGAACATCAAGCAGGTGGCCGGGGTGGTACTGAACCTGCCGGCCCGGGTTGTTGGCGTCGCCAAGGCGGCGTTCAGCGAAGAGCCCCGCGACCCCAACGGCCCCATCAGTGTGGTGGGCGTGGGCCGCGTGGCCGGGGAGGTGGCCGCCATGGAGGAAGTCCCTGCCCAGGCCCGGCTGGCAGCCTTGGTGGGACTCCTCGCCGGACTGAACTTCGCCCTCGCCGTTTTCAACCTGATCCCGCTGCTCCCGCTCGACGGCGGCCACGTCGCCGGCGCACTCTACGAGGCCGTGCGGCGCCGGGTGGCCAAGTTGTTCGGCAAACCCGACCCGGGCGCCTTCGACATCGCGAAGCTGCTGCCGGTGACCTACGTCGTGGCCGCGCTGCTCATGGGCATGGGCGCGCTGCTGATCTATGCAGACATCGTGAAGCCCGTGAATCTCTTCGGCTGATCTTCCATAATCGCCCCTTTCTGGCTGATTATCAAAAATCACCTCCAAATGATTGATTTTGAGATCTAGGCCGGATACGGTTTAGCCATGTACGTTCTGACCATCGACCAGCGTGACAGCACCAATGACATGGACCGCGTGCCCGAGCTCCTCGAAGCCCTCGGCAGCCATCCCGATGTCCGCTTCGAACGCTCCGTCGGCGACGAAGTACAGGGAGTTCTGCACGACCCGGCACTCGTGGTCGACGTGGCGCTGCACGCACTGCGGAGCAACCACTGGTACGTGGGAATCGGCGTGGGCCAGGGAACCCTGCCCCCGGAAGCGAGCCCGCGCGAAGGATCCGGTCCGGCCTTTGTTGCCGCACGCCGTGCGGTGGAGCAGGCCAAGTCAGCCGCGAGCCATGTCCCGGCGGCCGTGGTTGCGGGGACCCGGGAGCGTGAAGCCGCCACGGCGTGCGCCAACGCCGAGGCAGTACTGCGCCTGGTCGGAAGGCTAGTGCAGGACCGGACCGAAGCCCAGTGGCGCGTAGTGGATGCCCTCCGTGCGAAGAGCGGGGCGGGCGCCGAACAGGGTCCTGGGCGTCACGGTCTGCAGAAACAGGTCGCCGCGGAACTGGGAATCAGCGAACAGTCGGTGAGCCGGGCCGTCCTCCGGTCCGGCTGGCAGGAAGAATGGGCGGCAAGGCCGGCAGTGGAAATGTTGCTGGCCGCCGCCCATAACCTCATCCTTGGGAACCCCAGTCCGGAGAACCCCGCCTCCGGAAACCAGGATGGCGACGACAACCGAGGAGAACCGTGAACGCTGTCTGGATCGCAGCCGCCCTGCTGACGGCCGGGTTCGTGGGCTGGCCAGTCACGGCGCTGGTTTTCCGCCTGGCCCGCACCATCGATGACAAAGCCGATGCCGCTGCAGGGGCCGGCAGGGACGGCGCAGACGATCCGTCGGCGGATGTGACAGTGGACAGCCCCGCCCCTGCGGGCAGCCCGACGTCAGCTGGCAGCCCGGCCGTGGGGGACCGGGCCAACACGGTGAACGGCGACATCACGGTGGACGCCGCCGGTGGTGCCGCGCCGGAACCCGGAGGCGAAGCTTCGGCCACACGGATTCTCCGGGGCGGGGCCATCATCGGAGTGCTCGAGCGGCTGGCTGTCTGCCTGGCCATCCTGACCGGGCAGCCCGTGGCCATCGCCTATGTGGTGGCCATCAAGGGCCTGGGCCGGTTCGCGGAACTGAAGGAAACGCCCGTGGCTGCGGAGCGGTTCATCATCGGCACCCTGGCCTCCATGCTCTGGGCGGCGGGCGTTGCCGCATTTACGAAGGTCGTACTCCTTGGCTAGCCCGGCCGCGGGATAGGGTATCTCTATGACTGTTTTTGCTGTTGAGTACGTATACGACGCCGAGTCCTCCGAAACGCGCGCGGCCACCCGCCCCGCCCACCGCGAATGGACTGCCGGACTGGCGCAGGACGGCACGCTTCTTGCCAGCGGACCCTATGGCGACGGCGCGGGCGCCCTGCTCATCTTCAAAGCGGCTGACGAAGCTGCACTCAACGAGCTCCTGCGGCAGGATCCTTTCGCTGCTGCTGGCGTGATTTCCGGCACCCGGACCACCGAATGGGCGCCCGTGACCGGCCTCCTGGCTGAGCACGCAGCCTAGCCGTCCCGCACTACCGATTTTCGAATACAAGGAGTCCACGTGACCTCGGTCAGCCTGGGAATGCCATCCGCACCGCCGCCCGTTCTTGCCCCGCGCCGCAAGACGCGCCAGATCAAAGTGGGCTCCGTCGGAGTCGGTTCCGATTTCCCCATCAGCGTGCAGTCGATGACCACCACGCCCACCACGGACATCAACGCCACGCTTCAGCAGATCGCCGAGCTGACCGCATCCGGCTGCGACATCGTGCGCGTCGCCTGCCCGTCGGCCGATGACGCCGAGGCGCTGCCGATCATCGCCCGGAAGTCGCAGATCCCGGTCATCGCGGACATCCACTTCCAGCCGAAGTACGTCTTCGCCGCCATCGAGGCAGGCTGCGCCGCGGTGCGCGTCAACCCGGGCAACATCCGCAAGTTCGACGACCAGGTCAAGGAGATCGCCGCGGCGGCCAAGGACCACGGCACGTCCATCCGCATCGGTGTGAACGCCGGATCGCTGGAGCCGGGCATCCTGAAGAAGTACGGCAAGGCCACCCCGGAGGCTTTGGTCGAATCGGCGGTCTGGGAAGCCTCCCTGTTCGAGGAGCACGGTTTCCACGACTTCAAGATCTCCGTCAAGCACAACGACCCCGTGGTCATGGTGGCGGCCTACGAAATGCTCGCCGAGAAGGGCGACTGGCCGCTGCACCTCGGCGTGACGGAGGCCGGCCCCGCCTTCCAGGGAACCATCAAGTCGGCCACAGCATTCGGCGCCCTCCTCTCGCGCGGCATCGGCGACACCATCCGGGTCTCCCTCTCCGCCCCTCCCGTCGAGGAGATCAAGGTGGGCAACCAGATCCTGCAGTCGCTGAACCTGCGCCCCCGCAAGCTCGAAATCGTCTCCTGCCCGTCCTGCGGGCGTGCCCAGGTGGACGTCTACACCCTCGCCGAGCAGGTCACTGCAGGCCTCGAGGGAATGGAAATCCCGCTGCGCGTCGCCGTCATGGGCTGCGTCGTCAACGGTCCGGGTGAGGCACGGGAAGCTGACCTCGGCGTCGCCTCCGGCAATGGAAAGGGCCAGATATTTGTGAAGGGCGAGGTCATCAAGACTGTCCCTGAGAGCCAGATTGTTGAGACACTGATCGAAGAGGCCATGCGTATCGCGGAAGAGATGGGGGAGGCCGATGGCGAAGATGCTGTCAAGGGTAGCCCCGTGGTTAGCGTCTCATAAGGACGGCGCCGCGCCGGACGGTTCCACCGTCCGGGTACTGGGTGTTGCGGACACCCGTCAACTGCGCGAACTGGCAGAGATTGACCCGGTCGCCAACGTGTTCATCCTGGCGCACCTGGAGTCCACGGACTCCGCCGCGCCCACTCCGGGCGGCGCGAACGTCCTGGGCGTTTTCGACGACGACGTGCTGGTTGGCGCCTGCTGGGCAGGCGCCAACCTCGTCCCCGTGCAGCTCGCCCCCGAACTGGCCGGCCCGGTGACTGCTGCGGCCCACCGCTCCGGACGCCGGTATGCGTCGATCTTCGGTCCGGCAGCCACGGTCCTTGCCCTGCACCGCCACCTGGAGGAGCTGGGGCACGTTGCCCACGAGGTGCGGCCCGACCAGCCGCTCATGACCATCACCGGCGCCCCGGCCGTGGAGCCGAACTGGGAGCTGGGATACGGGCAGTACGCAGATTTTGACGCCATTCTGCCCGCATGTGCGGCGATGTTCGAAGAAGAGGTTGGCTACTCGCCTTACCTCGGCGGCCGCGACTTCTACAGCCGCCGGGTGGCGGGCCTGATCCGCCAGGGCCACTCGCTGGTCCACCTGAAGGACGGCGAAGTCGTGTTCAAGGCCGAGCTCGGCGCCGTCACCGCCGAAGTTACCCAGGTGCAGGGCGTCTGGATGAATCCCAGCCACCGGGGTCTCGGCCTAAGCGCCGGGTATATGGCGGCCGTGGTGCTGCTGGCCCAGAAGATGGCTCCCGTCACCAGCCTGTACGTCAACGACTACAACTCCCGGGCTCGGGCCACGTACGAACGTGTTGGCTTCCAGCAGGTGGGGACCTTCGCTACAGTTCTCTTCTAGCGGGCGCCGCAGCGACGGCCACGGCGTCTGCGGCCGCGACTTCCACGCCTGCCGCAGCGCTGAGCCCCAAAGCGACGCCGACGCCAACTCCCACAGCGACGCCGATCAAGAAATACACGAGCGCCGAACTGACAGCCTTGGTGGGCCAGTTGCGCGACGCCGGCGGCAGGAAGCTGTCCGTGATGTCCAGCGCCGACCTTTCAGGAAGCGTGGAGCAGAGCAAGAGCATGGTGGCGTCGGCAGCCGTGGAGCCTGCGGTGTGCCGGGAACTCGCGGTCGCAGGGAGCGCCCCGTCGGTGGCGGGCGCGGCGGCCGCGATGGGTACGAGCCTCGAAGCTGCGACCGGTGTCACTACACTCATTGCCCTTACCTCCGGCTTGGATGCCGCGTTTCTGAAGAAGAGCTTTGCCCAGGCCGCGGAGTTGAAGAAGTGCGCGAACATGTCCATGACCGTGTCGGGCGTGCGGGTTTCTGTCACCGTGACCCAGCTCAGCGGCATCGGATCCGTACCCGGCGCAATGGCCTACAGGACGGACACAGGGCTGCCCGACGGCCGGACGCAGTCCATGGTCACCACGCAGGCAGTGAAGCGCGGAGTCCTGATCACCGTTCTTGCCATCGGCGGCTCCAGCGAGGCTGAGGCCAGCTCCAGGGCCGGAAAGCTCCTGAACTCAGCCGCAGCGCTGGTCAAGTAGCCGCCCCGGTCCGGCGCTAAAGACCGCTCCACCCGGGATCTCCCAGCCAAACTGAATTTGAATCGGTGACGGCTATCACATAGGTTCTTTCTAACCGCGTTTTCGGACTCGGGTGGTCTCAGAGAATTAGCGGCATGACCGGCCGCGAAGCCACGCCACCACAGGGATGACCAGCCGGAAACGGCCAGGGGCTTCACCTGCGGGGCGTGGCTTTTCTGTTCAGCTGCCACAGGGCGCCGAAACCTGTACTGCTGCCCAGCCGGTAGATTAGTACCCAGACAATCAGCACTTCCCCCAGAAACGGACACCTACCCGTGGTTCTTCGACTCTCCAAGCTTTTCCTGCGCACCCTGCGTGAAGACCCCGCCGACGCCGAGGTGGCCAGCCACCGGCTGCTCGTGCGCGCGGGCTACATCCGCCGCGCCGCCCCGGGCATCTACACCTGGCTGCCGCTGGGACTGAGCGTGCTGCGCAAGGTGGAGCAGATCATCCGCGAAGAGATGGCAGAGATCGGCGCGCAGGAAGTCCACTTCCCGGCGCTGCTTCCGAAGGAGCCCTACGAGGCGACCAACCGCTGGACCGAGTACGGCGAAGGGCTGTTCCGGCTGAAGGACCGCAAGGGCGGCGATTACCTGCTGGCTCCCACGCATGAGGAGATGTTCACTCTCCTGGTCAAGGACCTGTACTCCTCGTACAAGGACCTGCCGCTGAGCATCTACCAGATCCAGAACAAGTACCGCGACGAGGCACGTCCGCGCGCCGGCCTGCTCCGCGGCCGCGAATTCATCATGAAGGACTCCTACTCGTTCGACGTCGACGACGCCGGGCTGGACGCCAGCTACGCCGCCCACCGGGCGGCGTACTTGAAGATCTTCGAACGGCTCGGCCTGGAGGTCATCCCCGTGACCGCCACGGCCGGGGCCATGGGCGGATCCCGGAGCGAGGAATTCCTGCACCCCACCGACGTAGGCGAGGACACCTTCGTGCGCTCCGCCGGAGGCTACGCCGCCAACGTCGAAGCCGTCACCACCGTGGTTCCGGCCGAAATCGACTTCACCAACGCTCCGGCCGCGCTGATCCGGGACACCCCGAACACGCCCACGATCGACACGCTCGTGGCTGCTTCCAATGAGCTCGCGCCGCGCAGCGAGGCCGACGGCGGCCCCTGGACTGCCGCTGACACGCTCAAGAACGTTGTTCTCGCCGTCACCCTGCCCACCGGGGAACGCCAGATCGTGGTCCTCGGTGTCCCCGGCGACCGCGGCGTCGACCTCAAGCGCGTCGAGGCCAACATCGGCGCCTACCTCCCGGTGGCCGGCGAAATCGCCGTGGAAGCCGCCGGCGAGGAGGACCTCGCCCGCAACCCGCTCATCGTGCGCGGATACCTCGGCCCGGGCATGTCCCTGAATGAGCCTCTCCTTGGCCTGGAAGGCGCCGCCAAGCTCCTCTACCTGGTGGATCCGCGCGTCGTCAACGGCACGGCCTGGATCACCGGCGCCAACATGGCAGGCAAGCACGTCTATGGCCTCGTGGCGGGACGCGACTTCACCTGGGACGGCGTCATCGAGTGCACCGAAGTGCGCGCCGGCGACGAAGCCCCGGACGGCTCCGGACCGCTCGAAACGGCCCGCGGCATCGAGATGGGCCACATCTTCGCGCTGGGCCGCAAGTACGCCGAAGCCCTGGAACT
The DNA here is from genome assembly GCF_042884885.1 of Arthrobacter sp. NPDC058097. Taxonomy (NCBI): domain Bacteria; kingdom Bacillati; phylum Actinomycetota; class Actinomycetes; order Micrococcales; family Micrococcaceae; genus Arthrobacter; species Arthrobacter sp. NPDC058097. The sequence continues at coordinate 256,298 of NZ_JBHVSZ010000005.1, forward strand.
GAAAGTCCTGGACCAGAACGGCAAGCAGGTGGTGGTCACCATGGGTTCCTACGGCGTGGGCGTCACCCGTGCCGTGGCCGCCCTGGCGGAATCCAACCACGACGCCAAGGGCCTCGTCTGGCCCCGCTCCGTGGCTCCGGCCGATGTGCATGTGGTGGCCGTCGGCCGCGGCGAGGAGATCTTCGCCGCCGCTGAGCAGCTCGCCCTCGAGCTGGAAGGCGCGGGCCTGGAGGTCATCTACGACGACCGGCCCAAGGTTTCCCCAGGCGTCAAGTTCGGCGACGCCGAGCTTGTCGGCGTCCCCACCATCCTGGCCGTCGGCCGCGGACTGGCGGACGGCGTCGTCGAAATCAAGGACCGCCGCAGCGGCGAGGCTGAAAACGTGGCCGTGGACAAGGCCGTTGACTACGTGGTCAACGCCGTCCGCAGCAACTGACGCCCGACCCTCCAGGTGGTCTCGGGGTTTGAGTCGATCCAGCTTGCCACTATCGTCCTGATAGTGGTGGCTGGCTTCTCCGCAGGCTGGGTGGACGCCGTCGTGGGCGGCGGCGGACTGCTGCAGCTTCCGGCGCTGCTGCTCGTGCCGGGGATCACCCCGGTACAGGCGCTGGCCACGAACAAGATGGGCTCCGTTTTCGGCACCACCACCAGCGCCGTCACGTATTACGGCCGCGTCCGGCCCGATCTGCGGACAGCCTTGCCTATGGCAGTGATCGCGCTGGCCGGCAGCTTCGGCGGGGCGCTGCTGGCCACCCGGCTGCCGGCGGAGGTGTTCAAGCCGATCATCGTGGTGGCCTTGGTGGCGGTCGCGCTGTTCACTGCCCTGAAGCCCGACGCCGGACACCTCACCGAGCTGAGGCATGAAGGCCATACGCACTACGTGGTGGCCTGCGCCATCGGTGCGGTGATCGGGTTCTACGACGGCCTGATCGGACCCGGCACCGGATCGTTCCTGGTGATCGCGCTGGTCTCGGCGATGGGCTACGCCTTCCTGGAGGCCAGCGCCAAGGCGAAAATCGTCAACATGGCGACGAATGCCGGGGCGCTCATATTCTTCCTCCCGCACGGATCCTTGCTCTGGGGAGTCGGCCTGCTGCTGGGCGCGGCGAACATGGCCGGGGGCTACCTCGGCGCGCGCACTGCCGTAAGGCAGGGGAGCAAGTTTGTGCGTGTGGTGTTCCTCGCGGTGGTTTTCGCCCTGATCGTGAAGCTTGCCTTCGACGTGTGGCAGGAGAACTTCGCCTGAGCCGGCTCCCGTGAGCGTGTCCTCGCGCCCAACGGTCCTAGGACGGGAAAGAATTCACGGCTTCCTCGCCCGGTTCCGGCAAGTCGTGGGCAGCCGGAAGCCCGTCCAGGGTCCGCCCGGCAAGCGTGCTGGCCACCCAAAGCGAGCGTGCCATGTCGCCGCCGTGGCCCGTCCTCGAGGCGTAGTGCAGCGCGTTGTCCACCTCCCGGGCCAGGCTCCACTGCCGGGCCACCTCCGGGTCCAGCCCGGCCGCGACGCTGAAGTCATGGCACCTCGCCAGCAGTCCGCCGGCCGGATCCGATGCCGGCAGGTCCGGGATCCGGTTCCAGAGCACGGGAGCCACGGCGAATTCAGCCTCACCCACCATCGGCTGGGGGTCGATGGCGGCAAAGCCGTCGGCGGCGACATTCACCGTTGAGGGGATCCCGGACCCAGATCCGGGTGCGTCCAGCCTGGCCAGGATGTTGAGGTAGTGGAAGTCCGTGTTCACCAGGACGTCCTCGGAGGAGCGGCGGCCTACGGCGCCGCGAGTCTGGCAGACCTCGAGAGCGGCTTCCAGCAGCCACCGGGGAAAGGGACGGCCCAGCTGTTCCCATTCGGCGGGCAGGTCGTCGCTCCACTGTTCCGCCCTTGCGGCCACGTGCACAAACTCCTGCCACTGCGGCCGGCCGTCGGGCAGGAGGCTGAGCTGCCGCATCAGGCTGCCCCACACCTCAACGGCAGTGTCCATAGGCTCTGTCCGAAGCGACCTTCCCGCATCCAGCCGCTCGAGGAGCATGGAGCACGTTCCGGCGTCGGAGGCCAGCAACTTGACCGCCCCATAGCCGTTCCACAGCGCCAGCGCGTGGCGTTCCACCAGGGCTTCATCATGGGGAAAGGCCACCTTCAGTGCGGCGGCCCGTCCTGCTGCGCGGACCGGCACCACAACCCCGCCGTGTCCGCTCCAGGGAAGGGCTCCGGGTTCCAAGTCAAGCTCAAGCTGCCACTGGTCAAGCCGTCCGCGGATCATGTCCGGCAACGACGCCAGCCAGGCCCGGCCGGCGGAGCTGCGGGAATAGCGGCGCGTCAGGTCCGGCGGGATGGAAACGTCTGGTGGCGGGCTCACAGCTCCAGCGTAGTTGAGGTGGCCTTACGGATTGGGTAGGTGGAATGTCACGTTTGGCTTGGAGTTTTTGTCCAGATAATGGCCGCTGAAGGCCCTTGAAGTCGCGACAAATGGACAAAAACTCCTAGCCGATGGATTGGGTGTCACCTACACGATGCCGCTGGCGCCCAGCAGGTTGCCAATGGTGAACGTCGCAGCCAGGGCCAGGCCGCCGCCCACCACCACGCGTGCCCCCGCACGGGTTTTCGACCCTCCGCCGATCCACGCCCCGATGGCGCCCGTCACGGCCAGGGCCAGCAGGACGGCGCCAAAGGTCACAGCAACGCGAATGTTTTCTGGCGGCAGCAGGATGGCGAGCATCGGCAGCATGGCCCCCAGTGTGAAGGCGATGGCCGAGGCGAAGGCGGCATGCCAGGGGCTGACGATGTCCTGTTCGTCGATGTTGAGCTCGGCGGACAGGTGCGCGGCCAGGGCATCGTGCTCGGTCAGTTCCCGGGCGACGTTCCGGGCGGTCTCCTCGCTGAGGCCCTTGCTCCGGTAGATCGCTGCGAGCTCCAGCAGCTCCTCTTCCGGCTCCTCGGCAAGCTCGCGCCGTTCCTTCTCGATCAGCGCCTTCTGGCTGTCGCTCTGGCTGCTGACGGAGACGTACTCGCCCAGGGCCATGGACACGGCACCGCCCACGAGTCCGGCGGCACCGGCAGCGAGGATGGGGCCGTGCTCGCTGGTCGCACCGGCCACGCCCACCACAATCGCCGCGACCGACACGATGCCGTCGTTGGCCCCCAGGACACCTGCACGCAGCCAGTTGAGGCGGTGCACAATGTCGTTGCCGTGGGGTTCATTGGCGTGCTGCCCGTCAGGGGGCAACGCCGGTTTGTCCGCTGAATCCATGGCTCCAGCAAACCACCTGGGGGCAGCTGCCTGCCAGTGCGATGTCACCGGCCGACCCGTGACACTCCGCTGAAGCCAAGAAAGACCTTTAGCCGGTGGGACAGCCCGCTCCGGCGTCTACGGTGCGGGTGTTGCCGCCGCGCCGCCGTCGGTCTGGCGCACCGAGGCTGCCGGTTCCGGAAGCTCCGGCAGGAGCGCAGTGTCCAGCACGATGCCGGGCACCGGCCCCGGATCGGACCCCCAGCGCATGGTCCGCTGGGCAGCGGCAACGAGCGAGGAGACGGCCCACCGCCGGGTCTCACCATCACTCAGGGCCACCAGGTCCCCATAGACCGGGAGCGTTCCGGCTTCCAGGCTGGCCAGCCCCGCAGCGGGTTTCTGCAGGAAGGAGGTGCCCAGCGTGTAGCCCGGTTCACGGGGAGGAACTGACACGCAGTGCACACGTGTGTACGCCTCTGCCTGGCCAACCAGGGTCTCGTGGGTGGCCAGCAGGGCGGCGGCCCGGTCCGCGGCGGACCCGTCGAGGCGTGTCAACGCCACCTGGTAGCCGTAGACCGTCTCGACTTCTGTCCGGACCACCCGGTTGAGGGCGGCGGCCAGCGTGGCACTGCCAGCCGGGTCCGCTGCTTGGGCAGGCTGGCCACCGGTGCTCGACCGGGCGCCGTCTTGTGATCCGGTGCTGGTGCCGGAAGGGGTGGCCGCGGCGCATGCCGTGGCCGCGTTGCGCTGCGTTGCCGCCGGCGGCTGGAGCGCAGGCGGCGGCGTCCCTGCTGCCTGCGCCAGCGTCGTCGCCTGAAGCAGTTGGGCGGTTCCCACCGCGGCGAGCAGGCGGGCCATCCCGCCGTCGGCCTTCTCGGCATGGACGAGACGTGCCTTGCCGCTCTTGGAGAGCGCGGCCACCAAAGCGGGCAGGGTTGCGGTGCCCGACGGTGCTGCGCCTGATGATGCCGTGGCGGACGGCCCTGTGGTTCCAGACGCGTCGGCTCCTGACCTTGTGCCGGCCGCAGAACCGGCGGTGGTGCCGCCCGGAAGAAGGAGCGCCCGCGCCTGCGTAGTCAGCAAAGTCACAGTGTGCGAAAACAGCTGGCGCCGGGCGCCGGACGATTCGTCCGCGAGCTGCTGGCTGGCCGTCCTCATGTCCAGGGTTTCGGCGAGGGCGGCGGCGCGCGCCTGCTCGGAGAATGGAGGCGCTGCCGGTGCCCGGGATTCCCGCGGAATCAGGGCAAAACCGAGACTCAGAACCAGGAATGCGGCGAGTGCCAGCAGGCCGTACCGGAGATAGCTGGCCGGCCTTCTTTTTCGCCCGCTGTCGTCATTCACAACAGACCATGTTGTCACGGCCGGCGGGAAGTCCGTGCACCAAGGTGCCCGGAAAATCGCTACGCTAGTAGTCACAACATCATCTAACGGGAGGCGGCCGGCATCGTGAGCAATGCAGAAGCCACGACTTCATCAGACCGGACCGACGCGGGAAAGGCTGGGCCCGCGGCTGTCCACAATCCCGAGGCTGAACGCCTCCGGGCGCTGCTGGAACCCGCAGTCCAGTCGCACCGGCTTTACCTGGAGGATGTTGCCATCCACATCGCAGGTTCCAACCGCGTGGTCCACGTCGTAGTGGATCTGCCGCAGGAAGAAACGGGCGGGGTGAGCCTTGACGTCATCGCAGACATCTCCAAGGAGCTTTCCGACATCCTGGACAGCGACCCCGGCACGGACAGCCGTCCCTACGACCTTGAAGTTTCATCGCCTGGCGTGGGCAGGCCGCTGACCGAGCCCCGGCACTGGCACCGCGCCCGCGGCCGCATGGTCAGCGTTAACGTGATCCAGGGCGAGAACGTCACGGGCAGGATCAGCTCCGTCGACGACGCCGGCGTGACCATCGTCCCCGAAATCGCCGTGAAAAAGGGCATGAAGCCCAGGCAGGGCGACCCCGTAAAACTTCCTTTCGACAAGATCCGCAGCGGAAAAGTCGAAATTGAGTTCAGCCGCCTCGACGAGGCCGGTCTGGAAACTGAGCACAATGGACCTTCTGAGGAGGCCTGATGGATATTGACATGAGCGCGCTGAGACTCCTGGAGCGTGAGCGCGAAATCCCGCTGGATCTCCTCATCCCCACGATCGAGCAGGCACTGCTCGTCGCCTACCACAAGTCGCCGGGCGCCTTCGAGAAGGCCCGCGCGGAGCTGGACCGCAAAAGCGGCCACGTGACCATCTGGGCCACGGAAATCGACGACGACGGCGCACCCATCGGCGAGTTCGAACACACGCCGGCCGGGTTCGGCCGCATCGCCGCCAGTACCGCCCGGCAGATCATTCTGCAGCGGCTGCGCGACGTTGAGGACGACAACGTCCTGGGCGAATTCAAGGGCCGTGAGGGTGAACTTGTTGCCGGCCTGATCCAGCAGGGCAACAACCCGCACATGATCCAGGTCAACCTAGGCACCGTGGAGGCCCTGCTTCCGCCGCCGGAACAGGTGCCGGGCGAGAAGTACATCCACGGGAACCGGCTGCGCGCGTACGTGATCGACGTGCACCGCGGCACCAAGGGCCCGTCCATCACGCTGTCCCGTTCGCACCCGGGCCTGGTTCGGAAGCTTTTCGAACTGGAGGTCCCGGAGATCGCCGACCGCTCAGTGGAGATCGTCGCCCTGGCCCGCGAGGCCGGGCACCGCACCAAGATCGCGGTCAAGGCAAACACCCCGGGCATCAACGCCAAGGGTGCGTGCATCGGTGAAATGGGCTCCCGCGTGCGGGCGGTCATGACGGAACTGAACGACGAAAAGATCGACATCGTTGACTTCAGCGAGGATCCGGCCACGTTCATCGCCAGCGCACTGTCGCCCTCGCGCGTGAATTCAGTCACTATCACAGATGAAGCAACCCGTTCGGCCCGCGTCGTGGTGCCGGATTACCAGCTCTCCCTGGCCATCGGCAAGGAGGGGCAGAACGCGCGCCTCGCCGCCAAGCTGACGGGGTGGCGGATCGATATCGTCTCCGACGCCGCCGCTCCGCGCGGTTAGAAGCGCCGGCCGGACGGCGGAAAAACCGTCCGGCGCAGGCCCTTGGCTTGACCGGTCTGGCCGCCCCCGCGGCGGGCAGTTTCGGTTTCCGGTTTCGGGTATGGGCCCCGTGAGGGGCTAGAATAGAACTTGGCCGCGCCCAGCGGCCGGCATCAGCGTGTTCGTGCGCTCAGACCTGTCGAAAGCCAGACCTGGGGAAAGCAGGCCTGCCGAAAGGCAGTGGCGGGCGGCCGGGCACGCAGATAGGTACAGGCAGGAAGATACTCGGCAGTGGCACACGTGCAACAACTCGGGAATCAGCCGCAGCGTACCTGCATCGGATGCCGGAAAAAGGGGCCGCGGTCAGAGTTGCTCCGGCTCGTCTCCGACACCGGCGGTTCGTCCGCCGTCGTGGTGGATGAACGACGCCGGATGGCTGGCCGGGGTGCATGGCTGCACCCCAGCGAAGCGTGCCTGGCACTGGCGGTCAAGCGGCGAGCCTTCGGAAGGGCCCTGAACGGGTCAATCGGAACCGCCGCCGTCGAACGCCGGATAACGGCAGGAACGCACGCTGCGGATGTCCCGGCGTCTGCAGTACCAACCGTCCAACCTGAAAGCGGGTCAGAAATCTGATGGAAACCCGATGAGTTCCCAGCGATGAGTGCGTAACGATGACAACTTTGTTGCGCTCTGCAATGGGCCTTTCAGCTGTAACAGCAGCGGGGGCCCGCAGTAAGAAGTAGACGGTTCGTGCCTGGCTCGGTGCGGACCGAGACAGGAGAAATGTGGCCAAGGTCCGCGTACATGAGCTTGCAAAAGAGCTCGGTATTACTTCCAAAGATGCAGTAACCAAACTGCAGGAACTGGGCGAATTTGTTCGCTCCGCCTCTTCCACCATTGAGGCCCCCGTGGTGCGGAAACTCCGCAACGCGTTCCCGGCTGCCGCCGCTTCGAAGTCCGAAGCCCCCGCAGCCGCCCCCAAGTCCCCGGCGAAGCCGGCGGAATCCCGTCCCGCGCCGGCTCCCGGTCCTGCTGCCCCCAAGGCCGCGGCACCTGCTCCGGCTCCCGCACCGGCACCGGCTCCCAGGGCCGAGGCGCCCGCAGCTCCGGCTGCTCCCGCCACTCCGGCGGCTCCGGCTGCCGCAACGCCTGCTGCGCCCTCCACCGGTGCCAAGCCTGGTGCCCGTCCCGCGCCCAAGGCCGAGACTCCGTCACGTCCGGGCGGCGCTCCGCGTCCCGGTGGCCCCCGCCCCGGCAACAACCCCTTCGCCACGTCCCAGGGCATGCCCCGTGGCCGTGGAGGAGACGGCGAACGTCCGCCGCGCCCGGGCAACAACCCGTTTGCAACTTCCCAGGGCATGCCCCGTCCCGGCGGCGGCCGCACTGACGGCGAGCGTCCCGGTGGCCCGCGTCCGGCAGCCGGTACGGGCGGACCCCGTCCCGGTGCTCCGCGTCCCGGCGCTACGCCCGGCCCGCGTCCGGCGGCCGGTGCAGGTGGCCCCCGCCCCGGCGGTCCCCGTCCGGGTGCCGGCGGAAACCGGCCCACGCCCGGCATGATGCCTAACCGCACCGAGCGTCCGGCACCTGCAGGCGCCGGCCGTCCCGGTGGCGGCGGACGCGGTCCCGGCCGCCCCGGCGCTCCCGGAACCGGCGGTCCCGGTGGCGGCGGCGGTGCTCCGGCCGGCGGTGGCTTCGGCAAGGGTGGCCGCGGTCGCGGTGGCACTCAGGGTGCGTTCGGCAAGGGCGGCGCAGGCCGCGGCAAGCAGCGCAAGTCGAAGCGCGCAAAGCGCCAGGAACTTGAGCAGATGAGCGCACCGTCGCTGGGTGGCGTGAGCGTACCCCGCGGCGACGGCAACACTGTTATCCGGCTCCGCCGTGGTTCGTCCATCACGGACTTCGCTGACAAGATCGAGGCGAACCCCGCCGCACTGGTTACCGTGCTCTTCCACCTCGGTGAAATGGCAACGGCAACCCAGTCGCTGGACGAGGACACCTTTGCACTGCTCGGTGAGGAACTCGGCTACAAGCTGCAGGTCGTTTCGCCCGAGGATGAAGAGCGCGAGCTGTTGAGCACGTTCGATATCGACGTCGAGGCCGAACTCGAGGCCGAAGGCGACGAAGAGCTCGAGGCACGTCCTCCGGTAGTCACCGTCATGGGTCACGTTGACCACGGTAAGACCCGCCTGCTGGATGCCATCCGTAACTCTGACGTCGTTGCCGGCGAGCACGGCGGCATCACGCAGCACATCGGTGCTTACCAGATCAGCCACGAGCACGAGGGTTCGCTGCGCGACATCACCTTCATCGATACCCCGGGTCACGAGGCGTTCACCGCCATGCGTGCCCGTGGTGCGAAGGTCACGGACATTGCCATCCTGGTTGTGGCAGCGGACGACGGCGTGATGCCGCAGACCGTTGAAGCACTCAACCACGCCCAGGCGGCCAACGTGCCGATCGTCGTGGCCGTGAACAAGATCGACAAGGAAGGTGCGAACCCGGACAAGGTCAAGGGCCAGCTCACCGAGTACGGCCTGGTTCCCGAAGAATACGGTGGCGACACCATGTTCGTTGAGGTTTCTGCCCGGCAGAACCTGAACATCGACGAGCTGATCGACGCCGTCCTGCTGACCGCCGACGCCGCGCTTGACCTGCGGGCCAACCCGGACAAGGCTGCTCGAGGCATCGCCATCGAAGCCAATCTGGACAAGGGCCGCGGTTCCGTGGCCACCGTCCTGGTGCAGTCCGGTACCCTCGCAGTCGGCGACACCATCGTGGCCGGTACGGCCCACGGCCGCGTCCGCGCCATGTTCGACGAGGACGGCGAGGCCCTTGACGTGGCACTGCCTTCCCGCCCGGTCCAGGTCCTCGGTCTGTCCAACGTGCCGCGCGCCGGTGACACCTTCCTGGTGACCGCCGACGAGCGTACCGCCCGCCAGATCGCCGAGAAGCGTGAAGCCGCTGAGCGCAACGCCCAGCTCGCCAAGCGCCGCAAGCGCATCAGCCTGGAAGACTTCGACCAGGCCGTCGCCGAAGGTAAGATCGACACCCTCAACCTCATCCTCAAGGGTGACGTCTCCGGTGCCGTGGAAGCCCTCGAAGACGCGCTGCTCAAGATCGACGTCGGCGAAGGCGTCCAGCTCCGCGTCATCCACCGCGGTGTTGGTGCGATCACGCAGAACGACGTCAACCTGGCAACGGTCGACAGCGCCGTCATCATCGGCTTCAACGTCAAGCCGGCCGAGCGTGTTGCCGAACTGGCTGACCGCGAAGGCGTGGACATGCGCTTCTACTCCGTCATCTACGCAGCAATCGATGACATCGAGCTGGCCCTCAAGGGCATGCTCAAGCCGGAGTACGAAGAGGTCCAGCTGGGCACGGCCGAGGTCCGCGAAGTGTTCCGTTCCTCCAAGTTCGGCAACATCGCAGGTTCCATCGTTCGCAGCGGTACCATCCGACGCAACACGAAGGCCCGCATCACCCGCGGCGGCAAGCTCATTGGCGACAACCTCACGGTGGAGACGCTCAAGCGCTTCAAGGACGACGTCACCGAGGTCCGCACGGACTTCGAGTGCGGTATCGGCCTTGGCTCGTACAACGACATCACCGAGGGCGACATCATCGAGACCTTCGAGATGCGCGAGAAGCCGCGCGTCTAAGCGGTTTCGCGTTCCGAGGTGCGGGGCCGTTGGGTTTTCCCGGCGGCCCCGCCCCTTCGCCGGACCGATGCCACTCCCAGGCCGCCGGAGAAACCCAACGGTAGTACCTCGTTGGCCCGCCTTGGGCGCGTGGCAGTTACCTGACTTGTGTACGCAAGCGTAAGAGCGCCGTCGTACCCCCAATCTTTCTAGGAGTAAAAATGGCTGATCCGGCACGCGCTGCCAAGATGGCGCAGCGGATTAAGGTTGTTGTTGCTGAGGCTTTGGGCCGGAAGGTGAAGGATCCCCGGCTTGAGGGGATTACTGTCACTGACGCCCGTGTGACCAATGACCTGCAGCATGCCACCGTCTACTACACCGTGTTCGGCGACCAGGCTGTGCAGGCTGATGCTGCCAAAGGGCTGGAGAAGGCCAAGGGCGTGCTTCGGCAGGAAGTGGGCCGGAACATCACTGCACGGCTGACTCCCACGCTTGAGTTTGTGGCGGACCAGATCCCCGTGAATGCTTCCAACCTCGAGGAACTGCTGCGCACCGCGAAGCAGCGCGACGCTGAAGTGGCCGAACTGGCCAAGAACGCCAAGCATGCAGGCGAGGCCGACCCGTACAAGAGCGACGCCCAGCTGGACGTGGACATCGACGAAGACGATTTCGACGAAGAGGACCTCGACCTGGCCGACGACGAGGCAATCGACGAGGACCGGAACCGCTAGCGTTCCGTGTTCTGCACCGCCCTGCTCCGCGGGGCACATGCCGCCAGGCGCTGTAAGGGTGCGGCCGGATCTACATGATCCGGCCGCACCCTTACTTTTTTGTTCCGTACTTTCCCGGTTCCTACTTTTCGCTAGTCATCCAGCGGAGCCTTCACCACGCGGCCGTCCGGAGCCGCATTCGGTGCGGGCAGGGAGCTGACCGTGGCGTAGATGCTTTCGCCCCTGATGTCCACATCGGCCGTGAGCATGCCCGGAAGCACCACTGTCTGCTTGCTTGAGTGGGCGGACAGCCTCAGCACGCCCCCACCGAACAGCGACGCGGCGTACACATGCCCGTCGTCGTCCATGTCCAGACCGGTGGGTGACATCACATCGTCGGCGAACAGCTTCACGCGGCCATTGTGGGGGTTGATCTTGTAGACCGCTCCGCGGGCACCCAGCACGGGGTCCTCCGGGCCGCCGGGCAGCACCGAGACGTACAGCCAGCCGTCCTGTCCGCGCTTGACGTCGGTGGGCACGGGCTCGAAGCGGTAGGTGTGGCCGGCGATGCAGCCGGGAAGTTTGAGGGCCGCTGCCTCCTTGGCGGTGAACGTGTGCGGCCGGGCGGGCAGCACGGCAACGGTTTCGGCCTCGCCTGACTCCGCGTCGACCGACACGATGGCGTTGGCTCCGGCGTCGGCTACGTAGATGGTGTCGCCGTAAACATCGATTCCATAGGGATGCGAATCGATCTGGCCCTTGTAGGAGATGGGCACGTCCTTCGGGAGTTTCGCTGCACAGGTGGCGGGCAGATCCTTGAAACCGTAGCTGGTGCCGCCGTCGGCGTTGTGTTTCATCTCCAGGGCGGCAAGGTTGCCGAACGTCCGCTGCTTGCCGTCCGCGTCAATGCTCCTGATGTGTCCGGCCATCGGCCTCGGATCCATGGGGCCGGCGCCCTGGCTCTCGGCCAGGTAAATGGTGTGGCCGCGGCGGTCGCTGCCGGCCACGTCCCAGGCCGCGTTCCGGTAGACCACCGATTTGCTGCCGTCGCGGGCGATTTTCGTCAGCTGACCCTTGAACTCCTCGCTGACCAGAACCGAACCGCCCGGTCCGTCGCTGAGGTGGAGCGGGCTCAGCAGGCTCTTGGCAAGCACCGTGGGTGCCGACTGGGCCGCAGCGGCCTTGCCAGCCGGGGCCGCGTGGCCCGCCGGGGACGCCGACAAGAGGAGTGAGGCAGCCGCGACAGCCGCCAAAAGTGCTCGTTGCTTTTCCATATCGTCTCCAATGTCTTCGTTGCGCATCCAAAGCATTGAGACCGATATGTGGTCCGAAAAACGGGTCCCCCGACGCGCGTTATTCTAAGCCCGGCTTTCGGGGCATGTCGATGGGCCAAAACTTCGCTTGAGGCTGCGGCCAAGACGAAAAATGTCAGACTCCCTGATCAGACTGGTTCCATGGAAGCCATTGGGGGATTCACCGCACATCGGGCCTTAGGGCCCGGTGCCGGCGGGTTGGCTTCTGTTTCCGAGGACGACGGCGGTAGCCGGTTCAGCGGCGGGGTTTCCGACGGCGGGGCTCCAGCGGGCTCGCCCCTCGCCGCCGGGGCTGTTAATGTCAGACCCCCGCATCAGACTGGTTCCATGGAAGCCATTGGGGGATTCACCGCACATCGGGCCTTCGGGCCCGGTGTGCGTGGGTTGGCTTTTGAGCCGGCCTTTGTGGGTGCCGACGCCCTTCGGAGCGTTCCTGCCGGGGCGTACGTCGGCGTCCATGAGAGGGACGCGGTTGATCAGGCGCTGGCTTTGCTGGAACAGGACCCGATCAGCGCCGAGGACGCCGCGGTGTGGGGCTTCGGGCAGGCCGCGGACTTCGCCGGCCGGGTCGAGCGGCTCTCCCGGAGGGTGGAGCGCCTGCAGGTGATCGCCGCCGGGGCGGTGGACCGGTCCCGCACGGCCGCACTCACCGCCGCCGCATCACCCCTGGTCCCCGACCCCGAGCCCGTCACCGTCGCGGTGTCTGAGCCTTCACCGGGGGATGACGGGTCCCGGAACAGTGTCGAGTTCCTCCGGGACAGGCTGCGGATCAGCTCCGCCGAAGCCCGCCGCCGGCTCGGGCTGGCCGACTCGGTCCTGCCCCGGACCGGGTTCGGCGGGCTACAGCTCCCGCCCCGCTACGAAGAACTCGCCGCCGCGGTCAACACCGCCCGGATCAGCTCCCGCGCCGCGACCACGATCACCCTGGCCCTGGACCGGGCACGGCATTTCACCACCCCGGACCACACCGCCGCGATGGAACACGACCTGACCCGCGCCGCGATAGAGAACGACGCCGACTTCCTCACCAGGGTCGCCAAACACTGGGCCGAGGCCATCGACCAGGACGGCACCGAACCCTCCGAAGCAGCCCTCCGGCAAATCCAGGGCGCCTTCATCCGCCGCCCCAAACACGGCCTGCAGCACCTGGAAATCTTCGCGACCGCCGAACAGTTCGAAACCATCACCACAGTCATGAACGCCGCCACCAACCCCCGCGCCACGCCCCGGGCCAAACGCCAGGGAAACGGGTCCGGCGTCGACGCAACGGGCGGCGAAACAGGTGTCGGTGGAATGAGTAGTGACGGAGCGGGCAACGCTGAACCGGCCAGCCTGGCCGGCTGGGACACCGCGGACCCGCCGGAGGTCTTCCTGGACCACCGCTCACAGGGGCAGAAGCGGCTCGACGGGCTCGTCGGCGCGTTGCAAACAGTGCTCACCACCGACACCCTGCCCGCCAACGGCGGGCACCGGCCCCAGATCCTGGTCACCATCAACTACCGCGACCTCCTCGCCGACCTCCAACACCGGCAAGACGCACAATGGGCCCACGGCGCCCAGCGGGGCCAAAACGAACAGGGTCCGCAGCCGAGATCTGCCCGTCGGACTAATACCGGCGGGGCCAACCAAGGCACGGCCCTGTTCGCGTTCGGCGGCCCGGTGAACCCGGCCACGATCCGCAAAATCGCCTGCGACGCCGACATCATCCCCATAGTCCTCGGCAGCCAGGGCCGGATCCTGGACATCGGCCGCGCCTCGCGCGTCTTCCCGCCGCACATCCGCAAGGCCATCACCGCCCGCGACCAGGGCTGCGCGTTCCCCGGCTGCACCATCCCCGCCGCATGGTGCGAAGCCCACCACATCACCTACTGGTCCAGGGGCGGAACCACCAGCACCGGCAACGGCGTCCTGCTCTGCAGCCACCACCACCACCTCATCCACAAAGAACACTGGACCATCGAAGTCACCAACCAGGTCCCATGGTTCAAACCGCCCCCGGAACTCGACCCCCGACAAAAACCCCGCCGCAACAACTACTTCCACTCCCGCCCCCAACACGAATGAACGGCACCCGGCTGTCCCGCAGCGCCATCCGGCTGACTATGATCAGACCATGCGCGCCCAACCACCAGCTGCAGACGTGACCCAACACCTGACCGAGGCCGTGGCCCTGGCCCAACGGAACGTCGCAGCCGGCGGCGGTCCCTTCGGCGCGCTGGTGGTGACGGCCGACGGCACCGTGCACGAAGGGGTCAACCGCGTCACGCGGGACAACGACCCCACCGCCCATGCCGAGGTAGTGGCCATCCGGACCGCCGCTGCGGAGACCCAAAACTTCGACCTCAGTGGTGCCGTCCTGTACGCCAGCTGCGAGCCCTGCCCGCTGTGTCTCGCCGCTGCGCTGTGGGCCCGGATCGACCGGGTGTACTTCGCCGCCGACCGGCACGGCGCGGCCGCCGCGGGATTCGACGACGCGCTCTTCTACGAATATTTCGGCGGCGCCCGGCCGGAACTGCTGCCGGTCAGCCACACCCCGGTTCCGACGTCGGAAGATCCGTTCGATGCCTGGCGCAAGAACGCCGAACGCACCGACTACTGACGCTCGCCACCCGCCGGCCTGCGCGGGAGCCTGCCAACGCCTTCGACCAGTTCGCTTTGCTCGCCGCACAAGGCGATCCGGATCCAGCCCTCGCCGATTGAGCCAAAGGCAGTTCCGGGGGCAAAGGAGACTCCGGCTTCCGCAAGGAACTGCTTGACCCAGGCCCGGACGTTTCCGCCGCTCACGTGCGAGACGTCCGCCCACAGGTAGAACGCCCCCTGTGCGCTCAGGAAGGGAATGCCCTTCTCTGCCAGTACGGCCGAGGCCGCGTCGCGGTTGGCACGGTAATGCGCGTGGGCCTGCGACACATAGTCCTGGGGTCCGGTCAAAGCGGCGAGAGCCGCATATTGGGACGGCGACGCCACGCAGGAGACGATCGCCTCCATGACGTTGTTCATCCGCTGCTCCAGCCCGGGCGGGCAGATCAGCGCCCCGATGCGCAGACCGGTGAGCCCATAGGTCTTGGACAGCGTCAGCGACGTGAACACGCGTGCCTCGCCCGGAGCGGTGCTGTCGAACCGGGCGGGACTCACGTGCGGGACGTCGTACGTGAAGGCCTCGTAGCATTCGTCCGAGATGATCCACAGATCGTGGCGGCGGGCCAGTTCCACCAGTTCCCGGGTCAGGTCTTCCCGGAGGACCGCTCCCAAAGGGTTCGACGGCGAGTTGAGCATCAGTACGCGCGTCCGGTCCGTGATGAGCCCTTCGATGTCCGCGATCCGGGGCTGGAAATCGTGCGCGGGGTACAGGGGATACTCCACGGGGACTGCATGCAGCAGCCGGCTGGTCATGGCAAACGTGGGATAGCCCGGATTGGGAATCAGGATTTCGTCGCCGGGTGCGAGCAGCAGGCTCATCGCGAAGTGCAGGCCCTGCTGGGCGCCATCGACCACGTATACGCGGTCCGCCCCGATATCCATTCCGGACTGTTCGCGGAACCTGGCGGCGAATGCCTCACGGAGCGGCGGGATGCCGGCGTTCGGCGTGTAGTTGGTCTCGTCACGGTCCAGGCATGCGATGCCGGCATCCAGGACATGGCGGGGGAGCGGGAACCCGGGCTCCCCGATGCTCAGGATCAGCGCCCCGGGGGTGCGCCACGCCGCCTCGGTGATCTCGCGAATCTGGTTGACGGGTACGTCGAGTATGTGCGGGGAAAGCTCGGGCATGAGTGCCATCCTAGCGCCGGGCGCGGCAGCGGCCCCGACGAGCGGGCCGCCTCCCCAATAACCCGGCCACGTGCCCGATATACTGATAGGCGTGCTTTCTGGACTGGTAATAGTGGACAAGCCGCAGGGATGGACCAGCCATGATGTGGTTGGACGGATGCGGCGGATCGCCGGTACCCGGAAAGTGGGCCACGCGGGAACGCTGGATCCCATGGCCACCGGCGTGCTGGTGCTCGGCATCAACAAGGCCACGCGGCTCCTCACGTACATCGTGGGCACGTCCAAGACCTACACGGCAACCATCCGGCTGGGGGAGTCCACCATCACCGACGACGCCGAGGGCGAAGTGGTCAGCCGGACGAGTGCCGCATCCCTGACCGAGGACGCCATCCGCTCCGGCGTGGAGTCCCTCACCGGGGAGATCCAGCAGGTGCCCAGCAGCGTCAGCGCCATCAAAGTTAACGGCGAACGCTCCTACGCCCGCGTCCGCTCCGGGGAAGAGGTAAAGCTGGCCGCCCGGCCCGTCACCATCCACCGCTTCGACATCCACGGAATCCGCCGGGACCAGGCCTCCGGACACGACACGGACGTCGTGGACGTCGACGTGACGGTGGAATGCTCCTCGGGCACCTACATCCGCGCTCTCGCCCGGGACCTCGGCAACTCCCTCGGCGTCGGCGGTCATCTGACCGCACTGCGGCGGACCAACGTGGGTCCCTACTCCTTGGACCAGGCGCGCACCCTCGAAGAGCTCGCCGAAGACCTCGAAATCCTGGAAATGTCGCAGGCGGCCAGGGCGCTCATGCCCAACCGGGAACTGAGCGCCGACGAAACCACCGAGATTTCGTTTGGCCGGCGCATTGCGGCCGGAACCCCGGCGGGCACGCCGGGCGCCGCCACGGCGGAAAAGCCCGCAGCCGCGTTCGCGCCTGACGGATCGCTGGTGGCGCTGCTCGCCGACAGCGGAAGCTTCGCCAAACCCGTTCTGGTCTTCGCCCCGGGAACGGGACCCGGCAGCTCCAACAGTTCCGGCAGCTCCAACGCTTCCGACACCGACGCAGGTGTCCCAAACGGTTCCCGTGCCGACGGCGGCGGGCAGGCCTAGAGTTGGACGCGTATTTCTACATCATCCTGGCTGTCGGCCTGCTGTCCACGCTCATCTGTGTGGCGGCCGGCATCATGAAGAAGGCCCCGAACGACATCACCATCCTCTCGGTGGCCGCCGTCGAACTGGCCCTGCTGATCTACCTCGTGGGCTCCATAGTGCGGGTCATTGCGGGGGAGCAGATCGCCGGGGAGGCCTGGGAGTTCTGGGGCTACCTCGCCACCGCTCTCCTGCTGCCCCTCGCCGCCGTGTACTGGTCCATCCTGGAACGGACCCGGTGGAGCAACTTCGTCCTGGCCGCCGTCGGAGTTACTGCCCTCGTCATGGCCGCCCGCATGAATCAGATCTGGTACTGAAGTGGAAGAAGCACGCAAGTTGACTGATACGTCCGAACATACCGGCAAGCGTCCCGCCGACACGAGGAACACCGGCCCCGGCCGTCTCCTTATCGCCGTCTACGCCATCTTTGCCATCTCGGCCACCGCAAGGGCCGGCTACCAGATCCTCACCAAGTTCTCCGAGGCACCGCTGGCCTACCTGCTTTCCGCCTTCGCCGCCGTCGTCTACGTCGTGGCCACGGTGTCGCTGGCCAAGGCCGGCCGCACCTGGTTCAAGGTTTCCCTGGTGGCCGTCCTGGTGGAACTGGTCGGTGTCATTATCGTGGGGGCGCTGAGCCTGTTCGATTCCGTGCAGTTCCCGCACGAAACCGTGTGGTCCGCCTTTGGCCGCGGCTACGCCTTCGTTCCCCTCATCCTGCCGATCCTGGGCCTCATCTGGCTCTACCGACGGCGGCCGTCAGCACGGGCAGTCTAGGAACCGCTGCTGTCTGGGAACCGCTGCTGTCTCGGAACCAATGCGGCCTAGGAACCACGGTTCCGGGTCAGCGGTTCTCGTCGGGCAGGTCCACCTCGATCAGCTCACCGGGCGTCACGGAACGGTGCGCCGGCGGCGCTGAATCATTTGCCGGCACTGAGCCGTTCGTTTGGCTCGAATCATTTGTACCCGGCGCGCCGCCGGCTTGCGTGGGCGGTTCCTGGTCCTGCTCGTTCAGCTGAGCCTGCTGCGGTTGCGAGCCGCCGCCAAGGATGCCGCCCAGGATATCGCCAAGCCCGCCTGAACCGAGTCCGCCCGAACCAGGCCCGCCGGCGCCCTGTCCACTGCCACCCTGTCCTCCCGAGCCAAGGCCACCGAGGCCGCCGCCCAGGATTCCGCCGAGGATGCTTCCAAGGTCAATCCCGCCCCCACCCGCCGGGGACGACTGGGAACCTTGTGCCCCCGAATCCTGCCCGCCGCCGAGGACCTTCTTGGCCAGGTAGGACATGACGATCGGCGCGAGGATCGGCAGCAGCTTGCGCACGAGGTCGCCGCCCACACCGCCGAGGTTCGCTGTCCCGGCCAGCCGGTTGGCCACCTGGTCCTGCTGGCCGCCGAAGACGTGGCCAACGATCTTTTCGCCGTCCTGGGTGTCAACCTGCGACGGGTCCACGACGCCGTCGGCCAGTCCGTTCCGGTGCCTGGCCAGCTCGGACTCCAGCGCTGCGGCGCCATCGGGCGCCTGGACGTTGCTCTGCATTCCGGCAAGCAACGTCGGCACGGCGGCTTCCACTGCGGCCTGCGCGGACGCCGTATCAGTCCCCAGCAGGGAAGCAATCTGCTGGACCGGGATCTGTCCCAACAGCTCCTGGATATCACTCATGGCGTGGCTCCTTCCGGCCCGCTCATCTCGCAGGCGATCTGTGCGGCTAAAACGCGAATGAAACTCAGATAGCTCGGGGCAGCGCTGCCCGGCCGTCGCCTTTGCATCCTAGCCGCGCGTGCTTGCCTAAGGTAGGCCCCGCCGGGCCAGCCACGCCTCGCTCGCCGGGCCACCGAACCGGGCGTCCGTGGCAGGCTGTGATTGCGGGTAACCTTAGAGAGTTCCGGCCCTGGCGCGCCGGGAGCAAGTTCTGTCAGGCAGTAAAAGGCGAGGTTGATGGTCCACATCTGGAACGATCCGACCGAGGTCCCCGAAGACTTTGGTCCTTCCGTTGTCACTATCGGCAATTTCGACGGCGTCCACCGCGGCCACCAGCAGGTGCTGTCCCAGCTCATCAGGACCGCGCGGCTGAACAACGCCAGGTCGGTTGCCGTGACGTTCGACCCCCATCCGGCCCTGGTCCATCGGCCGGAAAGCGCCCCCGAACTGATCATGGGCCTGGAGGACAAACTGCAGGCGCTCGGCGAGCTCGGACTGGACGCCATTCTGGTCATGAAGTACTCCCTGGAGCTCGCCAGCCTCACCCCGGAAGAATTCGTCGGCTCGGTCCTGGTGGACAGCCTCCACGCCAGCCACGTGGTGATCGGCCACGACACACGGTTCGGCAAGGGGAACTCCGGAGACCTGAACACCATGCAGGAGCTCGGCGAGAAGTTCGGCTTTGAGGTCCTCATCATCAGCGAGTTCGGCTCCGAAGGCTTCCCGCTGCATGACGACGGCGGAACGGACCGCCGCTGTTCCTCCACCTGGGTGCGCGAGGCGCTGCGGGAGGGAGACGTCGGCACCGCTGGCGCGGTTTTGGGCCGCGCTCACCGCATGCGGGGCGAGGTGGTCCACGGCGCGGCGCGCGGCCGCGACCTCGGCTTTCCCACCGCCAATCTCTCCAGCGATGCGAGCGGCCTGATTCCGGCGGACGGCATCTACGCGGGCTGGCTCGTCGATGAGGCGGGGACCCGCTGGCCGGCCGCCATCTCCGTTGGTTCCAACCCCACGTTCGACGGCGTGAGCCGCCAGGTGGAGGCACATGTCATCGACAGGCCGGAAGAGCGCATCGAGGACTTCGATCTGTACGGCCAGACAGTAGTCGTCGAGTTCGTGGCCAGGCTCCGCGGCATGGTGGCATACCGTGGACCTGAAGCCCTCGTGGAGCAGATGCGCCAGGACGTCCTGCAGACGCACGACATCCTGCTCAAGCGCTAGCCCCTGCATCCCGCGGTCCTTTCCCAGTCCCGCACCACACAGTATTGGCAAGGAAGGCGACGCTGTGACCGTAGAGAAGAACACCAGGAAACTGGACAAGGGGATTGTGCGGGATTTCAGTTCCCGCATGAGTTACGCGTCCTACCTGCAGCTGCCTACACTGCTCAGCGCCCAACAGCCGGTCAGCGTCCCGGAACACCACGACGAGCTGCTCTTCATCATCCAGCACCAGACCACGGAGCTGTGGCTGAAGCTCGTGCTCCACGAGCTCCGCAGCGCCGCGCAGTGGCTGCGTTCCGATGACCTCGGCTCGGCACTGAAGGGCATCGCGCGGGTCAAGCACATCCAGAAGACCCTCACCGAACAGTGGTCCGTGCTGGCCACGCTGACACCCACCGAGTACGCGGAATTCCGTGGCTTCCTGGGCAATTCGTCCGGTTTCCAGTCCAGCCAGTACCGCGCCGTCGAGTTCGTGCTCGGCAACAAGAACAGGAAGATGCTTCCCGTCTTCGAGTCCGATCCCGAAGCCCACGCCCTGCTGACCGAAGTCCTGCACGCGCCGAGCATCTACGACGAATTCCTCGCCTACCTGTACCGCCAGGGCTTCGATGTTCCCGAGGAGGTGCTGAACAGGGACGTGACCCGCGCGCACGAGTTTGAGCCTGCCCTGGTGCCGCTGTTCAAGCACATCTACGAGCACGCCGCGCAGAACTGGGGAGCCTACGAGGCATGCGAGGAACTGGTCGACCTGGAGGACAACTTCCAGCTGTGGCGGTTCCGGCACCTGCGGACCGTGCAGCGCACCATCGGCATGAAGACAGGCACCGGCGGCTCCACCGGGGCGGCGTTCCTGCAAAAGGCCCTTGAGCTCACGTTCTTCCCGGAGCTGTTCGCCGTGCGCACGGAGATAGGACAGTGACCACGCAGGCAGGCGACGCCCTGCTGCAAAAGGCCGCACGCCTCGACGCCCAGGACCCGCTGGCCCGCTACCGGAACCTGTTCGTCGGCGCAGAGACCGAGCTGTCCTACCTGGACGGCAACTCCCTGGGACGCCCGCTCAAGCGGACCGCCGGAGACATTGCCACCTTCATCCAGGAGGGCTGGGGCGGGCGCCTGATCAGGGGCTGGGACGAGGAATGGCTGGACATGCCCCAGGCCATCGGCGACCAGCTGGGGCGGGCGGTGCTCGGCGCCGCCGCGGGCCAGGCCATCATCGCCGACTCCACCACGGTGGTGCTCTACAAGCTGATCCGGGCCGCGCTGGCCGCCGTCGGGGATCCGGCGCGGACAGAAATCGTGGTGGACACGGACAACTTTCCCACCGACCGGTACCTCGTCGAGGGCATCGCCGAGGAGGAGGGCCTGACCCTGCGCTGGATCGAAGCGGATCCCGCCTCCGGTGTCCACCTCGACCAGGTGCGGGAGGTTGTGGGGCCGGCCACCGCCGTCGTCCTTCTTAGCCATGTGGCCTACCGCTCGGGGTACCTGGCAGACCTGCCGGGCATTACAGCCGCAGTGCACGACGCCGGCGGGCTGGTGATCTGGGATCTGTGCCATTCGGCCGGGTCCGTGGAGCTGCAGCTTGATGCCTGGAACGTGGACTTTGCGGCGGGCTGCACCTACAAGTACCTGAACGGCGGGCCGGGTTCGCCCGCCTTCGCCTACGTCAGTAACCGGCACCTGCCCGGACTGGCGCAGCCCATCTGGGGATGGATGGGCCGGAAGGACGCGTTCGAGATGGGGCCGGGCTACGAACCGGCCGCCGGCATCCGCGGTTTCCTCAGCGGCACGCCGGCCATTTTCGGAATGATCGCCATGCGCGGCACGCTGGACCTGATTGACGAGGCCGGCATGGAAGCCATCCGGGAAAAGTCGCGGCAGCTCACCGCGTATGCGCTGGAACTGCACGATGCCTGGCTCGCGCCCGCCGGAGTGAGGCTTGCGACACCCCGGGATCCTGACCGCCGCGGAGGCCACATCACCGTTGACCACCCCGCCTTCCGGGAGGTGACCGCGGCGCTCTGGGAGAGGGATGTCATCCCGGACTTCCGTGCGCCGCAGGGCATCAGGATCGGACTTTCGCCGCTGAGCACCGGCTTTGCCGAACTCCACCGCGGCATGGCGGCCATCCGGGACCTGCTCCCCGAGGCGTGACCAGCCCTGTTGCCGTTTCGACAGAATTGCAACACGGCCGGTAAACTAAGCGGTGGATCCGGCTGCAGTCCGTGGTTGCTGGATCCTGTCATGCGCGGAAAGTTCTTCGCAGCTCCGCGCCGGCACCCCCGGCAGTGAATTACTGACTCGGGCCTCACGGCACATCTCTAGGAGTTATTGTGGCACTTGACGCCGCCGTAAAGCAGTCCATCATCAAGGAATACGCAACGTCCGAGGGCGACACCGGTTCGCCGGAGGTCCAGATTGCGGTTCTGACTCAGCGGATCAAGGATCTGACTGAGCACATGAAGGAGCACAAGCACGACTTCCACACCCAGCGCGGTCTGCTGGCCATGGTTGGTCGCCGCAAGCGCATGCTGACTTACCTGAAGAACACTGACATCGCCCGCTACCGTTCGCTCATCGAGCGTCTCGGCCTGCGCCGCTAGTCTGGTTTGGAGGCGGCCCTTTCCACCAGGGACGGGCCGCCTCGTCAGTACATAAAAACTAAACAGGAGGATCAACCGCATCACGCATTCGCGGTCCTCGGTAGTGATCCCCGGGAAGCTTCGCTGACTGAAGCCGGCCCGTGGGTCTCGATCGATGACCGGGTGCAGGGCCAGTAGACAGATGCTGGGCTGGGTTGATGCGGCTGGACTTCCGTTACATAGGAAACGGAGGTGACTCTCTTGGAGGGTCCCGAAATCCAGTTCTCAGAAGCAGTCATTGACAATGGCCGCTTTGGCAAGCGTGTAATCCGCTTCGAAACCGGCCGTCTCGCCAAGCAGGCAGCCGGCGCAGCCATGGTGTACATCGACGAGGACACCGCGCTGCTCTCCGCGACCACCGCAGGCAAGCACCCGCGTGAAGGCTTCGACTTCTTCCCCCTGACGGTGGACGTCGAAGAGCGTATGTACGCCGCCGGCCGCATCCCGGGCTCGTTCTTCCGCCGCGAAGGCCGCCCGTCCACCGAAGCGATCCTGGCCTGCCGCCTCATGGACCGCCCGCTGCGCCCCGCGTTCGTCAAGGGCCTGCGCAACGAGGTCCAGATCGTCGTCACCGTACTGGCGATCAACCCGGACGAGCTGTACGACGTTGTGGCCATCAACGCCTCCTCGATGTCCACCCAGCTCTCCGGTCTGCCGTTCTCCGGCCCGATCGGCGGCGTCCGCGTTGCCCTCGTCGCAGACGAGCAGGGTTCGCAGTGGGTTGCCTTCCCGAAGCACTCCCAGCTCGAGAACTCCGTGTTCAACATGGTCGTTGCCGGCCGCGTTGCCGGTGACGACGTCGCGATCATGATGGTCGAGGCAGAAGCCACGGACAACTCCTGGAGCCTCATCAAGGAGCAGGGCGCCACCGCCCCCACCGAAGAGGTTGTTTCCGAGGGCCTGGAGGCTGCCAAGCCGTTCATCAAGGCACTCTGCGAAGCCCAGCAGGACCTGGCCGCCCGCGCAGCCAAGCCCACGGTCGAGTTCCCGGTCTTCCTGGACTACCAGGACGACGTATACGCCGCCGTCGAGGCTGCTGCCTCCGAGAAGCTCACGGCTGTCTTCCAGATCGCCGACAAGCAGGACCGCGACAACGCAGCCGACGAGCTGAAGGACGAGGTTGTTGGCTCGCTGGCCGAGCAGTTTGAAGGCCGCGAGAAGGAGCTGTCTGCAGCCTTCCGCTCCGTGACGAAGCACGTGGTCCGCCAGCGCATCCTCAAGGACCAGATCCGCATCGACGGCCGCGGCCTGACGGACATCCGCCAGCTCACCGCCGAGGTCGAGGTCCTGCCCCGCGTTCACGGCTCCGCCATCTTCGAGCGTGGCGAAACCCAGATCATGGGCGTCACCACGCTGAACATGCTCAAGATGGAACAGCAGATCGACTCGCTGTCGCCGGTAACGCGCAAGCGCTACATGCACAACTACAACTTCCCGCCGTACTCCACCGGTGAGACCGGCCGCGTCGGTTCCCCGAAGCGCCGCGAAATCGGCCACGGTGCCCTGGCCGAGCGCGCGCTCGTCCCGGTGCTGCCGTCGCGCGAGGAGTTCCCGTACGCCATCCGCCAGGTGTCCGAAGCCCTCGGCTCCAACGGCTCCACCTCGATGGGCTCGGTCTGCGCCTCGACGCTGTCCATGCTCAACGCCGGTGTTCCGCTGAAGGCTGCCGTTGCCGGCATCGCCATGGGCCTGGTCTCCGACCAGGTGGACGGCCAGACCCGCTACGCCGCGCTGACCGACATCCTCGGCGCCGAAGATGCCTTCGGAGACATGGACTTCAAGGTTGCAGGTACGTCCGAGTTCGTCACGGCCATCCAGCTGGACACCAAGCTCGACGGCATCCCGGCATCCGTGCTGGCAGCAGCACTGAAGCAGGCACGCGAAGCCCGCCTCCACATCCTCGAGGTCATCAACGCCGCGATCGACACCCCGGACGAGCTCTCTGAGTTCGCTCCGCGCGTCATCGCCGTCAAGATCCCCGTGGACAAGATCGGCGAGGTCATCGGCCCCAAGGGCAAGATGATCAACCAGATCCAGGAGGACACCGGCGCGGACATCTCCATCGAGGACGACGGCACCGTCTACATCGGCGCCACCGACGGCCCCTCGGCAGATGCCGCCCGCTCCGCGATCAACG
The DNA here is from genome assembly GCF_042884885.1 of Arthrobacter sp. NPDC058097. Classification (NCBI taxonomy): domain Bacteria; kingdom Bacillati; phylum Actinomycetota; class Actinomycetes; order Micrococcales; family Micrococcaceae; genus Arthrobacter; species Arthrobacter sp. NPDC058097. Next base: position 280,802 of record NZ_JBHVSZ010000005.1, read on the forward strand.
CTATCGCCAACCCGCAGGTTCCCGAGGTCGGCGAACGCTACCTGGGCACCGTGGTCAAGACCACGACCTTCGGCGCCTTCGTGTCCCTGACCCCGGGCAAGGACGGTCTGCTGCACATCTCCGAGCTGCGCAAGATCGCCGGCGGCAAGCGCGTGGACAACGTCGAGGACGTCGTCTCCGTGGGCCAGAAGATCCAGGTCGAGATCACCAAGATCGATGACCGCGGAAAGCTGTCCCTGTCTCCGGTAGTGGCTGAAGAGGAAGGCGCCGGCGACGCCGACCGCGTCCACGCTTCCGCTCCGGCAGAAGGCTCGGACGCTTCCGAGTAGTTCCGGGCTCCGGCAGCTGAGTGCTGCCGGCAACCCATCAGGGCGGGGCCGTTGGTTGTACCACCGGCCCCGCCCCGTTTAACCCGCACCCAAAACCTCCACTTGCGGCGGCAAACAGCCCATGTCAGAGCCACGCCGACGGCGGGGCCCGCTGGTACGATTGCAGGCAGATTTGGCTCCGCTTTCCGAAAGGCCTTGATGACTGTCGTACCCCTGCCGCTGGAGCAGAACCACCCCGGCGACACCCTGATCCACGGAGCCGACGGCGGTTCGGAAGTCCGCCGCTCGGTCCTCCCCGGCGGGGTCCGCGTCCTGACTGAGGCCATGCCGGGGCAGCGTTCGGCCACCATCGGATTCTGGGTGGGCGTCGGGTCCCGCGACGAGGCCCCCGGCCAGCACGGCTCCACGCACTTCCTTGAGCATCTCCTGTTCAAGGGCACCAAGCGGCGCACGGCCCTGGAAATCGCGTCGGCCTTCGACGAGGTGGGCGGCGAATCCAATGCCGCCACGGCGAAGGAGAGCACCTGCTACTTCGCCCGCGTGCTGGACACGGACCTGCCGATGGCCATCGACGTCATCGCCGACATGATCACCGGCGCCGTGCTGGACCCCGCGGAGATGGAGCAGGAGCGGGACGTCATCCTCGAAGAGATCGCAATGGACAGCGACGACCCCACGGACGTCGCCCATGAACACTTCGTGGCCGCCGTGCTCGGCACCCATCCGCTCGGACGCCCCATTGGCGGCACGCCGGACGCGATCCGCGCCGTGGCGCGTGACTCCGTCTGGGACCACTACCGCCGCTACTACCGCCCGGACGAGCTGGTGATCACCGCCGCCGGCGGTTTGGAGCACGACGTCGTCTGCCGGCTCGTGGTGGATGCCCTCCACTCGGCCGGGTGGTCCCTTGAGCCCGGCGCGGCTCCCGTGGAGCGCCGCTCCACTGCGCGCGCAGAGATCACCGGCACCGCCGGGCTGCATGTTGTCACCCGCCCGGTGGAACAGGCCAACATCATCATGGGCTGCCCCACCATCGTGGCCACCGACGAACGCCGCTACGTCATGAGCGTGCTGAACGCCGTGCTCGGCGGCGGAATGTCGTCGCGGCTGTTCCAGGAGATCCGCGAGAAGCGCGGGCTCGTGTACTCCACGTATTCCTTCGCGTCGTCCTACGCCGACGCCGGCTACTTCGGCATGTACGCCGGCTGCACGCCCACCAAGGTCCGCCAGGTCCTGGAGCTCCTCGGCGCCGAACTCGACAGCCTCGCGGCCGGCGGCATCTCCGAGGACGAGCTCCGCAAGGCGGTGGGACAGCTCTGCGGCGGCATCGTCCTGGCCCTGGAGGACACCGGTTCCCGCATGTCCCGGCTGGGCCGCGCCGAGCTGGTCTCCGGCGAATACCAGGACATCGACGAGACCCTGCGCCTCATCAAGGCCGTGACCGCGGAACAGGTCCAGGAGCTGGCCAGGGAGCTGGCCGCGGCGCCCCGGACCGTCACGGTGGTCGGCCCCTTCGATGAATCGGAAACCTTCGGGCTCTGAATCTACTGAAGTTCCGGCCTAGGAGGAATAATGGACCAGCCGCAACCGGGCACAGCGCACGAAGCGCTGGAGATCTTCGTCGGGCGCTGGCTGGGAACCACCGAACTGGCCGCCTCGCCGTGGGGTCCGGCCCGCACGGCCACCGCGGAGGTGACGTTCACCCGCGCGGCCGGAGGGTTCGCCGTCGTCCAGTCCTACCGCCACACCGAAGCCGACGGCACGCACTTCGAGGGGCACGGGGTCTTCACGGTGGACCCCGACCACGACGAAACGCTCTGGTACTACGTCGACAGCATGGGACAGCCCCCGCCGGCCCCGGCCCGCGGGGTCTGGCACGACTCCACCCTCACGGTGGAGCGGCGCAGCGACCGGGGCGCCGCCCGGCACACCTTCCGGGTGGACCAGGGCGTGCTGACCCACACGGCCGAACTGCGGCTGGGGGAGGCCCACGACTTCCAGCCGTTCATGACCTCGATCTGTCACCGCGCCTGAATTTAAGCGCCGACCCAACCAAGTAGCAGCACAGGGCGTTCCCGCGGCCGGGAACGCCCTGTGCTGCTACCTGGATGGGATTAACCGCCGGCGAAAGGCGGCAGGACGTCCACCACGTCGCTGTCCGCCAGGACGGTGGTCCGGTCCCGGACGGCGACCTCGTTCAGCAGGAAGCTGCTGCGGGCCAGGATCCTGTCGAGCGGCGGCGTCCCGGCCGGAGGCTCTGGGCGTTCGACGTCGAGCATGGCGGCCAGCAGGGACTCCACCGTGGAACCGGCGGGAAGTTCAAAGCGCTCTTCCTCCACGCCCGCCGCGGAGCGTGCGGCAGCGAAGTATCGTACGTTCAAGGATCAGCCTCCGATGGCGCTCATGCTGCGGTCCGGCTGGACGAAGTCCGGGGCGTCGAGTCCCACGTGGTCCATGCCGTGGGCTTTGGGCTTCAGCCACATGGCATCCTGCCAGCGTTCGGCGAGCTGCTCGTCGCTGGCGCCTTGCCTCAGCAGGCCCAGCAGGTCGAATTCCTCCCGGGAGAAGAGGCAGCTCATGATCTTGCCCTCGGCGGTGATCCGGGTCCGGCGGCAGTCGGAGCAGAACGGCTCGGTGACCGAGGCGATGATCCCCACGGTGCCGAGCACCGGGCCGTGCGAATCAGCGGAAGGGCTGGCGTCCCCGGAACTTCCAGCCCGGCGTCGTACTTCAAAGCGTTCCGCCGGTGCGCCGTCGCGGGCGCGCGGGTCCGGGCTCAGCACGAAGTCCGCGGAGAGGAGTTCCCGGATCTCGGCCGCGGTGATCATGTTCCGGCGGGTCCAGCCGTGGTCGGCGTCCAGCGGCATCTGCTCGATGAAGCGCAGTTCGTAGCCGCGTTCCAGCGCCCAGGCGAGGAGGGACGGCGATTCGGTGTCGTTGATGCCCCGCATCAGCACGGCGTTGAGCTTCACGGGACCCAGGCCGGCGGCCCAGGCGGCATCCACCCCGGCGAGCACCCTGTCCAGAAACGGGCGCCGGGTCAGTTTGGCGAAGGTTTCCTCATGCAGCGAGTCCAGGGACACATTGATCCGCGTCAGCCCGGCGGCCTTGAGTGCTGCGGCCTTGCGGTCCAGGCCCACGCCGTTCGTCGTCATGGAAATGGGGAGCCCCGGGTGTGCCTGGCGAAGGGCGGCAATGATGTCGACGAGGTCGGCACGGACCAGGGGCTCGCCGCCGGTCAGGCGCAGTTCGCGCACGCCCAGCCGGTCGACGCCGATGCCGACGATCCGCACGATTTCCTCGCCGGTCATGACTGCCTGCTTGGACAGCCACTCCAGCCCTTCGGCCGGCATGCAGTATGTACACCGCAGGTTGCATTTGTCCGTCAGCGAAAGGCGCATATCCGTGGCCCTGCGGCCGTAACGGTCGGCGAGGCCCGCGGGAGCCTCAGCCGGGCGGCGGGCGGGGACCCCGGCCGCGGGCGCAGCCGGAAGCGGCTGCGACCCCGAAGCGGGCACGCCCCCTTCACGGAGCTGCGGGATGCCAAGCTGAACACTCATTACTTCAGGCTACGCCACGATGGGGCGCCGATCACACCCGGCCCGAACCGTGACTGCGCTGCGCCGCGGGGACCCGCAGCTGCGACGGCCGGGGTGGGGAGCGGGCAGTGCCGGAAAGCGCTGCCTGAACCTATGCTTGAAGGGTGAACGGGTCCTCTGAGCCAGGCCGGCACCGGCGCCGGTGGGCGGCGGCCGCAGGCGTGGTGGCAGCCGGAACCGGACTCGTCGCGAGTGAGCTCATTGCCGGCTTTGTAAGTCCGTCACTCTCAACAATTAGCGCCTTGGGCGGAGCCGTCATCGATTCCGTTCCACCGGGCGTCAAGGACTGGGCTGTTTCCCTCTTCGGCACGGCGGACAAGCTGGCCCTGCTGGCCGGCATGGCGCTGGCAATCGCCGTTATCGCCGCCGCGGCAGGCGTCCTGGAGCTGCGCCGACGCTTCGCGGGTGTTGCCATTTTTGCCATTTTCGGCGTCGTGGGCCTGGCGGCGGTCCTGACCCGCGCCCAGGTGACCGCAGCCGCCGTCGTTCTTCCGCTCCTTGCCGCCGGGATAGGGATCGCTGTGCTGCTCAAGCTGGTTCGGCGCCTGGCTGCCCCCGACGTCGCCGGGGATGCAGGCCCGCGACCTGCCAGGCGGGGCTTCTTCCAGCTGCTCGGCGGCACCGCGGCCGGCGTCCTGGTGGGCGGCGCCGTCGTCACCGTCTGGCGGGGCGGGGCCGCCGGCGTCAACGAGGTCCGCCGGACCCTGAGGCTGCCCGTGCCGGAGTCACCGGCCCCGCCCATTCCGGTCGGCGCCGACCTCGGAGTGGCCGGGGTGGCGCCCCTGGTCACACGCAACAGTGACTTCTACCGCATCGACACCGCACTGTCCGTCCCCGTCCTTGATTCCCGCGAGTGGCGGCTCAAGGTCACCGGGCTGGTGGAACGGGAAGTCGAGATCACGTTCGAGGACCTGTTGGCGAAACCCCTGATCGAGCGGCATGTGACCATCGCCTGCGTGTCCAACGAGGTGGGCGGCGACCTGATCGGAAACGCCCGCTGGCTGGGCTGGCCGGTAAGGGAGCTGCTTGGGATGGCCGGCCCCAAGCCGGAGGCGGACATGGTCCTGTCACGGAGCTCGGACGGCTTTACGGCCAGCACCCCGCTCGAGGCGCTCACCGACCGGCGCGATGCGCTGCTCGCCGTGGGCATGAACGGCGAGCCGCTTCCGCTCGAGCACGGCTTCCCCGTGCGCATGATCGTGCCAGGGCTGTACGGGTATGTCTCGGCCACCAAGTGGCTCACCGAACTGAAGGTCACGAGGTTCGCCGACGACGTGGCCTACTGGACGCCCCGCGGCTGGTCCGAGCGCGGCCCCATCAAGATCTCGTCCCGGATCGACGTGCCCCGGGACGGAGCCTCTGTGCCGGCCGGGAACGTGGTGTTCGGCGGTGTTGCCTGGGAGCAGCACACCGGTATCGGCAAGGTCGAGCTGCGCGTGGACCGGGGGAGCTGGCAGCCCGCCAGGCTGGCCCCGGGCATCTCGGCGGACACGTGGTACCAGTGGCAGCTCGGCCTTGACCTGCAGCCGGGGCAGCACGAGGTCCAGGTGCGGGCCACGGACCTCAAAGGCACTGAACAGACGGAGGAACACCGCTCGGTGGCGCCGGACGGTGCCACGGGCTTCCACACCATTAGAGTGGACGTGAAAACGTAGCCCACCAAAGGCCGGACCATGCATAGCCCCCACGAGCACAGCACCCGTCAGCACAGCCAGCACGACGAGGGCAGGCATGATCCCGGCGCCCACGATCACAATGAACACCGGCACGGTGAACACGGCCACGGCGAACACCGGAGCGTCGCGGACCACCGGCAGGCGGTCAGGGAGCTCCTCGAACCTCTGCTGTCGCCGGAGCGGACCGATAAGCTGCCGCTGGTCCAGGCGCTGGGCCGCGGGCTCGCCGAGGACATCACCGCTCCGGTCAGCCTGCCCCCGTTTCCGAACTCGCAGATGGATGGCTTTGCCATCCGCTCCGCCGACGTGCCCGACGGCGGCGCGACCCTGCGCGTGGCGGCTCCGGTTCCGGCCGGCGCACGGCCCGCGCCCCTGCAGCCCGGCACTGCCGTCCCCATCATGACCGGTGCCATGGTGCCCGACGGGGCGGACGCCGTCGTACCCGTTGAACATGCCGTCCCCTCCATCTTTCCGGTCCCGAACGAAGAAGCCGAGGTGAGGCTGCCGGCCACGCCGGCCGGGACGTTCATCCGCGCCGCCGGAAGCGACATCGAAGCCGGCCGGCAGGCGCTGGCCGCGGGCACCTGCCTGGGCCCGGCGCAACTGGGCCTGCTTGCCGCGCTGGGGTTGCCGGAGGTCCTGGTCCACAGGCAGCTTTCGGTCCTGCTGGTCACCACCGGCGACGAAGTGGTGGAGCCAGGGGAACCGCTGGGCGACGGCAAGATCTACGACGCCAACGGCACGCTCCTGGAGTCCTCCCTGCGGCAGGCGGGGCTTGCCGTGACCAGGGCGGGCATCTCCGCCGACAGCCCGGACGGCCTGCGGACGCTGCTGCGCACCCACACGTCGGCCGTGGACCTGATTGTCACCACCGGGGGAGTGAGCAAGGGCGCGTACGAGGTGGTGCGGCAGGCCATGGACGGGCAGGACGTCGCGTTCCAGCACGTCGCCATGCAGCCCGGCGGCCCCCAGGGGCTGGGAACGTTCGACGGCGTCCCCCTCCTTGCGTTTCCGGGGAACCCCGTCAGCTGCCTCGTCTCCTTCGAGATGTTCCTCCGTCCGGTGCTGGGCGAGCTGTTCGGAGCGCCCGCGCCCAGGCCCGCGGTCCGTGCCCGGCTGGCCCAGTCGCTGACCTCTCCGGCGGGCAAGCACCAGGTCCGGCGCGGGTCTTTCCAAGCTGACGGCACGGTCCGGCTGCAGGGCGGCGAAAGTTCGCATCTGGTGCAGGCGCTAGCGCACTCGGACGCCCTGGTGCACGTACCCGCCGGCACCGCTGCTCTCGACGAGGGCGCCGAGGTGGAAGTATGGATGTTGTGACTGCAGAAAATGACCACGGCGCCCTGACCCACCTGCGCCGTGACGGCACGGCCCAGATGGTGGACGTCTCAGGAAAACCGGAAACCACCCGCGAGGCCACGGCCACGGCGACGGTCCGCAGCACCGCCGAGGTCCTGACGCTGCTGGGCACCGGCGGCCTGCCCAAGGGCGATGCCCTGGCCGTGGCCCGGGTTGCGGGGATCATGGCGGCCAAGAAAACGCCTGAGCTGATCCCGCTGTGCCATCCGCTCCCCATTTCGAAGGTGACCATCGACTTCGAACTGGGACCCGAGACCGTGGACATCCTGGCCACGGTCAAGACCCGGGGTGTGACCGGCGTCGAAATGGAGGCCCTGACGGCCGCTTCCGTGGCGGCGCTCAGCGTCTACGACATGATCAAGGCAGTGGACAAGCATGCCATCCTCACGGACATCAAGGTCCTGGCCAAGAGCGGCGGCAAGAGCGGGGACTGGGCACTGTGAGCACTGCCGATTCGAAAGCCACCGCTTCGAAGTCCACTGACCCCGGAGCCAGGGGCGCGCACGTCCACGGCGAGGTGCAGGGGCGCAAGGCCGGCGTCGTGATTGCCTCAACACGGGCTGCCTCGGGCGTCTACCAGGACGAGACCGGCCCCGTCATCACCGACTGGCTCACCGAACACGGCTTCGTGCCGTATCCGGTGATGGTGGTGCCCGACGGTGAGCCGGTGGGCGCGGCGATCCGCGCGCTCCTGACCCAGGAACCCGCCGTCGTCATCACCAGCGGCGGAACGGGACTGAGCCCGGACGACCGTACGCCGGAAATGACGCTGCCGCTGCTGGACCGCGAGATCCCCGGCATCATGGAGGGAATCCGGCAGTTCGGAACGGCGAAGACGCCGCATGCCATGCTGAGCCGCGGACATGCCGGTTCGGCGGGCCGGACTTTCATCATCAACCTGCCCGGTTCACCCAAGGGAGTCATGGACGGCCTGTCCGTCCTGGACCCGGTGATCGGGCACCTGTGCGACCAGTTGGAGGGCGGACATGGCCACTGAGGCATCGTTCGAAGTAGTAACCGCGGTGCTCAGCACCGAACCCATCTCCGTGGACCAGGCCATCGCCGCCGTGGAATCGGACACCGCAGGAGCCGTGGTCAGCTTCAGCGGCGTGGTCCGGAACCACGACGGCGGCAAGCCGGTGGACCGGCTCAGCTACAGCGCCCATCCCACGGCCCGGAAGGTGCTGGACGACGTCGTGGCGCAGCTGGTGGCCGAGCAGGCCGGGGCGGCCGGAACCGACGGGTCCGCTGATGGCGCCATGGCTCCGCCCGTCCGGATCTGGGTAGCGCACCGGGTTGGCCCGCTGGAAATCGGCGACCCTGCCCTCGTCTGCGCGGTATCGGCCGCCCACCGCGGGCAGGCCTTCGCCGTGTGCTCGGAGCTGGTGGACCGGGTCAAGGCGCAGGTGCCGATCTGGAAGGAACAGTTCTTCAGCGACGGCACGGTCGAATGGGTCGGGGCCGGGGAATAAGGGACGTCAGCGCCGGGGAGTAGAGGCCGGCCCAGGCAGGCTTTAGGGCGTCCGCGCGTGAGGTAACGCATGCGCTCCGGTTCCGTCTGCCGGGCGCCCGAACGGTAGTGTTGAATCCATGACCCAACAACTTCCTGTCGCCGTTCTGGGCGCAAACGGGCGCATGGGCGCCGAGGCCGTCAAAGCTGTGGAGGCCGCACCCGACATGAAGCTCGTCGCCGCGCTGGGACGCGGAGACTCCCTCGATTCCCTCCTCGAATCCGGTGCCCGGTACGTCGTGGACCTCACCGTTCCGGAGAGCACCGAGGAAAACGTGCGCTTCGCCGTCGAAAACGGCATGAACGCCGTGGTCGGCACCACGGGCTGGGACCAGGGCAGGCTGGAGTCGCTGGAGACCCTGCTGGCCGGCCACCCGGAAGTCGGCGTGCTGATTGCACCCAACTTTGCCCTCGGTTCCGTGCTCACGTCGGCATTTGCCGCCAAGGCGTCCAAGTACTTCGAATCCGTGGAGATCATCGAACTCCATCACCCGGACAAGGTGGACGCGCCGTCGGGTACCGCCGTGCGCACCGCCCAGCTGGTGGCTGCCGAACGCGAGGCTGCCGGCGTCGGCCCCAGCCCCGACGCCACCACCACTGAACTGGCCGGCGCCCGCGGCTGCGAAGTGGATGGCGTGCGCGTGCACAGCGTCCGCCTCCGCGGCCTCGTGGCACATCAGGAGGTCCTGCTCGGCGGCCCGGGGGAGCAGCTGACGCTCCGTCACGATTCCTTCGACCGGGCGTCATTCATGCCCGGTGTGCTCCTCGGCGTGCGGAATGTCGCCGCGCACCCGGGGCTTACCGTCGGCCTGGACGGCTACCTGGACCTGGGGCTGTAACGCAGTGAAACCGCTTCTTGGCTGGCTGAGGACCAACCGCACCAAGATCTGGGTGGGCGCGGTGACGCTCCTGCTGGTCTTCTACCTCGTGGTGTCCTTCCAGCGCTCCGTCCTGCTGCTGGCGGACGCCGAGCCGGTGGCCAAGGCCATCGGCGCGGCGTACCTCGTGCTGCCGGTGATCGGCGCCTGGGCGCTGATCCGCGAACTCCTCTTCGGTGCCCGGACGGAACAGATGGCACGGGTGCTTGAGGCCGAAGGCGGCCTGCCGGAGGACAACCTGCCGCGAACCCCCGCCGGCCGGATCATCCGGGCTGCCGCGGACGAGGAGTTCGAGAAGTACCGCGCCGAAACCGAGGCCGCGCCGGACGACTGGCGCTCCTGGTTCCGGCTCAGCTGCGCCTATGACGCCTCGGGTGACCGGAAGCGGGCACGTTCCTCCATGCGCGATGCAGTGCGGCTGTTCCGCGCCTCCGGCGACGCTGTGGCGCAGTAGGGCAGTCAGCGAATCTAGCGGGCCCGCGCCTTCTGGCGCCGGCCCACCTGGTTGGCGGCGTGCCCCAGCCATTCCAGCGGACCCCGCCATTTCAGGATGACGAAGAGCATCCCGATCACCACGGCCAGCGCCGCGTGGGCGAAGTACATTCCGTCCTCGGTCCACCCGACGGGCAGTGGCTTGAGATGGAACGATGCGACAACGCAGACGTGGACGGTGTACAACGTAAGCGTCATGGCCCCAGGTCCGCGCAGCGGAAGCAGCAGGTCCAGAGCCAGCCACTGCCCCAGCCTGCCCACAAGAAGGCAAAGGCCGACGACGGCGGCCGCCACGCCGCTGGTATGCAGCAGGTCCAGCGCGGTTCCGGAATGGGGCGCGCTGCTGGCCAGCCACCACCATGACCCCTCCTGCCGGACGCCGGCCAGATTGACCTGCAGGAGGCTGTCCAGCGGATAGTTGGGGTCCGTAAGGATGTCCTGCAGGGCGGCGCGGCCGCCCCACTGCTCCATGGCCGCCGTGCCCAGGACCTTGGAGAAGGCCGCTACCGCAGTGCCGCCGAGCAGCAGCAACACGGGAACAAATGCCGTGGTCAGCGCGAGCCTGCCGATGATGAGCCCCACCAGGAGATACGAAATCCACTGGAACACCGGGTAGTACCCCGTCAGGAACAGGTCGCCCAGCAGCTGTCCCGGGGTGGTGAAGTCTTCCCATCCTGGATTGTGGTTGAGCTGCAGCGGTGGATCTGCGGCCATGAGCCACGGCCGCAGCAGGAACGCAATGACCGGGGAGAGCAGGATCCAGCCGGTTGCCCAGGCGCACAGGGCCTTTAGCCGCAGGCCTACGAACGGCAGGATGCACAGGAACAGCACGGCGTAATGCACCAGTATCACCGCGACGTTGACGTCAAGTCCGCCGAGCGCGAGCCCGACGACGGCAATCACCAGGGCGCGCATTGCGATGCCGCGCCGTGCTGCCGCCAGCGCGGGTCCGTCAAGGGGCTGTTGCTTGCCGGTGGACAGGGCGAGGCCGATTCCCGCGAGCACGGCAAACAGGGCAGCGGCGCGGCCGGAGAACGTCAGGCCCACCCAGGTGGGAGTCAGCGCGGCATTGGGTTCGAAGGTCGGGAGCAGGTGGGTGGCCATCATGCCAAGGAGGGCCAGGCCGCGGGCGGCGTCAATACCGGCCAGTCGGACGCCAGTAGCCGGCCCCTTCGCTGTTTTGGAAGATGCAGCCGTGCTCCGCGAGGTCATGGTGTGATCGTCTCACATCAGCAATGGCGCACTGATTTTCGTGAACCTCTGTCTCCGGGGTCCTGGCCGGCCAGACCTTGTGTTCGAATATATGTTCGAATAGTATTGCCGGCATGGAGAAGTCATCGGGGCGTTCGGCAGGTAACCGGCTGGAAGGGCGGATGCGATCGCCCAGGGCTGATCCGCCAAAGGGTGATCCGCTGAAGGCGATGAGTCCCGGCGTGGTGGACTTCCTTTTCCGGCAGCTCGTGGCGGGGGAGCCTGCCGAGGACGTCCAGTGGGTCCGGGAAGGCGTTGCACTCTCCGACCAGGTTCCGGGGCCGGAGCTTGCCCGCCGGCTGTGCGAAACGGACGTTGACGCACTGACGCCCACCGAGCTGTTCCACTACGTCCGCGCCGCGCAGCGCCTCACCCTATGGGCTGAGTCGCTGCGGGAGGCCGCCGTGGAGCGATACTGCTCGGGAGCAGACCCGGCCTAGGAGCAGTGCGCCGGAATTTGACGATCATCACGCGGCGGCCATTGTCCTAACCTGCACGTGACAGGGTAACGTTTTTCCCATGGCTGACACTTCCGCGAACATTCCTGCCCTGGGCACCCTCCTGACCGCAATGGTCACCCCGTTCACCACGGACGGCAAGGTTGATTACCAGCAGGCCGCGGAACTGGCCACCAAGCTCGTTGACGAGGGCTGCGACGGTCTCGTCGTCACGGGAACCACCGGCGAGACGTCCACCCTCACCGACGAGGAAAACCTCGGTATGTTCCGCGCCGTGATGGAAGCCGTTGGCGGGCGTGCCGCAGTCATCGCCGGCACCGGAACCAACGACACCGCCCACTCCGTGCACCTGTCCCAGGAAGCCGCAAAGCTGGGCGTCGACGGCCTGCTGATCGTCACGCCCTACTACAACAAGCCCAGCCAGGCCGGCGTCCGGGCGCACTTCGAGACGGTCGCCTCTGCCACGGACCTGCCCGTCATGCTCTACGACATCCCCGGACGGTCCTCCATCGAGATCGCCCCGGACACCATGATCCGGCTGGCCCAGCATCCGAACATCGTGGCCGTCAAGGACGCCAAGGCCGACTTCGCAGCGGCCACCCGCGTTCTGGCCGAGACCGACCTTGCCTTCTACTCCGGCGATGACGGCCTGACCCTGCAGTGGATGGCCCTGGGCGCCGTCGGCCTCGTGGGTGTCACCACGCACGTCGCCACCCGCCGCTTCCGGGAGCTCATCGACGCGATCAACGCGAACGACCTCGGCACGGCCCGCAAGATCAACTTCGAGCTTGAGCCCGTAGTGCGCGCAACCATGACCCGTGTGCAGGGTGCCGTTGCAGCCAAGCAAATTCTTAAATGGCAGGGAGTCCTGCCCAACTCGATTGTCCGCTTGCCCCTCGTGGAGCCGGACGAAGCCGAGATCGAAACCATCCGCGAGGACTTGGCGGAAGGAGGGCTGGTCTTTTCCTGACGGACTGAGACCGGCACTCTTCCGGCTGGAAAGAAGTGCATTATGACCCAAGTAGCCCTCCCCGGCCTCGTTACGCCTCCCCGCCTTCCCCAGGGCACCCTGCGGATTGTCCCGCTGGGCGGGCTGGGCGAAATCGGCCGGAACATGGCTGTGTTCGAAATCGACGGCAAGCTGCTGGTTGTCGACTGCGGTGTCCTCTTCCCCGAGGAAACCCAGCCCGGCGTTGACCTGATCCTGCCCGATTTCTCCTACATCGAGGACCGGATCGACGACATCGTCGCCGTGGTCCTCACGCACGGCCACGAGGACCACATCGGAGCCGTTCCGTACCTGCTGCGGCTCCGCAACGACATCCCGCTCGTTGGCTCCCAGCTGACCCTGGCGCTGATTGAGGCCAAGCTGCAGGAACACCGGATCAGGCCCTACACCCTGTCCGTCACCGAGGGCCAGGTGGAGCAGTTCGGCCCGTTCCAGTGCGAGTTCGTGGCGGTCAACCACTCCATCCCGGATGCGCTGGCCGTCTTCATCCGCACAGCCGGCGGCACGGTGCTGCACACCGGCGACTTCAAGATGGACCAGCTGCCCCTCGACGGCCGCATCACCGATCTCCGGCACTTCGCCAAGCTGGGTGAAGAAGGCGTGGACCTGTTCATGTCCGACTCCACCAACGCCGACGTCCCGGGATTCACCACCGCGGAAAAGGAGATCGGCCCCACCCTGGACCGGCTCTTCGCCCAGGCCACCAAGCGCATCATCGTGGCGTCGTTCTCCTCGCACGTCCACCGCGTGCAGCAGGTCCTGGACGCAGCGGTCAAGCACGGCCGCAACGTTGCCTTCGTGGGACGTTCCATGGTGCGGAACATGGCTATCGCCGCCAAGCTCGGCTACCTGCACGTGCCGGACGGCATCCTGGTGGACCTGAAGAACATCGACACGCTGCCCGACAACCGGGTGGTGCTGATGTCCACCGGTTCGCAGGGTGAACCCATGGCCGCACTGTCACGCATGGCCAACGGCGACCACCGCGTAGTGGTGGGACAGGGCGACACCGTCATCCTGGCCTCGAGCCTCATTCCCGGCAACGAGAACGCCGTCTTCCGCATCATCAACGGCCTGCTGAAGCTCGGCGCCGACGTGATCCACAAGGGCAACGCCAAGGTCCATGTGTCCGGCCATGCCGCGGCAGGGGAACTGCTTTACTGCTACAACATCCTCGAGCCGCTCAACGCGATGCCCGTGCACGGCGAGACGCGCCACCTGATAGCCAACGGCAAGATCGCCGAGGAGTCGGGCGTTCCGGCCGCCAGCATCCTGCTGGCGGACAACGGCACGGTGATCGACCTGCGGGACCACCAGGCCGACATCGTGGGGCAGATCGAGGTCGGCTTCGTGTACGTGGACGGCTCCAGTGTCGGCGAAATCACCGACGCGGACCTCAAGGACCGCCGCGTCCTGGGCGACGAAGGCTTCATCTCCATCATCACGGTCATCAACCGGGCCACCGGCAAGGTTGTCTCCGGACCCGAGATCCACGCCCGCGGCGTGGCCGAGGACGATTCGGTCTTTGACGACATCATTCCCAAGATCAACGCCGCGCTGGAGGAGGCCGTGCTCAGCAACGCCGACCACACCAACCACCAGCTGCAGCAGATCGTCCGGCGCGTCGTCGGCACGTGGGTCAACCGCAAGCTCCGGCGGCGCCCCATGATCATCCCGGTGGTCCTGGAGGCTTAACTGACGGTGCCCGGGGGCTGAACACAGTCCCCGGGACCCCGGAAATCCGCGGTTTCCCGGCCGCAGTGGAGTACCGTGGCAGATATGGCCACTCGTACTTCCCCCGCGCCAAAACGTACCTCCAGCAGTAAAACGGGCGCATCCGCAGGCCGCAGCGGCTCCTCCGCAGCCAAATCCGGCCGGGCCGGATCGTCGGGCGGCAGCGCCCGCACGCGCCAGCTTCCCGCCGTCGAACACCGGCAGCCCTGGCTGCTGCGGGTGGCCGGCGGGGCATGGCTGGGCATCGGCCACCTGGTCGGCGGGGGAGTGCGCCGCATCGGCCATGACGTCAGCGACCTCGCCCCCGAAGACCGCCGTGACGGGGCCGCCCTGTTCAACCTGGCCCTGGCGGTCTTCATCGCCACCTTCGCCTGGTGGGGTTTCCGCGGCTGGTTCCCGGACGCCGTCTACGCCGTGGTCAACGGCACGTTCGGCTGGATGTCGCTCGTCCTGCCGCTCATGCTCTTCGTGTGCGCCTGCCGGCTGTTCCGGCAGCCCGTGGACGGCCGCGGAAACAACCGGGTGGGAATCGGCTTCCTGATCATGACGTTCGCCGGCTGCGGAATCGCGCATATCGTGGGCGGCCAGCCGACCGTCAGCGAGGGCTTCGACGGGCTGCGGCAGGCCGGCGGGATGCTGGGGTTCCTGGCTGCCTCCCCGCTGGCCGCCATCCACCCCGCCGTCCCGGTGGTCCTGTACGGGCTGCTGGCCTTCGTGTCCGTACTCATCGTCACAGCCACGCCGTTCGGAGCCATTCCGCGCCGGCTCCGCGGCGCCTATGAACACCTGATGGGCACCGACCTTGAAAAGAACGACGGCGACGCCCACGACCGCAGCTATCTCTACGAAAACACTCCTCCCGCCCCGAAGAAGAAGCGCAAGCGGCTCTTTGGCAAGGACGAGGAAGCCGATCCCCGGCTGGAGGGCTACGTCGGGGACGAAGCCTTTGAGCACGCGGTAGTCGACGACGACGACCCGTCACCGGACACCGGCAAGGAAGCCCCCGCCGTGGCCCCCGGAGTCCGGCGCCCCACCCAGGCGGAGATCGCCGTCGAGAAGATCAAGGCAGCCCAGGGGCTCGGTGCCAAGGGCGCCGACGCCGAGAACGCCACGGAGGCCATTCCGCTCGTGGTCCCCGGCATGGCTGGTTCGGCGGCACCCGGTGCAACTCCCGGCGCTGCCGCGCAGGTGCCTTCCAAGCCTGTGGCGCCAGCGCCGCTGCCCACCCCCATTCCGCAGCGCACGGAGCAGCTGTCCCTCGCGGGCGACGTCACGTACACACTGCCCTCGTCCGATGTGCTGACGCCCGGATCCGTTCCCAAGGAACGCACCGAAGCGAACGACGCCGTCGTGGCCGCCCTGACGGACACGCTCCAGCAGTTCAACGTGGATGCCTCCGTGACCGGCTTCAGCCGTGGGCCCACCGTGACCCGCTATGAGATCGAACTGGCGCCCGGCACCAAGGTGGAGCGTGTCACCGCGCTGTCCAAGAACATCTCGTACGCCGTCGCCTCGAGCGACGTCCGCATCCTCAGCCCGATTCCTGGCAAGTCCGCCATCGGCATCGAAATCCCCAACACGGACCGTGAAACCGTGTCGCTGGGCGACGTCCTGCGCAGCCAGAACGCCCGCCGCACGGACCACCCCATGGTGATGGGCGTCGGCAAGGACGTCGAGGGCGGCTACGTCGTGGCCAACCTGGCGAAAATGCCCCACCTGCTGGTGGCCGGTGCCACCGGTGCCGGTAAGTCCTCATTCGTGAACTCCATGATCACGTCCCTGCTGATGCGGGCCACCCCCGACGAGGTCCGCATGGTCATGGTGGACCCCAAGCGCGTGGAACTTACCGCCTACGAGGGCGTGCCGCACCTCATCACGCCCATCATCACCAATCCCAAGAAGGCGGCCGAGGCGCTGCAGTGGGTGGTCCGCGAAATGGACGCCCGCTATGACGACCTCGCCAACTACGGCTTCAAGCACGTCGACGACTTCAACAAGGCAGTGCGCGCCGGCAAGGTCCAGCCGCCCGTCGACTCCAAGCGCGTCATCCGTCCCTACCCTTACCTCCTGGTGATCGTCGATGAGCTCGCCGACCTGATGATGGTGGCGCCGCGCGACGTCGAAGACTCGATTGTCCGCATCACGCAGTTGGCCCGTGCCGCCGGCATCCACCTGGTGCTCGCCACGCAGCGGCCGTCCGTGGACGTGGTGACCGGCCTGATCAAGGCCAACGTGCCGTCCCGCATGGCCTTCGCCACATCCTCCGTGACCGACTCCCGCGTGGTCCTCGACCAGCCAGGTGCGGAGAAGCTGATCGGGCAGGGTGACGCGCTGTTCCTCCCGATGGGTGCCTCCAAGGCGATGCGCGTGCAGGGCGCCTGGGTCACTGAATCCGAGATCCACAAGGTGGTCGAACACGTCAAGAGCCAGTTGCAGGCCGTCTACCGTGACGACGTCGCCCCCGAAGCGGAGAAGAAGCAGATCGACGACGACATCGGCGACGATCTCGAAGTGCTGCTGCAGGCCACGGAGCTGGTGGTCACCACCCAGTTCGGTTCGACGTCCATGCTGCAGCGCAAGCTCCGGGTCGGGTTCGCCAAGGCCGGCCGCCTCATGGACCTGCTCGAATCACGCGGCGTGGTTGGCCCGTCCGAAGGCTCCAAGGCCCGCGATGTGCTGGTCAAGCCTGACGACCTCGCCGCCGTGCTGGCCGCAATGAAGGGACAGGAGGCTCCGGCCACGCCTGATTCCCAGACCGCCGCGCTCAGCGACAACGCCAACGCGAACATCGCCCAGGGCGGCTACGCAGAGGACCTCGTTGCCGCCGACCTGGACAACCGCACCCAAAGCGTCGATTATTACGACGGCGCCGACGGTTCCGGTGACGACGAGGACGGCTCCGAGGACGCCTGGTCCCTCACAGGCCGGTAGCCTAGAAAGGTGACTAGCACCGAAGCGGCCGCGGCCGGCTCCAACAGCTCCGGGATCTGGAATCTCCCCAACATCCTCACGATGCTCCGCATCGTGCTGGTGCCGTTCTTCGTGTGGTTCCTCATCGCCGACGCCCCGGGCCTGCACAGCCAGTACGGCGGATGGCGCTGGGCAGCCGTGGCGGCGTTCGCCGTCGCGATTTACACCGACAAGCTCGACGGCGACATCGCCCGCAGCAGGGGACTGGTCACCGACTTCGGCAAGATTGCCGATCCGATCGCGGACAAACTGCTGACCGGCTCGGCGCTGGTCATGCTGTGCGTCCTGAACGAGCTGCCCTGGTGGATCACGATCGTGATACTGGCCCGGGAATGGGGGATCACGGCGCTGCGGTTCTTCGTGATCCGCTACGGCGTCATTCCGGCGTCACGCGGCGGCAAGCTCAAGACGGTCGTCCAGACTGTCGCGATCTTCCTCTACCTCCTTCCGCTGGCAGCCATCGCACCGTGGCTGACCTGGGTGGCCTTGGCGGTGATGCTGGCAGCCGTGCTGATCACGGTCTGGACCGGCGTAGAATACGTCATTCAGGCGCTGAAAGTCAGGTCGGAGGGGCTGCGCCGGCGCGCTGCCGGCGCCGACCAGGCAGAAAACGGGGAGGGCCAGCCGTGACGAATCTGCACAGGGTCGCCGGGGAGGCCGTCGCTGCTGCCGTGAGGCGTGGCGTCACAGTCGCCACCGCGGAGTCGCTCACGGCCGGAATGGTCGCCGCCGTTTTGGCCGACACCCCCGGGGCATCTGCAATGCTGCAGGGCGGCATAGTCTCCTACAACAACACCGTGAAGCGTGACGTCCTGGGTGTTCCGCAGGACCTGCTGGACGCCGTCGGATCGGTGGACGAAGCGGTGGCTGCGGCCATGGCGGAAGGTGCCCGGCGGGTCTGCGGCGCGGACCTCGCCGTCTCCACCACGGGCGTGGCCGGGCCCGATGCGCATGACGGCAAGGCGGTGGGCACGGTGTTCGTAGGCGTCGCCACCGCAGATGGTGTGCAGACCTTTCCGTATAACTTCCAAGGCACCCGGGCAGAGATCCGCGGGCTGGCATGTGGCGCTGCATTGGAGCGTCTCCAGGGGGCCCTGGCCGCGTTAAGCTGAGTTTCCGGCTTCGCTGGTTTGGCCCCCTGACTGCGCTAAGCTACCCGGAGTAAAGGTTGCCGGGAACAAAAAGCGAGTCCGAATAGTTGTCACATTGTGTCGCCTCTCCCTGAGGGAGGCGCCTAGGATGAAGAGAACATATGCGGTTTACGTCACAGTGAACCGGAACCATGAGGGAGCAAGGCGATACAGATGGTAAAGCAGCCCGTGTCCGTAAACGGCGTTGTCCGCTGGAAGGACGTGGGCCTCGCCGATCAGGCCAAGAGCGAACAGAAGGAGCGCAAGATGGTTGTACTTCGTCACGAAATCGGTGATGTACTGCGCGATGTCCGCCAGCGTCAAGGGCGTACCCTCCGCGAAGTCTCGCACAGCGCCCGGGTCTCCCTGGGCTACCTGAGTGAAGTGGAACGCGGCCAGAAGGAAGCTTCTTCGGAACTCCTGTCCTCGATCTGTTCGGCGCTGGATGTACCGCTTTCGAGCATGCTCCGCGAGGTCAGCGACCGCGTGGCTGTTGCCGAGGGCGTTGCCGTACCGGACACCGTCCCGCAGGAATTTTCCCAGCGTTACGGTCGGGACCTTGAGCGCGACCTGAGCAGCGAGCTAAACAACGAGCTCGCCACGGAAATGCTTTCCGGCGCCCGGTAACAGAATCCGGTAACCCGGACCAGATAACTACAGCGAAGGCCTCCGGCATTGTGCCGGAGGCCTTCGTCGTGCCCTGGAATTTCCGCAGGAAGCCCCGTGTTCTGTTGGGCCGGGTCTCTGTTAGGGGGCGCCGTCGCGGGGGAAACCGTCGCGCTCGTAGGTCGCGTTGAGCTTGGCCATGTACGCAGCCAGCGCCTCGAGGTCCTCCACTGGCCACTCGCCCAGGCGCTCCCGGAACACCTGACGCCGGGCATCCTGCACCTGGTGCATCTTCTCTTCGCCCTCGGCGGTGAGCCGGATCGTTTGCGCCCGGCCGTCCAGCGGGTCCGCTTCCTTGAGCACAAGGCCGATGCTCTCCAGGAACGCGATTTGCCTGCTCACGGAGGGTTTGCCGACGCCGATGCAGGATGCGAGCTCTGTGAGCCGGATGGGACCGTTCTTGCGGATTACTGTCAGCAGGCCGTAGGCGGCGGGCTCCATGTCCGGATGGACCTCGCGCGACAGTTGCTGGGAAACGGACCGGGCCCGTCGCCAGAAGATGCTGATCTGATGCTCCACGTTAGTCAGTGCCGTATCAAGCGTGTCCTCGAAGGGGGCAGTGGCTCCGGGGGCTTCAGCGGGGTTGCTCATGGCAACCATTCTAGAGTCAGCGCCCATGAGAGACTGTATCGGGTGAGGATTAGTGATTTCTGGCGGCTGATGGACGACGAATTCGGGGCCGGCTACTCGCGGGTGCTGGGCAGTTCCCTCGTTCTTGCCGGAGTTGGCGGCCGGACGGCGAACCAGGCCCTCGCCGCCGGCGTCAGTCCCCGCGACATCTGGCTCGCGGTGTGCGACGTGCAGGACGTCCCCGAGGAGCGCCGCCTCGGCCGCGATATCAAGCCGCGGCAGAACGGACCGGACCTGGTCTAGGGGCTGCTGCCCGGCTGGGAAGCTGCTGACACGCCGACCAATTGTTCGAATATCTGTTCGGGTGCGACTATGCTTTTTGCCAGCGGGTTATCCACATACGTACGCCTGCCCGGTAAGAATGTCAGCGGGTGGCACTAGCGTCGGTGATGACAGACAAAGGGCCGCAGAGGCCCCTCCAAAGCGAGAAAGCATTAGAGGTGTGAACCATGGCGGCAGCCCCGGATCGTGAAAAGGCGCTTGAAGCAGCGCTCGCGCAGATTGACAAGCAGTTCGGCAAGGGATCGATCATGCGGCTGGGCGACGAAACACGCGCACCCATCGAGGTCATCCCCACGGGCTCCATCGCGCTGGACGTCGCGCTGGGAATCGGAGGACTCCCGCGCGGCCGCGTCATCGAAATCTACGGCCCGGAATCGTCGGGTAAGACCACCGTGGCCCTGCACGCAGTGGCCAACGCCCAGCGCAACGGCGGCATCGCCGCGTTCATCGACGCCGAGCACGCCCTCGACCCCGAGTACGCCGCCAAGCTCGGCGTGGACACGGACGCCCTGCTGGTCTCCCAGCCGGACACCGGTGAGCAGGCGCTGGAGATCATGGACATGCTGGTGGGCTCCGGCTCGCTGGACATCGTGGTCATCGACTCCGTGGCGGCCCTGGTGCCGCGCGCGGAAATCGAAGGCGACATGGGCGACAGCCACGTCGGCCTGCAGGCCCGCCTCATGAGCCAGGCCCTGCGAAAGATCACGGGCCGGCTGAGCCAGACCAAGACCACCGCCATCTTCATCAACCAGCTGCGCGAAAAGATCGGCGTGTTCTTCGGCTCACCGGAGACCACCACCGGTGGTAAGGCGCTGAAGTTCTACGCGTCCGTGCGCATCGACGTCCGCCGCATCCAGACGCTGAAGGAAGGTGCCGATTCCGTCGGTAACCGCACCAAGGCCAAGATCGTCAAGAACAAGATGGCCCCGCCCTTCAAAGTCGCCGAATTCGACATCATCTACGGCCAGGGCATCTCCCGCGAGGGCGGCATCATCGACATGGGCGTGGAGCACGGCATCATCAAGAAGTCCGGTTCCTGGTTCACGTACGACGGCGACCAGCTCGGCCAAGGCATGGAGAACTCGCGCCGCTTCCTGCGCGACAACCCGGAACTCGCCGCTGAACTGGAACGGCTCATCAAGGAAAAGCTCGGCGTGGGAACCAAGCCCGCCGCCGACGCTGAAGCCTCACCGAAGCTGAAGGCCGTTGACGGCTTCTAGCAACCACCGGTCCTCTTCGGCCTTCGCCAGGGCCGGAGGGGACCGCACCGCTGGACCCGCCCCGTCCATAGGACGCGCCCCGGAACCCGAGGAGGACCGGGACGCGGACCCGGCGACGGTGGCGCGCGCCATCGTACTGCGCCAGCTGACCGCATCACCCAAGAGCCGGCTGCAGCTGGAACGCAAGCTGGCCGAACGCAACGTGCCGGAGGACGTCGCCGCGGCCGTGCTGGACCGCTTCGAAGAGGTCCGGCTTGTTGACGACGCCGAATTCGCGGACATGTGGGTGCGGAGCCGGTCGCAGTCGCGGAAACTGGCCAAGGGAGCCCTCCGCCGCGAACTCGCGGATAAGGGCATTGATGCTGACACGGCGGCCTCGGCACTGGAGCAGCTCAGTGACGAGGACGAGGAAGCCGCCGCTCGCCATCTGGTGGAACGCAAGCTGCGGCCGGGGACGGACCTGTCGGACCGGGTGGAGCGGGACAAGACCACGCGGCGGCTCGCGTCCATGCTCGCCCGCAAGGGGTACCAGCCCTCGCAGGCCTTCCGGATCGTGGCCGAGGTGCTGGACGCTGCAGAAGCTGGCGGGCGCAGCCAGTACCTGTAGCAGCCGGTACCCTTAACGGGTGAGTCTGACCTTTCCTTCCCCCGCAACCGGCACCGAAAACGAACCCACTGGCGACGCCGCCGTGCACCGCACCTACCAGGTGCGCACCTTCGGCTGCCAGATGAACGTTCACGACTCCGAGCGCATGACGGGGATGCTGGAGGCCGCCGGATACGTGCCGGCGGACGGTGCCCAGGCCGACGTCGTGGTCTTCAACACCTGCGCGGTGCGGGAAAACGCCGACAACAAGCTGTACGGCAACCTCGGCCAGCTGGCGCCGATCAAGGCAGCCAACCCGGGAATGCAGATCGCCGTGGGCGGCTGCCTCGCCCAGAAGGACCGCGAAACCATCCTGAAGAAGGCGCCCTGGGTCGATGCCGTCTTCGGCACGCACAACGTCGGCGCCCTGCCCGCCCTCCTTGACCGGGCGCGCCACAACAACGAGGCGCAACTGGAGATCCTCGAATCGCTGGACGTCTTCCCGTCCACCCTGCCCACCAAGCGCGACTCCGTCTATTCGGGCTGGGTGTCCATTTCGGTCGGCTGCAACAACACCTGCACCTTCTGCATCGTCCCCGCCCTGCGCGGCAAGGAAAAGGACCGCCGGCCCGGGGAGATCCTCGCCGAGGTCCAGGCGCTGGTGGATGACGGCGCCATCGAGGTGACGCTCCTCGGCCAGAACGTGAACTCGTACGGCGTGGAGTTCGGCGACCGCCAGGCCTTCTCCAAGCTGCTGCGCGCCTGCGGCGAGATCCCGGGCCTGGAACGGGTTCGTTTCACGAGCCCCCACCCGGCCGCGTTCACCGATGACGTCATCGACGCCATGGCCGAGACGCCCAATGTCATGCCGCAGCTGCACATGCCGCTCCAGTCGGGGTCGGACAAGGTGCTGCGGGACATGAAGCGTTCCTACCGGTCGGCGAAGTTCCTTGGCATCCTGGACAAGGTCCGCGCCAAGATGCCGCACGCCGCGATCTCCACGGACATCATCGTCGGCTTCCCGGGGGAGACGGAGGAGGACTTCCAGGCGACCCTGGACGTCGTCGAAAAGTCACGCTTCGCCACCGCCTTCACCTTCCAGTACTCCAAGCGGCCCGGCACGCCGGCAGCCGACCTGCCGGACCAGCTGCCCAAGGCTGTTGTGCAGGAACGCTTTGAGCGGCTCACCGCGCTCCAGGACCGCATCGCGGCCGAGGAGAACGCCAAGCAGCTCGGACGCCGCGTCGAGGTCATGGTCACCGCCCAGTCCGGCCGCAAGTCGGAGGAAACGCACCGGCTTTCTGGCCGGTCACAGGACCAGCGACTGGTTCACTTCACCGTTCCCGAGGGAGCTCCTGCGCCGAGGCCCGGTGACCTGGTGACGGTAACCATTACGGAGGCGGCCGCCTTCCACCTGATCGCCGATCCGGCCACCGCAGCCCATTACTCCCTGCGCCGGTCCCGCGCCGGCGACGCCTGGGACAGGGCGCAGGCCGACTCATGCGGCGCGCCAAAACAGGTTGTGGGGACCCCCGGTGCAGCGGGGGCGGGCAGGACCGGCGTGTCTCTCGGCATGCCCTCGCTCCCGGTGCGGAGCCGCTGACCCGGTGGCGGGCCAGCCCCCCGTCGTAGCCGTCGTCGGACCCACCGGATCGGGAAAGTCCGACCTCGCCGTCGAACTTGCCCTGGCCCTGGACGGCGAGGTGATCAACGCCGACGCCATGCAGTTCTACCGCGGCATGGACATCGGCACTGCCAAGGTGACCGAGGCGGAACGGCGGGGCGTCCGGCACCACCTGCTGGACATCCTGGACGTGACGCAGGAGGCCTCGGTGTCCGACTTCCAGCAGCAGGCGAGGGACGCCGTCGCCGACATCCGCCGCCGCGGCAAACGCGCCGTCCTGGCCGGCGGGTCCGGCCTGTACGTCCGCGCCGCCCTTGACGTGCTGGACTTCCCGGGAACCGACCCCGAAATTCGCGCCCGGCTCGAACAGGAGAACGCCGAGGCAGGCACTGAGGTCCTGCTGGACCGGCTCCGGGCGGTGGATCCCGTTTCCGCCGGGCGCCTCGGCGACGCCCGCCGCGTCATCCGCGCGCTGGAGGTGTTCGAACTGACGGGCCGCCCGTTCAGCTCCTTCATGCCAACGCGGGAGTACCACCAGCCGGCCATCCAGATCGGCCTGGCGGTGGACCGCGATCAGCTGCGCGACCGGCTCGCCGTCCGCGTGCACCGGATGGTGGAGCGGGGGCTGCTGGCGGAAGTCGAACGGCTGGACGCCCGGGGCCTGCGCCGCGGCAAGACCGCACCGCGCGCACTGGGCTACGCCCAGTTCCTCAAAGTGCTCGACGGCGAATCGGACGTGGCGCAGGCAGCCGAAGAAACCATCGTGGCCACCAGGCAGTTCGCCCGCCGGCAGCTGACGTGGTTCCGGGCCGACCCCCGCATCAGCTGGCTGGACTGGCAGGACCCTGAGCTGGCTGCAAAGGCCGCCAACCTCTGCCGCTGAGCCCCAACGTACTGGAAGAAAAGGCCCTCATGACCCTCGCCGTTGCCACCACGACAAAGCGCGCCTCGCGGCGGAGCCTCACCGTTGCCGTCGCCTCGCTCCTGGGCGCTACGCTGTTCTGGGCCGGCAACTACGTCGTCGGGGCCGGCGCGGTGGAGAGCATCGACCCCCTCAGCCTGGTCCTGCTGCGCTGGTCGCTGGCCCTGGTTCCGCTGCTGGCCATCGCGCAGCTGGTGGAGCGCCCGCAGTGGCGCCAGGTGCTGGCGGCGTGGCCGTGGCTGATCGCACTGAGTGTGTCCGGGCTGCTGGGCTACAACCTGCTTCTGTACACGGCCCTCGAGCACACAGATGCGTTTAACGCGTCCCTCATCAATGCGTTCAACCCTGCGCTGATCACCCTGGCCGCTGCCGCCTTCCTGCGCGAACGCCTGACCCGCCGGGCAGTGGGCGGCGTCCTGATCGCGCTCGTCGGCGTCCTTCTGGTCCTCAGCAACGGCGACGTTGGCAGGCTGCTGCACGCCGGATTCGGTACCGGCGAGCTGTTCATGATCGGGGCGATCGGAGCGTGGTCCGCCTACACCATCATCGGGCGGCTGGCCCCGCCGCTGCCACCGATAACCGCCACGGCCATCCAGGCCGCCATCACCATCGTCGTCCTCACCCCGTTCAGCCTCGCTGCCGGGGGTCCGTCCCTGCCGTCCGCGCAGGGTGCCATCGCTTCCCTGGCCTTCATAGCGCTTTTTCCTTCGGTGCTGTCCTACCTGCTCTGGAACCGCGCGCTGACAGTCATCCCCGCAGGCAGGGCCGGAGTGTTCCTTAACCTCATCACCGTCTTCACGGCCCTGTTCACCATCCTCTCCGGCCACGCCTACACCGTTGCCCAGGTAGCCGGCGGTGTGGTCGTCATCGCCGGCATCCTCCTGACCAGCTCCCGCGGACTGGGTGGTAAGTCCAGGCCGTTTTCCGGGCGCCGCCGGCGGACGGGTAACCTTGAACCATGAATGAAACCCTTGCAGAAGCGGCCCGGTCTGCCGCCACCACACTGAGCGGACTGCGGTTCTCCAAGGGCCATGGCACAGGCAACGATTTCGTCCTGGTCGCCGACCCCGAGGGCGTGCACGCCATCTCCCCGGAGCAGGTCGCCCAGCTGTGCGACCGCCACCGCGGCATCGGCGGTGACGGCCTCATCCGCGCCGTCCCGTCCCGTCTCCTGGATGAAGGCCGGCAGATTCTCGCTGAAAACCCCGACGCCGAGTGGTTCATGGATTACCGCAACGGTGACGGTTCCCTGTCCGAGATGTGCGGCAACGGCGTGCGCGTGTTCGTCCACTTCCTGCTGGCCGAAGGCCTGGCTGAGCTGCCCGCCGGCGGCGCCCTGACCATCGGCACCCGCGGCGGTGTCAAGACCATAGTCCGCACAGGTGACGGCTACGCCGTCGACATGGGCCCTTGGGAGTTCATCTTCCCGGACGAGGCAGCGGCCCGCGCCATGGATTCGCTGGTCAGCGCCGACGGACTCGAGGTGCCGCGGCCGGCGCTGTCCGTCAGCATGGGCAACCCCCACACCGTCGTCGCACTGGCAGAGCTGTCCGAACTCAGGGACACCCGGCTATTTACCGCCCCGCACGTCGACCCGACCCCCGCGAATGGCACCAACGTCGAGTTCGTCGTCCCGGCCGAGCCGCTGGTGCACGACGGCGTGGGCACCGTGACCATGCGCGTCCACGAGCGCGGCGTCGGTGAAACGCAGTCCTGCGGCACCGGTGCCTGTGCCGCGGCCGTGGCCACCCGCCACTGGGCCGGGCAGGGCGCTCCGGATGCCTGGCAGGTGAAGGTGCCGGGCGGCGTCGTGGGCGTGAAGTTCTTCACCGTCGCCGGTGGCCGCGAGCATGTCGAGCTCAGCGGACCGGCAACGATCGTTGCTACCGGGACGCTTTCCTGACCCGCAGGATCCTGAACGACTTCGAGGTGCTTTCCCGCGACACGGTGAAGGTGTCGTCCAGGACCTCCGCCAGCCAGCGCTGAAGCGAATCCGAGCCCAGGTTCTTCTGCACCACCAGCCACGCCGAACCGCCCGGTGCCAGCCTCGGCAGCCAGAGCAGCAGGAGTGAGTGCAGGTCATCCTTGCCGATCCGGATCGGCGGGTTGGACCAGATGGTGTCGAAGCGGATGTCTGGGTCCACGCCCTCCGGCGTGCTGGCCGCGACGTTGTTAAGCCCGAGCAGCTCGGCGTTTCCGTTCGTGAGCGCGATGCAGCGTTCATTGACGTCCACTGCGTAGACCTGCGCGTGCGGTGCCCGCAGCGCCATGGTCAGGGCGATGGGTCCCCAGCCGCAGCCGATGTCCAGCAGGTTTCCCTGCGGCGCGGGAGCGGGGACCTCGGCCAGCAGGATGGCCGTCCCCTTGTCGATGCCGTCCGGGCTGAAAATGCCGGAGGAGGTCTGCAGCTTCCGCGTTTCACCGGCCAGCTCCACTGTGAGGGGCTTGCGGGTGAACGGCCCCGCGGGTGAGGCGCTGAAATAGTGGGCAGACTCCATAACTGGCCAGATTAGTGGGCCGCCCGCCTGATGGGAAACCGGGCAGCCGCCAAAACCAGTCCTGGTGTTCTGCTATCCTAGAACGCATGTTCCTGATTTTTGAGTAGCCGGCTTTCTTTGCCCGCGGCCTTTAGCCGCCGGTACCGGCCCGGGGCTTCCCTCCGATGCGATGCAGGCCTACCGCCTTCCGCCCGGTGCGCGTTTGAAACAGCGCGGCCCACACAGCACTCGATCAGTCCACTTCCCGCCGGCCCAGCGTGTCCGCTGCCGGCATGTCAGGAGCACCTCCATGACCCCTCGCAGTCAGCCCTCCGCGAATACCGCAGCCAAGGGCGGCAAACAGCACTATTCTGAAGATGCAGAACCTTCAAAGGAGACCATGACCAATCAGCAAAATCCCGGATCCGAGCCAGCCGCCCAGGACATGAGTCCCGAGGAGATCCAAGCTGTCATCGACCGGATTCTCGCCAAGGACGTCCCCGCCAGGAACGCAGCTGGAGCCGACGGCAGCCGCGCCGACAGCAAGGGTGTCCTGGGCAAGGCGCAGGCCATCTCGCAGCTCGCCGAAGAGCACAGCACGTTCGACGGCGACCAGCAGGACCTCGAGGAACGCCGCGCACTGCGGCGCACGGCCGGCCTCTCCACCGAACTCGAGGACGTCACCGAGGTTGAATACCGGCAGCTGCGCCTGGAACGCGTTGTTCTCGCCGGCCTCTGGAGCGAAGGCACGCTGGCCGACGCCGAGAACTCCCTGCGCGAACTCGCCGCGCTGGCGGAAACGGCCGGCTCGGAAGTCCTTGACGGGCTGGTCCAGCGGCGGGCCAAGCCGGATCCCGGCACCTTCCTCGGGGCGGGCAAGGCTTTGGAGCTCAAGGACGTCGTGATGTCCACCGGCGCCGACACCGTCGTGGTGGACGCAGAGCTCGCCCCGTCCCAGCGGCGCGGCCTTGAAGACATCGTCAAGGTGAAGGTCATCGACCGCACTGCCCTCATCCTGGACATCTTCGCCCAGCACGCCAAGAGCCGCGAAGGCAAGGCCCAGGTGGAGCTGGCACAGCTCGAATACCTGCTTCCGCGCCTCCGTGGCTGGGGTGAATCCATGTCCCGCCAGGCCGGTGGCCAGGTGGGTGGCGCAGGCGCCGGCATGGGCTCACGCGGTCCCGGTGAAACCAAGATCGAACTTGACCGGCGCAGGATCCGTACCCGGATGGCCAAACTGCGGCGCGAGATCGCCGCGATGAAGCCGGCACGGGAGACCAAACGCGCCAACCGCCGTCGTAATGAAGTCCCGTCAGTGGCCATTGCCGGATACACCAACGCCGGCAAGTCCTCGCTGCTGAACCGCCTGACCGACGCCGGCGTGCTGGTGGAGAACGCCCTGTTCGCCACCCTGGACCCGACCGTCCGCAAGGCCGAGACGTCTGACGGCGTCGGCTACACGCTGGCGGACACCGTGGGCTTCGTCCGGTCGCTTCCCACCCAGCTGGTGGAGGCCTTCCGTTCCACCCTGGAGGAAGTGGCGGACGCAGACCTGATCCTGCACGTCGTGGATGCCTCCCACCCCGACCCGGAGGGCCAGATCGCCGCCGTGCGCTCGGTCTTCGCCGAGGTGGACGCCCGCAAGGTGCCCGAGATCATCGTCCTGAACAAGGCCGACGCCGCCGATCCCTTTGTGGTGGAGCGGCTGAAGCAGCGCGAGCCGCGGCACGTGGTGGTTTCGGCACGGACAGGGGAGGGCATCGCTGACCTGCTCGCTGCCATCAGCGAGTCCATTCCGCGGCCGAACGTCAAGATGCAGCTCCTCGTCCCGTACCACCGCGGCGATCTCATCAGCAAGCTCCACGACTCCGACGCGGAGATCCTGAGCCTGGACCATGAAGAGGGCGGCACCCGCGCCGTGGTCATGGTCCGGGAAGGCCTCGCGGCTGAACTGGAATCCTTCAGCACTGATGACTGACGGGGCGGCAGCGGCCGGCGCAGCGGACAATGCCTCCACCACGGCCGGCGAGCAGCATGTGCTTGACCTGCTCGACCGTGCTGTGGCCGGCATGGGCGGCCAAAGCCGCAGCGGCCAGCACGAGATGGCCCGGCAGGTGGCGCGCGCCATCGAAACGGGCGACCACCTGCTGGTGCAGGCCGGCACGGGAACCGGCAAGTCACTGGCTTACCTGGTCCCGCTGATTGCGCACTCGCTGGAGAGCAACAAGCCTGCGCTCGTTTCCACCGCCACCCTCGCGCTGCAGACCCAGATCGTGGGCCGGGACCTTCCCCGGCTGCTGGAAAGCCTCAAACCGGCACTCGACCGGCCAGTGAAGATTGCGCTGGTCAAGGGCCGCGCCAATTACGTCTGCAGGCACAAGCTCGAGGGCGGCTTTCCCTCTGAGGAACCCTCGGAGGGACAGCTCTTCTCGCTGGGCGAGGACACCAGCGTCCCGCACTTTGCCGCGTCCGTGGGCGGCCCTTCGTCGCAGCTCGGCAAGGAGGTGGTCCGGCTCCGCGAATGGGCGGAACAAACCACCACGGGCGACCGCGACGAGCTGCTTCCCGGCGTCACGGACCGGGCCTGGCGGCAGGTGTCCGTCACGTCCATGGAATGCCTCGGCTCGCAGAAGTGCCCCCTCGCCGAGGAGTGCTTCAGTGAGCTTGCCCGCCATAACGCCACGGAAGCCGACGTCGTGGTGACCAACCACGCCATGCTGGCCGTCAGCGCCTTCGAAGGACTCGCTGTGTTGCCGGAGTATGACGTCGTTGTGGTGGACGAAGCGCACGAACTCCAGGACCGGGTGACCGGCGCCGTTTCGGGGCAGCTGTCGGTGGCCATGGTCCACGCCGCAGCCTCCGGCGCCCGCAAGCACACCGGCATTACCGTGGACGCGCTCAACACCGCGGCCGCCAACCTTGAGGTAGCTCTCGCCGGCGTCCCCAGCGGCCTGCTGCCCAACGGCCTGAATGACGAGCAGCTGGACTGTGTGGACCAGCTCCGTGAGGCCTGCCGGGCTGCGCTGTCGGATTCCAAGGGGGAGAGCAATGCAACGGCCGACGGCGGCCGGCAGCTCGCGCGCTCCCGCCTGCTGGTGATTTTGGAGCTTTGCGAACGGCTCGTCGCCGCCCGGGAAAACCGGGAAGTGGTCTGGTTCTCCCGGAACAGCACGTTTGATCCGCAGCAGGGCTACTCGGCGCCCGACGAGACAGCCCCGGCGCTGATCAACATCGCCCCGCTGGGCGTCGCAGGCCGGCTCCGGGAAGGCCTGTTCGCCGGGCATACCGTGGTGCTGACATCGGCCACCCTCGCCATCGGCTCTGCCTTCGAACCCGCGGCGGGCGGGCTGGGCCTGGTCGGCGAAGGCGCGCCGAGCTGGACCGGCGTCGACGTGGGCTCGCCCTTTGACTACCCGCGGCAGGGCATCCTCTATGTGGCGGGCCACCTGCCGAAGCCAGGCCGCGGCACGTCGCCCGAGGCGCTGGACGAACTCGAGTCGCTCATCCGGGCGTCCGCCGGGGGCGCGCTGTGCCTGTTCTCCTCCCGGCGCGCCGCCGAGGAAGCGGCAGATGCCCTGCGTACCCGGCTGGATGTCAGCATTCTTTGCCAGGGTGAGTCCACCATGACGGCGCTGGTGAAGCAGTTCGCCGACGAGCCCGACACCTGCCTGTTCGGCACAATGTCATTGTGGCAGGGCGTCGACGTGCCGGGCGGATCGTGCCGTCTGGTCGTGATTGATAGGATTCCCTTCCCGCGGCCCGACGACCCGCTAATGACGGCGCGGTCGCGGGCCGTTGCCCAGGCCGGCGGCAACGGCTTCATGTCCGTGTCCGCCACGCATGCGGCCATCAGGCTGGCCCAGGGCGCGGGGCGCCTCATTCGGTCTACGAATGACAAGGGCGTCGTGGCGGTGCTGGATTCCCGGCTGTCCACGGAACGCTACGGCGGGTTCCTGCGGGCTGCCCTGCCGCCGTTCTGGCCGACGACCGACCGGAAGACCGCGGTCGCGGCCCTCGAAAGGCTCGCCGGCGCGCAGGCATAGTGAAGCCCCCGGGCTGGAGCAGCCCGGGGCCAAGGTTCAACGCCTAAGTCTCTGTGCCTAATTTCCGTGCCTAATTTCTGTGTCTACGCTTCAGCGCGGACGGGCACCAGAGGCTACAGCGAGCGGAGTACGGAAACCACCTTGCCCATGACAACGGCGTGGTCGCCGAGGATGGGTTCGTACTGTGTATTCTGTGGCAGCAGCCAGGTGTGGCCGTCGC
Source organism: Arthrobacter sp. NPDC058097 (assembly GCF_042884885.1). Taxonomy (NCBI): domain Bacteria; kingdom Bacillati; phylum Actinomycetota; class Actinomycetes; order Micrococcales; family Micrococcaceae; genus Arthrobacter; species Arthrobacter sp. NPDC058097. The sequence continues at coordinate 311,864 of NZ_JBHVSZ010000005.1, forward strand.
GCTGCCGGAACGTCTTGACCGTGGCTTCGTCGTCGAGCAGCGCCGCCACAATGTCACCGTTGACGGCGTCGCTTTGCCGCCGGACCACAACCCAGTCCCCGTCGCAGATGGCGGCGTCCACCATGGAGTCGCCGGCGACCTTGAGCATGAACAGTTCGCCGTGGCCCACCAGCTGGCGGGGCAGCGGCATCAAATCCTCCACCATCTGGTCCGCGAGGATGGGGCCGCCGGCGGCGATCCGGCCGACCAGCGGGACCATGGCCGTGTCCATTGCGCTGGGCAGTTCAGACACGGAGGCGCCTGCCGCGCTCAGGGCCGGGGCCTTGTCAGCGCCACCGGATTTCGCGGTGCCCGCATCCAGGGTGAGCGGCATCAGGACCTCCATGGCGCGCGGCCGCTTCGGGTCCCGCCGCAGGTAGCCAAGCTTTTCCAGCTGTGAGAGCTGATGGGTCACGCTGGAGAGGCTGGCCAGGCCGACGGTGTCGCCGATTTCCCGCATCGACGGCGGGTAGCCGTTCTCGTTGACCGAACGCTGGATGGTTTCCAGGATCTTTTTCTGGCGGAGTGTAAGTCCCTTGGGGGTCCGCTGAGACCGCGGGCTGCGCTGGGGAGCCTTGCCGTCAGAGGCCTGTGCTGCCATGTTCGCCAACGCCTTTCCGTTCCTCCCGGCCGCGGTACCTGCAGAGGCCGGGAACTTCCGGCCTGAAAAATGTCAGACCCTGCTGATCAACTGCAGATGTGGTTGTTCTGTGTTTTCCAACGTAGGCCAGCCATACGGCTTTTTCAAACATTTGTTCTAGCGAGTCTCGACTTAATTCGTTGATAGGTGCTAAAACTAGAAAAAGCAAAGTTCGAACATGTGTTCTAGTGAGGGTTGCTTGATAGCCCGGTGTTCGAACTGATTGTTCGAACGCGAGGCAGTACAACTTGGTCCAGGAGGGCTCACGCCATGTCAGCTTCAACAGCAGCACTAACCCAGTCCCGCGCCGTACACCAGTCCGGCTCTGCGTACCAGCACGGCTCTGTACACCAGTCCCAGGCAGCGTCCCGGCCGGGCAAGCCGCCGCGCCTTCGCCTTACCCGCCGTGGCCGGATTGTCCTGATCGGGCTGCCCCTTGTCCTGCTCGCCGCCTTGATTCTGTCGCTGGCCGGGCTCCTGAACTCGCCGGCCAAGGCTGCGGACAGTGCCAGTGGCCTGTCCGTCACGCCAGCTGTTTCGGTCACTGTGCAGCCCGGGGAGTCACTCTGGGCCATCGCCGGAAAAGTCGACCCGGACCGCGACCCCCGGGACGTGATTGCGGACATCGTCCAGCTCAACGACCTTCAGGCCGGGAAGGTCATGCCCGGGCAGCAGCTGTTTGTGCCCAACAAGTAACGCCCCGTGCCCAACAAGCGCGCGGTTCTGCGGGGCCGGAACCGTCACAGTTTCCGGCCAGCCCACTGTGTTACTTAAACTGTCTAGGTGACTGACCAGCTTGAGCGACTGAACCGACTGCCCCTGCGGACCAACCTGAGGGGGCTGTCCCCTTACGGCGCCCCGCAGCTTGATGTTCCGATCCTGCTCAACGTCAACGAGAACACGCATGGCGTGCCCGCCGACGTTCGGGCGGCCATCACCGCGGCAGTAAGCGAGGCCGCCACCGGACTCAACCGGTACCCTGACCGCGAATTTACCGAACTCCGCGAAGCCCTGGCGGAATACCTTGGCCACGGGCTCAGCGCGGACAACCTCTGGGCAGCCAACGGCTCCAACGAGGTCCTCCAGCAGATCCTCCAGGCCTTCGGCGGGCCGGGCCGTTCGCTCCTGAGCTTCCCGCCGACGTATTCGATGTACCCGCTGCTCGCCAGCGGTACCGACACCGCCTACATCGCCGGCAAGCGCGCCGATGACTACGGCCTCAGCGCCGAGTCGGCCGCAAGCCAGGTGCGCGAACTCCAGCCGAACATCGTCTTCCTGTGCTCGCCGAACAACCCCACCGGCACCGGCCTGGGCCTGGATGTGGTGGAATCCGTCTACGAGGCAGGCGAGGCCAGCCAGGCGGTCGTCGTCGTGGACGAGGCCTACCACGAGTTTGCGCACGACGGCACGCCCAGCGCACTCACCCTGCTGCCCGGCCGGGAGCGGCTCATCGTCTCCCGCACCATGAGCAAGGCGTTCGCTCTGGCCGGCGCCCGGCTCGGGTACATGGCGGCGGCCCCGGAGGTGACCGACGCCCTCCGGCTGGTGCGCCTGCCTTACCACCTCTCGGCCGTCACGCAGGCCACCGCCCTGGCCGCGCTGCGGCACCGTGAGGCGCTCATGGCCGACGTTCAGGACATCAAGCGCCAGCGCGACCGGATTGTCTCGGAGCTGACGCGGATGGGCCTGCGGCCGGCGGCGTCCGACTCGAACTACGTCTTCTTCGGCGGCCTGGAGAATCCCCACGGGGTCTGGCAGGAACTGCTGGACGCGGGGGTGCTTGTCCGGGATGTCGGCATCGCCGGCCACCTGCGCGTCACCGCCGGCACTGAGACGGAAACCACAGCCTTCCTGGAAGCACTGGAAGGCATCCTGGCCCGGCAAGCTGCACTTCCGGCCTAAACTTGAACATGGGCCAGGTCAGGTCCGCCCACATCCTTCGTCAAAGGACATCTATCACCATGAGCGACACCGGAACCAAGGCTGCCGAGGCACGCACTGCACGCATGGAGCGTGCCACCAGCGAATCTTCCGTGCTGGTGGAGATCAACCTCGACGGCACCGGAGTGTCGGACATCAGCACCTCGGTCCCGTTCTACGACCACATGCTGACGGCGCTGTGCAAGCACTCACTCATCGACATGACCGTGAAGGCCACTGGGGACACCCACATTGACGTCCACCACACCGTCGAGGACGTTGCCATCACGTTCGGCGAGGTACTGCGCACCGCCTTGGGCAACAAGGCAGGCATCCGCCGCTTCGGCGAGGCCACCGTGCCCCTGGACGAGGCCCTTGCACACGCCGTCGTCGACGTCTCGGGCCGGCCCTACCTGGTGCACGGCGGCGAGCCCGCCGGGCAGGAGTACCACCTGATCGGCGGCCACTTCACGGGGTCGCTGACCCGGCACGTCTTCGAGGCAATCACGCTGCACGCCGGCATCTGCCTGCACATGAACGTCATCGCGGGCCGGGACCCGCACCACATCGTGGAAGCCCAGTTCAAGGCCTTCGCCCGGGCACTCCGCGCGGCCGTCGAGCCGGACCCCCGCGTCGAAGGCATTCCGTCCACCAAGGGAGCACTGTGACCGGCAAAGTATTGCGCGAGGGCGCGATCATCGACCCCTCGGCCACGCTGAAGCCGGCCTCCCCGGAGGGCAAGCCCACCGTCACCGTCCTGGACTACGGCTCCGGCAACGTCCGTTCGGCCGTGCGCGCCTTGGAACGCGCCGGTGCCGAGGTCATCCTGAGCTCCAAGCCCGAGGACGTGCTTAACGCCGACGGGTTGGTCGTCCCCGGCGTCGGCGCCTTTGAAACCGTCATGCGCGAACTCAAGGCCGTCGATGGCATCCGGATGATTGGCCGCCGCGTTGCCGGCGGACGTCCGGTGCTCGGCATCTGCGTCGGCCTGCAGGTGCTTTTCGAAGCCGGTGTGGAACATGGAACCGAAGCCGCAGGCATGGGCGAGTGGCCCGGCAAGGTGGAGCTCCTTCCGGCCGAAGTGGTGCCGCACATGGGATGGAACACGGTCAAGGTCCCGGAAGGCTCCAGGCTGTTCGACGGTGTCCAGAATGAGCGCTTCTACTTCGTGCACTCGTACGGCGTCCAGACCTGGGACTTCGACGTCATCCAGCCCCGGATGGCGCCGCCCCTGGTCACGTGGTCAGAGCACGGCGGCCCGTTCATCGCCGCCGTCGAGAACGGCCCCCTGTGTGCCACCCAGTTCCACCCGGAAAAGTCAGGCGACGCCGGTGCCAGGCTGCTCAGGAACTGGGTCGACGGGCTCCGCGGTCCGCACTCCCGGCAGTCGGCCGACGCTTAAATGTGGTCAATTCTCCTGATGGGGCTGGCCGGCCTCCTGGTGGGCGGCGGCCTGTCCTTCAGGCAGCAGCGCAAGCCCCTCTGGATCCAGGTCGGGTTCTACGTGCTGGCTGCCATGTCGCTGCTGGCCGCCTACCTGCTGACCCTCCCCGGCAAATAGCCATCCAGCCCGCCGTGCGCCCGCAGAAGAACCCGCGCACAGGAACAGGGTTCATAGAACCAGAGCGCCTACAAGAACTGAGGAACCTCCGATGACCAGCCAAAACGAGCTGCCGGTACTTGAACTGCTTCCCGCCGTCGACGTCGTGAACGGCCAGGCCGTACGCCTGGTCCAGGGCGAAGCCGGCAGTGAAACGAGCTATGGCACGCCGCTGGAGGCGGCCCTGAACTGGCAGCAGCAGGGCGCGGAATGGGTCCACCTGGTGGATCTGGACGCTGCCTTCGGACGCGGCTCGAACGCGGACCTGCTGCGCGAAGTGGTAGGCCGGCTGGACATCAAGGTGGAGCTTTCCGGCGGGCTTCGGGACGATGAGTCCCTGGAGAAGGCGCTGGACCTGGGCGTTGCCCGGGTCAACCTCGGCACCGCCGCCCTGGAGAACCCGGAATGGACCGCTCGGGCCATCGACCGCTTCGGTGACCGAATCGCCGTCGGCCTCGACGTCCGGGGAACCACCCTGGCCGGACGCGGCTGGACCAAGGAAGGCGGGGACCTGTGGGACGTGCTGGGCCGCCTTGAAGAGGCCGGCTGCGCGCGCTATGTTGTCACCGACGTGACCAAGGACGGCACGCTGCAGGGACCGAACGTTGAACTGCTGCGGCAGATGGTGGAGAAGACCGGCAAACCCGTCGTGGCCTCCGGCGGGATTTCCAGCCTCGACGACCTGAAGGTGCTGCGCTCCCTGGTGCCGCTCGGCGTCGAAGGCGCCATCGTGGGCAAGGCCCTGTACGCCGGAGCCTTCACCCTGCCCGAAGCCCTCGACGTCGCCGGCCGCCGCTAAGGCATCGCCGTGACCGAGCAGCAGCGCAATTCCGCGGACGGCGGCGTGCCGGGCACGGGCGTCCCGGGCACGGAGGTTCCGCCGGCACGCCGGCTGCCCGGTCACATCGAGGCCGCCCTCTCCGGCGCGGGCGGCGCCGCCGATTCGGCGGGCCAGCCCTGGGCCGGACGCAGCCTCGCCGGGGATGACGCCAAGATCCACAACTTCGAGGACGACGACGGCACTGCCGACGCCGGCTACCTCACGGCACTCTCTGCCCTCGTTTCCGGCGACGGCGACGAGGCCGCGGTGGTCGCCTCGCTGGCTACCGCCCGGGTCTTTGTCCCCGTGGTCGCCCGGTTGGCGGAGGAGGCCGAGGGTGCCCACGGGGTGCACGCCGACAAGCAGGCGGACATGGCGCTAGTGACGCTCAAGGCACCGGACGGCCGCCTTGCCATGCCGGTGTTCACGTCGGCGGCTGCCCTGTCTGCTTGGCACGCGGAGGCGCGGCCGGTGGCCGTCTACGCCGCGAGGGCCGCGCTGTCCGCCGTCTCCGAGGGGGCCGAGCTCCTGGTCGTGGACCCCGGTTCTGACGTGACCTTCGTGGTCAGGCGCCCTGGCGTCTGGGCCCTCGCGCAGCAGCGGCAGTGGGTGCCCGCCTACCTGGACAGCGAGCTGGCGGCAGTGCTTCGCGCCGGAGCCGAAGGCAACCCCGCGGTCCGGGGACTCGACGTCCTTCCCGGCGGGGGAGTGGCCACTGCCACAGCCTCCGGCAGCCGGGTCGAAGGCGGCGGAGCCGGACCGGAGTTGCGGGTGGTGCTCTACCTTGAGGATGGACTGGACGCGGCGGCGGTCCAGAACCTCGTTGCCGGCCTCCAGGCTGAGTGGAGCCGGAATGTATTGTTTGGTGAGCGCGTTGATTCGATCGAAGTCAAACTAAGGCGCGCCGCGCAGTAACCGCCGACCGGTGGAGGTCCGTTCCGTTGCTGTCCGGCGGCTGAACCGAGGACCCACCTGTGAATTTCACCCTGTACCGGGAGCTGCTGGCCGTCCGGCCGATCCGCCGGCTCCTGGCCGTCGGCATGATCGCCCGCATCCCCCATTCGGCGGCGGGCGTCCTGCTGACCCTGCACATCGTACTGACCCTCGGCGAGGGCTATGCTGCCGCCGGAACGGCGGCGGCCGTGATGACCATCGGCATCGCGCTTGGCGCACCCTGGCGCGGACGCCGGGTGGATACCGCCGGCCTGCGCACTGCGCTGATACCTTCCGTGATTTCGGAAACCGTCATCTGGTCGATCGTGCCGCACGTGTCCTACCAGTGGCTGCTGCCGCTCGTGTTCGTGGGCGGCCTGCTGACGCTTCCCATTTTCAGCGTGGTGCGCCAGTCCCTGGGGGTCCTGGCGGACGGCGACCAGCGCAGGACCGCCTTCGCACTGGATGCCGTCAGCACCGAGCTGGTATTCATGATCGGCCCGGCCGCAGGTGCTGTGGTGGCGACGAGCGGCCATTCCGTGCTTGGACTGACCGCCGTTGGTGTCTCGACGTCGCTGGCCGGGCTCTTCCTGATGTGGTTCAACCCGCCCACCCGCAGCGCGGTCCGCTCCGAATCCTGCGAGGCGGATGAGCAGGAAGCAGCAGAGATAGCCGTTGTGGCTGCCGCCCCCGCACACTTGCAGGAGGCAGCGGCTGAGCTCGGTCCGGCGTCTGCGGGCAGCCGGCGGCGGGCAGTCCTCAAGCGCAGGGTAGCCCACAGCTTTGCCTGGTTCACCGGGGGTGTAGCCGCGGTCTTCGCGGTGGCCGCAGGCGCCGGCATGGTGCTCAGCGGCACCGACGTGGGAATCGTGGCTGCACTGGAGACCGGCGGCCGCCAGGGCGAGATCGGCGTCGTGTTCCTCTTCTGGTGCGCCGCGTCGGTGATCGGCGGTCTCGTGTACGGGGCCATGCACCGGCCCGTTTCCCCGATCCTGCTGCTGCTCGGCATGGCTGCGCTCACCATTCCCATGGGTTTCGCCAGCGACACCCTGACGCTCAGCATGCTGTCGCTGCTGCCGGGTCTCCTCTGCGCGCCGGTCCTTTCTGCGGCCTCCGAGAAGGTGGCCGAACTGGTGGACGAGGCAAGGCGGGGCGAGGCCATGGGCTGGTACGGGTCCGCGCTGACCGCCGGTGTGGCACTGGGGGCCCCGCTGGCCGGACTTTTCATCGACGGTATCGGGCCGGCGGGAGGCTTCGTGTCCGTCGGCGTGGCAGGCGTGCTGCTCTGCGTCGTGGGGCTCGTCCTCCAGCAGCGCCGGCGCCGCGCCGCTGGTTCCTGACGCCCCCTCACGGCTAAGGGGTACCGGAGGACGGCCCCAAGGGGCGGTCGGTAACCGGGGGACAGCCGCACGACAAAAAACGGCGGCGGGCCGGCCCCGAAGAGCCGGCCCGCCGCCGTCGAACGTCAACTTTTAGTTCACCGCACCGGTGAACTTCTCACCCGGACCCTTGCCCGGGGGATCCGGGATGATGGATTCTTCGCGGAAGGCAAGCTGCAGGGAGCGCAGGCCATCGCGCAACGGGCCCGCGTGCTGGGAACCGATCTCCGGGGCGGCTGCCGTCACCAGGCCGGCGAGGGCGGTGATGAGCTTGCGGGCCTCGTCCAGGTCCTTCAGCTCAGCGGCGTTCTCCTCAGCGGCCAGGCCGAGCTTCACGGCGGAGGCACTCATGAGGTGCACTGCGGCCGTGGTGATGACCTCGATCGCGGGAACTTCGGAGATGTCGCGGATTTGCTGCGTGACGTCGTCCCCGGCGCCGGGCGCCTGGTAGACGTGTGAATTGCTGTCTGGAGTGCTCATACTGGTAAGCTTGTCACAGACCGACTGGATGTCGTTATTTTGCCGTGGATGAGACCCACTGCCGCAAATGTGCGGTAAGCGGGTATCTTTCTGTAGAATTGATACTCAGTTTGCAAGCGGAGTTCTCTCCCACCCGCGTCAGCCGTTTTCCCTGGAAGGTTCAGGGCAGCAAGGTTGCCGGGTAACGGTCGGGCGGTTCACCGGGCAGGAGCCCAGTGAAGTGCGTGCAGCCCCTGCGGGAGGTGCACATCCGATCTTTGAGGCCTTCGATTGCTCCGGCAATTGGGGGCCTTCTCTATTTTGCCGGTGGAACACCCATTACAAACACAGGAGCTTTAACATTAGCGAGCCAAGAATCAATGAGCGTATCCGCGTCCCTGAGGTGCGGCTGGTCGGCCCTGCCGGCGAACAGGTAGGGATCGTCCGTATCGAGGATGCCCTGCGTCTGGCTGCCGAGTCCGACCTGGATCTCGTTGAAGTTGCACCGCAGGCCAAGCCTCCGGTGTGCAAGCTGATGGACTTCGGCAAGTACAAGTACGAAGCCGCAGTCAAGGCCCGTGAGGCCCGGAAGAACCAGACCAACACGGTTCTGAAGGAAATCCGGTTCCGCCTGAAGATCGACACCCATGACTACGAGACCAAGCGCGGGCACGCCCTGCGCTTCCTCGGAGCAGGGGACAAGGTCAAGGCCATGATCCAGTTCCGCGGCCGTGAGCAGCAGCGCCCCGAAATGGGCCTGCGCCTCCTGCAGCGTTTCGCTGAGGACGTGGCTGAAGTTGGTGTCGTGGAGTCAAGCCCGCGCATTGACGGCCGCAACATGGTCATGGTCATCGGTCCGCTGAAGAACAAGGCCGAGGCGAAGGCCGAAGCCCGCCGCGCGACCCAGCGCGCCGAGGCCAAGGCCCAGAACGAGGCCAAGGCCGCCGGCCGCGTTGACGTCTCCGGCAAGGACCAGGAGCCGATGACGCAGTCGCTGGGCGACCTCCTGCCGGAGGGCTTCAAGGTTTCCGCTGACGCCGGCGACGAGGCAACGGCAACGCAGGAAGCTCCGGCCCAGGCTGAGGCAGCGGCTCCGGCCGAAGCTCCGGCTGCTGAGGCTCCGGCTGCTGCGGCCGCCGAAGTTACGGCTTCGGCGCCTGCCGAGGCTCCCGTCGCCGAAGCTCCGGCTGCGGCACCTGCCGCAGCTCCCGAGCCCAAGGCTGCTGCCCCCAAGGCTGCTGCACCTGCCGCCCCGGTGGCTCCCGCGGCGCCGAAGGCTGCTGCCCCAAAGGCTGCCGCCCAGGCAACTGCGCCCAAGGCTCCGCAGGCCGAAACGCCTGCCCCGGCAGCGCCGAAGCCTGCAGCTGTGCCTGCCCCGCCGAAGCCGGTGGCCAGGCCCGCTGCGCCGAAGCCGGTGGCACGTCCTGCTGCACCCCGGCCCACGCCGAAGCCGGCTGGCAAGAAGACCAACTAGTTCGAAACTGCGGAAGGCGTCCCCTTCAGGCAGTCAGCAACCAGCACGCCGTCCCCCGGGCCGGCTGCGCGAAAGACTGCAGACATGGTCTGCGGATACGTTAGGAGATCGGTTCCCATGCCGAAGATGAAAACCCACAGTGGTGCTAAGAAGCGCTTCAAGCTGACCGGTACCGGCAAGCTGCGCCGCCAGCAGGCCAACCGCCGCCACTACCTTGAGCACAAGTCCACCCGCCTGACCCGTCGCCTCGCCGGCGACAAGATCGTCTTCAAGGGCGACGCCAAGGTCATCCGGAAGATGCTCGGCATCTAGTTCCAAGCTCTTAGGCTGCCGCCACCAGGCAGCAGCCACCCACCAATAAAGCCTTCTCAGGCCAGCCGGTTCGCCGGCGAAAGATGCTTGGGACAAGAATTCTGAAGGAGTACGCACGTGGCACGTGTGAAGCGGGCGGTAAATGCCCACAAGAAGCGCCGGGTTGTCCTCGAACGCGCCAAAGGTTACCGTGGGCAGCGCTCACGCCTGTACCGCAAGGCAAAAGAGCAGCTGCTGCACTCGTTTGTGTACAGCTACGGCGACCGCAAGAAGAAGAAGGGCGACTTCCGCCGCCTGTGGATCCAGCGCATCAACGCTGCATCCCGCGCCAACGGCCTGACCTACAACCGTCTGATCCAGGGCCTGAAGGCTGCTGAGGTTGAGGTTGACCGCCGCATGCTGGCCGAGCTCGCCGTTTCCGACGCCAACGCCTTCGCTGCGCTGGTCCAGGTTGCCAAAGACTCCCTGCCTGCTGACACCTCCGCTCCGGCCGCCAAGGCCGAGGCTGCACCGAAGGCCAAGGCTACCCGCGCACGCGCGGCGAAGAAGCCGGCCGCTGCAGCTGCTGAGTAAGCAGACAGCTCCCAGTTCAAGGACCGGTGGCATCAGCCACTAAGGTTCTTATATGAACGAAACCGGGCGCCCGCAAGACTTTCCACTCTCCAATCCCCGCGCAGATCGGGTCAGGGATGTGGCAAAGCTTGCAGGGCGCCCGGCCCGTTTAAAGCGCCGCCAGTTCCTGGCCGAAGGACCCCAGGCGGTACGCGAAGCCCTGGTGCTCCACGGCAAGCGGATTGCGGCCGGCCAGCCGGGCATAGTCCGCGAGGTGTATGCCAGTGAGGCCTGCCTGGACCGGTACCCCGAGTTCGAGGAACTGGCCGTGGGAACCAGCGCCCGGCTCGCGACGGACGATGTCCTGGCCGCCATGGCGGACACCGTCACCCCGCAGGGGATCGTTGCGGTGTGTGATTTCGTGGATGTCTCGCTGTCGGACGTGCTCGAGGCCGGGCCCCGCCTGATTGCCGTGCTGTGCCAGGTCCGGGACCCCGGCAATGCCGGGACGGTGCTCCGGGCTGCCGATGCCGCCGGTGCCGACGCCGTGGTCCTGACCGGTTCCAGCGTGGACATCTACAATCCCAAGGCGGTCCGGTCGACTGCCGGCTCCCTGTTTCACCTGCCCGTGGTCCTCGGCGCGGACGTCAATGAGCTGGTGGCGCTGTGCAAGGACCGGGGGATCGGCGTGCTCGCCGCGGACGGGTACGGGCAGCTGAACCTTGACCGACTGCAGGACGAGAACGCGGCACGCCGGCTTGGCGCATCGACCGCCGGCTCGGACTACGCCCTCGAGAACCCCACGGCCTGGCTCTTCGGCAACGAAGCCCAGGGCCTCTCCGACGACGAGCTCGCCCTGGCCGACCACCGCGTGGCGGTGCCGGTGTATGGCGCCGCCGAGAGCCTCAACCTGGGCACCGCCGCCACCGTCTGCCTCTACGCCAGCGCGAGGTCCCAGCAGCCCGCCTAGGGTCCGGAGTTCCCGCCTCGCCTCTGGAGTTTTTGTCCAGATATCGGCCGCTGGAGGCCCTCCAAGTCGCGATATCTGGACAAAAACTCCATTCCAAGACAGCGAGGGCCGTCGTGCATGGCCGGCCGTGTTGCCTGAAAAAGGAGCGGGGGCCCACCGTGCTGGTGAGCCCCCGCTCCTGTCTGTTTTGTCTGTTATGGGACTGGGCTTGTCAGCGGGCCCAGTGCATATGGTCCTGGCCGGTTATGGTGCCCGGGTGGTCCGGTTGCGGCCGGCGATGGCGCCGTAGATACCTGCGACTACCAGGCCGCCGATGATGGCGAGGATCCAGGTGCCAAGGTCGAAGAACGCCAGGTCACCCTTGCCGAAGAGAAGGCTGCCGATCCAGCCGCCGACGATGGCGCCAACGACGCCGAGAACGAGGCTGGTGACCCAGCCGCCGCCGACCCGTCCGGGCATGACGGCTTTAACAATTGCGCCTACGATCAGGCCGAGAATAATCCAAGCAAGAAAACCCATTGTCTGCTCCTTCATATTCGTCGGGATCGATTCTTATCAGTCCCGATATGGGTTCAAGCTAACACAGCGTGCGTTTCTTTGTCAGCAGGCTTAGTTTTGGCTTTTCGTGGCGTCCGGAGGCCGTGCGCGGTGTCTGTTCGGGGCCGGACGGGTACGGTATTTACTAGACGGCGGTTCCATCCCGCCCTGTCCCATCCGTTGATATACCCACATGAAGAGGTGAGCCTCCCTTGGCTGCAAATGGCGGTACCAAGGCGATTGTCGCGGCACTGGCCGCCAACCTGACCATCGCCGTCCTGAAGTTCGTCGCGTTCCTGCTGACACGCTCCTCATCGATGCTGGCTGAGGCCATCCACTCGGTCGCCGACTCTGGCAACCAGGTCCTGCTCCTGGTCGGCGGGAAACGCGCCCAGCGCGCGGCCAGCCCGGAGCACCCGTTCGGCTACGGACGCGAACGGTATATCTATGCGTTCATCGTTTCCATCGTGCTTTTCAGCGTCGGCGGCCTGTTCGCGCTGTACGAGGCATGGGAAAAGATCCAGCACCCGCACGCGATTGAGGGTGACTTCTGGTGGGTGCCCCTGGCCGTGCTTGTGGGTGCCATCGTCGCCGAAGGATTCTCGTTCCGGACGGCCATCATCGAAGCCAACCATATCCGCGGCAGCCAGGGCTGGATCAGCTTCGTGCGGACCGCCAAGCAGCCTGAACTCCCGGTGATCCTGCTCGAGGACTTCGGCGCCCTGCTGGGCCTGGTCTTCGCCCTGTTCGGCGTCGGGCTGACCCTGCTGACGGGCGACGGCATTTGGGACGGGATCGGGACCGGCATGATTGGCCTGCTGCTCGTGGCGATTGCCGTGATCCTGGCTATGGAGACCAAATCGCTGCTGCTGGGGGAGTCGGCCACCAAGGACGACGTCGCCCGCATCCGGCGCGCCATCGAGGCGGACGGCACCGCCATCATCCACCTCAAGACGTTGCACCTGGGTCCGGAGGAGCTGCTCGTTGCAGCCAAGATCAGCGTGGGAGCCGACGATTCCGGGCTGGGTATTGCGAAGGCCATCGACGACGCCGAAGCAAGGATCCGCTCGGCAGTTCCCATTGCGCGGGTCATCTACCTGGAGCCCGACATCCGCCGTGCAGAGGTGGCCAGCGGGCCCGCCCTTGCGGGCGACCCCGGCACGTAGCCGCCTGCAATAAGAAGTCGGGCCGCCAGCCCGGCGCTACTGGGGCCGCCGGCCCTGTGTTTGTTGGGCCGCCTGGCCCGGTGAATTTTTTGAGCCGCTGGCTCCGTGACTCCTGTTACGGGGCCAGCGGCTTTTTGCGCTCCAGCAGGCCGCTGAGCAGTGCCACCATCAGGCCGAGAATCGCCAGGACGGCACCCACCAGCGCGGGCGCAACGTAGCCCCAGCCCCAGGCGATCACCACGCCGCCGAGGAAGGCGCCCAGGGCGTTGGCGACGTTCAGCGCAGCGTGGTTGAGTGAGGAGGCCAGCGACGGCGCGTCGGGGGATGCGTCCAGCAGCCTGGTCTGCAGGGCGGGGACGAGCATGGACCCGGCACCGCCCACCACGAACACCATGACGAAGGCTGACCACGGCCAGTGCACAGCAACGGCGTAAACCACGAGTGCGACGGCGATTCCCGGCAGGACGCGGTAGATGGTCCCCATCACAGACTTGTCCGCGATCCGGCCACCGACGATGTTGCCGGCCACCATTCCGAGACCGTACAGGGCCACCACGAACGGCAGCAGGGCGGCGGGAATCCCGGCAACGGAGGTCATCGTGTGGGAGATGTAGGTGTACGTGGCGAAGAACCCGCCGAAGCCTACGATGCCGATGAGGATCGCCAGCCAGACCTGTGCCCGCCTAAGGGCGCCCAGCTCCCTGCGGATGCTGGCGTCCGCGTGCGCCTTCTGGAACGGAACGAACTTCCAGATGAGTGCCAGGGTCACCAGACCCAGCACTCCCACCAGGACAAAGAGCAGCCGCCAGCCAAAGGTCTGGCCGAGCCAGGTGGCGAACGGAACACCGACCACGTTGGCAACGGTGAGTCCCGCCATGACCATGGAGATGGCCCAGCCGCGTTTCGTGGGCGCCACCAGGGAAGCAGCGATCACGGCGGCAACACCAAAGAATGCGCCGTGCGGCAGGCCGGCGGCGAACCGGGAGACGAGCATGCTCGCGTAATCGGGGGCGATGAACGAGGACAGGTTGGCGACGCTGAAAAACAGCATCAGACCCAGTGCGAGGAACTTGCGCGGCAGCTTCGCGCCGACGGCGGCAAGGACCGGAGCTCCTACGACGACGCCGAGGGCGTAGGCAGAGATGAGGTGGCCGGCCTCGGGAGTGCTGATCCGGAGTCCGACTTCGACCTCCTTGAGCAGCCCCATCATGGCGAATTCGGTGACCCCGATGCCGAAGCCGCCCATGGCCAGGGCCAGGATGGCTGGACCGATGCGCGTGGTGGACTTGGGCGTGCGGAGAGCCTGGACAGTGGAAGTCATGTGCCTGCTTTTCGAAGGGAGTTACGGAGTAGGCTTCGTTGCCACTGTTATGTCTGATTTTAACAAGCTTCGCGGCGGGATGGATATTCCGGCGGAGGGCTGAGACGCCGCCCTCATAGACTGGACCGGTGACTGAACTGATCAACGTCGTCGGCGGGGCCGTACTGGACTCGCTCTCCGCTCCCGCCCGCCTTCTCGTGGCACGCCGCACGGCCCCTCCGCAGTTTGCCGGCATGTGGGAGTTCCCGGGCGGAAAGGTGGAACCGGGCGAAGCCCCCGAGAGCGCGCTGCACCGGGAGCTCCGCGAGGAACTCGGCATCGATGTCGTCCTTGGTGCGGAGCTGGAAGCGCCGGGGCCGGAAGGTTGGCCCCTGAATGCCAAGGCCGTCATGCGGGTGTGGTTCGCGGAAGTGGTGGACGGCGACCCTGTGCCGCTCGAGGACCACGATGAGCTTCGCTGGGTCAGCATCCGCGAAGGTGATGAAGCTCTGAGCCTGCCCTGGATCCCGGCCGATCTCCCGATTGTCCAGGCCCTGCTCGCCAGCGTCGCCTCCGCGGGCCGTGCCGACTTCGTCCCCGGAAAGTAGCAGCAAGAAAGACGGCGCCCGGGTGCAGGGGCGGTATGGCTGCGGGCTCAGAACAGCGTGGGTTGGGACGTCCGGGCTGTGCTGTGATGTGCCTGCTGGCCTGACATACCCTGGCCTGCGGGGCCTTGCGGAATGCTTCCCTCGGGGTAGGCGGCTTCCTCGCCGCGGGGATCGTCGGCCTGGTGGTCATTGACGTCCCGGTGGCTGAACCCGTGCGAGTTGGAGAAGCCGTGCCGGGCCTTGAAGAAACGGACCCTGCCGGCCAGCCAGGTGCGGTATTCCTTGGAGGCGTACGAGCCCGTGCCGTACAGCCTGCGGTAGTGGCCCACGAGTTCCGGATGCCGGGCGGCGATCCACTGCATGAACCATTCCCGGGTGCCCGGCTTCAGGTACAGCGCTCCGGCCGTGACGCCGGTGGCACCCGCGGCGGCCAGCGAGCCGAACAGCGAGTCCAGTGCCTCGTCGCTGTCCGAGAGCCACGGCAGGATGGGCATGGCCATCACCCCGCAGGGCAGGCCGGCCTCGCGGAGCCTGGACACGAGCTTGAGCCGCGCCCGCGGGCCGGGTGTGCCGGGCTCGATGGCCTCGGAGAGTTGCTCGTCCGTCATGGCGAGCGAGATCCCAATGCCCACCGGCACCTGTGCCGCGGCGTGCTTCAGGAGCGGAATGTCGCGCGCCAGCAAAGTGCCCTTGGTCAGGATGGACAACGGGGTCCCGGAGTCGGCCAGTGCACCGATGATGCCGGGCATCAGCCGGTACCGGCCCTCGGCCCGCTGGTAGGGGTCCGTGTTGGTGCCCAGTGCCACCTGCTGCCGGTTCCAGGATGGCTTGGCCAGCTCCTTGCGCAGCACCTCCGCCGCGTTGATCTTCACCACCACCTGGCTGTCGAAATCGAGTCCGGCATCGAAGTCCAGGTAGGTGTGGCTCTTGCGGGCGAAGCAGTAGACGCACGCGTGGCTGCAGCCCCGGTACGGGTTCACGGTCCACTCGAACGGCATCCGGGAGCCGGCGGGCACCTTGTTGAGCACCGATTTGGCGGTGACCTCATGAAAGGTGACGCCGGCGAACTCGGGCGTGGACACCGACCGCACCAGGCCCGCCAGGGGCAGCAGCGGTGCAGCCCCGGGCATTTCTTCCTGTGCCGGTTTGAGTGCCTGCGCGTTCCATCTCATGACCTCCATTCGAAGGTATGTTCGAAATTAAGTCAAGGTCCGCCGTCGGCGTTTCGTGCCGCCTGGCGGCTACGCGGGGTCCATGATTCTGCTCACCGGCTTTGAACCTTTCGGCGGCCAGTCGATGAATCCTTCGTGGGCGGCCGCCCTGTCCGCGCGGGATCTGCTCCGGGCGGACAGTCTCGCAGTGGAGGCGGTGGAACTGCCGTGTGTGTTCGGTGCCGCAGGGAAGGTGCTGCGGAAGGCTCTCGATGAGCTGGAGCCGGAACTGGTGGTGTGCATCGGGCAAGCCGGAGGCCGTGGGCGGGTGTCCCTGGAAAGGGTCGCCATCAACTGCGACGACGCACCCATTCCGGACAATGCGGGGAACCAGCCGGTGGATCGGCCGGTGGTGCCGGGCGGCCCCGCCGCCTATTTCACGTCGCTGCCGGTCAAGGCAGCCCTTCTTGCCATGGAAAAGGCAGGTATTCCCGCCGAGGTTTCGCAGACGGCGGGAACGTACGTCTGCAACCACACCTTCTATGCGCTCATGCATGAGGTAGCGTCCCGTCCGGGCATCCGCGGCGGATTCGTCCACGTGCCGTTCGCGCCGGAGCAGGTGGAGCAGGGGAGCGGTGCCCCCTCACTGGCTGTTGACTCGATGGCGGAGGCGATAGCCGCCGTCGTCCGGACCTCGCTTAGCTACTCATCCGACCTGACAGAGCCATTCGACCTGACCCAGCCATCCGACCTAACGCTGCCCGCCGACGTCGCGCTCGCCGCCGGCCGCATCCACTAGCAGCTGCCACTCAACCGTGACGCTGGTGCTGACGCTGGATTCACCGGTTTCGACCGTCATGGAGTCGCCGCCGAAGGCCCGCTGTATCCCGCCGAACGGAATGGGCGCGGACGGAACAGGGTTCTGCCGTACGGCCAGCACCTGACCGAGCCCAGCGCCCGCCAGCGCGGCGAGCTGGGCTGCTGCTGCCCGCGCATCGGCCCAGGCGGCGTCGCGGGCCAGCGCCATCACGGCTGCGGCATCGGCAAAACCTAGCTGCACGCCGTCCAGGCGCACATCGTTGCCGCCGGCCTCCACGGCCGCCGCGATGACTTCCGAGCCCGCGGCGGGATCACGGAGCCGGACGCTGAGCATGCTGGATGCCACGTAGCCGGTGACCTGCTGGCCCCGGCCCTCCTGCCAGACGACGTCGGCGCGGACGTTGAGCCCCGACGTCCTGATGTCCCGGTTCCCCACGCCCCGGCTGCGCAGTGCGCCCGTTACGGCAGCGGACGCTGCTCCGGCGGCGGCATAGGCATCACCCGCGTTGTCGCGCCGGCATTCCAGGCCAATGGAGAGCGTCAGCAGGTCCGGTGCGGCCTCGGCGGTCCCAAAACCCGTGACGGTGACGGTCCGGGCGTCCGCCGGCGCCGTGAGTTCACTCATGCCTGTGCGTTCACTCATGCCTGTGCCCTCGGTCGGGCCCGCGGCTCCGGTCATGCCACCGCCTCCTGTCCTGGAGCTTCCGGTCGACATAGCCGCCGGCCTCCAGACCGGCATGCCGCTCGAAGGGATTTCCCGACGCCGGATCGCCGTACCGCACGGCCGACCAGGCGGCGGCCGCGAAATAGAACAGCAGGAAGAGCGGCCCCAGGCACGCGTACTGGGTGCTGTGCCGCTCCTCGTGGTCCATGAGCGCGTGTCCGGTCGAAGCCGTGTCGGCGTCCGCACGGAAGATGACCACGTTGCCCACGGTGAAAGCGCCAGCCACCGGCAGCCGCCAGTGGTAGCCGGTGGCCACAATCAGGCCGCGGGGACCCCGGAACGTCCGGGTGCCGGCCAGCCCGGCAAGCACCAGACCCAGCGGTGTGGAGGCATTCAGCACGTTTGCGAGTTGCCGCAGGCGCTGTTTTCGCGTCAGCGGGCCTCCCGTCCGGCGGCCATGCGTAAGTGGGCCATGCATCATGGGGCCATGCTAGCCGCGGGCGCCCGAGCAATACAGGCGCCCCCAGGCACCTGCTGTCAATTAGCCCGGTGGTGTCAATTAGACTGGGAACAGTGCCTGCCGGCCATGCGCCGGCGAGCCTGCCCCTGTTCTTGGATGGCGTCTCTGGGCGGCGTCCTTGGATGACTTTCTGCAATGACGTGCCAGCGACGGACGCGCGGCCGGGGAACCGGCGCGGCTGCACCGGCCGCTGGCACCACCCGACTCGTAGCTAAGAACAGTAGATGACTGAAACTTTGCCGGGCGCCGCCGTCCCGAACCCTCTGGATGAAACCGCCATCAACGCCGCCGTGGACCAGGCCGTCGCCGCCATTGCCGGCGCGTCCACGCTCGATGAACTCAAGGCAGTGCGCCTGGCCCACACCGGTGAGAAGTCACCGCTGAGCCTGGCCAACCGAGGGATCGGAAGCCTGCCCAAGGACCAGAAGGCCGCCGCCGGCAAGCTCATGGGTTCCTCGCGCGGCCGTGTTAATAAGGCGCTCGCGGACCGCACCACCGAGCTCGAAGCGGAGAACGACGCCCGCATCCTGGTTGAGGAGACCGTGGATGTCACGGCAGCCCCGCGCCGCCGCAGGGCCGGAGCCCGCCACCCGCTGTCCACGCTGCAGGACCGCGTCGCGGACATCTTCGTGGGCATGGGCTGGGAAATCGCCGAAGGCCCCGAGGTGGAATCGGAATGGTTCAACTTCGACGCACTGAACTTCAAGCCGGATCACCCGGCCCGCGAAATGCAGGACACGTTCTTCGTGGAGCCGCCGGAAGCACACCTGCTGATGCGCACCCACACCTCGCCGGTGCAGGTCCGTTCCATGCTGGAGCGGGAGCTGCCCATCTACGTGCTGTGCCCGGGCAAGGTGTTCCGCACCGACGAGCTCGATGCCACCCACACCCCGGTGTTCCACCAGTTCGAGGGCCTGGCCATCGACAAGAAGCTCAGCATGGCTGACCTCCGCGGAACCCTGGAGCACTTCGCCCGCCAGATGTTCGGCGACGAAGCCCAGATCCGGTTGCGCCCCAACTACTTCCCGTTCACCGAGCCGTCCGCCGAGCTGGACATCTTCCACCCCGGCGCCAAGGGCGGCCCGCGCTGGATCGAATGGGGCGGCTGCGGCATGGTCAACCCCAACGTCCTGCGGGCCGCCGGCATCGATCCGGACGTCTATTCAGGTTTTGCCTTCGGCATGGGCATCGAGCGGACGCTCATGTTCCGCAACGAGGTCGGCGACATGCGCGACATGATCGAGGGCGATGTACGTTTCAGCGAGCACTTCGGGATGGAGATCTAACAGTGCGTATCCCACTTTCCTGGCTGCGTGAATTCGCGCAGGTACCGGCCGGAGCCACGGCCGAAGACGTCATGGCGGAACTCGTCAAGGTCGGCTTCGAAGAGGAAACGGTCCACCGCCCCACGGACGCCCTGCGCGGACCCGTAGTGGTGGGCCAGGTCCTGAGCCTGGTCAAGGAACCGCAGTCCAACGGCAAGACCATCAACTGGTGCCAGGTCCGCGTTGTCCCC
This sequence comes from Arthrobacter sp. NPDC058097, assembly GCF_042884885.1. NCBI lineage: Bacteria > Bacillati > Actinomycetota > Actinomycetes > Micrococcales > Micrococcaceae > Arthrobacter > Arthrobacter sp. NPDC058097. The sequence continues at coordinate 331,243 of NZ_JBHVSZ010000005.1, forward strand.
GAGGGGCAGGAGCAGACCCTCACCGGCAAGGGCATCGATCCGTCCGGCGTGCAGGGCATCGTCTGCGGCGCCCACAACTTCGTCGAGGGCGACAAGGTGGTTGTTACCCTGCCGGGTGCCGTCCTGCCCGGCGACTTCCACATCTCGGCACGGAAGACCTACGGCCACATGTCCGCAGGCATGATCGCATCAGTCCGCGAACTGGGCATCGGCGAGGACCACGACGGCATCCTGGTGCTTTCCCGGATCGGCCTGGACCCCGAGATCGGGACCGACGCCATGGAGCTGCTCGGCCTTTACGACCAGGCCGCCGAAATCAACGTGACCCCGGACCGCGGCTACGCCTTCTCCATCCGCGGTGTGGCCCGTGAATACGCCCACGCCACCGGGACCGTGTTCACGGATCCCGCGTCGAAGGTCAACGCCCCGGCCGTCCTGTCCGGTGGCTACGGCGTCAAAATCAACGACGACGCGCCGATCTACGGCAAGCCCGGCTGCGACCGCTTCGTGGCTCGCACAGTCCGCGGCGTCGACGCCACCAGGCCCACGCCGCCGTGGATGTCCTCAAGGCTTCGGTTGGCCGGCATCCGGTCCATCTCCCTCCCCGTGGACATCTCGAACTACGTGATGCTCGAACTCGGCCAGCCGCTGCACTTCTACGACCAGGACAAGCTGTCCGGCGACATCGTGGTGCGCCGGGCCGTGGCGGGGGAGAAGCTGACCACCCTCGACGGCAAGGAACGCTCGCTCGACCCCGAGGACCTGCTGATCACCGACGCCTCCGGCCCCATCGGCGTCGCCGGCGTCATGGGCGGCGCGTCCACCGAGGTCTCCGACGCCACCACTACCGTCCTGATCGAGGCGGCCCACTTCGAGGAAGTCTCCATCGCCCGGTCGCGCCGGCGCCACAAGCTCCCGTCCGAAGCCTCCAAGCGCTTTGAACGCGGCGTGGACTGGCAGGTCGCCAACATCGCGGCCCAGCGCGCCGTCGACCTTCTCGTGGAACTGGCCGGCGGAACCGCCGACGACGCGGGCACCGACGTCGGAACCGCCCCGGACCCGGTGACCATCGCGCTGCCGGCTGAGTTCCCCGCGGCCCGGATCGGCATCGACTTCACCGAAGAGCAGATCGTCACGTCCCTTGAGGACCTCGGTGCCGTTCTGGACAAGACAGGCACCGGCTGGACCGTCACGGCGCCGAGCTGGCGGAACGACCTGGAAACCAAGGAGGACCTCTCCGAGGAAGTGGCCCGCCTGGTGGGCTACGACCAGATCCCCGCGACCCTGCCGGTGGCGCCTCCCGGCCGCGGCCTGACCCGGGTGCAGCAGCAGCGCCGCCGCCTGGTCCAGGCGCTGGCTGATGCAGGACTGACCGAGGTCCTGGCCTACCCCTTCGTGTCGAAGGCCGCCAACGAGACGTTTGGCGTGGCCGAGGAGGGTGCGCCCCGGACTGCGGTCAAGCTTGCCAACCCGATCAGCGAGGAGCACGGCTACCTGCGCACGTCGGTGCTGCCGGGCCTGCTGGAAATTGCCAAGCGCAACCACTCCCGCGGCTTCCGCGACCTCGCCGTCTTCGAAGCCGGCCTGGTCTTCCTGCCCGGTGACACTTTAGGCACGCCGTCCATTCCTCCGCTGGGCGTCAAGCCAAGCGATGAGGTGCTGGACGCGCTGTACAACGGCGTTCCGGACCAGCCGCTGCACGTCGCCGCCGTCCTCACCGGCCATGATTCGCCCGCCGCCGCCGGCCATGCTCCGCGGCTGTGGGACTGGGCCGACGCCCTGGACATCGCCCGCCTGGCCGGTGACGTCCTTGGTGTGGAGCTCGTGGTCACCCAGGGCCGGCACCAGGCCTTCCACCCGGGCCGCGCCGCGCAGCTGTCGCTGCGCTCCGGCGAGGTGGTGGGCTACGCCGGAGAGCTGCACCCCAAGCTCCTGGCTGCGAACGACATGCCGGCACGGTCCGTCGCGCTGGAACTCAACGCGGACGCGCTCTTCGAGGCGGCGGCCGACGTCGTGGTGGCCCGCCACATCTCCACCTTCCCGGTGGCGACGCAGGACGTCGCCCTCGTAGTGCCGCAGGACGTCCCCGCCGACGACGTGCTGGCAGCGCTGCGTGAAGGCGCCGGTGAGCTGCTCGAGGATGTTGCCCTGTTCGACGTCTACGCGGGGAAGGGAATCGAGGACGGCAAGAAGTCGCTCGCCTTCGGCCTGCGGTTCCGCGCCACCGACCGGACACTGACGGCCGACGAGGCATCGGAGGCGCGGGAACGCGCCGTCGCCACCGCCGCCGAGCGGTTCGGTGCCGTCCAGCGCTAGACCTGGCATAAAGGAAGACCACGCCGTTTGGCGTGGTCTTTCTTTATGCCCGGAACCGGATGCCCGGAACCTTTTTTGCCGGACGTACTTTACGGCAGCGGCGGCAGGTCTTCCTCGTAGAGCCAGGGATGCAGCAGCGATTCCGTGTCCAGCCCCGTGACACGGTCGGCCGTGAGGATGAACTCGGGCGTCGACACGGACCGGTGGGCGTGCGTTCGGGTCCATTCCTGCAGCAGCGCGAAGAAGGCGAGGTCGCCGCAGCGCCGGCGCAGGGCGTGCAGCGCGAGGGCACCGCGCTTATAGACCCTGTCGTCGAACATCAGCTCAGGTCCGGGGTCACCCACCAGCAGGTCCTGCGCGTCTGCGTTGAGCCGCTGCCAGGCCCCACGCGCCCGCTCGTGGGTGGACATGACTGCGGCCTCCTCGGACCAGATCCACTCCGCGTAGCAGGCGAAGCCCTCGTGCAGCCAGATGTCGCTCCAAGTGCCGAGGGTAAGCGAGTTCCCGAACCACTGGTGGGCCAACTCATGCGCGATCAGCCGTTGTGACTCCCACCCCGTATCCAGGTGGTTGCGGCCCAGGATGGACAGCGACTGGGCCTCGAGCGGAATTTCCAGTTCGTCGGCGGTGACCACCACCGTGTATTCCGGGAACGGATACGGGCCGAAGCGGCTCACGAAGGTGCTCATCATGGCTTCCTGCCGGGCGAGGGCGGCCTCCGCCCGGGCCACCAACTCCGTCGGCGCCGCAACGAACTGGGGCACGCCGGCCGAGTCCGGCAACCTCACCAGCCCGTACCGGCCGATCTGGATGGTCGCCAGGTACGTTGCCATCGGTTCACGCTGCTCATAAACCCAGGTCTCGCGGCTGGACCGCACAGTTTGCCCCACCAGGAGCCCGTTGCACACGGCGCGGTAGCCGGCATCCGTGGTGACGGAAATGCGGTAACTGGCCTTGTTCCGCGGATGGTCATTGCACGGGAACCAGGACGGCGCCCCGTTGGGCTGGCCGGCCACGAGGACGCCGTCGGTGAGCTCCTCCCAGCCCACCTCGCCCCACAGCCCCCGCCGCGGCTGCGGGTTGCCGTCATACCGGATCTCGAGGCTGAATTCGGAGCCCGCCTCGAGGGGCTGTTCGCAATGCACCACGAGCTGTTCCGCCCGCTGCGTGAACCTCCGCACGCGGGTCCCGTTCAGCTGGATCTTCAGGGCGCGGAGGCGGGCCATATCCAGTACGACGGCGGACGTGCGGCGCTCCGCCACAGCGGCCAGTACGGCGCGGCCGGACAACCTGTTGCTAGCCAGCCTGTAGTCCAGCTCCAGTTCATAGTGCACAACGCGGTAGGCGTCCGTTCCATGGCCCGGGACGTAGGGGTCGCCGGTGGCCGTGGCGCCGGCGGAGAGGACGGCGGCCGGGCCGGGCGATTCTCCGGAGCTCATTCTGCGTGCAACTTCCTTAGCTATGGTGGGCTACTTAAGGCGGGGCGCCGGAACGGCGGGCCCGGTCCACGGACTCACCGGATTCCCCATCCAGTACGTCCCGGCCGGAACGGTCTCGCCGCGCATCACCAGGGACGCCGGGCCAACGGTGCCGCCCTTGCCGATCCTCGCCTGCGGCAGAATCACGCCATGCGGGCCCATCGTCGCCCCGTCTTCGAGACTAACAGTGTCGATGCTCATGATGCGGTCGTGGAAGAGGTGGGTCTGGACTACGCAGCCGCGGTTGACGGTGGAGCTGGCGCCGAGGGTCACGAGGTCCGCCTCGGGAAGCCAATAGCTTTCGCACCACGTGCCCCGGCCGATCTTGGCGCCAAGGGCCCGCAGCCACCAGACGAGGGCCGGGGTGCCGCTGGCGGACCGGGCGAACCACGGGGCACTCACCATTTCGATGAAGGTATCCACCACTTCGTTCCGCCAGATGAAGGAGCTCCACAGCGGGTGTTCGCCGGCCTTGATCCTGCCCACGAGCAACCACTTCGCCGCCACGGAGGAGGCCGCCGCCACCCCGCCCGCGATCAGCAGGACCACGCCTCCGAGTGCCGCTGCCGCACCGTAACCCAGGGCGGTGGCGAGCCAGTCGAAGACGAGCAGCACGCCAAGGGCCAGGCCCACCGTCAGGGTCACCGGCACGAACCGGCACAGCTCCCAGAGGCTCCTGGCCAGCTTGAGCCTCGCCGGCGGCCGGAAGGTGCGGGTGCTGTCCGATGCCACCGCTGTGCGCCGCAGCCTGACAGGAGGGCTGCCCAGCCAGGACGTGCCTGACTTGGCCTTGCCCGGCGTCGCCGAGAGGACAGCGACCAGGGAGTTCTTTGGCACGCTGCGCCCGGCGGCGGTCATGCCGGAGTTGCCAAGGAAGGAGCGCTTGCCGATTTTGGCGGGTGCGATGTGCATCCAGCCTCCACCCAGCTCGTACGGGGCCACCATGGTGTCGTCGGCGAGGAAGGCACCCTCGCCCACCGTGGTCATGCGCGGCAGCAGCAGGACGGTGGAGGCCTCAACATTCTTTCCGACCTTCGCCCCCAGGAGCCTCAGCCAGACCGGTGTGAACAGGCTGGCGTATATCGGGAACAGGAGGTCTCGTGCCATGTCCAGCACCCGCTCGGTGGCCCAGACCTGCCAGCCGACGCGGCTACGGACCCGGTAGTAGCCCTCCTTCAGGCCGAGGCCCAGCAGCCTGGTGGTGACCAGGATCAGCAGGATGTTGGTGAGGAACCAGGTCAAGGCGGCCAGAGGGAGAGATGCCAGCACCTGCGGCACGGCATTGAGCAGTGAGTCGTTGCCCCTGATGAACAGGAAGACCACCAGGGCTGCGGCCACGGCTGAAGCGTAGGGAATCAGGGCGAGGACGGCGGACGCGCCAGCGAAGGCCGTGAACCAGAGCCTCCCGAAAAGGGAGCTGACCGGCTGGCCGGCGGGCCAGTCCTGTTTGGCCTTGCCGCGCCGTTGTGCCGGGGAGCCGGCCACCAGCTGGCCGGCCTTGACCTTGCCCAGCACGGCGGAGCCCGGTTCCACCTGGCCGCCGGCACCGACGCTGGCCCCAGGCATCAGGGTGCTGCGGGCTCCCACGGTGGCGTCGGCTCCGACGTGGATGTGGCCGATGCGGACGATGTCGCCGTCGATCCACCAGCCGGACAGGTCCACCTCGGGTTCGATGTTGCAGCCGCGGCCCAGGGTGAGGAAGCCCGTCACCGGGGGAAGGGAGTGCAGGTGGATGTTGCTCCCGATCTTGGCGCCAAGGGCCCTCGCGTAGTAGGGCACCCAGGGGGCGCTGGCGAGGCTGACGGCGCTGGCCAGGTCCTGGATCTGTTCGGCCAGCCAGAGGCGCAGGTGCACCTTGCCTGCCCGCGGGTAGTTCCCCGGCCGCACGTTGCGGAGCAGGAGGCGGGCGGCGGCAACGGAGATGGCCATCCGTCCGGGCGGGCTGACGAAGACCAGCCAGGACGCGGCCACCCACCACCAGGACACGGTGGGTGCGGCCGTGAATCCGGCAAACGCGGACAGGACGTTGTTGGCGGCCATCAGGTAGGTCAGCCAGCGCATGCCCGCCAGAATGTGCAGCGGTATGCCCATGAGGGTCTGGAAGACCTGCGACTTCAGGGCTGTGGGGCGAACCGGACGTTCCGGAGCCGGGCCGGCGGAGACGCCGTCCGGCAGGGACTGGCGGGCTGCCTCGATCAGCGCGCCGATGCGCGGGGTGGCGTAGATGTCGGCCACGGTGATGGTGGGGTAGCGGACCCGGAGCGCGGAGACGAGTTGGGCCGCAGCCAATGACCCGCCGCCGTGGGCGAAGAAGTCCGCGTCCAGGCCGGCGACGCTGCTGCCCAGGATGGCCTGCCACTGGTCAACCACCCACTGGGCATCCTCCGGCAGGTTCAGCGGCGCGGCGTCCGCGGCGGCGGCGCCGGCACCAGGCAGCGGCCAGGGCAGCGCGTGCCGGTCGACTTTGCCGCTGGTCTTGGTGGGCAGGGTGTCGACGACGGTCAGCATCGGGATGAGCGGAGCGGGCAGTGTGGCGGACAGCAGTTCACGGAACGCGGCCAAATCCAAAGCGGGCCGGCCGGGCGCGGAGTCCGTCCCGCCGGCAGGAGCCAGGTAACCCACGAGGACCTGGTTGCCGGCCGCCGTCGTGCGGACTGCGGCGGCGGCGCCCGCAATGCCAGGGAGCGCTTGCAGGGCAGCGTCGATCTCACCGAGTTCGATCCGGCGGCCGCCGAGCTTGACCTGCTCGTCGGCGCGTCCCATGAAGATCAGGCCGGCCCGTTCGAAGCGGACCAGGTCGCCGGACCGGTAGGCACGGTCCCAGCCCAGCGAGGGCATGGGGGCGTATTTCTCCGCGTCTTTCGCCGGGTCGAGGTAGCGGGCCAGTCCCACGCCGCCGATGATGAGCTCGCCCACCTCGCCCTCGGCGACCGGGACGCCGTCGGAATCGACCACCGCCAGGTCCCAGCCGTCCAGGGGGAGCCCGATCCTGACCGGGCCGGTCCGGCCCAGGGGAGCGGCACAGGCCACGACCGTTGCCTCGGTCGGTCCGTAGGTGTTCCACACCTCGCGGCCGTCCACTGCCAGGCGCTCGGCCAGCTCCGGCGGGCAGGCCTCGCCGCCGAAGATCAGCAGCCGCACGTTCTCGAGCGCCTCTGCCGGCCACAGCGCCGCAAGCGTGGGAACGGTGGAGACCACCGTGATGCCGTGGTTGATCAGCCACGGCCCTAGGTCCATGCCGGTGCGGACGAGGGCCCGCGGGGCAGGCACGAGGCACGCGCCGTGGCGCCAGGCCAGCCACATCTCTTCACACGACGCGTCGAAGGCCACGGACAGTCCCGCGAGCACGCGGTCTTGCGGCCCCACCGGTTCGTCCTGCAGGAAGATGCGGGCTTCAGCGTCCACGAACGCGGCCGACGAGCGGTGCTGCACTGCGACACCCTTGGGCGTCCCGGTGGAACCGGACGTGAAGATGACCCAGGCGTCGTCGTCGGGCGCGGCCGGGCGCGGCGCGGGGTGGGGGTGCGGCCGCTTGTGGTCAGTGACGATCTCGCCGTTGGCCCGGAGAATGCCGGCCACCCGCGCCTCACCGAACACCAGCTTCGCCCGTTCGTCCGGATCGTCCGCGTCCACGGGCACGTAGGCGGCGCCGATCAGCAGGATGGCAAGGATCGCGACGTAGAGCTCGTTGGTTCCGGAGGGAATCCGGACGCCGATCCTGTCTCCCGCTCCCAGGCCGGCCTGGTGGAGCCGCCGGCCCTCGGCCTTAACCGCGGCCAGGAGCTGGGCGTAGCTCAGCGAGCGGCGGCCGTCGTCGAGCGCGGAAGCATCCGGGAAACGTGCCGCGGTGTCCGTGAGGATGTCCACCAGGGTCCGCTCCGGCGGGGCGGCGGCAGCGCGGGGCAGCTGCGCTGCATAGACCTGGGCCGGGTACACGTCCTCTGCCGCCGGTCTGCCGGCGGCAGAGGGTGCGGTCGTGTCCAGGGTTCTCGGCGGGGGCTCAATCACGGCTGGATTCTCCCTCAGCAAGATGAACGGAAGATGACAAAGTTTCCCCTGCGTTAATCCGGGACCGCAGTGTTAGGGGACCGCCGACCGGTCAGGGGACCAGCAGAACCTTCCCGGTGGTGCGCCGGGCTTCGAGGTCCTCGTGTGCCTTGCGGGCCTCGGCCAGCGGGTAGATCGCACCGACGCGGACATTGAGGCTGCCGTCGGCCGCGGCGCCGAAGATTTCCGTGGAGCGCCAGTGCCGTTCCTGCGGATTGCCGAGGAAATGGGCGAGCGACGGCCGCGTAAGGGTCAGCGAGCCACCGGCATTGAGCCGCTGCGGGTCCACCGGCGGCACGGGGCCGGACGCCGCGCCGAAGAGCACCAGCGAACCGCGGGTGCGCAGGCTGGCCAGCGAGCCGTCGAACGTGTCCTTCCCCACGCCGTCGTACACGACGTTCACGCCTGCACCATGGGTCAGGTCCCGGACGGCGTCGGTGAACCCGTCGTAGCGCAGCACCTCGTCTGCGCCCGCGCCCCGGGCCAGCGCCTCCTTTTCATCGGTGGAAACGGTGGTGATGACGCGGGCGCCGCGGGCCTTCAGGAGCTGGATCAGCAGCAGGCCCACCCCGCCGGCGCCTGCGTGGACCAGCACGTTGTGCCCGGGCTCAACGCGGAACGAGGAGTTGATCAGGTAGTGGGCCGTCATACCCTGGAGGGGGAGCGCTGCGGCGGTGTGGTCGTCCACGCCGTCCGGCACGGGCAGGGCCTTCGCCGCGTCCAGCACGGTGTACCCGGCGTAGCATGCGGTTCCCTCGGCCGTGGCCACCCGGCTTCCCACCGCGAAGTCCTCGACGCCCTCGCCGATTTCCTCGATGACGCCGGCTGCTTCGGATCCGGGGGTGAATGGATAGGCCACCTTGTAGGTGCCGCTGCGCTGGTAGGTTTCGATGAAATTGACGCCCGTTGCGGCTACCTTCACCAGCAGCTGGCCTGGGCCGGGGACGGGGCGGTCAATCTCCGTGAGTTCCAGAACCTCCGGTCCACCCGGCTGCCGGGCGACGATGGCGTGCGTCATGGGATTTCTCCTTTTCCGGGCCGGGACCTCCGGCACCCTTCCTCACCTCATCCTAGGGACCGGCGTGGTGGAGGCGAAGTCGGGCCGGAACCCGGCGTAAGGAGGCGCGGGCGCTCCATGCATAAATATCGGGACCTATGCATAGTCTTGCTGTATAGTCGTCTACATGACTATTTCTGTTGCCGTTTCCGGCGCCAGCGGCTACGCCGGCGGCGAAGTCCTCCGCCTCCTGGCCGGCCATCCGGACGTCACCATCGGAGCCATCACGGCACACAGCAACGCCGGTTCCAGACTAGGCGAACTGCAGCCGCATCTCCATGGCCTGGCGAGCAGGATTCTCGAGGACACCAGCGTGGAAAACCTGTCCGGGCACGACGTCGTGTTCCTGGCCCTCCCGCACGGGGCGTCCGCCGAGATCGCGGCCAGGCTCCCCGAAGGAACGGTGGTGATCGACGCCGGCGCCGACCACCGCCTCGAGTCCGCCACCGCGTGGGAAAAGTTCTACGGCTCGGACCACGCCGGAACGTGGCCCTACGGCCTGCCCGAACTGCCGGGCCAGCGCGAAAAGCTCAAGGGGGCCAGCCGGATCGCCGTTCCGGGCTGCTATCCGACGTCGGCGCTGCTCGCCCTCACGCCCGGCTTCGCCGGCGGCCTGCTCGAGGGGAACGACGTCGTCATCGTCGCCGCCTCCGGCACCTCCGGAGCCGGCAAGGCAGCGAAGGTCAACCTCATCGGCTCCGAGGTCATGGGCTCCATGAGCCCCTATGGCGTGGGCGGCGGCCACCGGCACACGCCGGAAATCGAGCAGGGACTGTCCAACGCCTCCGGTGAGCCGGTAACGGTTTCCTTCACGCCCACCCTGGCGCCCATGAGCCGGGGCATCCTCACCACCGCCACCGCTCGGGTCAAGCCCGGCGTCGGCGCCGAGGAGCTGCGGAGGGCCTGGGCGGAGGCGTACGACGACGAGCCGTTCGTCCACCTGCTGCCCGAGGGCCAGTGGCCCACCACCAAGTCCGTGCAGGGCTCCAACCACGCCGCCATGCAGCTGGCCTTCGACCCGCATGTCGGGCGCGTCATTGTCACGTGCGCCATCGACAACCTGACCAAAGGCACCGCCGGTGGCGCGGTGCAGTCCATGAACATTGCCCTTGGCCTGCCGGAGACCGCGGGCCTCAACCTGCAGGGAGTTGCCCCGTGACCGTTACCGCCCCCAAGGGATTCCGCGCCTCCGGTGTCACCGCCGGGCTCAAGGCCTCGGGCAACCCGGACCTCGCGCTCGTGGTCAATGACGGACCGTCCAAGGCAGCAGCCGCGGTCTTCACCTCCAACCGGGTGGCCGCAGCGCCCGTCCACTGGTCACGCCAGGTGGTCTCGGACGGCCGCGTCGACGCGGTGATCCTCAACTCCGGCGGCGCCAACGCCTGCACCGGCCCGCAGGGCTTCCAGAACACGCACACGACGGCGGAGAAAACGGCCGAGGTGCTGGGCCTCTCCGCCACCGACGTCATTGTCTGCTCCACCGGCCTGATCGGCGAGCAGTTGCCGATGGACAAGATTGTCCCCGGCATCGACGCCGCGGCGGCCGCCCTGAGCACCGACGGCGGTCCCGAAGCCGCCACGGCCATCATGACCACCGACACGGTGCCCAAGCAGGCGGTCTTCACCGGCGCCGACAGCGAAGGAAATGAATTCACCATCGGCGGCATCGCCAAGGGCGCCGGCATGCTGGCTCCCGGGCTGGCCACCATGCTGGTGGTGCTCACCACGGATGCCGACGTCCAGCCGGAACTGCTCGACCTCGCCCTCCGGGACGCCACGCGCGTCACCTTCGACCGCGCCGACTCGGATGGCTGCATGTCCACCAATGACACCGTGGTGCTCCTGGCCTCGGGCGCTTCCAAAGCTGTTCCCTCCAACGGGACCTTCGGCCAGGGCCTCACCCAGGTGTGCGCCGAGCTGGCCCGCAAGCTGATCGGCGACGCCGAGGGCGCCAGCCACGATATCGCCATCCGGACGTTCAATGCCGCCACCGAGCGCGACGCCGAAACAGTCAGCCGCGCCGTGGCCCGTTCCAACCTCTTCAAGGCCGCCATCTTCGGCAAGGACCCCAACTGGGGCCGCGTGCTGTCCGCCGTGGGAACCACCGACGCCGTGTTCGAGCCGGACCAGCTCAACGTGTCCATGAACGGGATCCAGATCTGCCAGAACGGCGGGATCGGCCAGGACCGCAAGCTGGTGGACCTGGAACCGCGCGAGGTGATCGTGGAGATCGACCTGCAGGCCGGCGGGGCGGAAGCCACCATCTGGACCAACGACCTCACGCACGACTACGTCCACGAGAACAGCGCCTACTCGAGCTAGCTCTGCCCGCTCAAGCCAGATCCGCCGGCAACCCTGGAGAACCAGCCGCATGAACACACAGACCCGCCAGTCAACGTCCATGAGTGATGCCCAGGACAAGGCAGGCACCCTCATCGAAGCCCTGCCCTGGATCCAGCGCTTCGCCGGAACCACCATGGTGATCAAGTACGGCGGCAACGCCATGGTCAACGACGAGCTGCGCCGCGCCTTCGCCGAGGACGTCGTGTTCCTCCACCACGTGGGGATCCACCCCGTGGTGGTGCACGGCGGCGGCCCGCAGATCAACGCGATGCTGGGCAGGCTCGGCATCGAATCGGAGTTCAAGGGCGGACTGCGCGTCACCACGCCGGAGGCGATGGATGTGGTGCGCATGGTCCTCACCGGCCAGGTGGGCCGTGAGCTGGTGGGGCTGATCAACTCACACGGGCCCTACGCCGTCGGCATGTCCGGTGAAGACGGCGGCCTGCTGCGCGCCGTGCGCACCGGCACCGTCGTTGACGGCGAGGAGGTGGACCTCGGGCTTGTGGGCGAGGTGGTCGGCGTTGACCCCGCCGGCATCGTGGACATCCTCGACGCCGGCCGGATCCCCGTGATCTCCACCGTCGCACCGGAGATCACCGATGCCGGTGACGGCGTGGCGGGAACCGCCCGCTTCCAGCCCACCGGCCAGGTCCTGAACGTCAACGCGGACACCGCAGCGGCGGCCGTGGCCTCCGCGCTGGGCGCCTCGAAGCTGGTTATCCTGACCGACGTCGAAGGCCTCTACGCCAACTGGCCGGACAAGTCCTCGCTCATTTCGTCTCTGACGGCCTCCGAGCTTCGTGACATGCTGCCGAGGCTCGAATCGGGCATGATTCCCAAGATGGCCGCCTGTCTCAAGGCGATCGACGAGGGCGTTGAACGGGCCCACATCGTGGACGGCCGGCTGCCCCACTCAATGCTTCTGGAAACATTTACGACGGCGGGCATCGGCACGCAGGTTGTCCCGGACGAGGAGACGAACGCATGAGCAATTTCGAACAATCCGCAGTCGTTGAGCAATCCTCGGTGACCGATCTGGTTGAAACGAGCGGCCACGCAGGTTCCGAATGGCTGGCGCGCTACTCGTCGTCGCTGATGGGTGTCTTCGGCACACCGCAGCGGGTGCTGGTCCGCGGTGCGGGCTGCCTCGTCTGGGACGCCGACGGCAAGGAATACCTGGACCTCCTGGGCGGCATCGCCGTTAACGCGCTGGGCCACGCCCACCCGTTCGTGACCTCGGTGATCTCGAGCCAGCTGGCCACCCTGGGGCATGTCTCCAACTTCTTCACCAGCCCTACCCAGATCGCCCTGGCCGAGAAACTGCTGGAACTGACTGCAGCGCCGGCCGGGTCCAAGGTGTTCTTCACCAACTCCGGCACGGAGGCCAACGAGGCAGCCTTCAAGCTTGCCCGCCGTAACTCCGGCACCGCCGCCGGGGAAGCCGGGGAGGCTGGGGAGGCTGGCGGGAAGCCCCGCACCCGGATCATCGCGCTCGAAGGCGCATTCCACGGCCGGACGATGGGCGCACTCGCGCTCACGGCGAAGGAAGCCTACCGCACCCCGTTCGAGCCCGTGCCCGGAGGCGTTGAGCACATTCCGTTCGGCGACATCGAGGCCCTGCGCAACGCCGTCGACGACACCGTGGCTGCCGTCTTCCTGGAGCCGATCCAGGGCGAGGCAGGCGTCCGGCCCCTTCCGGCCGGCTACCTGAAGGCTGCCCGCGAGTTCACCGCCGAAGCCGGTGCCCTGCTGATCCTCGATGAGGTGCAGACCGGCATCGCCCGTACGGGAAAGTGGCTGGCCAGCGAGGACGCCGGGATCGTGCCGGACGCCATCACCCTGGCCAAGGGCCTTGGCGGGGGTTTCCCGATCGGCGCGCTCGTCACGTTCGGCGAGAAGACGTCAACGCTGCTGGCCGCAGGCCAGCACGGCACCACGTTCGGCGGCAACCCCGTGGCCACGGCCGCGGCACTGGCGACGCTGCATGCCATCGAAAGCCAGCACGTGCAGGACAATGTCCGCACCGTAGGTGAGCATCTGCGGCAGGCGCTGGCCGCCGTCGACGGTGTCACCGAGGTGCGCGGCGAGGGACTGCTGATCGGCTTCGACCTGGACGCCGAGGTCGCCCCCGCCGCCGTGACTGCAGCCCTGGACGCCGGCTTCATCATCAACAGCCCCGGTCCCCGCACCATCCGCCTGGCCCCGCCGCTCATCCTGACCATCGAGCAGGCGGACCGTTTCCTGGCCGCCCTTCCGGCCATCCTGCAAACCGCAAAGGACGCACAGTGACCTCCACCGGCACCATCCGCCACTTCCTCAAGGACACGGACCTCAGCCCTTCCGAACAGGCGGAAGTCCTGGAACTCGCGGGCCGCATGAAGGCGGCACCGTACAGCGTCCAGCCGTTCGCCGCCGAAGGCAGCGGCCGCAAGACGGTTGCGGTGATTTTCGACAAGACCTCCACACGCACCCGGGTCTCCTTTGCCACCGGCGTGGCGGACATGGGCGGCAACGCCCTGATCATCAACCCGGGCGAGGCGCAGATCGGCCACAAGGAGTCCGTCGAGGACACCGCCAAGGTCCTCGAGCGCATGGTGTCCACCATCGTGTGGCGGACCGGCGCGCACTCCGGCCTCGTTGCCATGGCCGAAAACTCCAAGGTCCCGGTCATCAACGCCCTGTGCGACGACTACCACCCGTGCCAGCTGCTGGCGGACCTCCTGACCGTCAAGGAGCACAAGGGCGAGCTCAAGGGCCTCACCATGGCCTATCTCGGCGACGCCGCCAACAACATGGCCAACTCCTACCTGCTGGCCGGCGTCACTGCCGGCATGCACGTGCGCATCGCCGGTCCCGAGGGCTACCTGCCCGCGGCCGATATCGTAGCCGCCGCCCAGGAACGTGCTGCAGAAACCGGCGGTTCGGTCCTCATCACCACAGACGCGGCCGAGGCACTCAAGGGAGCCGACGTCGTCGCCACCGACACCTGGGTTTCCATGGGCCAGGAATCCGAAAAGGAGGCACGGATGCAGCTGTTCCGTGAGTACTCCGTGGACGAGGCCGCGCTGGCGCAGGCCGCCGGGGACGCCGTGGTGCTGCACTGCCTTCCCGCCTACCGCGGCTACGAAATCTCGGCCGGCGTGATTGACGGCCCGCAGTCGATCGTGTGGGACGAAGCCGAGAACCGCCTGCATGCGCAGAAGGGGCTCATGGCCTGGCTCATGCACCAGTCCGGGCTGGCATTCGTCGATGGGCTTTCCCCCGTTGAGGGCACCGGGGAGAGCACGTTCTAGTGTCCACCAACCCGGCGGCCCCCGGCGCGAGCCCGGCCACCAAGACGGCCCGCCAGGCGCGGATCACAGCGATCCTGACCGGCGAATCGGTGCGTTCCCAGGCCGAGCTCGCGGCGCTGCTCGCGGACGACGGCGTGCAGGTCACCCAGGCCACGCTGTCGCGTGACCTGGTGGAGCTTGGCGCCGTCCGCGTCCGGGGCAAGGAGGGCGTGCTGGTGTACGCCGTCCCCGGCGAAGGCGGGGAGCGGGCGGCCAAGAGCGGGGTCAGCCAGGAAATCCTCGACGCCCGGCTGGCGCGGCTCTGCGGGGAGCTTCTGGTGACGGCCGAAGCATCAGCCAACCTCGTGGTGCTTCGGACCCCGCCCGGCGCCGCGAACTTCCTCGCCCTCGCCATCGACCACTCCGTGATGCCCTCCATCCTGGGCACCATCGCCGGGGACGACACCGTGCTGCTCGTGGCCCGGGACCCCCTGGGCGGGCCGGAACTGGCAGCCCGGTTCCTGCAGCTCGCCGAGGAAGCCGGCGCGGGCCAATAGGGTCCGGCCCGATAGCAACCAACCCAGTAGCAACCAGCCCGGCAGGGTGCGGCAGCTACCTTCAAGACAAAACAAAAAAACAGAAACAAACAACTAAGGAGCATGTTCCGTGACTGAGCGTATTGTTCTGGCCTACTCAGGTGGCCTGGATACTTCCGTAGCCATCGGCTGGATCGGCGAAGCCACCGGCGCCGAGGTCATCGCCGTGGCGGTCGACGTAGGACAGGGCGGCGAATCACTGGAGACCATCCGCCAGCGCGCCCTGGGCTGCGGCGCCGTCGAGGCCTACGTGGCCGACGCGTCCGACGAGTTCGCCAACGAGTACTGCGTCCCCACGCTGAAGGCCAACGCCCTCTACCAGGGCCACTACCCGCTGGTGTCCGCCATCTCCCGCCCGGTCATCGTCAAGCACCTGGTTAAGGCCGCCCGCGAATTCGGCGCCACCACCGTGGCCCACGGCTGCACCGGCAAGGGCAACGATCAGGTCCGCTTCGAGGTTGGCATCCAGACCCTCGGCCCGGACCTGAAATGCATCGCCCCCGTCCGCGACCTCGCCCTGACCCGCGACAAGGCCATCGCCTTCGCCGAGGAAAAGGGACTGCCGATCGAGACCACCAAGAAGAACCCCTACTCGATCGACCAGAACGTCTGGGGACGCGCCGTCGAAACCGGCTACCTCGAGGACATCTGGAACGCCCCCACCAAGGACATCTACGACTACACCGCCACGCCGGAATTCCCGCCGGCACCGGACGAGGTCACCATCTCCTTCGAGGCCGGCGTCCCGGTAGCGATCGACGGCGTCAAGGTCACCCCGCTGCAGGCCATCAAGGAACTCAACCGCCGTGCCGGCGCCCAGGGCGTGGGCCGGATCGACGTCGTCGAGGACCGCCTGGTGGGCATCAAGTCCCGCGAAATCTACGAGGCCCCCGGCGCGATGGCCCTCATCACGGCGCACAAGCACCTTGAAGACATCACCATCGAGCGCGAGCAGGCCCGCTTCAAGGCCACCGTCGGCCAGCGCTGGGCAGAGCTGGTCTACGACGGCCAGTGGTTCTCCCCGCTCAAGCGCTCCCTCGACGCGTTCATCGAAGACACCCAGCGGTACGTCTCCGGCGACATCCGGATGGTCCTGCACGGCGGCCAGGCGGTCGTCAACGGACGCCGCTCCGAGACCTCGCTGTACGATTTCGACCTCGCCACCTACGACACCGGGGACACCTTCGACCAGTCCATGGCGCGCGGTTTCATCGAGCTGTGGGGCATGTCCGCCAAGGTTGCCGCCCGCCGCGACATCCGCGTCGCAGGAAAGTAGCCCCTGTGGCTGAGCAGAAGTCCGAAATGGGCCCACGAGCGCAGGGGTCCCCGGCCGAGCGAAGCGAGGTTGGGGTGCGCTCGGGGACCAACACCGGTGCGCTGTGGGGTGGCCGGTTCGCCGGCGGTCCGGCTGACGCCCTCGCGGCGCTGAGCAAGTCCACGCACTTTGACTGGCGGCTGGCCCGCTACGACATCGCCGGGTCCAAGGCGCACGCCCGCGTGCTGCACAAGGCCGGGCTGCTGGACGACGCCGAGCTCGACGGCATGCTTGATGCCCTGGCACGGCTGGACCAGGACGTCGCCTCCGGCGCCTACCTTCCGGCCGAATCTGACGAGGACGTGCACGGGTCCCTGGAACGCGGCCTGATCGAGCGCGCCGGAACCCAGCTGGGCGGCAAGCTGCGGGCCGGGCGGTCACGCAACGACCAGGTGGCCACGCTGGGCCGGATGTTCCTGCGTGACCACGCCCGGATCATCGCCCGTGGAGTGCTCGCCACCATCGACGCGCTGGTGGAGCAGGCCAAGGCACACCCCGGCGTGGCGATGCCGGGCCGCACCCACCTGCAGCACGCGCAGCCCGTCCTGCTCAGCCACCACCTCCTGGCCCACGTCTGGGCGCTGCTGCGCGACGTGCAGCGTCTGCAGGACTGGGACAAGCGCGCCGGCGTTTCGCCGTACGGCTCGGGTGCACTCGCGGGCTCGTCGCTGGGCCTTGACCCCGAGGCAGTGGCCGCGGACCTGGGTTTCTTCTCCGCAGTCCACAACTCGATCGACGGCACCGCCGCCCGCGATGTCTTTGCCGAGTTCGGCTGGGTGGCCGCGATGATCGGCGTTGACCTGTCCCGGATCTCTGAGGAAGTCATCTTCTGGGCCACCAAGGAGTTCTCCTTCGTCACGCTGCACGATTCGTACTCCACGGGGTCGTCCATCATGCCGCAGAAGAAGAACCCGGACGTGGCCGAGCTGGCCCGCGGCAAGGCCGGCAGGCTGATCGGCAACCTCACCGGCCTGCTGGCCACGCTCAAGGGCCTGCCGCTCGCGTACAACCGCGACCTGCAGGAGGACAAGGAGCCGGTGTTCGACGCCGCCGACACGCTGGAGCTGCTGCTGCCGGCTGTCTCGGGCATGATCGCCACGCTGAAGTTCAATGCCGAGCGGATGGAATCGCTGGCACCGCAGGGCTTCGCGCTGGCTACGGATATTGCAGAATGGCTCGTCCGCCAGGGCGTGCCCTTCCGCG
This sequence comes from Arthrobacter sp. NPDC058097, assembly GCF_042884885.1. Taxonomy (NCBI): domain Bacteria; kingdom Bacillati; phylum Actinomycetota; class Actinomycetes; order Micrococcales; family Micrococcaceae; genus Arthrobacter; species Arthrobacter sp. NPDC058097. Next base: position 348,870 of record NZ_JBHVSZ010000005.1, read on the forward strand.
AGGCGCACGAACTGTCCGGCGCGGCGGTGAAGCAGGCGGAGAGCCGCAACGTGGAACTGTGGGACCTGACGGACGACGAGTATGCCGCCATTTCGGAGCACCTCACGCCTGAGGTCCGCAGCGTCCTCAGCACGGAAGGGTCACTGAACAGCCGGAACTCCCAGGGCGGCACGGCGCCGGCCGCCGTCGAACGCCAGCTTGCCGCGCTGGAAGCCGAGCTCAACGGCGTCCGCGAGTACGCAGGCTAGCAGATCGCAAAGAGTGGGCCCCGGCGTGCGAGATTCCGTCGCGGGGGCCCACGCCGGCGAGGGCCCCGGCCTGAGCTTGCGAAGGCGGGGAGCCGGTGGGGAGTTTAGGATTGCGGCATGACTGCGATCACACCTGACGCTTTGCTCGCCGAGCTCCACAAGGCGGCCGACGCCGTTTCCTCCCTGGCTGCCAAACTCACCGAGGCTGACGTCCCGGCTCCCTCGGCACTGCCGGGCTGGACCCGCGGGCATGTCCTCGCGCACATCTCCGGCATCTCCAACGCGATGGCGCGGCAGCTCGAGTACGCCGCGCGCGGGGAAACGGTGGAACTGTATGACGGCGGCTATGACGGCCGCACGAAGGCCATCGAAATGAGCGCCGGACATGCGCTGGAACAGCACCGCGCCGACCTCGACTCGGCGCTGCAGCGGGCACTGCGTGCCTTCGATTCGCTGGATGAAGGGGACGCGGCTGCGGATACAGGCTCTGACGCCCGTGCTGGCGGCTGGCGCGCACCCATTTCCTACCGCGGGGGAGTGGTGCTGGACGGCGGCTTCGCGCTCTGGCGCGAGCTGGTGATCCACGCGTCCGACCTCAACACCGGCCGCGGCCCGGAAACGTGGAGCAGGCAGTTCTGCGAGCACCTGTTCACGTTCCTTGCCGCGCGCGTGCCCGAGGACCAAAAGCTGGTGCTGCAGCCTCTGGGCTTGCCTCGCGTGACAATCGGGACCGGCGGCCGCTCCACGGTGGTCAGCGGAATGGTCACGGACATCGCCGCCTGGCTCGCCGGACGGGAACCGTCGCTGGGCAGCCTGCGCGCCTCGGCCGCTGCCGACGACGTGGACCTGCCGGAACTCCTGCCCTGGCCATCCGGGGTTCCGGCGAAGTAGCGCCCAGGTTCAGGGCACGGCACCCTGACCGGCCGGCTGGTTCAGGTGCCGGCTCAGCTGCTGGTTCAGCCCGCGGCGAGAGCCTGCTTTTCGCGGGCCAGCAGGCTCTCCTTGATACGCAGACCCCAGCGGAATCCGCCCATTGTGCCGTCCGTGCGCACCACTCGGTGGCACGGAACGAACAGCGCCGCGGCGTTAAACGCACACGCACTGGCGGCGGCCCGGACTGCCTTGGCGTTGCCGGACAGCTCCGCGTATTCGGTGTAGGTGACCGGCGCCCCCGGGCTGACAGTGCGCAGCACATCCCAGGCATGCGCGCGGAACGGGCCTGATTTCTGCAGGACAGGAACGCTCATGGCCGGCGCCGGATCACCCGCGTAGAACGCGTCCACAGCCGCCGAAATCGGGCCGAGGTGCTCCACCGGTTCGTAGGCCTCCGGCAGCAGCTCCGGATGGATCTGGCCCGTGAGGTCATGGCGGTCGGCCGTCCAGCCGGAGGCGAGCACCACACCGTCGCGGGCGATGATCGTGAACGGCCCGTCCGGCGTGGTCATGGTCAGGAGCTGGGCTTTCATTGCGCGGCTTCTTTCATTGCATCGATTTGGTTGTTTGCGCCCCGCGGGGCAGCGGTTCTGGAACTGGTCGCGGCCGCCCGCCAGAGGTGCATGGTGGCGTACGAACGCCACGGGCTCACTTCGCGGAAGTCAGAGAACGGGGCGTCCGACGACGGCAGATCCGACGGCGGTGCGGTGCCACGTGCGCTGCTACCGGTTATGGGGCTCCCTCCGGGCGGGCGGCCGCCCGGCAGACTGCCGCCGGGCAGCGCCCGGATTCCGTTGCGCACTGCGGCGTCGTTGGCGAGGAAGATGTCCGGTGCGCCGATGACCCGCATGGCCACATAGCCCACGGTCCACGGCCCGATGCCTGGCTGCGGCAGCAGCTTGGCCGACAGGCCAGGCAGATCGTCCCCGTAGCCAAGGTTCAGCGTCTTGTCGGCCAGTGCCGCGGCCACGGCCAGCAGCGACTCTATCCTGCGCCGTGGGCCCCGCAGCAGCTCCCCGCCAGCCCCGGCGATCTGCGCCGGCGACGGGAACAGCCGGGTAAGCCCATCGCCGGCGGCGGCGCTGGGACTGCCGGCCGCGGCCAGCTGCGTGAGGGCCGTGCGTGCTGCGGCTACCGTGATCTGCTGCCCCACCATGGCCCGGATGAGCAGTTCCTGCGGATCGAGGGCACCGGGCAGGCGGATCCCCGGCGCCGCCGCAACGGATGCCGCAAGACGGCGGTCGCCGCCGAGCGCGCCGTCGATGGCGACGGGATCGGCGTCGAGGTCAAAAAGCCGGCGGACCCTGCTCAGCAGGGCCGGCAGGTCCCGGAGGTCCACCGCGCCGATGGTGAGCACCAGGGAGCGCCGGTGCGTGCCGCCGTCGTACCCCAAACTTCCGCCCAACGCTTTTCCACCCTCAACGGTGCCGTTTCCGGGGCCGGTGTATTCCACACAGAACCGTGCGTCCCCGTGCGGGAGCCGCAGTGTCCGGGCATAGGACGTTGCGGTTCCGGCCTCGATCCCCGGAACGGCGCGGACGGCGAGGAAGCTGAAGACACCGGGGTCGAACGGTTCGCGGTAGGGCAGAGCCAGCGTGAGCGACGTGCTGGCGGGAGCGGACGGGTGGTGCCGGGCGGTGCTGCGCAGGCCGGTCGGCGTCATGTCGAACACCTCGGCCACGGTCTCATTGAACTGGCGGACGCTGCTGAAACCCGCGGCGAAGGCGACGTCAGCAAGCTTCATCCCCGTGGACACGAGCAGCGTTCGCGCGGTCTGGGCCCTGCTGGCCCGGGCGAGGGACAGGGGCCCGGCGCCGAGCTCATGGCTGAGGATCCGGTTCAGCTGTCGGGAGGAATAGCCCAGCCGCGCGGCGAGCCCCTCAACGCCGTCGCGGTTGATCACGCCGTCGTTGATCAGGCGCATGGCCCGGCCGGCAATGTCCGAGCGGAGGTTCCAGGCTGGTGTGCCCGGAACCGCCTCGGGCAGGCAGCGCTTGCACGCGCGGTACCCGGCCTCGTGGGCGGCGGCGGAGGTCTCATAGAAGGTGACGTTCTCCGCCTTCGGCGTCCTGGCCGGGCACGAGGGCCGGCAGTAGATGCCCGTGGTCCGCACCGCCGTAAAGAACTGCCCGTCAAAACGGGTGTCCCGCGCGTCGATGGCGCGGTAGCGCTGCCAGAAGTCCATGACTCCATCCTGCCAGCCGCCCGAGGGCCGTGCTAGCGGAAATCGGACATGACCGTGCAGCAGCTTTGCGAGGGGCCTGCCCGGCCCCGGGCCGGGCAACAGGGGCTTCGGTAGAGTCGGGGCATGACCACCAGCGGCCCTGTGCGGCAGTTCCTGTCCGGCGATGCCCGCGAAATAGCCCCGCTGCTCCTTGGCGCTGTCCTGACGCACCACAGCGCTGAAGGTCCCGTGGCCGTCCGGATCACCGAGCTCGAGGCCTACATGGGTCCGGTCGATTCACTGCACCCTGACCCCGGATCGCACACCTACCGCGGCCCCACCCGTCGGAACGCCCCCATGTTCGGTCCCGCCGGCCACCTGTACGTCTATTTCACATATGGCATGCACTACTGCGCCAACATTGTCTGCGGTCCGGCCGGCCATGCCTCGGCCGTCCTGCTGCGCGCCGGGGAGATCGTGGAGGGCAGTGAACTCGCCCTCGCCAGGCGGCCGACGTCGAAAGCCGCCAAGGATCTGGCCAGCGGTCCGGCCCGGCTGGCCACAGCACTCGGACTGACCACCGAGGACAGCGGGCGGGACGTCCTGGGTCCGCCGTTTGGCCTGGTTCTGCCGCCGGCACCCGCCGCGCACGTCAGCAGCGGGCCACGGGTCGGCGTCGCCGGGCACGGCGGCACGCACGATTATCCATGGCGGTTCTGGCTTACCGGCGACCCCACCGTGTCGCGCTACAAGGCGGCGAAGGCGCGTGCGCCGCGGGCGTAGGCTTGACGGGTGAATCAGAGCGAACAAGCCCCTGCCCCCAGGCCCGTCCCCGTGGACGAACTCATCACGGGCCTTTGCGCGACAGTTCCGGACTACCCCAAGCCCGGAATCACCTTCAAGGACCTGACCCCCGTCTTCGCCGACGGCCCCGCGTTCCGGGCAGTCGTGGACGCGCTCGTGGAGCCGTTCAAGGGGCAGTTCGACGCCGTGGCCGGCGTCGAGGCACGCGGGTTCCTGCTCGCCGCCGCCGCGGCCTACGCCACCGGCACCGGCGTGGTGACAGTGCGCAAGGCCGGGAAGCTGCCGCGCGAGGTCTACTCCGAGGACTACGCCCTCGAATACGGCAACGCCACCCTGGAACTGCACACCACCGACCTGGCGCGCGGCAGCCGGGTGCTGATCCTCGACGACGTCCTCGCCACAGGCGGCACCCTCGGGGCAGCCGCCCGCCTGTTTGAACGCTGCGGGGTCCACGTCTCGGGCGTGGGCGTGGTGATGGAACTCGGCGAGCTGCGAGGCCGCTCCGCCCTGGCCGGGCACCGTGTGCGGTCGCTGCTGCGCCTCTGACCAGCGGCCTTGTCCGTGAGCGCCGGGGCCGCGCCGTCAGATAACCTGCTTTAGCAGCTCAAACAGCCGCCACGGAAGCCGAAAAGGTTGTAGAATGGACGGTCTGTCTTTTGCGATAGGGGAACGATGCACGACGCCGATTTGGCCCACGAACGGGACTATGTAGCCGGCCTGTATGCCCGGCTTGATGAACTGCGCGAGGAAAAGCGCGCCCAGCTGGCCCAGGTGCGCCGCGCGGGAGCAGTCGGCACCATGCAGAACGTCTCCGAACGTGACGCCTTCGCGGCCCTGTACGAGGACCGCCTCGCCCAGCTCGACGCCGTCGACGACCGCCTCGTGTTCGGCCGGCTGGACCTGGACTCCGGCGAGGCGCAGTACATCGGCCGCATCGGGCTCACCACCGAGGACCTCGTCCGGCTCATGGTCGACTGGCGCGCACCCGAGGCCGGCCACTTCTACCAGGCCACTGCCTTTGACCGGCAGGGCGTGCGCCGGCGCCGGCACCTGATCCTGCAGGGCCGCGAGGTCAAGGCCATCGAGGACGACGTCCTGGACGCCGACATGCTCTCCGACGCCGATTCCCTGCAGGGCGAGGGTGCCCTGCTGGCCGCACTGAATTCCAAGCGCACCGGCCGCATGTCGGACATCGTGGGCACCATCCAGTCCGAGCAGGACCGCATCATCCGGTCCTCCATCTCCGGTGCCCTCGTCGTCCAGGGCGGGCCGGGCACCGGCAAGACCGCCGTGGCCCTGCACCGCGCCGCCTATCTGCTGTACACCCACCGCGACCGGCTGAAGTCCGCCGGCGTGCTGCTGGTGGGACCGTCGTCGTCGTTCATGAAATACATCGAACGCGTCCTGCCGTCGCTGGGTGAAACCGGTGTGGTCATGGCCAGCCTGGGCAGGCTCATGCCGGGGATCAACGCGGTACCGGAGCAGGATGCGGACGTCGCCGCCATCAAGGGCAGGCTGGAGATGGCCGAGGTCATCGCCAACGCCGTGGCCAACCGGCAGCGCATTCCGGCCGAGAACCGGATCCTGGAGGTCGACGGCCGCAAGCTGACCCTCACGCCCCGGCAGGTCCGTCGCGCCCGCGAACGCGCACGGTCCACCGGCAAGCCGCACAACGAGGCCCGCGTCACCTTCGTCAAGATCCTGCTCCGCGAGCTGACCGAGCAGATGACCGAACTCGTCGAGGAGGGCAACATCGGCAACAATGCCGACCGCTCCTACCTCGCCGAGGACGTGCGCACCGCCCGCGACGTGCGCATTGCGCTGAACCTGTGCTGGATGCCGATGACGCCCGAGAAGCTCGTGAGTGAGCTCCTCAGCAAGCCCGCCCTCCTCGAAGCCTGCACCCCCGGCCTCACCGCCAGGGAACGCGAGTTGCTGCTGCGGGCCCCCGATGCCCCGTGGACCGAAGCAGACGTCCCCCTCCTCGACGAAGCTGCCGAACTCCTCGGTGAACTGGATCCCGCCGCAGGCCGCGGGCTCGCCCAGCAGGAGCAGGACCGCGCCCGCGCCCTGGCCAACGCCCGGCAGACCCTGGTCAACATGGAGTCGGCCGGCGTCGATGTGCTGATGTCCGCCGAGGAACTCGTTGAACAGAACGAGGAACGCGAGGCGCGCCTGACGGCGGCCGAGCGCGCCACCAGCGACCGCACCTGGGCCTTCGGACACATCGTCGTCGACGAGGCCCAGGAACTGTCGCCCATGCAGTGGCGGCTCCTGGTCCGGCGCTGCCCGCTCAAGTCCTTCACCATCGTGGGGGACATCGCCCAGACCAGTTCCGTGGCCGGCGCGAAGTCCTGGCAGGGGGCCCTCGCCCCGATGTTCGGCGACCGCTGGCAGTTGGAGGAGCTCACGGTCAACTACCGGACGCCGTCGCAGATCGCCGAAGCGGCGGCGCGCATGGCCAACGCCGCCGGCCTGGTGGTTTCCGCCCCGAAGGCCGTCCGCGAAGGCCGCTGGTCGCCCATCATCGACCGTGTGGAGCGCTCTGGCCTCGTGAACCGGCTGGTGGAGGTCCTGCCCGAGGAGCTCGAAGCGCTCGACGGCGGTCTGCTCGCCGTGATTGCCGACGGCGACCTGCTGCGGGAAGCCACCTCGGCGCTGCGTGCCGAGTACGGTTCCCGACTGGGCACGGGTGCCGGCAGCTACGAACAGGATGTGGTGGTCATCAGCCCGCGGGAAGCCAAGGGGCTTGAGTTCGACGGCGTCGTGGTCCTCGAACCGAGCGCCATGCTGAACCACGAGCACGGCAGGGTGGGCGATTTGTACGTTGCCATGACCCGCCCCACCCAGCGGCTCCGGCTGATCGCGGCCGCGGACGTTCCGGCAGGCATCGAGCGTTAAGGTTTCCGGACAGGCCCGGCCGATCGCGGCCGGGCCTTCCTCCTGTCCTTCACAGGGGTCGGCGTGGCGCTGATCCTGCTAACTTAGAAGGCGTGTCACAACTAAACGACCTCGAATCCCAGCAGAACGACCCCAGCTTCGCCAACATCTGGCAGGAGCTCAAATGGCGCGGCCTTGTCCACGTATCCACCGATGAAGTGGAATTGGAAAAGTTGCTCGCAGGGGAGCCGGTCACGTATTACTGCGGGTTCGACCCCACGGCGCCGAGCCTCCACCTGGGAAACCTGGTCCAGCTCCTCCTCATGAGGCGGCTCCAGCTGGCCGGCCACAAGCCCTTGGGCCTCGTGGGCGGTTCCACCGGGCTGATCGGCGATCCGCGTCCGACGGCGGAACGCACCCTGAACACGAAGGACACCGTTTCGGAGTGGGTCGGTTACCTGCAGGCACAGGTCCGACGCTTCCTCAGCTTTGACGGCGCCAACGCCGCCCGGATGGTCAACAACCTCGACTGGACCGCGCCGCTGAGTGCGATCGACTTCCTCCGCGAGGTGGGCAAGCACTTCCGCGTGGGTACGATGCTGCGCAAGGACGCCGTGGCATCCCGGCTGAGCTCCGAGGAAGGCATCAGCTACACGGAGTTCAGCTACCAGATCCTGCAGGGCATGGATTACCTGCAGCTCTACCGCGACTACGGCTGCATGCTGCAGACCGGCGGATCCGACCAGTGGGGCAACCTCACCAGCGGCACCGAACTCATCCGCAAGGTGGAGGGTAAGACGGTCCATGCACTGGGCACGCCGCTCATCACCAACGCAGACGGCACCAAGTTCGGCAAGAGCGAGGGCAACGCGATCTGGCTGGACTCGGCCATGGTCAGCCCGTACACCTTCTACCAGTTCTGGCTTAACACCGCCGACGCCGACGTTGTGGACCGGCTGAAGGTGTTCACTTTCCTGACCCGGGCCGAGATTGAGGAAATTGCCGTCTCTGTGGCTGAGCGCCCGTTCGCCCGCGAAGGCCAGCGGAAGCTCGCCTACGAAGTGACGGCGCTGGTCCACGGAGTCGAAGCGACCGAAAAAGTCATTGCTGCTTCCGCGGCTGTTTTTGGGAACGGCGATCTCTCAGTGCTCGACGAGCAGACGCTCGCAGCGGCGACCGCAGAACTCCCGTCCGCTTCGGTGGACGGCACGGGCCTCGGCATCATCGACCTGCTGGTTGCCTCGGGGCTGTCGGACAGCAAGTCCGCCGCGCGCCGTGTGGTCGGCGAGGGCGGCGCCTATGTCAACAACGCCAAGGTTACGGATCCGGACGCGGTGATCTCCCCATCCGAGCTGCTGCACGGCAAGTACCTGCTGCTCCGCCGCGGCAAGAAGAACCTGGCCACGGTCCAGGTGTCCGGCGCCTAGCACCCGAAGGCCTAGCACCGGAACGCCTAGCACCGGAACAGGCAAAATGCACGCTCCTCCGCAGCCGGTTTGCACGGCCGCGGGGGAGCGTGTAATGTCTTCTGAGTCGCCGCCGCTGAGTGGCGACAGACCCCCAACACTGAGAAGCAATTCTTCTACTTCGAAAATGAACGAAGAAAAGCTTCGCTTAGTGCTGGGCGGATTCATTTTTCATTGAAGTGAATATCGGGTGAATAACCCGGATTTGCAAAGTGAAAATGGATGAAATAAGCTAGAAACATCGCAGCGAAGAAATACGAAATGTAAATTTCCGATGACTAATCCGGGAATTGTTTCGGGAAGTATTCGAATGTGTCTGTTGTTTGAGAACTCAATAGTGTGCCAAGTTTGTTGATACCGATTTTTTATTAAATTGGTTGAATTTGCCGGACCGCCACCCCCGTGG